>JAKAEP010000039.1:0-8536 GCA_021818265.1 Actinomycetes bacterium
AGCCCCACCGCCCGGTAGGTCGCGTTCGCCAGGGCGATGACCTCGACGTCGACCAGGGGGTCGTCGGTGCCGATCACCTCGACCCCGAGCTGGGTGTGCTGGCGGTAGCGACCCGCCTGGGGCCTCTCGTAGCGGAAGGCCGGGGTGACGTACCACGCCTTCCACGGGACCGTCGGGTGGTGCTGGACGAAGGCGCGCACGACCGAGGCCGTCCCCTCGGGGCGCAGCGCGAGGGTGCGGTCCCCCCGGTCGGTGAAGACGTACATCTCGTTGCGAAAGACGTCGCTCACCTCGCCCAGCCCGCGCACGAAGACCCCGACGTCCTCGAAGATGGGCGTCATGACCAGGGAGAACCCGTAGCGGTAGGCCAGCTCGGCGTACGTCGCGACGAGCCCCTCCCACTCGTGGGACTCCGGCGCGAGGACGTCGCGGGTCCCGGTGGGCGCCTGGAACGGCGGCGTGGGGGTCATGAGGACTTGTTCTGGCCGGGCAGCTGGCGGAAGGCGTCGAAGACCCCGTCGACGGCCTTCAAGGCGGCGAGCAGGCTCGAGAGGTGGGCGGGGTCGGCGAGCTCGACGTCAAAGACCATGCGCACGATCCGCGCCCCCGAGGTCGTGGTGCTCGAGGAGATGATGTTGAGGTGGTACTCGGCGACCACCTTCGAGACGTCGAGCAGCAGCCGTGAGCGGTCGAAGGCGAGGATCTCGAGCACGACCCGGTACTGGCCGCTGGTGCCGTCCCACTCGACGTCGATGACCCGCTCGCCCAGGCGCTGGGCCAGCGCGACGGCGTTGGAGCAGTCGTCGCGGTGCACCGAGACGCCCCGGCCCTGGGTGATGAAGCCCATGATCGAGTCCCCCGGCACCGGCGAGCAGCAGCGCGCCAGGTGGATCATCACGTCGTCGAGGCCCTCGACGTAGACCCCGACGCCCCGGTTCGACCGGTTCGACCGGGGCGCCTTGGTGACCGTCGTCGGCAGCTGCTCGACCTCGCCCCCGCGCAGCTCGCGCTCGAGGCGCTGGACGACGGCGTGGGCCGAGGGGTGGCCGGCGGCGATGGCGAGGAAGAGGGCGTCGACGCTCTCGAGGTTGAACGAGGCGACGACCGTCGACAGCGCGCTCGAGGCCAGCGTGGTGGCGATCGGCAGGCCCTCGCGGCGCAGGGTGCGCACGAGCTCCTCGCGGCCCGCCTCGAGGGCGTCCTCGCGCCGCTCGCGCTGGAACCACTGGCGGATCTTGGAGCGGGCCCGGGAGGACTTGACGATGTTCAGCCAGTCCCGGCTCGGCCCGGCGTCGTCGTTCTTCGCCGTGACGATCTCCACGACGTCGGCCGAGCGCAGCACCGTGGTGAGCGGCACGAGCCGTCCGTTGACCTTGGCCCCCACGCAGTGGTGGCCGACCTCGGTGTGCACGGCGTAGGCGAAGTCGATGGGCGTCGACCCCTCGACCAGGGAGATCACCCGCCCCTTGGGGGTGAAGACGTAGACCTCGTCGTGGCCGAGGTCGAGCTTGAGCGCCTCGAGGAAGGCGATCGGGTCCTTCTCCTCCTCCTCGACGTCGGCCAGGCGCTGCATCCAGGCGACCTCCTTCGCGGAGGCGCCCTCCTTGTACATCCAGTGGGCGGCGACGCCGAACTCGGCGCGCCGGTGCATCTCGTGGGTGCGGATCTGCACCTCGACCGACTTGCCCCTCGGTCCGATCACCGTGGTGTGCAGGGACTGGTAGAGGTTGAACTTGGGCGAGTTGATGTAGTCCTTGAAGCGGCCCTGGACCGGGGACCACAGGGCGTGCACCGCCCCGAGCGCCGCCCAGCAGTCGCGCTCCTCCTCGACGACGATCCTCAGGCCCACCAGGTCGAAGATCTCGTCGAACTCCTTGCCCCCCACGACCATCTTCTCGTAGATGCTCCAGAGGTGCTTCGGGCGGCCCCGCACGTCGGCGTCGAGGTGGAACTCGGTCAGCTTCGCGCTCAGGGTCGCCATCACCTCGGCCAGGTAGGCCTCGCGCTCGGGCTGGCGGGCGGCCACCATCTGCTCGATCTCGGCGTAGCGCTTGGGGTGCAGGGTGGCGAAGCTGAGGTCCTCGAGCTGCCACTTCACCTGCTCGACGCCGAGGCGGTGCGCGAGCGGCGCGTAGACGTCCAGGGTCTCCTGGGCGATCGCGCGCTGGCGGTGCATCGGCATCACCGAGATGGTCCGCATGTTGTGGAGCCGGTCGGCCAGCTTGATCAGCAGGACCCGCCAGTCCTGGGCCATGGCGATGAACATCTTGCGGATGGTGGCGGCCTGCTGGGCCTCCTTGGAGTCGAACTCGAGCCGGTCGAGCTTGGTGACCCCGTCGACGACCGCGGCGACCTGCGCGCCGAACTCCTCGGCGAGCCACTCGGTCGTCACCCCGGTGTCCTCCACGGCGTCGTGCAGCAGGGCCGCGGCGAGGGTCACCTCGTCGAGCCCGAGGTCGGCCGTGATGCCGGCCACCGCGATCGGGTGGGTCACGTAGGGCTCGCCGGTGCGTCGCAGCTGGCCCTCGTGGGCGTTGATGGCGGCCACGCCGGCGCGGCGGATCAACTCGACGTCGCCGTCCTCGTGGTGCTCGAGGAAGCGCGCGATCAGCCGCTCGAGGGAGCCCGCGAGGACGGGGTCGACGCTGTGGCGTGACGTCAGGCTCACCATGGCGTCAGCCTACCGGCGCCCTAGCGGCGCTTGGGCTTTCGCGCGCGCGGCTGGATCGTCGTTCCCGCCCCGGTGCGCACCGGCGTCGACGCCACCCCGGCGACCGCGGCCGCGGTCGACGAGGCCGCGAGGCGCGCCGCGCTCGTCGCCGAGAGCACCAGGTGGCCGCCGCGCGCGCTGACCCGCTGGGCCAGCTCGCGGTAGCGCTGCTCGCGCTCCTTCATCACCGCGAGCAGCGGGCTCGCGATGAAGATCGACGAGTAGGCCCCGCTCACCAGGCCCACGAAGAGCGCCAGGCCGTAGTCCTGCAGCGTCGTCGCGCCCAGGATGTAGGCGCCGACGACGAGCACCGAGAGCACCGGCAAGATGGCGACCAGCGAGGTGTTGATCGAGCGCGCCAGCGTCTGGTTCATCGACAGGTTGACCATGTCCGAGTAGGTCAGGTCGCCGGACTTCAAGATGCCGTTGGTGTTGTCGCGCACCCGGTCGAAGACCACGACCGTGTCGTAGAGCGAGTAGCCGAGGATCGTCAAGATGGCGATCACCGTGTCCGGGGTGATCTGGAAGCCGAAGATCGAGTAGACGCCGACGGTCACGAGCAGGTCGTGGAGCATCGCCAAGAAGGCGGCCACGGCCATCTTGGGCTCGAAGCGCAGGCTGATGTAGATGACGACCGCGATGAAGAAGATGATGAGCGCCTCGAGGGCCCGGTTGGTGATCTGCCCGCCCCAGGTCGGCCCGACGTTGGCCGTGGAGACCTGGTTGTAGGTCGTGCCGGCGAGGCCGGCCATCGCGCGGGCCACCTTGTCGGTGAGGGCCGTCTGGGCGCTCGCCGAGAGGCTGTTGATGTCGGCGGTGACCTGGTAGGTGTCCGAGCCCAGCTTCTGCACCGTCGGGTTGGTGAGCCCGGCCGCCTCGACGGTGCTCTGCATCTTGGCGACCGTCGTGTGGGGGGCCAGCACCTCCCACGAGCTGCCGCCCTTGAAGTCGATGCCCAGGTTGAACCCGCGCACGCCGAGCGAGACCAGCCCCGCCACGATGATCACGAGCGAGACGCTGAACCAGACCCGCCGCCGGCCCACGAAGTCGACCGTCGTGAGGCCGTGGTAGAGGCGCCCGAAGCGCCCGTAGGTCGGCGTCGCGACGGCGGCCTCACTCACCGGCGGCCTCCGCCTGCAGGCCCGCGGCGAGCGAGAGGGCCGAGCCCGTGTTCTCGCTGCGACGACCGAGCAGTATCACGAGCGGGCGCGTGAAGTACCACGTGATGATGACGTCCATCAGCGTCGACAGGCCCAGGAAGAAGGCGAAGCCCTTCACCGTGCCCACGGCGATGATGTAGAGCAGCACCGCGGCGAGCAGGCTCACCGTGTCGGCCGCGAGCACCGTGCGCCAGGCCGACTTGAAGCCGCGGTCCACCGAGGTCCGCACCGAGCGCCCGGCCCGGGTCTCGTCTTTGAGGCGTTCGAAGTAGACGATGTAGCTGTCCACGGTGATGCCGATCGACACGATCAGCCCGGTCACCCCGGCCAGGTCGAAGCTGGGGGCGAGCGAGGTGTGCCCGAGCGCCGAGATGATGGCCCACAGCAGCGCGGCCGTCACCGCGAGGCCCAGCACGATCACGAGCCCCAGGGCCCGGTAGTAGAGGATCGTGTAGAGCAGCACGAGGATCAGCCCGGCGATGCCGGCCCCGAGCCCCGCGACGAGGGCCGAGTGGCCGAGGGTCGGCGAGACGGTCTGGGTGGTGAGCGGCGTGAGGCGTACCGGCAGGGCGCCGTAGTTCATGGCGATGGCCAGGTTCTTCGCCGAGGACTGCGTGAACGACCCCGAGATCTGGCCCTGGCCCTGGAAGCTCGTGAAGCTCGTCTGGTTCGGCTGGATGATCGGCGCCGACTGGACGACGCCGTCGAGCTCGATCGCCACCAGCTGGTGGAAGTTGCGCTGGGCCACCTGGTCCCAGGCCGGGCTGCCGGCCTTGGTGAGCGAGTAGTTCACGACCCACTGGCCCGCCTGGTTCTGCTGGGCGACCGCGTTGTGCACGGCCGTGCCCGTGAGCTGGGCCGGGCCCAGCACGTAGCGCACGCCCGGCTGGCCGAGGGCCGGCAGCAGGACCTCGTCCTTGGGGTTGTCCAGCTTCGAGGGCGTGGACTTGATGCCGGCGAAGGCCGGGTCCGGCGGGATCTGGTTGGTGAATCCCGTCGAGGTGTTCACGTTGAGGTTGGCCGCGGTCATCAGGTACTGCGCGCCACACGTGGGCAGGGTCTTCGCCGCGACGACCTTCTTGGCGGTCGTCGCCTCGCAGAGCACCGGGCGGAAGAGCAGCTGGGCGGTCTGGCCGACCGAGGCCAGCACGGCGCGCGCGTCGGTCACCCCCGGCACCGAGACGACGACGTCCTTGTTCTGGAGGTTCACCGTGGCGCCGGACACCCCCAGGCCGTTCACGCGGTTGGTGATGATCGTCACCACCTCGTTCATGTCGGCCGTGCTCGCGTGCCCGGTCGGCTTGTAGACCACCGACAGCCCGCCGGCGAGGTCGAGGCCGAGCTTGGGGCCCCAGCCCAGGGCCAGGGTGGTGGCCAGGGCGCCGAAGGCGATCGCGATGGTGAGGACCAGGCTGACGACGAGGTTTCGCCGCGAGCCGACCGCCGGCGCCATTACTCAGCGTCGCCTTCGGCCGGTCTCTCCTGCTCGTGGTCCGCGTGGACCTCGAGGGCCTCGGCGTCGACCGCCGGTGCGGGGTCGTAGCGCCGGGCGATGGCCGAGGGGATGAAGTCGAGCTCGACGCCGCCCGCCGTGCGCAGCGTCACGAACTCGTCGGTGCGCGACACGACCGTGCCGACGATGCCCCCGACGGTCTGGGCCCGGTCGCCGACCTCGACCTTGCGGGCCTCGAGGCGCTGGGCCTTGGCCTTCTGCGAGCGCGGCCGGATGAAGAAGAAGTACAGCGCCCCGAACAGGACGATGTAGATGAGGATGATCGCGGGCGAGCCGTGCGAGGTGGAACTCGTCGTGGTGGCAGCGAACAGCATGGGTGACCCCTCTATAGACAGACCCTGAGACTCTAGCGGGTGGGGGCCCGCGCCCTAGAACAGTCCGCCCCGCGGCGGGGCCAGCCCCAGGTGGCGGTACGCGCGCTCGGTGGCGACCCGGCCCCGGGGGGTGCGCGCCAGCAGACCGCAGCGCAGCAGGTACGGCTCGTAGGCCTCCTCGAGGGTCACCGGCTCCTCCCCGGTGGCGTGGGCCAGCGTCGTGAGCCCGACCGGCTGGGCGGCGAACTGGTCGCACAGCAGCGACAGGATCCGCCGGTCGAGCTTGTCGAGGCCGAGCGCGTCCACCCCGAACAGGTCGAGGGCTTCGACGGCGACGCCGTCGTCGACCACCTCGTGGCCCTTCACCGAGGCGAAGTCGCGCACCCGGCGCAGGAGGCGGTTGGCCACCCGCGGGGTGCCCCGGCTCCGCCCGGCGATCGTCGAGGCCGCCTCGCCGGTGACCTCGACCCCGAGGAGCCCGGCCGAGCGCTCCACGATCCGGCGCAGTTCGTCCGCCTCGTAGAGGTCGAGCTGGCCGATGAAGCCGAAGCGGTCGCGCAGCGGGCCCGCGACGAGCCCGGTGCGGGTCGTCGCGCCGACCAGGGTGAAGCGCGGGAGGTCGAGCCGGATCGAGCGGGCCGAGGGGCCCCGGCCGATCAAGACGTCGAGGCGCTGGTCCTCCATCGCCGGGTAGAGGACCTCCTCGACGCTGCGGCTCAGCCGGTGGATCTCGTCGATGAAGAGGACGTCCCCGTCGCCGAGCTCGGTGAGGATCGCCGCCAGGTCGCCCGGTCGCGAGAGGATCGGCCCCGAGGTGACCCGCAGGCTCGTGCCCATCTCGCGCGCCACGATCTGGGCGAGCGAGGTCTTGCCGAGCCCCGGGGGGCCGACGAAGAGGATGTGGTCGGCGCACTGGCCCCGCGCGCGCGCCGAGCCCAGGACGACCTCGAGGTGTCCCACCAGGTCCCGCTGGCCGACGAACTCGGCCAGGGTCGCTGGGCGCAGCGACGCCTCCACCCGCCGCTCGCTCTCGCCCGCCTGGGGCGTCGCGGGTCGGCGCAGCTCGTCGAGGTCGAGGTCGCGGGTCACGAGCGCCGCACCAGTCGCAGGGCGACGCGCAGCGCCTCGCCCTCGTCGGCGGGCAGCTCCGCGCCCTCGAGCGCGTCGCGGATCTCGCCCGCGCTGTAGCCCAGCGCGCGCAGGGCGTCGTCCACCGCGGACAGGGCGTGCCCGACGGCCTCCTCGCGGGGCAGGCGGCCCTTGAGCTCGAGCACGATCCGCCCGGCGGTCTTCGCGCCGACCCCGGGGATGAGGGCCACCGTCTTGACGTCCTCGGCCTCGATGGCGCGCGCGAGGGTCTCGACGCTCATCGTGCGCAGCGCCCCCAGCGCCGTCGCCGGACCGACGCCGGGCGCGGCGAGGAGCAGCTCGAAGAGGTCGCGCTCGGCCGTCGACGCGAACCCGTAGAGGACGATGGCGTCCTCGCGCACCGCGGTGTGCACGAAGAGCTCGACCTCCTCGCCCACCGCCGGGGCCGTGGCCGCGGCGACCTGGACGCGGTAGCCCACGTCGTGCACGTCGACGATCGTCGCCCCGTCGCCGCCGTGGCCGACCACCCGTCCGCGCAGCCAGCCGATCACGGTGTGGGCGCCCCGAGGCGCGCCTCGGTGCGGGCGACGGCGAGGTAGGTCAGGGCGAGCGCCAGGGCGTCGGCGACGTCGGGCGGGCGGGGCACTTCGGCGAGCCCGAGGAGCCGGGCGACCATCGCCTGGACCTGGGCCTTGTCGGCCGCGCCGTAGCCGGTGACCGCGAGCTTCACCTCCTGGGCGGTGAACTGGCGCACCCGGGATCCCTCGGCGAGGGCGATGGCGACCCCGCTCGCCTGGGCCACCGGGATGGCGGTGCGGGCGTTGCGCTGGTAGAAGACGCGCTCGACGACGACGACCTCGGGGGTCACCTCGCGGTAGAGCCGGGCGAGGTCCCGGCCCAGCTGGGCGAGGCGCCCCTCGACCGGGTCGGCGGGGTCCGTCTCGATCAGACCGGCGCGCACCGCGACCGCGGGGCGGTCCCCCTCGAGGGACCCCTCCACCAGGCCGAAGCCGCAGCGGGTCAGTCCGGGGTCGATGCCGAGGACGAACACGTGTTCGACTGTACCCCGCGGGCCGCGCCCCGTCGGGGACTACCCCTCGTAGGCGGCGAGGAGGTCGTCGGCGATGTCGAAGTTGGAGAAGACGTTCTGGACGTCGTCGTGGTCGTCGAGCGCGTCGACCAGGCGCAGGACGCGCTTGGCCTCGGACTCCTCGGTCACCGGCACCGGGTTCTGGGCGACCAGGGCGAGCTCGGCGCTGCGCACGCCGAGCCCGTGGGCCTCCAGGGCGGCGCGCACCCGGGCCAGCTCCTGGGGCTCGGTCGTCACGGTGTAGTCGGCGCCGTTGGCCTCGTAGTTCTCGGCCCCCGCCTCCATGACCCACTCGAGCAGCTGGTCCTCGTCGAGCGGCCCGGCCACCTCGATCTCGCCCTTGCGGTCGAACTGCCACGAGACGGCACCGGGCTCGGCGATGGTCCCGCCGTTCTTGGCGAAGAGGTGCTTGATCTCGGCGCTCGTGCGGTTGCGGTTGTCGGTGAGGGTCTCGACGATCACCGCCACCCCGCCGGGGCCGTAGCCCTCGTAGGTGATCGGCTCGTAGCGCACGCCCTCCAGCTCGCCCGTGCCGCGCTTGATGGCGCGCTCGATCGTGTCGAGGGGCACCGAGGCCTCCCGGGCCTTCTGGTACATCGTGCGCAGGCTGGCGTTGGCCTCGGGGTCGCCCCCGCCCTCGCGCGCGGCGACCTCGACCTG
>JAKAEP010000039.1:8636-10443 GCA_021818265.1 Actinomycetes bacterium
TCGAGCGAGCTCGTCTCCCAGCCCCGCATGGCGCTGCCCAGGCCGGTCGAGACCTTGGCGATGACCGAGGGGTCGTCGAAGTGCGTCGAGGCCTCGACGATCGCGTGGGCCATGCGCACCGGGTCCTCGCTCTTGAAGATGCCCGAGCCGACGAAGACGGCCTCGGCGCCGAGCTGGCGCACCAAGGAGGCGTCGGCCGGGGTGGAGATCCCCCCGGCGCAGAACAGCGGCACCGGCAGGTGGCCCGTCTCGGCGACCTCGAGCACGAGGGGCAGGGGCGCCTGGAGGTCCTTGGCGATGGCGTAGAGCTCGTTGGCGTCGGCGCTCTGGCAGCGCCGGATCATCGCGGTGATCGAGCGCAGGTGGCGCACGGCCTCGACGACGTTGCCCGTGCCGGCCTCGCCCTTCGAGCGGATCAGGCACGCACCCTCGCCGATGCGCCGCAGCGCCTCGCCGAGGTTCGTCGCCCCGCAGACGAAGGGCACCGTGAAGGCCCACTTGTCGATGTGGTTCTCCTCGTCGGCCGGGGTCAGCACCTCGGACTCGTCGACGTAGTCGACCCCGAGGGCCTCGAGCACCTGGGCCTCGGCGAAGTGGCCGATGCGCGCCTTGGCCATCACCGGGATGGTCACCGCCGCCTGGATCTCCTGGATCATCTGGGGGTCGCTCATGCGCGCCACGCCACCGTCGCGACGGATGTCGGCCGGCACGCGCTCGAGCGCCATCACGGCGACGGCCCCGGCGTCCTCGGCCACCTTGGCCTGCTCGGGGTTGACCACGTCCATGATCACCCCACCGCGCAGCATGTCGGCGAGGCCCCGCTTGACCAGCGTCGAGCCCGTGGTAGTCGTCTGGGTGTCGCTCATGGGCCCAGCCTACCGGCCGCCCCTCACCACTCCTCGAGGGCGCGGGCGCGCACCTCCGGGTCGTCGAGGTCGGACGGGACGCTCTCGGGCCGGTCCGACCAGGGGTTGAAGAAGACCCAGCGCCAGCCGTCGAAGGCCGCGTCGGCGAAGAACGACCGGGCCGGCGCCGACTGGGCCCGGCACCGGCGCAGCGCGGTGGCGATCCCGAGGGGGTAGCGGATGGTCGCCGCGGCCACCTCGTCGGCCCGGAAGGTCTCCCCCGGCCCGGCGAGCGCGCGGGCCGGCTCGCCCGACAGGTCCAGCGCGGCGACGCACTCGCGCTCGAGCACCCCGATGCGCTCGCGGGCCAGGCAGTGGGCGACGACGCCCTCGATCTCGATCAGCTCGAAGTCCTGGACGAGGGCGCTGGTGGCGACCATGACGAAGCCCCCGGGCCCGGGCAGGAGGGCCGCGTTGTAGCCGCCGTCGCGCACCACCTCGGCGCGCACGCCGTCGACCCCGAAGGTCGCGCTCAGTCGGTCGACCAGGGTCGCCAGGCGCTCGCGGGCGACCGGGTCCTCGTCGGGCGAGAAGCGCGCGAGCAGGGCCCCGGCGGCGCCGTGGGCCCGGGTGGCGTAGCCGGCCACGACCCGGCGCAGGTCGATCGCGTAGAGCACGCCGACCGCGACGGCCGCTAGCCACAGCCACGGCGACAGGGCGACCGCGAGGACCACGAAGGCCACCACCACGGCCCCGGCCGCGACCGTGGCGACGAGCCGACGGCGCAGCGCGTAGGCCCGCATCACCGCGGCGTGGCGGTGGCGCTCGGCCGCCGTCGGCGCGTAGGGGCTGACCCAGCTCGGGTCGAGCACCGGGGCGACGTAGCGGGGCTCGCGGTCGCGGCGCACGTGGGGACGCCGGGAGCGGGTGCGCTGCGAACTGGCCACCGACCAAGGCTACCG
>JAKAEP010000040.1 GCA_021818265.1 Actinomycetes bacterium
GCTCGGGCGCGACCCCGTCCTCGAGGTCGACGATCGCGAGGTCGGCCCGCGCGATGGCCTTTCCCACCCGCTCGGGGCGGTCGGCCGGGCAGAAGAGCCAGGCCGGGCCCGGCGAGGACCAGCTCACCGCCCGCCCTCGGGGCGCAGTCGCACGAGCATCGTGCGCCGACAGCGCGCCACCAGCACGCCGTCCTGGTTGAGCCCGCGGTGCTCGACCTCGACGACCCCCTCGCCCGGGCGCGAGCGCGAGAGCCGCTTGGCGAGGACCGTCGACTCGCCGTAGAGGGTGTCACCGAGGCGCACCGGGTGGGGGAAGGCGACGTCGGTGAGCCCCAGGTTGGCGACGAGCGTGCCCAGGGTCAGCTGGCCCACCGAGAGGCCCACGAGGGTCGACAGGGTCCACATCGAGTTGACCAGCCGCTCGCCGAAGGCCTGCCCGGCCGACCACGCCGCGTCGAGGTGCAGGGGCTGGGGGTTCATCGTGAGGGTGGTGAAGAGCACGTTGTCGGCCTCGGTCGCCGTGCGCCCGGGCCGGTGGCGGTAGGTGACGCCCTCGTCCATCTCCTCGAACCACAGCCCGCGCTGCTCGATCGACCGCTCCTCGGCCACGGCCCCTCCCTCGGTCGCCTCTCCCACCACCAGTCCTAGCCGTCCGAGGGTCCGCGCGGGGGACGGCGGCCGCGGGCCGGGTCCCGCGCCCCCCGGGGCTGTCAACACGGCCGCCCGCCGGAGGCCGCCCGCTCCTCGCGTCGGCGCCCGCGCTTGGCTACATTGCACGGATGAGCGAGCGCACGGGACCCGTCACCGGCAAGAGCACCTCGCTCGACGTCGCCATGAGCCGGCTGATCGTCGGGCTCGAGTACGCGGTCGTGGTCGCCCTGTGGGCGCTCTCGGTCGTCATCCTCGTGCACTCGGTCGTCCAGTTCATCCAGCACAAGGTCAGCTTCACCGACCTCACGATCCAGGCCATCGATGGCGTGCTAGTGGTGATCATCGTCCTCGACATCGCCTACACCGTGCTCGGCCAGCTGCGTTCGGCCGTCATGCCGGTACGGCCCTTCCTCTACATCGGGATACTCGCCGGCGTGCGGGACGTCCTCAGCGCCTCGGCGCACCTGAGCTTCGGCGGCCCGACCTCGGGGGTCGACTTCACCCACACCCTGGTATCGCTCGGGGTGGGCATCGGGGTGGTCGCGGTGCTCGTCGTCAGCCTCTTCGTGCTGGACCGCAGCGGCCACCAGGACCCCTGAACTACCCCCGGCGTCCCCGGTGGAAGGCCACCCAGGCCCCGACGGTGACGACCACGAGGGCCCCCACCGGCACGAGGGGGGCGACGAGGGGGGCGTGCAGCGCGCACAGCGCCCCGAGGCCCGACCCGACGATGAGCATCAGAAGGATCAGCCCCGAGCGCACCTGGACGGGCTCGTCGCGCTTGGTGAAGCCGGCGACGAACTGGGTGAGGGTGCCCGTCAGGTAGGTCGTCGAGAGCCCGTGGATCCCGAAGCGCAGCACGGCCGCGCTCTGGATCCCGAGGGCCATCGCGTTGAGCCCGAGCAGGACGTAGGTGACGTCGGGCGACGGCGCACCGCCCACGAGCTCCCACCACAGGGCGAAGACCGCGAGCACCGCGAGCTCCACCCCCAGCGCCCAGACGATCGTCCGCGGCCAGGGGTGGCTCTCGTCGGGCGGGGCGTGGCCGGCGACCCGGGCCCCGAGGAAGCTCCCCAGGACGTAGGTGAGGAAGGCCACCCCGGTGTGCAGGGCGATCGAGCCGCTGTGCTCGGCGATCGAGAGGCCGAGGAAGACCATGTTCCCGGTCATGACGCTCGTGAAGACCCCGCCCAGTCGGATGAGGCCGATGGCGTCGGTCGAGCCGGTGACGAGGGTGAGCACGATCACCAGGGCGTCACGACGCCGCGCGTCGCTCCAGAAGCCGCTCGTGGCGCCCCTCGCCGACTCGGTGCGGACCACGGCTAGCGATGCGCCCCGCCGCCGAGGAACGACTCGACGAAGACGGGGTTGTCGGCGAGGTCGTCGGGCCGACCCGAGAGGACGACCCGACCGCCCCCGAGGACGAGCGTCCAGTCCGAGATCCGCAGGGCGGCCTTCGCGCGCTGCTCGACGAGCAGCACCGTCGAGCCGGCGTCGGCGAAGCCCCGGATGTACTCCTCGAGCAGCTGGGTCGCCACCAGCGGCGCCAGGTTGGCCGTGGGCTCGTCGAGCACCAGCACCGAGGGCGAGAGCATGAGGACCCGGCCCATGGCGAGCATCTTGCGCTCACCGCCCGAGAGCTTGCCGGCCTTGCGGGTCATCATCTTCTTCAGGCGGGGGAAGAACTCGAGGACGGCCCCGATGCGCTCGTGGACCTGGTGGCGGGGCAGGAGGTAGCCACCGATCTCGAGGTTCTCCTTCACCGTGAGGGGCGGGAAGACGTCGTCGACCTGGGGCACGTAGCCCACCCCCATCGTGGCGATCCTCTCGGGGGGGACGTTGGTGATGTCGGTGCCGCCGACGCTCACCGACCCGCCGAGGACCGGCACCACCCCCACCAGGGACTTGAGCAGGGTGGACTTGCCCGAGCCGTTGGGCCCGACGATCGAGACGACCCGGCCCGGGGTCGCCTCGACGTCGATACCGTGGACGATCGCCCGGCCGTCGTAGCCGGCCGAGACCTGGCTCGCCGATAGGACCTGGCCCTGTGTGGAGAGCTCAACCGACAAGGTACGCCTCCACCACTTCCTCCTTCGCGCGGAGCTCGGCCATCGTCCCCTCGGCGAGGACCCGGCCCTCGGCGAGCACGATCACCGGGTCGCAGAACGCGTCCATGATCGATAGCTCGTGCTCGACCATGACGATCGTCATCCCGGCCTCGACGAGGCGGGTCAGCTGGTCGCCGATCTTGTGGGCGAGGTTCGGGTGCACGCCGGCCATGGGCTCGTCGAGCAGCAGCAGTCGCGGCTGGGCGAGGAGGGCCCGCATGATCTCCACCAGACGCCGCTGGCCCCCCGAGAGGCCCCCGGCGTAGGTGTCGGCGTACTGGCTGAGCCCGAAGCCGTGGAGCATCTCCTCCGCCCGCTCGATGTTCGCCCGGTCCTCGGCGCCCCAGTGGCGCCGGCCGCGCAGGGCGCCGGTGAGCGAGTCCCCCGACTGGCCCGGGATGGCCGAGACGAGGTTCTCCAAGACCGTCAGCTTCTTGAACTCGCTCGCGAGCTGGAAGGTGCGCACGATCCCGGCCGTGGCGCGACGGTTCGAGGGCACCGCGGTGATGTCGCTCCCCTCGTAGACGATCCGCCCGCCGGTCGGGGCGAGGGTGCCCGCCAGCATCGCGAGCGTCGTCGACTTGCCGGCCCCGTTGGGGCCGATGAGCCCCGTGAGGCGGCCCCGCTGGATATCGATCGAGACGTCCTCGACGACGGTGACCCCGTTGAAGGCGCGGGTCAGCCCGTCGGTGCGCATGATCACCGCCGGCGCGTCGGCCGGGGCCGGCGCCAGGTGGAGCAGCTCGCGGAAGTCCATCGTGTCGAGGTTCCCGAGGTTGATGAGGGCGTCGGGATCCCCGCCCGGGCTGGACCCGTCCAGGGGGACGGGAACGGGCGGCTGGGCCCGGGTGGGGCCCGGCGCCGCACCCGAGAGGATCCGGCGCCGCTCGGGGAGGATCCCGTCGGGCCGGAACCAGAGGAAGAGGATGATGAGCAGCCCGATCGCCACCCACTCGAGGGCCGGCACGAGCGAGGGGTTCGACAGCGGCGGGATGAACCGGGTGACCTCCTCGAAGCCCAGCGGCACGAGGATCGCCCCGAGGATCGCCCCCTTGTGGTTGCCGGCGCCGCCCACGATGATCGCGGCGAAGAGCACGATCGTCTCGGCGTAGCCCCAGGCGCCGGGCGCCCAGAGGTTGATGAACCCGACGAGGATCGCCCCCGACAGGCCCGCGATCGCCCCGCCGAGGACCATCATCGAGGTCCGCTGGAGGCGGATGTTCTTGCCCAGGGAGTCGGCGACCACGTCGTTGTCGCGCATCGCGCGCAGCGAGCGGCCGTAGGGGCTCTCGGTAACCCGACGCAGGAGGTAGTACGCCGCGACGCACAAGACGACGGCCACCCCGCCGTAGGCGAACTGGTAGCCCAGGCCCTGCGGGTTCCAGATCCCCTGGAAGGGCGCCGGCACGATCGAGACGCCGGCCGCGCCGTTGAAGAGCGGCACGAAGTTGTTCACCAGCTGGTTGAGCAGGACGGCCGCGACGAGCAGCCCCACGGCCGCGAAGTCGCCCCGCAGGCGCTTGCCGACGAGGAAGACGAAGGGCAGGGCGAGCAGCCCCCCGGCGATCGCCGCGCCGACCCAGGGCAGCGGCCAGGGCAGGTGCCAGCCGAGGACGTACTGCTGGAAGCCGCCGTTGCTCTTCTGCCACGGGCCCATCGAGAGCACCGCGGCGACGTACGCGCCGACCGACTGGAAGATGATGAACCCGAAGTTCGACAGGCCCGCGAAGCCGAACTCCACGTTGAGCGCCAGGCACGCCATGGCGTCCACGGCGCCGTAGACGACGATCGTCGCCAGGTAGAAGAGGATGGCGCTCATCAGGCGGTCCGCTCACTGCCGAAGAGGCCGTAGGGCCGGAACGTGAGCATCCCGAGCAGGATCACAAAGGCGATCACCATCTTGTACTGGGGGTTGATGAAGGCGGCCGAGAGCTCGGTGGCGATGCCGATCGTCGCGGCCCCGAGCATCGCCCCGTAGGGCTCGCCGGGACCGCCGAGGAACATCGCGGCGAGCAGCAGGACGATGTAGAGCTGGGCGCTCGTCGCCTCGAAGACCCCGGTGTTCATCGCGAACACCGTCCCGGCGAGACCGGCGAGCGCCCCACTGATGAGCCAGGTCGTCGAGATCACCGACTGGGTGCGCACGCCTGAGTTGCGCGCGAGGTTGGGGTTCGCCGAGGTGGCCCGCATCGCCTTGCCCAATCGGGTGTAGCGCAGCAGCCACGCCACCGCGATCATGACCCCGAGCGCGATGGCGATGATCGTGAGCTGCAGGGTGGAGAAGTACATGCCCAGGAAGTGCCACTCGCGTCCCTGCGACTGCCGGTAGGTGAAGTAGCTGCCCCCGACGATCGCCTGGAGGCCGAAGGTGCCGCACAGGTCGACCCCGAGGGCCACGATCACGATGGTGATCGGCGCGAGGTTGCGGCGTTGGAACGGTGTGTAGACGAACCGGTTCAGCAGGTACGAGGCGACCGACCCCGTCGCCACCCCACCGATCAGTGCCACCCAGGCGTTCAGGTGGCCGTGGATGTTCAAGAAGTAGGTGACGAACGCGCTGTTGATCATCACCGAGCCGTAGGCCAGGTTGAGCACGTTCGTGACCGCGAACTGCATGGTGAAGCCGACCGTCGCGATCGCGAGGACGGCCGCGCTGATGATGCCAAAGCCCAGCGACGATAGGAAGACGCTCACGGCGAGGGAGCCTTTCGAACGAGGTGGTACGGACGGTGGGGCCGCGGCAGTCGCCGCGGCCCCACCGCACGGGAAGGGACTACGGCTTCGCCTGGCAGAGCGTCAGGTTGCAGTATCCGAGGGACGAGCCGACCATCACCGTCGTGCCGTTCGCCGTGTACTGGTCGTCCTCGAAGGGACCGAAGGCCGTCTGGAAGGCGTCGAACTTGTACGACCCGCCGACGCCGATGTAGTGGATCTTCTTGCCCGCCTTGAGGGCCTTGAGGCCCTGGGCGTAGCTCGAGACCGTGATGGCCCCGGGACCGCCAGCGGCGATCTTCAAGATGTCCGCCTTGTACTTCGAGCCCTGGGTCGATCCCGACATCACCATGGCGAGCGCCGCCAGGTTGATCCCGTCGTAGAGGTGGACCGTGCCGTTAGCGCTCAACAGGCCCTGGAAGCTGGGCACGCCGGGGACCTTGCCCTGCTGGGCGAGGATCAGCTTCTTGTAGAGCGGGTAGGCCGGACCGCCCACGGCGACCGTCGGGTTGTCGGCGTCGAAGTTGCTGATGAAGTTCTGCACACCGATCGGACCCGAGGTGACCCCGCTGAAGAAGACCGGGTCAATCATGGCCGAGGTGCCGATCGTCGGGATCATTTTGTTCCCGTTGAGCTGGTAGATCTCGCTGAGCAGCGCCACGCCGGCCGCTCCGAGCGCCTCCATCATGATGGCGTCGGGGTGGGCCGAGACGATGGCCTGGGCCTCGGTCTGGAAGGTCGTCGCCGACATGTCGAGCGTCTGGTTCGAGACCACCGTCATGCCCGCGCGCTTGATGGCCGCGAGTGCCGGCTGGACGAACGTCTGGCTCCCGGCGTCGTTACCGAACGCCAGCGCGATCTTCTTGTAGCCGTGGCGCTTCGCGATCTGGGTCATGGCGACCGAGTCGGACGCGTCCGGCGGCACCAGCCGGAAGAAGTACGGGAAGTGCACGGCGTCGAACTCGCTCTGGCCGGTCATGCAGAACGAGACCGTCTTGTGGGCGCCGAAGATGGGCACCACCGTCGCGGCCTCGTCCGACGTGCAGCCGATGACGAGGGCCAGGTTGGACGTCGTGGCGTACATCTGACGCACCGCCGGCACGGCGTCGGCGGGGTCGCCGCGGGTGTCGACGACCTTGCAGTTGACCTTCTGGCCCAGGATGCCGCCCGACGCGTTGATCGCCTGGGTCGCCCCGAGGCACGCCGCCTGGTACTTCGGGCCCAGTGCCGCGTCCGCGCCGGTGAAGGGCGCCACCGTCGCGATCGTGATCGACCCCTTGAACGACGTCGCGCCCGCCGAGCCCCCCATGGCCGGCAGCGCGACCACCGACGTGGTCAGTGCCAGCACGGAGGCGACCAGCGCCAACCGCCTCTTGCCTCGCGCCACGGGACCGTCCCGCCGCGCTCTGTCTGTGAACCCCATCATCCCCCCTTGAGTGATTGGTATCCCTGCTGTGTGCAGAACTCGTCGCTAGAAGTTGGTCGTGTCCACTTCCAGCGGGCGCCACGGCCAGTCGGCCGGCGCGCCCTCCTCGGCCACCACCTTGTTGGAGATGGTGCCGACACCCTCGACCTCGACCTCGATGACGTCGCCGGGCTTGAGCCAGACCGGCGGCGTGCGGGCGAAGCCGACGCCTCCGGGGGTTCCGGTGGCGATGACGTCGCCCGGGCGCAGCGTCGTGAAGCCGGAGAAGTACTCCACGGCGCGCGCGACGCTCACGATCATCATCGAGGTGCGTGCGTCCTGCATCACCTCGCCGTTCAGGATCGAGCGGATCCCCACGTCGGTGATGTCGACCTCGTCGACGGTGACGATCTCGGGGCCGATGGGCATGGTGCCCTCGAAGTTCTTGCCCGGCGTCCACTGGGTCGCCTTGCGCTGCCACTCCCGGGCCGAGCCGTCGTTCATGGCCGCGTAGCCGAGGATGGCGTCGAAGGCGTCCGTCGCGCGGATGTAGCGGCCGCCCCTGCCGATCACGACGGCGACCTCGGCCTCGTAGTCGAGACGCTCGGTCAGGGCCGGGGCGACGAGGTCGTCGTAGGGCCCGATGACGCTGCCCGTGCCGCGCACGAACGACTCGGGCCACTTGGGCACGTCGCGGCCGCCCTCGATGGCGTGCTCGGCGTAGTTGACCCCGAGGCACAGGATCCGCGGCGTGTCCGGGGTCGCCGGGCCGAAGTGGTGCCGCTCGACCGCGACGCCTTCGAGCTCGCTGGCCCGCCGGGCCGCGGCGAGGCCGCCGTCACCCTCGGCCAGCATCCCGGTGAGCGTCGCGAGGCGCTCGTCGCCCGACGCGTCGGCGAGGTCCACGTAGCCCGTGGTCCCCTTCACGTGGAGGCGCAGCCCCCGGTCGGTCCGGATCGAAGCCAGGCGCACGGCGAAACCCCCTCAGAATTGGCCTAATCGGTCGTATTGGTATGGACCGGTGCGGAGAATCTACTTACGGTAGGGTTCCGTGTCAACGACGGGTCCGACGATTCTCAGGTGATCCACGTCACGTCCCCCTCGGACAGTCCCGTCGGTCGGCACGGATGGACCTTTGCAAATACTGCGAATCCTGAGAGAGGGCGGGCGACCCCGTCCTCACCGGACGAGGGTCGAGACGCCGGCCCTCGGGCCCCGTGATTGGTACTATTGGTCGTCAACGAGCGACGAGGAGGGCCGTGCGCACACTCTCCAGGGACCAGATCCGCGACGTCGCCGAGCACGTCTTGAAAGACGCCGTGCGCCAGTCCCTCCAGGCCGGCGCCCAGCTCGCCACCGAACGAACGCTCTCGGAGTCCCTCGGGGTCACGCGCTCGGCCGTGCGCAGCGCCCTCGCCCTGCTCGAGTCCGAGGACATCGTCTCGCGCGAGGTCGGCCGGGGGACGTTCTTGCGCTGCGACCCGCTCTCGGGCATCGTCGCCCTCGACGGCGACGCGCCCAGCGCGCTGGCCATGCTCCACGAGATCGGCCCGTTCGACGTGATGGCCGCCCGCCAGGCCTTCGAGCCGATGGCGATGTATGTCGCGGTGCTCGAGGCCACCGAGTCGGACTTCGAGGAGGTGGCGCGCACCGTGGAGTCCTGTGCGCACACGAGCGACTACGACGAGTTCGAGACCTGCGACCTGGCCTTCCACCGGAGTCTCATGGAGGCGACCCACAACCCCCTGCTGCTCAAGATGTACGGCCTGATCGAGGCGGCGCGCCAGGGCGACCTGTGGGGGTCGATGAAGCGCCGCGGGGACACGCCCGAGAGGCGCCACCGCTCGTACCTCCAGCACGTCGCCATCTACGAGGCCCTGCGCAACCGCGACGGCCGCGGCGCCCAGGAGGCGATGGCCCAGCACCTCGACTCGGTGACGGCCTTCCTGCGCGAGAACGCGCGCCGCTAGCGCTCGGCGCCCCCCTCGCGGTACTCCCCGGGCGCGACGGCGTCCCCGCGCGCCTCCTCCTCGGCGCGCAGCTCCACCCGGCGGATCTTGCCGCTGATCGTCTTGGGCAGTGCCCGGAACTCGAGGCGCCGCACCCGCTTGTAGGGGGCGAGCCGCTCGCGCGAGTACGCCAGGATCTCGGCGGCCAGCTCGGGGCCCGCCTCGTAGCCCGGCGCCAGGGACACGTAGGCCTTGGGCACCGAGAGGCGCACGGGGTCGGGCGCCGGCACCACCGCGGCCTCGGCGACGGCCGGGTGCTCGATGAGCACGCTCTCGAGCTCGAAGGGGCTGATGCGGTAGTCGCTCGACTTGAAGACGTCGTCGGCGCGCCCGACGTAGGTGAGGTAGCCGTCCTCGTCGCGGTGGGCGATGTCGCCCGTGTGGTAGCGGCCCCCGGCCGTGGCCCGCTCGTTGAGGTCGTCGTTGGGGCCGAGGTCGGCGTGGTAGGCGGTCATGAGCCCGACCGGACGGGCCTCGCCCAGCCGCACGCAGACCTCGCCGTCGTCGGTGAGCTCCCCGGTCACCGGATCGACCAGGTCGATCACGAAGCCCGGCGCCGGCCGGCCCATCGAGCCGACCTTCACGACCTGGCCCGGGGAGTTCACGATCTGCAGGGTGGTCTCGGTCTGGCCGTAGCCGTCGCGCACCGTCAGCCCCCAGGCCCGCCGCACCGCCTCGATCACCTCGGGGTTGAGGGGCTCACCCGCCGAGACCAGCTCGCGCACCGAGGTCGTCCAGCGCCCGAGGTCCTCGAGCACCAGCATCCGCCACACCGTGGGCGGGGCGCAGAAGGTGGTCACCCCCTCGCGCACGAGCACGTCGAGCAGGGCCGCCGCGTCGAAGCGCGCGTAGTTGAAGACGACGGTCGTCGCCCCGGCGATCCACGGGGCGAAGACGCAGCTCCAGGCGTGCTTCGCCCAGCCCGGCGAGGAGAGGTTGAGGTGCACGTCGCCCTCGCGCAAGCCGATCCAGTACATCGTCGACAGGTGGCCGATCGGGTAGCTCACCTGGGAGTGCTCGACCATCTTGGGCCGGGCCGTCGTTCCCGAGGTGAAGTACAGCAGCAGCGGGTCGCCGGCGGGGGTGGGCCCGTCGGGTTCGTAGAGATCGGGGTGCGACCGGCCCGCCTCGTAGTCGAGCCACCCCTCGAGGGCGCCGCCCACCGCGACGCGCACGAGGCCCTCCCCGGTGCCCGGCACGCGCGGGGCGACGTCGGCGCGCGCCACGACGGCGCCCGCCCCGGCGCGCGCGATGCGGTCGGCGAGGTCGTCGGCGGTGAGCATCGTGGTGGCCGGGATGATGACGGCCCCCAGGCGCATCACGGCGAGGGTGACCTCCCACAGCTCGACCTGGTTGCCGAGCAGGACCAGCACCCGGGTGCC
>JAKAEP010000041.1 GCA_021818265.1 Actinomycetes bacterium
GGCGCGCTGGCGCTCGTCGTAGTCGGCGCTCGTCTCGAAGTTCACCAGGTCGTCGACGAGGTGCTCGTCGAGCCCGCCGGCGCGGGCCCGCTCGGAGCGCTGGTTGCCGCAGTAGGCGCAGTTGACCGAGCGCGACACATAGAGCCGGCAGAGCTCCTTCAGCTCGTGCTCGACCACGCCCTGGCGAAAGAGCGCCTCCCAGGCGTGGGCGAAGGACCAGAACGCCGCGGGGGAGTGGGCGCGCACCGCCGAGCTCTCCGGTCGCGGCGTGCCCTCGGCGGCGCAGCGGCGCAGTTCGGCCATGACCTCCTCGGGTAGGGACGCGAGGTCGGGGTAGGGGATGCGCGGTCCGTCGGCCATGGCGCCGAGGATAGGTCGCCGGCGCCGGCCCGCCACGGCTCGGCGCGCACCGCGCGAGCCGGGCCCGATCGGGCGTCGCGGGGCCCGACCACGAGCCCCGGACCGGTCCCCGCCACCGCCGGCCCCGGTCCGTCACGGCGCCCTTCACCAGGGACTCTCGTGGGGCTGAGCCGCGACCCACCGACACTCACAGGGAACTCCCAGTTGACCCCCCCGGCGCGGGCGGTCAAGACTGCCCCCAGCGGACGCGCCCCTCGAGGCGGGCGAGTCGTCAGAGCGAGGGCCCCGCGGACACGAACGTGCGGGGCGGTGCCGGGGGTGGCGAACGCCGAGCACCCGTGCGCGGTCACCGGCGGCCGGTGGGGACGAGGGCGTGGGGTGACATCGGTTCCCCCGATTCCCGAGTGGGAGGTGACACATGAGGATCGGACTCATCGGCTTTGGCAGGACCGGCACGGCGGTGGCGTCGGCCGTCCTCACCCACCCGGGGCTCAGCCTCGAGTGGGTGGTGCGCCGCAGTGACAAGCTCGAGCTGCGCTCGGTCGCGGAGTTCCTGGGCGTCGACGCCTCGGCGGACGCGCGGGTCTTCCCCCGGGACGCGTTCCCGGTCGACGAGCTCCTCGACGCGATGCCCGTCGACGTCATCGTCGACTTCTCGTCCCAGGACGGGATCGACTACTACGGCGAGGCCGCGGCGCGGCGCGGCATCGCGATCGTGACGGCGATCTCGCACTACCCCGCCGACAGGGTCGAGCTGCTGGGCGAGTTGGGCGAGGAGACGGCCGTCCTGTGGTCGCCGAACATCACCGTCGGGATCAACTTCCTCATCCTCGCCGCTCAGACCCTCCGGCGGATCGCGCCGAACGTCGACGTGGAGATCGTCGAGGAGCACTTCAAGTCCAAAGAGGGCGTCTCGGGCACGGCCCGCGTGATCGCCGAGGGCCTCGAGGTGGATCCCCGCACGGTCAAGTCCATTCGCGCCGGGGGCATCGTCGGGGTCCACGAGGTCCTCTTCGGCTTCCCCCAGCAGACCGTGCGGATCCGTCACGAGTCGCTCTCGCGCGAGGCGTTCGGCAACGGCGCGATCTTCGCCGCGGAGAGGCTGGTGGGCCTCGCCCCCGGCCTGTACAAGATGGACGACCTCCTGCTGCCCTTCTTCAGCGACGGCTCATCCCCGACGGCGTCCGCGCGCGGGGCGTGCGGGGCCTGCCCGGCCACGGGCGACCTCGCGACGCTGCCCCGCTGAGACCCGGGCTCGCGGACCCGGTGTCGCCGCCGGGCCAGCGCGCCGGCCCCCGATGGCGTAAGAAGGGGGGCCCACCGGACAGGTGAGGGTGTCCGTCGCAGGAGGAGCCATGTCCCATCCCCGAGTCACGCGTCGCGCGGCCGTACGGGTCGCCCTGGCCGCGCTCGGCGTCCTCGCGGGCGCCCTGGGCCTCGCGGTGCCGATCGCGGCCCCGGCCGTCGCCGCGGCCCCGGCCGCCTACCGCTGCGCGAGCCTCCCGACGACGGCGCCCCGGGCCGGGACGACCGTGACGGTGTCGACCTCGCTCGGGCGGGCCCGCGTCACCTACCGCGTGACGACCACGACCGCGACCACCGTGCCCACCCCGGGGGTGGGCCTGCCCTTCCCCGGGGTGCTGCGGGTGAGCGACGGGGCGACCTCGTCCGCCCTGGCACCGCCTCAGGGCTTCTCGGGCTCGGCGGTCGTCCAGCTCTGCGCCCTCGCCGACGGGTCGCGCCCGGCCGTCCTCCTCGGCGCCTACTCGGGCGGGGCCCACTGCTGCTTCGAGAGCGCGCTCTACGCGCCCACACGCGCGGGCTACGCCCTCGCGCTCGACGCGAACATCCGCTCGGTGAGCCCGGCCATCCGCTACGACCCGAACGGGGGGCTCGCCCCCGCCCTCACGGAGGGCCACCTCGTGATCAAGAGCGGGGACGGGCGGTTCCCCTACCGGTTCGGCTGCTACGCCTGCACCCCGTCGCCGCTCGCCCTCTACCAGCTGCGCGGCGCGCGCCTGGTCGACGTGACCTCGCGCTACCCGGGCCCGGCGCGCGCGTGGCTCGCCTCGCTGCGGACGGCCCTGCGCCAGGCCGAGGCGCCCGGGAACCGGGGATCGCTCTTCGGGGTGCTCGCCGCGTTCGTCGCCCAGTCCTGCACGCTCGGGTCGGGCGCGCGCGCCTGGGCCGAGGTCACGACCCTCGAGCGCCGCGGGCTCCTCGGCGACGCTGCCTACCATGAGGCTGTATTCGTCACCAAGGGCTCCTACGTGCCGGCGCTTCGCCACTTCCTCCTCGGCGCCGGCTACTGCCGCGGGGTGATCTAGCCGCGCGCACCGCCGCGGCTCACCCCGGGCAGCGGTACGCCGGAAGCGAGACGGGCGGGCGCGAGGTCACGGGTCCCTTGCCGCTGGGGCGGAGCGAGAGGTCCGAGCGAGAGTGCGAGCGGGAGACAGTTGGCGAACCCGTGCTGTCCGGTGGGGGCGAGCCGACAGCCCGCACGACGCCGCACGAGACTCCTGGTGCTGGGGACTGGCGCTGCACGAGGAGCCTCGCGACGGCTCTCGGACCGTGTCTCGGGCAGCTCCTCCGGGATGCCGTGCAATCTGGCCTCGCGTGGTGGTGGGTCGTCCAGCGCGGGCCCTCGGAACTACGTGGAGGGGTTCTTCAGCGCCCACCGAACTCCCGGGGTGGGGTCGGAGGAGTCGCCGGGGCGGGCCTAGGGCTTCCTGTCCATAGGTCGAGGTGACAGTGGTGCTCTGTGGAAGGGGTTCACGCGGCCTGCCTCGTCCAGCGTCGGCCCATGATGTCACCGGGAGTCCGCCCGCGCATGTAGTCGCCGTGGTTCTTGCGTCGGAAGTTGTAGGTGAGGAGCCAGGCGTCGGCCTCGGCCTGGAGCTCTCGGACCGAGTGGAAGCTGCGCCGGTGGAAGGCCGGGCGCCAGCACTCGTTGAGGATCGTCTGGTGGAAGCGCTCGACGACGGCGTTGTGGTTGGGCGAGCGCGAGGGGATGCGCACGTGGTCGATTCCCTGGGCGGCGAGCACCCCGCGGAAGTCGTTCGAGACCCACTCGGGCCCGTTGTCGCTGAGCACGGCCCTCACGCGCGCCCCGTGGCGGCGCCAGTGGCGCTGGACCCGGGTGAGGAACGAGACGGCCCGAGCCGCGTTGGGAGTCCCGGCGATGATCCAGACAAACGCGAAGCGGCTGGCGACGTCGACGGCGCTCAGCTGGTAGACCTTGCCGACGCCCTTGAGGTGGCCGATGTAGAAGCCGTCGACGCTGACCAGGTGGCCCGGGCCGGGGCTGTAGTGGCAGAAGCCGAACGGGCCCTCCTCGCGGCTCGCCTCAGTCACGAGGCCGGTGGTGAGCTGGGCGATCGCGCCCGCCCGGGCGAGGCGCTGGCGCCTCGTGCCCAGGCCGTGGGCGACGAGGAGCTTCTGGACGGTCGACTTGGCGAGGACCAGCCCCCGCTCGAAGAGCGCGTCGCTCAGCTGGCGACACCCCAGGGTGGGCCGGGTCACGGCCAGGGTGAGGAGCTCTTCGAGGACGTGGGTCGGGGTCGCCCCGGGCATCTGGGGACGGCGGCGCCCCTTGGGGCGCAGCGCCTCGAGGCCGTAGTGCTCGGCGCGCCGCCGCCACTCGTAGTAGCGGGTGCGGCTGATCCCGAAGCGCCGACAGGCCTCGGTCACGTTGGCGCACCGCTGCGCCTCGGCAAGCAGGGCGAGGCGGCGCTGGTAGATAACGTCGTCGGGGGTCACGGTGGTGGTCTCCTTGGATTCTTGGTAGGAACCACAGAGTCCACCACCGGACCCTCTATCGCGTCGAGGGTGCAACCTCAACCCGTGGACAGGAAGGCCTAGGGGTTGGCCGGACTCGGGGCAGACCCGGGCGCGAACCGAACGCCCTTGTCGCAGACTCCGGTGGCCGGCGCGGCTGTCCACACCGTGGGTGACCACGGTCGCTCCCACCGCGATTAGGAGCTCGTCAGCCGCCCGACCACAGTGACGAGGGCCCGATCGAGCTCGTACCCATCGGCGTCGACACGATCACGTAGAGGGAGTACGACGCGAGCGAACTCGGTGCGCACGCCTGGATCGTGCTGTCGCTCACGACCGTCTGGCTCCCAGCGGGGGCCATGACCGGGTCCGTCGTGTTGGCGGTGCTCGACACCACGAAGTCCACGTGTGTGGCGAGGGAGAGGTCGGTTCCGCCCACCAGCACCGGCGTCCCGCTCGCGCACGTGAAGGATCCCGTTGCCACGGAAGTGACCGAGGGCGGTGTCGGCCCGAACTGCCAGTGCGCGATCGTGAGCGACTGGCCGCAGGTGTTGGGCGTGCTCGAGGCGTTCGCCACCGGGTAGCACGCGCCGCTACCGTCGTCGATCGAGACGATGGCCTGGAGGAGGGGCTGGCCGGCGCAGGCGGTCGCGGTCTCCGCGGCGGGGCACGTCGAGATCGTCACGATCCGAAGGGAGTCGCCGGGCACCGAGGGCGAGGCGTTCGGGTACCAGCGCGTCATGCACCACGACGCGACCGCGTGGGTCCCGTTGGGGTCGTTCAGGTCGGTCACCGACGGGGTTCCGGGCGGGTCCCAGCACGGCGCGGGGGTCGCCCCGTCGAGGCTGTCGTCGATGAAGTTGTAGCGGACGTACTGGACCGCCAGGTTCGTCCCACTGTTGGCTTCCGAGGTGACCGACTGGGCGAGGACGAAGTGCGAGCTGTTCGTGATGTCCGAGCCCGCCCATCGGACGAGCCCCACGAGCACGAGGCTCACGACGAACAAGAACACCACGGCCAGCACGAGGGACGCGCCGCCCTCGTCCCCGGGACGTGGCGAGGGCGTGGCCGGTGGCACGTGGGTCGACATCAGTTCGGCACCCCGGTCGCCTGGGCGGAGGGATTCGACGCCAGGTACCCCGCCGCCGCGTCCGCGGTGACGGTGACGTAGTAGGTCACCCCCGAGGTGAGACCCGAGATGGTGACGGTGAAGGAGCCGGCGCTGGTAGTCACGTTCGCGCTCACACAGCCCGTCGTCATGGAGGGCGAGGTACAGGCGGTCGCGGTGTACGTCTCGGTCTTGGGGGCGTTCGAACTCCCGGTCACACTGACCTTGAGGGCTCTGGTCTCACCCGTCACCTTCTTGATGGTGGGCGGCGTGAGCTGTATCGACGCCAACGTGGGCGTCGTGGTGGCGGGCGAGGTGGCCGCGAGGTACCCGCTCGAGGCATCGGCGGTCACCGTCACGTAGTACGACGTTCCCGAGGCCAAGCCGGTGAACTGGGAGCCGTTCGCGTAGTCGGACTGCGAGACGCACCCTTGGGTCATGGCCGAGTCGGTGCAGCCCCTCACCGTGTAGGTCTGGCCCGAGGGCGCGTTGGCACTCGGCGAGTAGTCGACGACGAGCGCGCCCGACTGGATGGTCGAGGACGTGACGCTGCTGATGGAGGGGGCCGCGAGCTGAACCGTCGAGGCGACCGGTGGTGAGTAGGGCTGCGACGAGGCGCCCGGGTAGCTGCCGTTGGGGTTCGCGGCGACCACGACGTAGTACGCGGTGCCCGGGGCCAGGCCGGTTATCGGGGACCCGCTCGTGAAACCCGCTGCCGCGACGCAGCCTTGGGACATCCCCGAGTCGGTGCAGGCGTTCGCGGTGTAGGTCTCGCCGCCGGGGGCGTTCGACGGGGGGGTGAAGGTGACCACGAGCGCCCCGGCCGTCGACGTCGACGGGGTGACCGACGTGACCACGGGCACGAGTGCCGTTCCGCTGGAGTTCTGGGGGCCCGCCGTCGTCGGGGGGCTCGACAGGTAGCCCGGTGAGGCGTTGGCGACGACGCTCACCCAGTAGGGCGTTCCGGGAGCGAGCCCCGTGATCTCCTGCCCCGACTGGAACGTCGTCGTGGGGGGAGTGCAGCCCTGGGACATCGCGGCGTTGACGCACGCGACGACGGTGTAGTACTGGGTGAAGGTCGAGGAGTCCGCCGGCGCGTTGGCCGGAGCCGTGAACGAGACGGTGAGCCCCCCGGAGTCGGAGGTGGGCGTCGTGAGAACGACGTTGGTGGGGGGGTCGAGCGTGTTCGGCGCGACCGAGAAGATCTGGCCCGACCCCTCGACGATGAAGTTCAGAGACTCGCTCGCCCCGCTCGGACCCACAAGGGTGATCGTCAGCTGTTCGGGCACCGTCGAACCGGGGGTGCAGGTTCCGGTCGTGCCGTCGAAGTTGTTGCCGGTCCAGTAGCCCACGGCCGTGAGGGCGGCCGTGTAGCCCGCACTGGTGTAGGGCGCGGGGATGGCGAGGTCGCTCGCGAGGGGAGCCGTCCCGCCGTACCCGGTCACGTAGTTGTCGGGCGTCGCGTTGGGACAGGCGATGTAGGCGTTGCCCTGCTGGAACTGGGCGATGACCTGTTCGGACACCGTGCGAACGATTGAGTCGGTGACGGCGATGTTCCGGTACTGCGCGGATGCCGATATGGAGGTGGAGAAGGCCGCGAGCAGGGCGACGACGGAGATGCTGATGATGAGCAGGGCGATGAGGAGCTCGACCAGGGTGTCACCCGCGTCGTCGCGACGTTCGGAGCGCCGGGGGCGAGGAGCGGCGGTCACGGCGAGGTGATGTTGATCGTGAGGTTCTGCTTGAAGGTGATCGACTGAGCCACGAGGAACGAGACGGTCAGCACGCCGCCCGCGTCGTTGTTGACGTTGATCGCCTGGTTCGGTACGTAGATGCCCCCGTAACCCGCGGAGGCGCCACCGCCGGTGGAGTTGTTCCCGATGACAAGGGGGTTCTGGGTATCGGCGTCCCAGAGGGCGACCCCCTTATAGACCGGTAGCCCCGCCATGTTGATCGTGATGCCCGGTTGGAAGTCGACCGACCCACACGCGATGTAGAAGAGGACGCCGCTCGTGCCGTTGATCGAGTCGTTGGGCTGGCCGGACAGTGCTGTGCCCTCGGGGTTCGGAGTGCCACACCCCGGGAAGTCCCCCGAGTTGTCCCAGTAGACGTAGACCCCCGTCGCGAAGTTGACGGTGACGGCACTGGGCAGGTTGAGGCCGTTCTCGAACAAGAAGCGGCACCCGCCCGGCCCCGAGACGCAGTTGGTCGTCGTGAAGTCGACCGTTTGGCCGTTCCCGAAGTTGTACGTAGTCCCCGGATCCTGGGCGTAGTAGCCGGCGCTGCAGGTCCATACCCCGGTGGCGAACTTGCAGGTGCCGGCCGTGAGGCCCGACGCCGTGGTGGTCGGCGGTGTCAGACTGCTGTAGGGATCGGCGATGTTCGGCGCGTAGTACTCGGGTATCGGGTACGTTGCCCCCGACGGTGACTCATACACGGAGTTGAGGTTGGGATTCTCGGTCAGGATCGCCTTCGCGTCGAGGACGCCGCCATTGTCGACGACGACGGCTGGGCACTTGGCGCTCAGACCGAGCGCCCCGTTGCCCGTCCCTCCGCCAACGTTGATCGACACGGTGACGTTGTTGGTGATGGTGAAGGGTGGCGTCGTGCAGGAGGTGCCCAGCACGGTGATGGGCGACGACCCACCGCCACCGGGCGGGAGACTGGCTTCGACGTGGAGCCGAGGAGCGGCCGCCAGTGTCAGTGTGAAGGGGGTCGACTGATTCGGGGCGGGCAAGAGGGCGTGCTCTTGGGCGCTCAGAAGCACGTACTGGACGTCCCCGGTGCTCATCCACTGCGATTCGTAGAAGGTGGGCGAGCAGTTCGAGTCGACCGGATTCGACGCACACTCGATATAGGGCAGAGCGTTGGCGCCCGAGGCGGAGAGGTCGGTCGCCACGGTGGTCACGTCACTGGGGGTGGCGGTGTTCCCCTGGGTGCACATCTGACGGATGAGCGAGTAGGAGGAGAGCCCGGGGTTCGGCTCGGTGAGGTACGACACCGTCACGAGGTAGCTACCGGCGCTGCCGGCCCACTCGAGGCCGAGCAGCTGGAGGGGCGTGCTGGTGTACGTCAGGCCCGTGCCGCAGGCGATGCTCGGCTGCTCGGTGATCATCTGGGCGCTCTGGACGTCCTTGAGGAAGGTCGACGAGGTCACCTGGGCGTCGCCCGCGTCGGCAATCCGCGAGCTCACGCCGTGCTGGAGCGAGAAGACCATGACGAGACCGAATGCGAGGGCGCCCACGACGATGGGCATCACGGTCATGACGACAAGGAGTTCCACCAGTGTGAAGCCCCCCTCGCTGCGACGCGACCACGGGGTGCGGGGCGCGGGGCGCGCGACGAGGGAGGGCCGTCCCCCGTGCCGACGAGCGGCCCGACACCCGCCCCGCCGCACCACTACTGCACCTTCACCTGGTTGTAGACGCCGTACATGGCCGAGATGAGCGCCACGGCGACGAAGCCGACGACAAAGCCCATGAAGATGATGATCGCCGGCTCGAACAGCGAGGTCGCGCGCTCGAGCTTGGTCTCGAGCTCGCGGTTGTAGTAGGCGGCGGCGACCTCGAGCTGCTGGTCGAGCGTGCCGGTCTCCTCGCCCACGCGGAACATCTGGCGCGCCGCGGCCGGGAAGAGCTCGGTGTTGGTGATCGGCCCGGCGATGCCCTGGCCCTGCATCATCTGCTCGCGCACGCCCTCGAGCGCCCGGCGGTAGACCGCGTTGTTGGCCGAGTCGGCGGTCACCGCCATCGAGCGGGGCAGGTCGACGCCCGCGCGCAGCATGGAGGAGAGCACCCGGCAGACCCGCTCGACGATGGCCGTCTCGGACAGGTCGCCCAGGACGGGCAGCTTGAGCAGGACCTTGTCGAGGGTCGCCCGGCCCTTCACGGTGCGGCGCATGGCGATGAACCCGCCCACGAGGATGATGACGACGGCGGCCTCGAAGTACCAGTTGTGGCCGACGAAGGAGGTCGTGTCGAGCAGCATCACCGTCACGAGGGGCAGCTTCGCGTTGAGGCTCTTGAAGAAGACCTCGAAGCGCGGCATCACGAAGACCGCGAGCACGACCACCACCACGACCGACATCACCGCCACCACCGACGGGTAGATCAGGGCCGAGGTGACCTTGGAGCGGGCCTTCTCGTCGCGGTCGATGTAGTCGGCCAGCTGGTTCAGCACGTTGTCGAGGTTCCCGGTGAGCTCGGCCGACTCGAGGATCCCCACGTAGAAGTTGGGGAAGGCCTCGGGGTGGGTGGAGGCCGCGGCGGCGAAGGTGTCCCCGGCGCGCAGGCGCTCGGTCATGTCCTCCAAGACCCCGCGCAGCATCTTGTTCTGGGTCTCTTCGGTGATGACCTCGAGGGCCTCCATGATCGGCACGCCGGCGCGCATGAAGACGGCCAGCTGGCGGGTGAAGTTGGTGAGGTCCTTGCGCGGCACCTTCTTCTGGGTGATCTCGAAGGCGAGGATGCTCTTCTTGGGCTTGACCTCGAGGGGCTGGAGGCCGCGCTGGATGAGGGCCACGTGGGCCGCCCCGGTCGAGAGCGCCTTCTCGGTGCCCGAGACGGTCTTGCCGTCCTGGTCGAGCGCCTTGAAGGCGAAGTCCTGGACCTTGTCGGCCCTCGCGCGGGCCTTGGGGGCCCTCTTCGCCTTGGGGGCCTTGGGGGCCGTGGGCGCGGGCGCCGCGGCCTCGGGGCCCTTCGCGGATCTCTTCAGTGGGCTCATAGCGTGTACATCCCCCGGATCACCTCCGCGATCGACGTGATGTCGTTCTCCACGAGCCGTATGGCCTCTTGCTTGAGCGTGCTCATGCCCTGCTTGACGGCCATGTTGCGCAGCTCCTCCTGGGTCGCCCAGCCCACGACCAGCCGGCGGATCTCCGAGGTCATGGTGAGCAGCTCGTAGACGCCGATGCGGTCCTTGTAGCCGGTGTTGGCGCAGAAGTTGCACCCGGCGCCGTGGTAG
>JAKAEP010000042.1 GCA_021818265.1 Actinomycetes bacterium
TCGGGCGCCTCGGGCGTGCCGCCGACGAAGACCCGGGGCTCGGCGAAGGAGGGGATCCACCGGCTCACCTCGTCGTCGAGGGCGAAGTGGCCCTCCTCCATGAGAGCGAGGGCGGCGAGGGCCACGACGGGCTTGGTCATCGAGTAGATGCGCCAGATCGTCCCGGGTCCGACCGGCCGCTCCCGCTCCCGGTCGGCGTACCCGGAGCCCGACGCGTAGACGAGCCGGCCCTCGCGCGCCACGGTGACGAGCCACCCCGCGAGCCGCCCGTCCTCGACGTAAGGGTCGAACGCCTCGTCGATCGCGTCGAGCCGCGTCGGGTCGAACCCGGCCTCACGGGGCTCGACGTCGGGGGTGAGGGCCGACCCGTCGGTCACGCGACGACGTTACCGGCCGCGGCGCGGCGGTCGAGGGCGCGGCGAAGCACGTCAAGCGCACTGATGGTCGTGTAGTTGCGCACGCGGGTCCGGTCCCCGACCAGCTGGAGCCGGGTCGTGGTGACCGCGCCGTCGAGGTGGAGGCCGACGAAGACCGTCCCGGGCGCCTCGCCGTCTTGGGGCTCGGGGCCCGCGACGCCGGTGACGGCGAGGCCCACCTCGCTCCCGAGCGCGCCGGCGACCCCGCGCGCCATCGCGCCGGCGGACTCGGCGGAGACCACGGGCCCCTCGGGCACCCCGAGCAGGTCGAACTTCACGCGGCTCGCGTAGCTCACGACGCCGCCGACGAACCAGTGCGAGGCGCCGGCCACGCTCACCAGTCGGCTGGCGATCAGCCCTCCGGTCAGCGACTCGGCGACGGCGAGGGTGAGGCCGGCCGCGCGCAGGCGCGTCGCCACCGCGACCTCCATCGACTCCTCGTCGACGCCGAAGACGATGTCCCCGAGCCGCTCGGCGATCACCGCGCGCACCCGGGCCTCCTCCGCGTCGAGGAGGGCCCCCGCCGCGGCGCCGTCGGCGCCGCGGGCGGTGAGGCGGACCTTGATCCCCTCGATCCCCGATGCCAGGAAGGCGATGGTGACCCGGCCGTCGGCCTCGAGGGCCTCGAAGCGCTCGGCGAGGGCCTCGGCGAGGGCCGACTCGCTCGAGCCCCACGTGCGCAGCACGCGGCTCGCGATCACCGCCGTCTCGCCAGCGGCCCGCTGGCGCTCGAGCAGGTCGGGCAGGACCGCGCGCTCGAACATGTCGGCCATCTCGTCGGGCACGCCGGGCAGGAGGTAGGCGACCTTCTGACCCACCGGGCAGACGAGCCCGGGCGCGGTGCCCCGGGTCTGGGCGATGACCGTCGCCCCGCGCGGGACGTCGGCCTGGCGCAGGTTGTTCTCGGGCATCGCCCGGCCCCGTCGGGTGAAGAACTCCTGCATCACTCCGACGAGGCTCTCGTCGCGCTCGAGCGGGACGTTCATCACCGAGGCCATCGCCTCACGGGTGATGTCGTCCTGGGTCGGCCCGAGCCCGCCGCAGACGATGACGGCGTCGGCGCGCGCGAGGGCCGTGCGCAGGGCGAGGACGATGCGGTCGTGGTTGTCGCCGACGTGCTGGTGGAAGTGGCTGGAGAGCCCGTTCGCCGCCAGGTGCTCGCCGAGCCACTGGGCGTTCGTGTCGGCGATCTGGCCGAGCAGCAGCTCGGTGCCGACCGCGACGACCTCAACGCGCACGGGCGAGCACCTTCTTGCCGTCGGCGTAGTACTGCCAGCCCGTGTAGAGCGTGAGGGCGACCGCGACCCAGATCGTGACGTCGGCGAAGACCGGACGGCCGGCCGTGAAGGGCAGCACCGTGAAGCCGATCGCCCAGTCCTGGGCGAACGTCTTCCACTTGGCCAGGCGGCTCGCCGGGACCGAGAGCCCGCGGCGCGCGGCGTGCGAGCGGTAGACGCTCATCCAGATCTCGCGCAGGGTGATGAGGATCGCCGGCGCGATGAAGAAGGTGACGGGTTGGGGCCGCGACAGCACGCACGCCCACAGCCCGCCGATCACCACGACCTTGTCGGCCAGCGGGTCGAGGAAGGCGCCCGAGGTCGTCGTGCCGTGCCGGCGCGCGACGATCCCGTCGAAGTAGTCCGACGCCGCCACGGCGAGCCCCACCGCGACCGTCCACCACGAGACGCGGTGCTCGAGGAGCAGCCAGATGAAGACCGGCGCGATGACCAGTCGGAAGCCCGTCATGAGGTTGGCGGGGGTCAAGAGGGCGGTCGGCCCGAAGCGCTTCTCCGGGGTGCTCACCCGAGCACCGCCTCGAGGTCCGTGCCCCGGCTCGCCACGATCGTGCACTCCACCACGTCCCCCACGCTACGGGCCCCCTTCACGTGGACGACGCCGTCGATCTCGGGGCACTCGCGCACCGTGCGCCCCACGCCCGGCGCGTCGAGGAGGACCCTCTGGCGGGTCCCGACCAGCGCGTCACGCTTGCGCGCGGTGATCGCGTCTTGGAGCTCGCTGGCCTCGCGCAGCCGCTCGAGGGCGAGCTCTCTCGCCACGCGCCCCTCCTGGGCGTGGGCCGGGGTGCCCGGCTCGTCGGAGAAGGTGAAGAAGCCCGCCCAGTCGAGCTGGGCGGCCTCGAGGAAGTCCAGCAGCGCCGCGTGGTCGTCCTCGGTCTCGCCGGGGTAGCCGAGGATGAACGACGAGCGGAAGGCGGCGTCGGGCTCGGCGCGCCGTATCGCCGCGATGCGCTCCAAGAACCGCTCGCCGTCGCCCCACCGGCGCATCCGGCGTAGCAGGGGCCGCGAGGCGTGCTGGAGAGAGAGGTCGAAGTAGGGCACGCCCGTCGCGAGCACCGCCTCGATCAGCCCCTCGGTCAGGCCGCTCGGGTACAGGTAGAGCAGGCGTAGGCGCTCGACCTCGCCGGCGAGGCGCCGGGTGAGATCGACCAGCGGCTGGGTCCCGCCCTCGTCGAGGACCTCGAGCGCCTCGCCGCGGCCCGCGCGGCGCCGGTCGTGGCCCCAGCTTGCGAGGTCCTGGGCCACGAGCACGAGCTCGCGCACGCCGCCGGCGACGAGGTCGCGGGCCTCGGCCAGCACCTCCTCGGCCGCTCGGCTCCGCTGGTCGCCCCGGAAGCTCGGGATGGCGCAGAAGCCGCAGCGCCGGTCGCAGCCCTCGGCGACCTTGAGGTAGGCCCACGGGGCGCGCGCGGGCGGGCGGGGCAGGTTGAGCAGGTCGAAGTCGGGGGTCGAGGGCGCGCGCAGCCCGACCGGCGTCGCGGTGAGCGAGCGGCCGAAGCCCGCGACAAGGTCGACCTCGGGCAGGGCGGCGGCGAGCTCGTCGCCGTAGCGCTCGGCCATGCAGCCGGTCACGACCAGCCGGGCCCCGTCACGGCGCCGCTCCGCCAGGTCGAGCACGGTCTCGATCGACTCCTCGCGGGCCGCCTCGATGAAGGCGCACGTGTTGGCGACCACGAGCTCGGCCTCCTCCGCCGAGGCCGCCGGGGCGTAGCCCTCGCCGGCGAGGTAGCCGGCCAGCTTCTCGGAGTCGACGTGGTTCTTCGGGCAGCCCAGGGTCTCGATCCAGTACCGCACGCTGTCTCCTTAGGCGCGACACCGAGCGCGCGGCGCTCGGTGTCCTGGCGGAGAGGGAGGGATTTGAACCCTCGGGCCCACTTTCGCAGGCCGCATTCTTAGCAGGAATGTGGTTTAAACCAGACTCACCCACCTCTCCAGCACCACCCATCCTAGTTGGCCGGCTCGTGGGCGCCCGGGGGCGCCGACCGCCGCGCTGAGAGAGCACCCCGACCCCGCCGCGACGGGCGTTACACTCTCGTCCCGTGGCCGCTCGGCCCGGGGAAGGGGAACTATGGGTAAGGTCCGCCTCGCACTGACGGCCGTGCTCGGCGCCACGTCGCTCGTGGCGCTTGGAGCCACCGGGGGCGCCGCCGGCGCGTCCTCCACCTCCGCCCTCGCGGCCTGCAAGAAGTCGGTGCCGGCCCACGAGTACGTGAAGGGCCAGCTAACCGTCGCGACGGACTCGCCCGCCTACACCCCGTGGTTCGTCAACAACACCCCGAGCAACGGCAAGGGCTACGAGTCGGCCGTCGCCTACGCGATCGCCGGCGAGCTCGGAGTCCCCCGCGACAAGGTCCACTGGGTCGTCGAGCCCTTCGACTCGAGTTACGTGCCGGGCGTGAAGAAGTTCGACTTCGACATCAACGAGATCTCCTACACCGCCGCGCGCGCCAAGGCGGTCACCTTCTCCACCAGCTACTACGACGTCACCCAGTCGATCGTGGCGTTGAAGACCAACCCCATCGTGAAGAAGCACTCACCGGCCGAGCTCAAGACCTACCTCTACGGCGACCAGCTCGGCACGACGGGTCTCGCCTACATCAACGACCACATCAAGCCCACGCGCACCCCGCGCGTCTACTCGACACTCGACCAGGCCGTCGCGGCGCTGCAGACCCACCAGATCGACGCCATCGTGGTGGACACCCCCGACGGCCAGTACATGGCCTCGGCGCAGATCCAGAACGCCAAGCACAAGTCGATCGCCACCCAGGTCGGCCAGTTCCCCTCGACCGGCGAGCACTTCGGACTGCTCTTCCAGAAGGGCAACCCGCTGGTCGGCTGCGTGAACACGGCCATCGCGGCGCTGAAGGCCAATGGGACCCTGAAGGCGCTGCAGGCGAAGTACCTCGGCATCTACAACCGGGTGCCCGTCATCAAGCCCTAGACGTGTCCTCGGCGCTCGACGGGGAGCGGGTCCCCCCGGACCTCTTCGCGTCGCGCCGTCGGCGCCTCCTCGCGGGCCGTGGCGGCCTGGTGGCGAGCGCCGTCTCGAGCGTCGTGGTGATCGGCGGCCTGGCGGCCGTCTTCTGGCTCGCCCCCGGGGGCGCGACGGTCCGCTACTTCTTCTTCAACCCCCACTTCATGTGGCAGGCCTTCGTCGGGGACCCCTCGAAGGGCTTCTACTCGGTGGGGTTGGGGCTCCTCACGAACCTGTGGATCTTCGCCGTGGCCGAGGCGCTCGTCCTCGTGGTCGGGATGCTCATCGCGTCGGCCCGGCTCAGCCAGTCGCCGGTCCTCTTGCCCTTCCGCCTGCTCTCGACGGCCTACACCGACGTCTTCCGGGGCATCCCCATCCTGCTCGTCATCCTCATCATCGGCTTCGGGCTGCCCGAGCTCAACCTGGGCTACGTCTCGAACCAGTCGCCGGCGGTCTACGGCTGCGCGGCGCTCGTCGTCTCCTACAGCGCCTACGTCGCCGAGGTCTACCGCGCCGGGGTCCTCTCGATCCCCCACGGCCAGCTGCTCGCCTCGCGCTCGCTCGGGCTCAGCCACGGCGCGACGATGCGCCGGGTCATCCTCCCCCAGGCCGTGCGCACGGTGATCCCGCCCCTGCTCAACGACCTCATCTCCCTGCAGAAGGACACGGCCCTCGTCTCGGTGCTGGGCGCCATCGAGACGACCCGGGCGGCCCAGATCTACTCGTCGACCGTCTTCAACTTCTCGGGTTACGCCGTCGCGGCCATCCTCTTCCTCCTGCTCACGATCCCCATGACCCGCTTCACCGACCACCTCATCGCCCGCGACCGGGCCCGTCGACTGGCTGGCGCGTGAGCGAGGTCGTCCTGGCGCTGCGCGACGTGCACAAGCGATTCAAGGACCACGCGGTGCTCACGGGGGTCTCGCTCACCCTGTCGCGCCATGAGGTGGTCTGTCTCATCGGTGCGTCGGGCTCGGGCAAGTCGACCCTGCTGCGCTGCGCGAACCTGCTCGAGCGCATCGACGAGGGCGACATCGAGCTCTTCGGCCAGTCGCTGCTCGACCCCCGGGTCGACCCCGACCGCGTGCGCCGTCACATCGGGATGGTCTTCCAGTCCTTCAACCTCTTCCCGCACCTGAGCGTCATCGACAACATCCTGCTCGGGCCGGTCCACGCCCTGAAGCGCCCGCGCGCCGAGGTGCGCGCCGAGGCGATGGTCCTGCTCGAGCGGATCGGGCTCGCCGCGCGGGCCGACGACTACCCCGACCGGCTCTCCGGCGGCCAGCAGCAGCGGGTGGCGATCGTCCGCTCGCTCGCCATGCAGCCCTCGCTGCTCCTGCTGGACGAGGTGACGAGCGCGCTCGACCCCACCCTCGTGGGCGAGGTGCTCGACCTGCTCACCGACCTCGCCCGTCAGGGCACGACGATGCTCGTCGCCACCCACGAGATGGGCTTCGCCCGCGACGTCGCCCATCGGGTGGCCTTCTTAGAGGGCGGCCGCGTGGTCGAGGAGGGACCCGCCCGCGACGTGCTCGACCACCCCCGGGAGGCGGCGACGAGGGCCTTCCTCGAGCGCGTGCGCTGATCAGGCCGCGTCGACGATCGCGGTCACGACCTCGACGAGCTCGCGGTCACGGTCCCAGGTGAGCCGCTCGTGGACCTCACTGAGGGCCACCCACACCAGCTCGTCGACCTCGTCGTTGGGGGCGAACTCGCCGTCGGCCACCTCCATGAGGTAGTAGGCGACGATCTTGGGCCGGCCCTTGCGGTGGGTGTAGTTGGTGGTGCCGGCGAAGCGCGTGATCCGACAGCGCAGGCCCGTCTCCTCGTAGACCTCGCGCACCGCGGCGTCCTCGAAGGTCTCGCCCTCGTCGAGCTTGCCTTTGGGGAAGGTCCAGTCGCCGCGGGCTTCGCGGTAGACGACGGCGACCTCGACCCGGCCCGCGAGCCCGACGCGCGTCACGACGCCGCCGGCCGCGCGGATGAGGTCGACCGGGGCGTCTTCGGGGACGATGAGCTCGCCGCTCATGAGCACCACGACGCCCACCGTAGAGCGGGGGCGGCGCCGGCGTGGGGATACGGACCCGGGGCACGGAGGGGCACCTCCGTAGAGTAGTGAGGTGCTCGCCGTCCTCGCGTTCGGATGGCGGTTCCCCATCGTGGTCGCGGCCGGCGTGGCGGCCGGCGTGGCGAACGGCATCGCCGGCGGCGGCACCTTCGTGACCTTCCCCACACTCCTCGCCCTGGGCGTCCCGGCCCTGACGGCCAACATCTCGACCACGGTCGGTGTCGTGCCGAGCTCTCTCGGGAGCCTCGGCGTCTTCGGCCGCCAGCTCGGCGACCACCGCGACCTCGTCGCGCGCCTCGCCGCTCCGACCGCGGCCGGCGCCCTGCTCGGGAGCCTCCTGCTGCTCGCGGGGTCGCCCGGCACGTTCCGGAGCGTCGTGCCGTGGCTCATCGGCGCCGCGACCGCCCTCTTCGCCGTCGCCCCCGTCCTCACCCGTCGGCTCGCCCACGTCTCGCACGACCACCCGGCCCGCCGAGCGGGGCTCGTCGTCGGCGTCTTCGCGGTCTCGGTCTACGGCGGCTACTTCGGCGCCGGGATCGGCATCATGCTCCTCGCCGTCTTGGGCCTTTCCCTGCCCTTCGAGGTCAAGGAGGTCCAGGGCCTGCGCAACGGCATCGCCCTCATCGTGAACGCGGTGGCCGCCGTCGTCTTCGCCGTCCACGGCCACCTCGACGGCGAGGCCGTCGTCGCCTTGTGGATCGGCACTCTCCTCGGGGGCTGGTTGGGCGCCAAGCTCGTCTCGAGGCTCCCCGCCACGGCCGTGAGGGTCGTGGTGGTCGCTATCGGCGTCGTCACGACGGCGAAGCTGGCCGCGGGCTAAATCCCCATAATTCCGATAGTCTTAGTCGAGTGAAGCGACTCCTGGCCTTCCCCGACCCGGTCAACGAGGCCGCCGCGCGCACCGTCGCGCTCGGGGTCGTGACGATGTGCGTCCTCGCCCTCGCGACGGGTTGGGCCTGGCTGCTCGGGGCGCTGCTCTACGGCTTCGCCGCCCGGGTCCTTACCGGGCCGACGCTCTCGCCGCTGGGCCAGTTCGCGACCCGCGTCGCCGCACCCCGGCTCAGCCGGCTCACCCGCTTCAGCCCCGGCCCGCCCAAGCGCTTCGCCCAGGGGATGGGGCTCGCCGTCACCCTCGCGGCGACCCTCACCTGGCTGCTCGCCGGCTGGCCGGTCGCCCGCTGGCTCCTGGTGCCACTCCTCGTGGCCGCCTCGCTCGAGGCCTTCGCCGGCTACTGCGTGGGATGTGCGATGTTCCGGTGGCTCATGCGCCTGGGGGTGATCCCCGCGTCGGTGTGCGACGCGTGCGCCGACCTCTCCGCGCACTACCGGCGCCTCGGGGCGGGCGCCGACTAAGAATTCGTCAACAATCGACCATGCTCACTACCCCCTCGGTGGGCCACTCCGTAGGCTGAGCGAGGTGACCCCTCCTCACCGACACCGGGGCCGCGTGGCCCTCGCCCTCGTGGGGGCCCTGGCCGTCGCCGGGCTCGCCCCGCTCGTTCCCGCCGGCGCCGCGGCGCCCCGGCTCTCCCGGCCCGGGACCGTGGCGAGCCCCACCACCGACCCCGTGGTGGGCCACCCGCTCACGACGAGCTTCGACGTGGCGCTGCGCGGCCGTGACCCGGCCGGTCTCCGGTCCCTCATCGCGGCCCAGTCCGACCCCGCCTCGCCCGAGTACCGCCGCTACCTGACCCCGACCGCCTTCGCGGCCCGCTTCGGCGCGACCGCCGCCGAGGTCGCGACGGTGCGGGGCTACTTCGCCTCCTTCGGCCTCGCCGTCGGCCGGCCCTCGGCGGGCCGGGTGGTGGTGCGCGTGGCGGGTCCGAGCGCGGCCATCGCCCACGCCTTCGACGCGCCGGTCGAGACGGTGCGCCTCGCCGACGGCACCCTCGCGGCCCACTTCGTGCGAACCGGCACGCTGCCCGCGCGCGTCGCGCGCGACGTCGTCGCGGTCGCCGGGCTGGACACCGTCCACCCGCTGACCGCGGGCCTGGTGCGCCGCGTCGGAAGCCGCCAGAGCGGCCCCGTGACCGCGTGCCCGTCGGCCGGGCCCTCGAGCACCACGCCCAACGCCCTGGGCGGCTACACGGTCCAGCAGCAGGCGGCCCTCTACGGGCTCGACGCCGAGTGGGCCGCCGGCGACGTCGGCACGGGCTCGACCATCGCCGTCTACGAGCTCGCGAACTACGTGGGTAGCGACCTCTCGACGTACCTCGCGTGCTACGGGGTGACCCCGCGGGTCACCACGGTGAACGTCGACGGCGGGCCGACCTCCCAGGACAACGCCGGGGGCGCCACCAACGAGGCCACCCTCGACATCGAGGAGGCCCAGGTCCTCGCGCCCGGGGCCAACGTCGTCGTCTACCAGGGGACCCAGAGCGGCAGCGGGCCGACCGACATCTACGCCCAGATCGCCAGCGCCGATGTCGCGACGGTCGTGACGACCTCGTGGGGCATCTGCGAGGCCCAGACCCAGGGCGGCGCCCAGGCCGAGCAGCCGATCTTCCAGGAGATGGCCGCCCAGGGCCAGACCGTGGTGGCGGCCGCGGGCGACGAGGGGTCGGCCGACTGCGAGGACGCGACCAGCCCGGCCGGCGGGCTCGCCGTGGACGACCCCGCGTCCCAGCCCTACGTGACCGGGGTGGGCGGGCTCAGCGTCACGAGCGTCGCCCCGCTCGCCCAGACCGTGTGGAACGACCAGTGCCGCCGCTCCAGCTGCGGCTCGGGCGGCGGCGGCCAGTCCTCGCTGTGGACCCAGCCCAGCTGGCAGCAGGCGCCCGGCATCACCACGACGGCCGCCACCGGCGGGCGTCGCATGGTCCCCGACCTCTCGGTCATGGCCGACCCCTCCACGGGCTTCATCGAGTACTTCACCGGCTCGAGCGGCTGCACGGGCAGCTGCCCGAGCGGCTGGGGCTCGATCGGCGGCACCTCGATCGGGGCGCCGCTCGTGGCCGCCCTGGTCGCCGTGGGCGCCCAGGGCTGCCAGGCCCCCGGGGGGCGGCTCGGGCTCATCAACCCGCTGCTCTACGCGATGGCCTCGACGGGCTTCACCGACGTCACGACGGGCACCAACGACCTCTTCGGCCTCGGCCAGTACGCGGCGGGCCCGGGCTACGACATGGCCTCGGGACTGGGCAGCCCCAACGGGGCCGGCTTCTTCGCCGGGCTGTGCCCGAGCGCGCTGTCGAACACCTCGAGCACCTTCACGGTCTCGAGCCTCTCGCCCTCGATCCACCAGGCGCCCCCCTCGCTGACGGCCCACCTCGTGGGGTCCTCGACCGTCCTGGCCGACGCCCCGATCACGGTCAGCGCGAGCGCCCCCTCCGGGACCCTCGCCCTCAACGGCCTCGCCGCGAGCTCGACCGGTCCGG
>JAKAEP010000043.1 GCA_021818265.1 Actinomycetes bacterium
ACGTCAACCACGACCGCTACGAGTGGCGCGTCTACACGCTGCCCAAGCACCTCGACGAGAAGGTCGCCCGGCTGCACCTCGACGCCCTCGGGGTGCGCCTCACCCGGCTCTCCAAGCGCCAGGCCGACTACATCGGGGTCGACGTCGAGGGCCCCTACAAGCCCGACACGTACCGCTACTAGCGGAACGTCGCCAGGCGCTCGCGGATCAGGGCGCGGAACCGGTCGTTGTCGAGCCGCACCCCGACGCGCACCGGGCTCGCCCGGTGCGCCGGGCGGCGGTCGAACCAGGTGGCCCCGCGCGAGTACTCCCCGCCGGTCTCGACGGTCGCCTCGACGCCCTCGGAGGCGATGGCCGTCGGGTCGATCAGCTCGTAGACCGCCGTGGCGTCGTGCATGATGATGTCGCGGTTGCCGTACCAGCGCTCGTGGAAGGCGGCGTAGGGCTCGAGCATGTCGGCGCAGCGCCGGCCGACCTCGGTGCCGAGCGATCGCAGGTGGACCAGGTCGTCGTCGTTGAGGAAGGCCTGGTGGGTCAGGTCCAGGGGCATGATCGCCATCGGCCAGCGGGCGGCGAAGACGTCACGGGCCGCCTCGGGGTCGGCCCAGATGTTGAACTCGGCCGCCGGGGTCACGTTGCCCATGAAGCTCGCCCCGCCCATGATCACGACGCGCTCGACGCGCTCGTCGATGCCCGGGTGGCGCGCGAGCAGGACGGCGAGGTTGGTGAGCGGCCCGATCGCCACGATGGTGAGGGGGCCGGCCTCGATCGCGGCGCGCAGCACCTCGACCGCGTCGTCGGGGTGCACGGGCACCCGGGGCTCGTCCCAGGCGAGGTCGCCGAGCCCGTCCTCGCCGTGGACGCCGCCCTCGTGGGCGGGCGAGCCGGCGAGCGCCTCGGCCATCCCGGCCGCCACGACGACGTCGGGCCGCCCCGCGAGCTCGAGGAGTCGGCGCGCGTTGAGGGTGGTCTTGTCCAGGTGGACGTTGCCGGTCACCGTGGTGAGCGCGACCACCTCGAGCTCGGGGCTCGCGAGGGCCAGCAGGATGGCGACGGCGTCGTCCACCCCAGGGTCGGTGTCGATCACGATGCGGCGAGGCACGCCTCGACCTCCTCTCGGGTGGGTAGGGACCCCTGGGCGCCCGGGGCGAGGGTCGCGAGGGCGCCCGCGGCCACCGCGAAGCGCAGCGTCTCGTCGAGGTCGCGCCCCTCCGCGAGGCCGAGCGCGTAGGCGGCGCAGAAGACGTCGCCGGCCCCGACGGTGTCGACCGGGGTGACCCGCGGCGGCTCGGCGCGGGCCACCTCGACGCCCCGCTCCAGGCGCGACGCCCCCTCGGCCCCGTGGGTCACGACCACGTGGGCGAGCTCGGCGAGGGCCAGCGAGCGGGCCTCGTGCTCGTTGGCCACGATCGCCCGGCACCCCGCGAGGGTCTCGGGGGGCAGGGCGCGGGCCGGCGCCCGGTTGAGGACGGTCGCGGGGGCCCGCGCCACGACCGCCTCGACGACCGCCACCGGCACCTCGAGCTGGCAGAGCACCAGGTCGAGCCCGGAGAGGTCGAGGGCGTCGGGGGTGAGGGCGTCGTTGGCCCCGGGGGCGACGACGATGAGGTTCTCACCCGAGCCGTCGACCGCGATCAGCGCGGTGCCGGTCGCCGCCTCGTGGCGCACGGCCCGGGCGACGTCGACCCCGCGCGCGGCCAGCCCCGCCAGCAGCCAGTCGCCGGACTCGTCGGTGCCCAGGCAGCCCACGAAGGCCACGTCGGCGCCCAGGGCGGCGAGCGCCGCCGCCTGGTTCGCCCCCTTGCCGCCGGGCAGGCGGGTCAGCGACGAGGCCATGACGGTCTCACCGGGCGTGGGCAGGACCTCGCAGCGCGCGACGAGGTCGACGTTCGCGCTGCCGACGACCCCGATCCGGGGCGGGGTCACTGGGCCGGCTGGTACTTGTTCGTGTAGTACGAGGAGGGGGCGGCGACCTTCGTGATCAGCTTGATCCCCTTCAGGGCCGAGGTGAGCGTCGACCACTGGGCGTTCGTCTGGGTGAAGTACCGGTGCTGGGCGTTGGTGAGGAACGGCACCGTCAGCTTCCAGCCGAGCGCGTTGTAGGCGTTGGTGTAGCCCGACTTCGGGTAGGCCTTGTCGAAGTCCTTCGCCGCGGCCACCTGGTGGCCGGCCGCCCACTTGGTGGCCTCGAGGATCGCCGCGAGGAAGGCCTTCACGGTCCCGGGGTTGGACTGGGCGTAGGACTTCGTGACCGCGTAGACCCAGATCGGGATGTTCGGCGCGCCGGCCTGGGTGCCCAGCAGCTGGGAGAGCTTCCCCTTCACGTGGGACCCCGCGAAGCCCGGCAGCTCGTAGTTGGTCGTCGAGGTCGAGAAGTCGACCTTGCCCGCGAGCAGGTAGGTCAGGTCGTTCGCGGTCGGGTTGGTGATGATCTTGACCTGGGACGTCGTGAGGTGGGCGTACCTGAGGACGAAGGGCAGCATCGCCTCGGTCCAGGTGTCGCCGTAGCTGAAGATCCGCTTGCCCAGCAGGGTCTTGTGCAGGGTCTTGGCCTGGAGGCTCACGCCGGGCTTGGCGAAGAGGGCCCAGTTGTTGCGCATCGAGTAGTTGGCGACCGAGAGCAGGGGCGCGCCCACGTTCACCGCGACGGCCATGTCGGTCGTGGTGATGAAGCCGAACTGGGCGGTGCCGGTGGTGAGGAACTGGGTCGTCGAGGAGGTGTTGGTCGGGAAGTCGACCTTCACGCTGAGCCCGTGGGCCTTGAAGTAGCCCCGGTCCTCGGCGACCACGACCGGGATGAGCTCGAAGTCCGGGCCCGGGAAGTCGTAGGCGAAGGTCACGGACTTGAGCGGGGCCGCCGACGACGAGGCCGTCGTCGCGGCCGTGACGGCGCCCGTGATCACCAGGATTGAACTTGCGGCCGTGAGGCCGAGGCGGCGGAGCTTCACCGTTATCCCCCTTGAGTCGTCAGCGCCGATACTACCGAGCGGCGCCGTCGGCCCCGCGGCGCCACCGCCGCCGGGCCACGCTGCGCCGCTGCCAGGGCGTGGACCAGACCTCGAGGCCGACCACGAGCAGGAACCAGGCGATGCCGATCAGGGTCATCACGATCGTGGTGCCGTAGACGGCCGCGGTGTTGAGGTTGGAGTTGGCGTGCTCCTGGTAGAGGGCGAGGGAGTTGCCCTCGGAGGCGGCGAGCTCGCCGATGATGGCCCCGGTGACCGCGTAGATGGCCCCGATCTTGAGCCCGCTGAAGAGCGGGGTCGTCGAGGCGGGCACCTCGATCTGGACGAAGGTCCGCCACCGCGAGGCGCCGTAGACCCGGGCCAGGTTCTTGAGGTCGGGGTCCACGTGGCCGAGGCCGTCCAGCACGTTCACCGTCACCGGGAAGAAGACGATCCAGGTGACGATGACGATCTTGGGCACGATGCCGAAGCCGAGGATGATGACGAGCACCGGCGCGAGCGCGATCACCGGGACGGCCTGGCTCACCAGGATGACCGGGTAGACGAGGCGCTGGACCACGGGGATCTTCGCCATCACGACGCCCAGGGCGAAGCCGAGCACCGCGCCGATCAGGTAGCCGTAGATCGTCTCCCTGATCGTGCCCAGGATGAGCGGCCAGAGCGTCGACCACTGGCTCGTCACCGAGGTGATGGCCTCGCGCGGGCGCGGCGCGATGTAGCTCGCGACGTGCCCGCCCACCACGATGAGCTGCCAGACGCCGAGCACGATGAGCAGCGAGAGGATCGGCACCCCGACGTTCAACAGGACCCGGCGCCTCACGCGTCGCCCCCGTGCAGCAGGCCGAGGACCTGGGCCTTGAGGGCGATGAACTCGGGCTCGAGCAGGGTGTGGATCCCCCGCGGGCGCGAGAGCGGGTTGGCGAGGTCGGCGACCACCCGTCCGGGGCGCGGTGACATCACCACGATCCGGTCCGACAGGAAGATCGACTCGTCGACGTCGTGGGTGATGAAGAGCACGGTGCGCCCCGTGTCCTTCCAGACCTGCAGCAGCCACTCCTGCATCTCGAGGCGCGTCTGGGCGTCGAGCGCGCCGAAGGGCTCGTCGAGCAGGAGGAGCTCCTGGTGGGTGACGAGGGTCCGCATGAAGGCGACGCGCTGGCGCATCCCGCCCGAGAGCGCGCTCGGGTAGTGGCGAAGGAACTCCCCCAGCCCGTACTGGCGCGCGACGCGCCGGGCCTCGGCCCGGTCCTCGTCGGTGACCCGGCGGGTGAGCCGGGTCGCCATGGTGATGTTGTCCTCCACGGTGCGCCACGGCACGAGCAGGTCCTTCTGGAGCATGTAGCCGACGTGGCCCGTCGACGCGGTGATCGTCGCGCCGCGCAGCGCCACCTCGCCGCCGTCGGGGCGCAGGAGCCCGGCGATCACGTTGAACATCGTCGACTTGCCGCAGCCCGAGGGCCCGACGATCGCGACGAACGACCCCTCCTCGATCGCGAGCGAGGTGGGCGCGAGCGCCACGGTGTCGCCGAAGACCTTGCCGACCTCGCGCAGCTCGAGCAGCGTCGTCGGCACGGGCCCAGCGTATCCGGGGACCCGCCCGGGGGCCGGGTTAGCGGTAGCCGGCGAACAGGTCGCTGACGGTCCCCTCGAGCCCGAGGGGGTTGCGCGCGCGCACGAACCACTCGGTCGACATCGCCCGGGCGAACTCCTCCTCGCTCATCTGCAGCCAGAACGAGTCGGCGACCTGGGAGGCGTGGGCGGCCAGGGCGGCGCGCTTCGCGCCGACGGCCGAGCGCACGTCGATCGCCGCGCCGATCGCCTCGTCGGGCGTGCCCAGGTCCATCGCCTCCTCCTCGGGGTCGGGCGCGTACTCGCGACCCTCGGCCTCGGCCCGGCGCCGGTCCTCCTCGGCCCAGCGCTCGCGCATGCGGGCCATCACCGAGTCGGGGATCGCGTTGAAGTAGACGGTCGGCTCGAGGTCGACCATCTCGAGCGCCCTCATCGTCACCCGGTGGGCCTGGACGTGGTCGGGGTGGCCGTAGAAGCCGTTCTCGTTGTAGGTCATCACGACCTGGGGGCGCTCCTCGGCGAGCACCGCGGCGACCCGGGCCGCCGCCTCGTCGAGGGGCGTGGACCAGAAGGCGTCCGGGTCGTCGTTCTGGGGCCAGCCCCTCATCCCCGAGTCGCGGTACCCCAGTCGCACGAGCCGCGAGACCCCGAGCACCGAGACGGCCCGGTCGAGCTCGGCCTCGCGCACCGCGGCGACCCCCTCGGGGTCGTGGCCGGGCGCGTCGGGCTTGGTCCCGTCGGGGGCGTCGCCGAACTCGCCGTTGGTGCAGGTGACGAGCACCGTGCGCACGCCCTGGTCGGCGAGGACGCGCAGCACCCCGCCGGTCGAGCTCGCCTCGTCGTCGGGGTGGGCGTGCACGCACAGGAAGGTCAGGCTCACCCGAGGCCCCCGAACAGGTCGGTCGCGTCGCCCTCGGCCGGTCGGCGCGACCAGGCCCGCCGGTAGTACTCGACGCCGAACATGAGCCGGAAGAGGCGCTCGTCCATGTGGACGAGGTCGCCGTTGTCGATCTGGGAGGCGTGGGTCGCCATCGCGCGCTGCTTCAGCGGCGCGAGGTCGCCCACGTCGAGGGTCGTGGCCACCAGTCCGTCGTCGACCGTGAGGTCGGCCTCGGTCACCCACGCCGGCAGGGAGAGCCCGAGCTCGGCCGCGCCCTCGCCCACCCGCTCGAGGATCCCCCGGGGCACGACCGGGTAGTAGAGCCGCTCGACGCCCGCCGAGAGCTCGACGGCGCGGCGGGTGACCTCGTTCGCGCGCACGTGGTCGGGGTGGCCGTAGAAGCCGTTCTCGTCGTAGGTCACCACGACCGAGGCGGCGACCTCGTCGAACAGCGCGGCCAGAGTGCGCGCGACGGCCTCGACGTCGGCGTTCACGAAGGCGCCGGGGTCGTCGTTGGTCGGCCAGCCGCGCATGCCCGAGTCCTCGTAGCCGAGGCTCACCACCCGAGCGAAGCCCAGCAGGGCTGCGGCGCGCTGGAGCTCGGCCGCGCGCACCGCGCGGGTCTCGAGGTGGTCGTGGCCGGCCTCGACACCCTCGCGGCCGTCGAGGTCGAAGCCCAGGCGGCCGTTGGTGCAGGTCACCAGGACCACCCGGTAGCCGAGGCCGGCGTAGTGGGCGGTGGCGCCGGCGCCGAAGAAGGCCTCGTCGTCGGGGTGGGCGTGCACCGCCACGAGGGTCCGCGTCGAGGTCATCGGAGAACTCTAGGAGGTGAGCAGCTGGATGATGCGCACGACGAGGAGCACCCCCGCCACGGCCAAGAAGCCGGCCTGGGAGCGCATCAGCCAGGTCCGCCAGCGCGACGGGGGCATCGGCTCGAGCAGCGTGAGCCGGGGCGTGCGCCACTCGCGCCGGTCGGCCACCGTGGGCGGCGGCTGCATCCGCCGGAGCCCGATCGGCAGCCCGACGACGAGCCCCAGCCCCCCCACGACCGCGAGCACCTCGAGCAGGCGCAGCACGGGCACCGTCGTGAAGAGCGTGGAGATCATGAGGTCGAGCGAGAGCACGACGAGCGCGACGATCATCACGACCGCGAGCGCGTTGAGCCACCGGCCGTTCTTCCACGGGCCCATGAGCGCGACGTCGTTGCTGAGCAGCAGGACGATGATCGTGGTGTAGGGCAGCATCAGCCCGCAGAGGGCCTGGACCGCGAGGGTGATCGTCCCGAGGGGCGCGCCCGGCACGACGGCGACCGCGCCGGCCACCACCAGCAGCGCCGCGTAGCCCCCGTAGAAGCCCTTGGCCTCGCGGAAGCGGGCGTTGAGCCCCTGGTGGGTCGAGGAGAGGTCCCCGATGGCGTAGGAGCTCGCCAGGGTCACCACGGCCGCCCCGATGACCGAGCTGTTGAGCAGGAGGATCGCGTACATCGCGCCCGCCGCCGGGCCGACGAAGCGGCGCAGGCCCTGGGCGACCCCGAGGGCGCTCGTGTAGGCGTTGGTGCCGCCGTGGCCGGCCAGCCCGGCCGCGGTCGCCGCGACGATCACCGCGGCGACCGCCACCACCACGAAGGCGCCCACGATCGTGTCGACCCGCTCGTAGTTGAGCCACCGCGGCGAGATGCGCTTGTCGACGATGTTGGACTCCTGGAAGAAGAGCTGCCAGGGGGCGACCGTCGTGCCGATGATCGAGATCACGAGCAGCACGGCCGACGAGGTCGCCCCGCCGCGCACCGACGGCACCACCGCGTGGTGCAGGGCCGACCCCCACACCGGGTGGGTCACGACGGCGAGCGGCACGATCACGAAGTTGACCGCGATGAAGAGCATCATGAAGCGCTCCCAGCGGCGGAACGAGCCCGTCGCCGTCACGGCGAAGAGGACGACCACGGCCACCGGCACCGAGACGAGCGGGCGGACCCCCAGGTACTGCATCGACAGCGAGATGCCGATGAACTCGGTGACGATGATGAGGAAGTTGAGCGCGAGGATCGAGAAGATCGAGGTGTTGCCCCAGAACCGGCCGAAGCGCTCGCGGATGAGGCGCCCGTGGCCGACGCCGGTCACGGCCCCCAGGCGCGCCACCATCTCCTGGATCACCACGAGCACGGGGATCAGCAGCGGCAGGGTCCAGAGCAGCGTGTAGCCGTAGTTCTGGCCGGCCTGGGCGTAGGTCGAGATGCCGCCGGCGTCGTTGTCGCCGACCATGACGATCAGCCCCGGCCCGAGGATGGCCACGAGGGTGAGCAGGCGCGCGCGCACGCCGTGACGGGGCGCCTCGTCATGGGCGCGTATCGTCCCGAAGGCGCCGGTTATCTGGTGTTCGGTCGCGGGCTCGCGTGGCATCTCACCTCCTTGCGTGGTCGGGGCGACCACGCGGAGGCCTAGCGGTGCCGGGCTCTCGCGATGGGTCGCCTAAGGGTCGGGTCCGCCCCGGGGGCGGTACTCGGGGGTTTCAGAGGGACCCCCTTAGAACGAGAGCGCGGGTGGCGACCACGGTCACTCCTCCGCCGCGCTCGGTCCGAAGTCGGCGCGCCAGCCCTGGGGCAGGAGCTCCTCGAGCAGGTCGTCGACCGTGACGACCCCGACCATCCGCTGGTGCTCGTCGTCGAGCACCGGCAGCACCGTGAGGTTGAAGTCGCTCATCTTGCGCGCGACGCGCAGGACGTCCCAGTGGGCGTGCACGTGGGCGAGGGGGCTGCGCGCCACGGCGAGCGCCAGGTCGTCGGGCCGGGCCCGCACCAGGGCCGCGATGGCCGCCGCGCCGAGCGGCTGGCCGCTCTCGTCGACCACGAAGACGGCCTGGACGCTCGCGGCCGGAGCCGTCGAGTCGCGCAAAGCCTCCAGGGCCCGCGCGACGGTGGCCGTGGCCGGCACCGAGACGAAGTCGGTGTTCATCAGCCCGCCCGCGGTGTCGGCGTTGTAGGAGAGGAGCCGGCGGACCTTGGACTGCTGCTCGGGCGGCAGCTTCTCCAAGATGGGCAGGCGTCGCTCCTGGTCGACCTCGGTGATGAGGTCGGCCGCGTTGTCGGGCTCCATGCGCGCGAGCAGGCGGGCGGCCTCGGCGTCGGAGCGACCCTCGAGGAACTCGAGCTGGTGGGCCGTGTCGAGCTCCTCGAAGACGTCGGCCTCGAGCTCGCGGTCGAGGCCGACCGCCTCGATGATCTCCTCGCCCTCCTCGTGGCTCGCCTGCTCGACGAGGTCGGCGATCTGGGCCGGGTGCAGGCGGGCCAGCTTGCGGTACGGGATCCGCAGCCGGGCCGTCGGCACGTGGCTCACGAAGGGCTCGATCGAGGCGAAGTCGACGATCGACTCGCTTCGTGCCGCGTCGGCCGAGCTGCGCCCGAAGAGCCGGCGCAGGAACGAGCGCGGGCTCGGGTCGACGCCCACGACCTCCCAGCGGCCGTCGACCTCGGCGATCTCGATCTCGTTGGCGATGATGAGCCGCCCGCGCACCAGGTTGATGAGGTGGCGGGCCAGCAGGTCCTCGGCGAGCAGCAGCTCGCCCGGGCGGCGCTCGAAGCGGCGCAGGTCGACCCGTCGCCCCTCGAAGGTCACCCGACCCTCCGCCAGGCCGCCGACCTTGCGCACCGGGACGAAGAGGTCCCGGCCCTCGATGCGGATGACCGCCCCGACGATGGGGGGATGCGGGTCGTCGCCCAGGCGCGCGACGAGGTCCTGGACGCGACCGATCCTCTCGCCGTCCGGGTCGAAGATCGGGCGGTGAAGGATCGAAGAGAGGTGGCGGATGGCGGTCATAGCCCGGGGACAGGCTACCCGTCGCCCCCCCGACCCATCAGGGGCGAGCCGGTGACGAGCGGGTGATCAGACCCGGAGTCGGGCAACGGCCGCCACGGCCCGATCGAGGTCGTCGTCGTCGACGTCGTGGTGAGTGACAAAGCGTGCCCGACGCGGCCCGACCGTCCCCCCGAGCACGCCGGCCCCAGCGAGCTCCTCGACGATCCGCCGGGCCTCGGGGTGGTCGAACGAGACGATGTTCGTCCGGCACGTCGCCGGGTCGTAGTCGGCCCCGGGCAAGGCCGCGGCGAACGCCTCGGCGAGGCGGCGGGCGCGGGCGTGGTCCTCGGCGAGGCGCTCGACCATCGTGTCGAGCGCGACCAGCCCGGCCGCGGCGAGGAACCCCGCCTGGCGCAGGGCGCCCCCGAGGCGCTTTCGCTCGACGCGGGCCCGCTCCATGAGGGTCGCCGGCCCGGCGAGCAGCGAGCCGACCGGCGCGCAGAGCCCCTTGGAGAGGCAGGCCATCACCGTCGTGGCCGGCGCGCACAGCGCCGCGGGGCTCTCCCCGGT
>JAKAEP010000044.1 GCA_021818265.1 Actinomycetes bacterium
TTGGGTAGGCTCCCTCTGATTACTCGCGCGTAACCCTGGAGGAGCCATGCCCGAAGCCGTCATCGTCGCCACCGCCCGCACCCCGATCGGCCGCGCGTTCAAGGGCTCGCTCGTGGACCTGCGCCCCGACGACCTCACCGCCCTCATCGTCCGGGCGCTCCTCGAGAAGGTGCCCGAGCTCGACCCCCACAGCGTCGAGGACCTGATCGTCGGCTGCGGCCAGCCGGCCGGCGAGGCGGGGTTCAACGTCGCGCGCGTCGCGGCGATCCTCGCCGGGCTCGACGACGTGCCCGGGGTGACGGTGAACCGCTACTGCTCCTCCTCGCTCCAGACCATCCGCATGGCGGCCCACGCGATCCGCGCCGGCGAAGGCGACGTCTTCATCGCGGCCGGCGTCGAGACGGTGTCGCGCTTCGGAAACGGCGCCGCCGACGTGCCCACCGGGATCAACCCGGTCTTCGACGAGGCCCGCGCGCGCACCAAGGCCCGCTCCGAGCGCTCCGGCGAGGCCTGGACCCCCCCGACGGGGCTGCCCGACGTCTACATCGCCATGGGCCAGACGGCGGAGAACGTGGCCGAGTTCGAGGGGGTCTCGCGCACCGCGATGGACGAGTTCGCCCTGCGCAGCCAGGAGCTCGCCGTCGAGCACCAGCGCAACGGCTTCTTCGAGCGCGAGATCGTCCCGGTGACCCGCCCCGACGGCACCGTCGTCTCGCGCGACGACGGGCCCCGGCCGGACACCACCCTGGAGAAGCTCGCGGCGCTGCAGCCGGCCTTCCGCGAGGGCGGCTCGGTGACCGCGGGCAACTCGTGCCCGCTCAACGACGGGGCGGCCGGGGTGGTCGTGATGAGCGACGCCAAGGCGCGCGAGCTCGGGATCACCCCGCTCGCGCGGATCGTGGCCTCGGGCGTGAGCGGGCTCAACCCCGAGATCATGGGCCTCGGCCCGGTGGAGGCGAGCCGTCAGGCGCTGGCGCGCGCGAAGATGACCATGAAGGACATCGACCTCGTCGAGATCAACGAGGCCTTCGCCGCCCAGGTCCTGCCGAGCGCGAAGCACCTCGAGATCCCCTTCGACAAGCTCAACGTGCGCGGCGGGGCCATCGCCCTCGGCCACCCCTTCGGGATGACCGGCGCGCGCATCATGACGACGCTGCTCAACTCGCTCGAGGACGCCGACAAGCGCTTCGGCCTCGAGACGATGTGCGTCGGCGGCGGCCAGGGCATGGCCATGATCGTCGAGCGGCTGGCTTAGGCCCCCACCCCGGTCCAGCGGCCCTCGGCGTCGGCGACCAGCGCGACCGCCTCGCCCTCGTCTATCGCGACGGCCTCCTCGGCCAGCAAGACGGCGATGCCGTCGCGCACCTCGTAGGCGACGAGGCGGCGCGGGTTGACGAGGCGCGCCGCGCCGGGCGCGTAGTAGAGGGGCTCGCGGTCGACCGGGTCGACCAGGATGTCGAGGACGAAGGGGTCGAGGCTCACGCGTCGACCTCGGCGATGAGCGCATTCACCTCGTCGACGTGGGCGCGCACGCTGGCCTCGTCGGCCGCCTCGAGGTTGAGCCGCAGCAGGGGCTCGGTGTTCGAGGGGCGCAGGTTGAACCACCACGCGCCGTAGTCGGCGGTCAGCCCGTCGAGCCGGTCGAGGGCGACGCCCTCGGCGCCGAGGCGCGCCGCGACGCGCTCGACGGTGCCCGCGGGGTCGGCGACGGTGGTGTTGATCTCCCCCGAGGCGGCGTAGCGCTCGAAGGGCTTGGTGAGGGCCGAGAGCGGTCCCGAGGAGCGGCTCAGGAGCTCGAGCACCACGAAGGCGGTGATGATCCCCGAGTCGGCCCGGTAGTTGTCGCGGTAGTAGTAGTGACCCGAGTGCTCGCCGCCGAAGACGGCGCCGGTCTCGGCCATGACCTGCTTGATGTAGCTGTGGCCGACCCGGGTGCGCACCGCGACCCCGCCGGACTCGGCGATCACCTCGGGCACGGCCTTGGAGCAGATGAGGTTGTGGAGGACGGTCGCGCCGGGGTGGCGCGCGAGCAGCGCCTCGGCGACCATCGCCGTCGTCGTCGAGCCCGAGACCGGCCGGGCCTGCTCGTCGATCAGGAAGACCCGGTCGGCGTCGCCGTCGAAGGCGAGCCCGATGTCGGCGCCGACCTCGAGCACGCGCCGTCGCAGGTCGACCAGGTTCGCCGGGTCGAGCGGGTCGGCCGGGTGGTTCGGGAAGGTGCCGTCGAGCTCGGGGTAGAGGACCTCCACCTCGAAGGGCAGCCCGGCGAAGACCAGCGGCGCGACGAAGCCCCCCATGCCGTTCGCGGCGTCGGCCACGATCCGCAGGGGCCGCAGGCTCGACACGTCGACGAAGGAGTGGACGTGGGTCACCCACTCGTTCGTGAGGTCGAGCGCGGTGAGCGGCGCCAGGTCCCCGGTCGCCGGGGCGTCGTAGAAGCGTCTCGTGAGGGCCTCGATCTCCTTGAGCCCGGAGTCGACCCCGACGGCCCGCGCGCCGGGCAGGCAGAACTTCACCCCGTTGTAGCGCGCGGGGTTGTGCGAGGCGGTGAACATGGCCGCGGGCAGGTCCAAGAAGCCCGAGGCGAAGTACGCGAAGTCGGTCGAGGCGAGGCCCAGGTCCACGACCTCGACGCCGGTGGCCCGCGCCCCCCGGGCGAACGCCTCGGCGAGCGGCCCGCTCGAGACGCGCATGTCGCGCGCGACGACGATGCGCGGGTGGTCGGCGAAGGTGGCGAAGGCCGAGCCCATCGCCGCCGCCGTGCGCTCGTCGAGCTGGTCGGGGTAGGTCCCGCGCACGTCGTACGCCTTGAAGATGGCGGTCGTGTCCACGACCGACCATCCTACCGACGGGCCCGCCAGCGCCTCCTAGGCCGCCACACCAGGTACGCGAGACCGGCGAGCACCGTGGCGAGCGTGAGGTCCCGGCCGATCGTCGTGGCGGGTGTCGAGCCGTAGAGGAGCTCGACGTGGTGGCTCGTGGGCACCACCACCATCAGGTTGGGGCTCACGCGGTACGGGCCGGTCGCCCCGGTCGCGTGCCAGCCCGGGTAGTAGGAGACCTTCACGAGGGTGGGCACCCCGAGCCGGCTCACGTCGAACGTGACGCTCTGCAGGCCGACGCGCACGTGGCTCACGCGCTCGGTGGGCTCGCGCGTCGCGGCCGGCATCGTCCACACGCTCGGCGCGCGCGGCCAGCTCGCGGGCCCGCTCGCGGCGAGGTACACCGACTCGAGGCGCGGGGTGAGCCACCAGGTCTGGTTGGCCGCGAGCCAGCCGGCCGCGCTGCCCACACCGGCCACGACCGCCGGCGGGTGGGCGAGGCCCTCGACGAGGCCCGCGTGGCGCACGAGGTAGACGTACCACTTCGCGCCCGGCGCGGGGAAGGCCCTCGTCGTCGCCACGAGGCGCAGCGCCGGGTCGCGGTTGGCCTGGGCGACGAGCAGCGGCGAGTAGGCCATGTAGTAGCGCACGCCGAGGCGCTGGAGGTGGGCGACGCCCAGGCGCACGTCGGGCGGACCGTACTCGAGGCCCACCTGGGGGTCGCTCGGGGCGACGCTGAGCTCGGCCTGGTCGAGGTAGTGGTAGGGGGTGGTGGGCGAGGACTCCATGAGGAGCCCCTCCTCGGAGGCGATGCAGTCGTTGGTCCAGTACGGCAGCAGCATCAGCGCCTCGGGCGTCCCGAAGCGGTCCTCGGCCGCGCTGTACTCCCACAGCGCGCGCCCGCAGCCGTAGCGCCGACCGACCGAGGCCATCGTCGTCATGAGGGCGTGGTACTCGGGCCAGCCCGACTTCGCCTGGTAGCCCGAGTAGTTCCACTGCGCCCAGTTGGTCACCTGGTTGCCCGACGTCGAGAGGCCGAGCGCGTTGGCCCAGGCCGTCACCTGGCCCGGCAGGGTCGAGGCAAGCCCGAGGAGGACGACGGCCACCACCGCGCTCGTCGAGCGCCGGGCGCGCCGGCGCGCGCCGGGGCCGACGTCGGGCTCGGCCCCGAGCGCCCCCGGGGTCGCGGGCGCCCCGGCCCCCGGGTCGGGCAGGGCTCGCGAGGCGCTCGCGCGCACCCAGAAGCGCGCGATCGGCCAGGCGACGAGCCAGCCCGCGAGGAGGTGGATCGAAATGAACCAGAACGGGATCAGGCGCTGGTTCCAGATGGCGCTCTGGGGGTCGAGCACGAAGACCCAGAACGAGGCGACCGTCGTCCCGGCGAGCACCAGGCCCAGGCGATCGCGCACGAGGACGGCGAGCACGACCCCGGCCGCGGCCATCGCGATCACCCACCGGTCCCCCGCCGCCGACCCGTCGGGGTTGAACCAGCCGAGCGTGGTGAAGATCGCGTGGAGGTTCGCCACGCTCACGTTCACGTAGCCGAGCGAGTCCGTGTAGCGCTGGGTGGTGCCGAAGGGCAGGAGCCACCACGCCGAGAGGCCGAACGAGACCAGCCCGGCGCCGAACGCGAAGCGCAGCGGGCGCGCGTAGTCGCCGCGCGCGACCAGCCGGGCGCGCCCCTCCTCGGGGTCGGGCGAGGTCACCAGGGCGAGCGCCCCCACGAGGGCGAGCGCGGCCAGCGACCAGCGCAGGTCGACCACGACCGACAGGGCCGTCGCCGCGAGGGCGAGGCCCCCCAGCCAGTAGCCCCGCGCGCAGCCGAGCGCGCGGCCTCGCGCGACCAGACCCACGCACACCGCGGCGAGCGCCACGGTGACCAGGCGCGAGTCGAGTCCCCCGCGCGAGGCGAAGACCGGCCCGGCCGCCTGCCAGGCGTGGGCGTCGAGGGCGAGCGGCCACACGGCGAGAAGGGCGAGGCCGGCCGCGGCGAGGGCCGGGTGGGCCCGGGCCACCCCCGCGCGGCGCGGCCCGCCGACCCCGCGGCGGTACAGCAGCTCGTAGGCGACGACGACCGCCGACGCGCCCAGGGCGAAGAACCACGGCAGGACGTGCCCGGCCAGGGTCAGGCTCAGCAGGACCGCGGTCGCCCAATAGCCCCGGCCCGTGCGCGCCCCGCGCGCCACGAGCCCGATCGTCACCAGCGCCAGGGCGAGGCTGAGCGAGAACGGGTACTCCCCGGCCATCGTCGAGAAGAGGTTGCCCCCGTCGATGGTGTAGGTCGCGTCGAAGAGGAACGGCAGGGTCGCCATGGCGAGGGCCGCCGGCACCGGGCGGGGCGCGTCGAAGAGCCGGCCCATGAGGTAGGCGCCGAGCGGCATGAGGACCGTGCCCAGCACCGTCGAGAGCTTGAAGGCCACGGCGAAGCCGATGACGTGGCTCGCCCAGGCGGCCAGCACGTCGGGCAGGACGAAGTAGTAGGTGTAGGCGGGCAGCCCGTCGAGCCAGCCCGGGTACCACGGGGTGACGGTGAGCGGGTTGGCGAAGTGCGCGAGGTACGCCGGCAGGGCCAGGTGCGAGCCGGTGTCGCCCCCCGTGAGGAGGGTCGAGGAGACGAGCAGCGTCGGGTGCAGCGCCCAGATCGCGACGTAGGCGACCGCGACGACGGCCACCAGGTCGACGAGGGTCAGGGTGTCGAGACGGCGCGCGCGCATCAGTGGGCCCGCTGGGCGACGAGCGCGACGAACGCCGTCGCGTTGAACGAGGCGTGGGTGACCCACGAGGGCACGAGCCGCCGCGAGCGCTCGGCGAGCAGCGCCAGCACCACCCCGAGCCCGACGAGGCCGGCCAGCTGGACGAGCTCGGCGTGGGCCAGGCCGAAGAGGAGGGCGCTCGCGGCGGCGCCGAGGGCGACCGACGCGCGCCGCGAGAGCCGCGCGCGCGCGCCCTCGGCGACGGCGCGGTAGAGAACGCCGCGGAAGAGCCACTCCTCGAACACCGGTGCCCCGAGCACGCTCAACGCGCCCACGAGGGCGAGGGTCGGCCCGCTCGTCGAGTCGAAGAGGCGATGCGCCGGGCCCGAGACCCCGTGGGGGTGGAAGAGGGCGTAGAGGACGTCGACCGCGACCTGGCAGGCGACCCCGAGCGGGACGTAGGCGAGGTCGCCCCAGCGCGGCCGCCACTGGCCCGGCCACGGGGCGAGCCCGCCGGCGCGGTAGGCCACGAGGACCGCGAGGCCGAAGCCGGCCCAGAGCCCGACGAGCCCGAGCGAGCTGGCCCACCAGGGGGGCGTCGCCGAGCTCGCCAGCCCGCTCAGCCCCCCCGGGTAGCCCGCGAGCGCGGCGCCGAGGGCCTCCAGGAGGGTCGCGAGCACCTGACCCAGTAAGAATCCGATAAGCGCCGCGATGACGATGAGGCCCGTGCGCGGCGTGGTCTCCTCTGTCAGTGGGGTCACGAGGTCGTCGCTTTCGGTCGCGCCGGGGCGACGGCGCTCGTCGGTCTGTCGCGGATGACCTCTAGATTAGGTACGTGCCAGATTCCCCTAACGACCCGGGCCAGAACAACGGCTTTCGCCGGCTCGTGCCCGGCGCGAGCGGGCCGCTGACCCCCCCGGTGCGCCGTCGACTGATCACGGCCGCCATCGTGGCCCTCATCGTGGGCTTCGTCGTCGTGAACTCCCTCTTCTCGACCAAGCCGGCCCGGGTGCTGACCTACTCCCAGCTCCTCCACGACGCGTCGAGCAACCTGATCAACACCGCCGTCATCAACAACTCCAACGGCGTGGTGACCGGCCAGCTCTCCAACGGCGCCGCCTACACCGTGAACGGCCCCTACCCCGCCCTGCAGGCCGAGATCGACACGCTGCGCAGCTCCAACGTGGCGGTGACCTTCGCCAACCCCTCGAGCCTCGCCTCGACCTTCCTGCCCTACCTCATCTGGATCCTCATCTTCGTGGCGTTCATGGTCTACGCGAGCCGCCAGGCCCGGGGCCAGATGAACGGCATGATGTCGGTGGGCCGCTCGCGGGCCAAGCAGTTCTCCCAGGACATGCCCCGCACCACCTTCGCCGACGTCGCGGGCTACAAGGGCGTCAAGCAGGAGATCAGCGAGGTCGTCGAGTTCTTGAAGAACCCCAGCCGGTTCCGCACCATCGGCGCGACCATCCCCAAGGGCATCCTGCTCGTCGGCCCTCCGGGCACGGGCAAGACGATGCTCGCGCGCGCCGTGGCCGGTGAGGCCGGGGTCCCGTTCTTCTCGGTGTCGGGCTCGGACTTCATGGAGATGTTCGTGGGCGTCGGCGCGAGCCGGGTGCGCGACCTGTTCAACACCGCGCGCAAGCAGTCCCCGGCCATCGTCTTCGTCGACGAGATCGACTCCATCGGGCGTAAGCGCGGCGCCGGGCTGGGCGGCGGCCACGACGAGCGCGAGCAGACCCTCAACCAGCTCCTGAGCGAGATGGACGGCTTCGAGCCCTCCGAGGGGATCGTCGTCATGGCCGCGACCAACCGGCCCGACGTCCTCGACCCGGCCCTCCTGCGCCCGGGCCGTTTCGACCGCCAGATCGTGGTGCCCCTGCCCGAGCTCGAGGAGCGCCTGCCGATCCTGCAGATCCACACCCGGGGCAAGCCCCTCGACCCCACGGTCGACCTCCAGCTGGTCGCGCGCGGCACCCCGGGCATGAGCGGCGCCGACCTGGCGAACCTGGTGAACGAGGCCGCCCTGCGCGCGGTGCGCCGGGGCTCGCCCACCGTCTCGATGGAGGACTTCGAGGCGGCCCGCGACCGGGTGATGATGGGCCAGGAGCGCGACACGATGGTCCTCAAGGACGACGAGCGCGAGCGCATCGCCTACCACGAGTCGGGCCACGCCCTGCTGGCCTACGTCCTCGATCGCACCGACCCGCTCCACAAGATCACGATCATCCCGCGCGGCATGGCCCTCGGGGTCACCATGACCCTGCCCGAGGAGGACCGCCACATCATGGGCCGGCCCGAGCTCGAGGACAGCCTGTGCATGCGCATGGGCGGCCGGGTGGCCGAGCTGCTCGTGTACGGCGACCTCTCCACCGGCGCGGCCGACGACCTGCAGCGCAACACCGAGCTCGCCCGGCGCATGGTGCGCGAGTGGGGCATGTCCAAGGAGATCGGCCCGATGGCCTGGGGCTCGAACAACCAGGTCTTCCTGGGCGAGGACCTCATGCACACCCGCGACTACTCCGACCACACCTCCCAGGTCATCGACGACGAGGTCGAGCGGATCCTGCGCGAGCAGGAGTCGCGCGCCATCGAGGTCCTCACCCTGCACCGCCGGGGCCTCGAGGCCCTGACCCGGGCGCTGCTCGAGAACGAGACGATCGACGGGGCCGAGGCGGCCCGGCTCATCGACGAGGCCAACGGCGAGCCGGTCCACCCGGCCGGGACCAAGACGGTGAGCTCGCTCACCGGCGCCAAGCCCACGCCCGAGCCCACCGAGCCCCAGCCGGTGGCCGCCACCTCCCCGGTGCCGGCGCCGGTGCCGGCGCCGACCTGGCAGCCGCCGACGCTACCGGCCGTCTAGCGGGGCGAGCACCGTGATCCCGGCCGGGCGGCTGGGCGCGGTGAGCCCGAGGGCGAAGGTCCCGGGACTGGTGAGCACGTAGGAGCCGCCGGTGCGCACGCCCGGCACGGCCGCGGCGAGGTCGGCGACGCCGTGGCCCTCGACGTGCAGGTGCGCGAGCGCGCTCGATGAGCCGAGCGCGCTCAGCGTGACGGTGATCGTCCGGCGGCCGGGGTTGAGCACGCGCAGCGCGTCGAAGCCCTTCGAGGTGAAGTCGTGCACCACCGCCGAGGACGTCGTCGGGCTCGGCGCCGACAGGGCCGACCCGGCCCCGGCCGTGCCGGTGGCGAGGTCGGTCACGACCGGCACGGTGGAGCGCACGCTCACCGCGGCGTAGCCGGCGGCCGGGATCGCCGGGTTCGGCGTGAGGGCGAGCGCGCCGGTCGAGAAGGGCCCGACGCTCAGGTACTGGTCGGCGATGCGGTACGCGCCGAGCACGACGTGGACGCGGACCTCGGCCGGGTCCGGGCCGGGGTTCGCCACCTCGAGCACGGCGCTCGCCCGGTGCGCCGTCGTCACGGCCGGGAAGTAGGCGCGCCGCTCGGGGGTCGCCTGGCCCGGGTTGAGCGAGAGGGTGCCCTGGGCGTCCTCGACCCCGACCGCGACCAGGGTGCCGCGCAGCACCCTGAGGCCCACGCCGACCCCGCGGAGGTTGACCGCGACCCGGGCGAGGTCGAGGTAGACCTCGGCGTGCGCCGGCACCGAGACGCCCTGGAAGGCCTGGGGCGCCGCGAAGCCCGCGGCCGAGTAGACCGACACGTCGAAGACGGCCGCCGTCGCCGTCGGGTTGAAGACGCTCACGTAGGCGCTCGAGCCCACGGCCGTCGAGAAGCCGGTGGCGCTCCAGGAGGTCGTGCCCGCGCTGGAGCAGGGGGCGGCCGCCGCGTCGGTGCCGGCCACCTCCTCGGCGACGACCCCCCCGCCGGCCACCCGGGCGAGCACCGCGTAGAAGGTGCCCGCCTCGAGGGTCGAGGGCTGCAGCGCGTACTGGGTGCGCGGGGCCAGGGTGACCGAGCGCGTGGCCACGTGGCCGGTGTCCGAGACGACCTCGA
>JAKAEP010000045.1 GCA_021818265.1 Actinomycetes bacterium
GAGGAACCCGATCGCCATCAGCATGGCCGTCGAGAACCAGATCTGGCCCCGCCACATCGTGCCGATCCAGTTGAACATCTTGATGCCGGTGGGCACCGCGATGAGCAGGCTCATGATCGAGAAGAACGGCAGCAGCACGGTGCCGGTGGTGAACATGTGGTGGGCCCACACCCCGAGGCTCAGAGCGCCGATGGTGAGCGTCGCGAAAATCATCCCCTTGTAGCCGAAGACCGGCTTCTTGGAGAAGACCGCGATGATCTCGGTCACCATGCCGAAGAACGGCAGGGCGAGGATGTAGACCTCGGGATGGCCCCAGAACCAGAAGATGTTCTGCCAGAGGACGGGCACGCCCCCGCCGGCCACCGAGAAGATGTGGGTCCCGAAGTGGCGGTCGGCGTAGAGCATGATCAGCCCGGCCGTCAGGACCGGGAAGGCCAGCAGGATCAGGATCGCCGTCACGAGCAGGTTCCAGGTGAAGATCGGCATGCGGAACATCGTCATGCCGGGCGCGCGCAGGTAGAAGACCGTGGCGCAGAGGTTCACCCCGGTGAAGATGGCCGAGAACCCGGTGAGCAGCAGCCCCCCGATCCACAGGTCGGCGCCCGAGCCGGGGGTCGCCACCGAGCTCGACAGCGGCGCGTAGGCCACCCAGCCGAAGTTGGCCGCCCCGCCGGCGACGAAGAAGCCCGAGAGCATCGTGATCGAGCCGGTGAGGTACAGCCAGTACGACAGGGCGTTGAGGCGCGGGAAGGCCATGTCGGGCGCGCCGATCTGGATCGGCACGATGATGTTCGCGAGCGCCCCGAAGGCGAAGGGGCCGGCGAAGAGGTAGATCATCACCGAGCCGTGCATCGTGAAGAGCTCGTTGTACTGCGCGAGCGACACCAGCGTCCCGTTGGGGCTGGAGAGCTGGCCGCGGATGATCTCGGCGAAGGCGCCGCCGATGACCATCATGACGACGGCCGTCACCGTGTAGCTGAGCCCGATCACCTTGTGGTCGGTCGTGGTGAGCCACTTGAGGATGCCGGTCGGGCCGTGCTCCTCGTGGCCGTGGCCCTCCGCGTGGGCGGGGCGCTCGAGCACGTCGGTCATGGCACTAACCCTTCGTCGGCTTGGTCGGGACGATGGACGAGATCTGCTGGCTCGTCGCCGACTGGGCCGCCTGGGCGGCCGCGGCGTTCGCCTGGCTGGCGAGCCACGACTGGTACTGGCTGGCGGTGACCACCCGGACGCGGAAGAGCATCAAGGAGTGGTAGAGGCCGCAGAGCTGGGTGCACTGGCCGTTGAACAGCCCCGTCGAGGTGGCCCGCAGGGTGAACTGGTTCAGCACCCCGGGCAGCGCGTAGCGGCTGAAGTTGAAGGCGTGGACGTAGAAGCCGTGCACGACGTCGGAGGAGGTCAGGTTGATCCGCACGTTCTGATCGACCGGCATCACCATCGTCGGGTCCTGGGTGGTCTGGCCGACGACCACGACGCCGTGGCCGGGGTAGGTGAACTTCCAGCCCCACTGGAAGGCGTTGACGTCGATGACGACGTCGGTCTTGGGGTTGGCGACCTCCTTGTTCTCCACGACCATCGTGGCCGCGAAGAGGCCGAGCACGATGAGGATCGGGATGATCGTGTAGGTCAGCTCGAGCGGGATGTGGTACTGGGTCTGGCGGGGGATCGCCTCGGAGCGCCGGCGGTGGAAGAGGACCGACCAGGCGATGAGCACGACGACGAGGGTCCCGATGACGGCGGCGCCGATCGAGAAGCCCTGCCAGAGGTGGAAGACCGACTTCGAACTCGTCGTCGACCCGGGCGAGGCGCCGAAGCGCGGGACCGTGCAGCCGGCCAGCGCCAGGGCGGCCAGGGGGAGGACGAGCAGCGTGCGCAGGCGTCCCCGACGTCGCGGCCGCTCCGAGCCTCCCTGGGGGGGCAGGGCGGAGGGTTCCACGCCCAGAGACCTTAGTCAGTTTTTAGGGCCGCTCCGATTCGCGCGCGGCGTGGCGGAAGACCCCGCGCGACATGGTCGAGGTCGCCCGCTCGGCGAGCGCGCCGAAGACGCGCCGGCGCGCCTCGGCGACGGCGGGGTCGTCGGGTGAGGCGAGCCAGGCGGTCTCGGCGAGGTGGCCGGCCAGGCGGCCCGACGGCTCGTCGCCGCCCTCGAGGAGCGCGAGCGCCCGCTCGGCGAGCGCCCCCGGCCCCCCGGCCAGGGCGCAGAGCTCTGCGGCCAGGCGCCGCTCGGGCGCCGGGCGCAGGTGGGAGGGGTTGCCGTCCCACCACCCGCCGTAGAGGCGCCAGACGTTGCGCACGATGAACTCGGGCTCGTCGTAGTAGGGCTGCAGGTAGGGGCGCGAGGCGAGGTGCGCCGGCGGGCGCACGCCGTGGAGGGCGTCGTCCAGGCGCCCCCCGGCGTTCATCACCTCGAGGGTGGCGGCCACCAGGTGCTCGAGGTACTCGGCCGTCTCGGTGAGCGCCTGGCGCACCCGGTCCGCGCCGAAGACCGGCAGTCCGTGGCCCGGCAGGAGGGTCTCGGCGCCGAGCTCGGCCATGCGCCGCAGCGCCTCGGCCCACTCCTTGGGGTAGCGCTGGACCTTCTGGGGGTTGCCGGCGTTGGGGCTGTTCCAGATGAAGAGGTCCCCCGTGAACAGGACCCGTCGCCCGGGGAGCCAGGTGACGGTGGCGTCGTCGGTCTCGCCCTTCTCGTGGCGCAGCTCGAAACGGTCGTCACCGACGGCAAAGGAGGTGGCCGCCTCGTAGGTCTCGTCGGGGTAGCGGTACTCGAGGGGCCACTCGAGGCCCTCCACGCCGAACTGGCGGCGGTTGATCACGGCATTGTAGCCCGCGGTCATCACGTAGCGCTCGAAGCGCCGCGGCAGGTGCACGTGGGCGACCACGGTCGGCCGTGCCCAGCCCCGCTCGGCCGACTCCTCGTCGAAGGGGCCGACGCCGAAGACGTGGTCGATGTGGCCGTGGCTGAAGACGGCGTGGCTCAGGCGCGCGCCGCGCCAGGCGCGCACCTCGGAGAAGACGCGCTTCGCCGTGAGCTGCGAGCCCGTGTCGACCATGACCAGGCCGTCGCCGGTGTCGACGACCGAGCAGTTGGCGAAGTTGGGCAGGAAGGCGACGCCGTCGGCCACCTCGCCGAGCGGCGCGCCCGGACCGAGGGGGGCGGCGGCGTGGCCGGGGTCCTCGCCGCGCCAGAGGCGCTCGGCGAGCTCGACGAGCTCCACGGGCGCCGGCCCGGGGCTACTTCGTCTCGGAGTCGGAGGTCGACTCGGTGACCTCGGTCGCCTTCGCTCCCGAGGCCTTGGCGTCCTTAACACCCTTCTCGAACTCGCTCTTCGCGCTCCCGAGGTTGCGGGCCAGGCGGGGGATGGCCGAGCCACCGAAAACCAGTACCGCGACGACGATCACGACGATCAGCAGGTCCGGTCCGAAAATCTCACCAAAGAACACGGCCTTCTCCTTTGTCGTGCTACTCGCAGCGTACAGCCGCCGGGGCCCGAACGCACCGGCGAGGGTTATCCGGCGCCCGGCGGGCTCGAGATGCCCCCGGGTCGCGACGAGGGCGACGGACCGGGCCGCGCGGCCCCTGACCCCGGGCCCGCCGTCCCCCCTGGTGGACTCGCGGGTCGCCTGCGGGGTCTCAGCCGGCGAGGGCGACGCCCAGCACGAGGGCGCCGACCGTCGCGAGCGTCCCGACCCCGGCGGCGGCCCCGCGCAGCGACGCCGAGGTGGCGCGCTGGTGGGCGAGGGTGCCGGCGCCCGCCACGACCACGAGGGCCATCTTCACCCAGAACACGGCGTTCCAGGCGGACGAGGCCTGGCTCGCGTGCACGGCGGCGACGTTCCAGAACCCGGTCACGATCAAGAGCGCGTAGGCCGGCCAGGCGAGCCGTGCGAAGGCGCGGGCCACGCCGGTGAGCGCGGCTGGCGCCTCGCGGCGCAGCGTCGGCACCAGTCCGCCGAGGGTCACCTGGCCCCCGACCCAGACGCAGGCCGCGAACACGTGCAGGGAGAGCCGGACAATCGTCAGGGCGTCGGCGAGTTGGGGACCCGAGTGGGCGAGGCTCACCGGCCCTGCCAGTTCGGCTCGCGCCGCTCGGCGAAGGCCACGGCGCCCTCGAGGGCGTCGGCGCTGCGCCCGATGGACCCGAAGGCTTCGTCGCTCACCGCCCAGGACTCGTCCTCGGTCAGTTCGAGCGACCGGCGCATGACCGACTTCGAGGCGCGCAGCGCGAGCGGGGCGTTCCTCGCGATGCGCTCGCCGAGCGCGACGGCCACCTCGAGCAGCTCTGCGGCCGCGACGACGCGGTTCACGAGGCCGAGCTCGTAGGCGCGGGCGGCGCCGATCGGGTCGGCCGTGAGCGCCATCTCGTAGGCGACGGCCAAGGGCACCCGCCGGGGCAGGCGGATCAGACCGCCCCCACCGGCGATGAGCCCGCGCTGGGCCTCGGGGATGCCGAAGACGGCGTGCTCGGCGGCGACCACCATGTCGCAGCTGATGAGGATCTCGAAGCCGCCCGCGAGGGCCGCGCCGTTGGCCGCGGCGATGAGGGGCTTGTCGAAGACGCGCTTGGTGATCCCGGCGAAGCCGTGCTCGGTGATGGGCACCTCGCCGGCGGCGAAGGCCTTCAGGTCCATGCCGGCCGAGAAGGCCTTGTCGCCGGCCCCCGTGAGCACGACCACGCTCACCGCGTCGTCGCTCGCGCAGTCGTCCAGCGCGCCCGACAGGGCCCGAGCGGTCGCCAGGTTGATGGCGTTGCGCGCCTCGGGCCGGTTGATCGTGAGCAGCGCGACGCGCCCGCGCCGCTCGCTCAGCACCTCGTCGGCCATGGGTCCTCCTTCGACGGACCGACGCTAGCGCCGGGCCCGGGCGCCCGTGGGAGACTGGCGCGATGGCCACGACGCTGCTCTGCCTCGACGGCTACGCCGTCGAGGGCGGCCTCGACGGGCGCGGCCGCCCGGCCACCTGCTACGCGCCGACCATCGCGCTCGGGCGCCACGAGGGCCCCGGGGAGGCCGCCGGGTTGTGGACGCGCTACGAGGAGGTGCTCGACGCCGCCGCGGGCCTCGGCCTCGCCGGCGTCGCGCTCTCGGTCGAGTGGGCCCGGGTCGAGCCGAGCCCCGGGGAGGTCGACGGGGCGGCCCTCGTGCGCTATCGCGCGGCGGTCGAGCACGCGCGCAGCCTGGGGCTCCTCGTGACGGTGCGCCTGGTCACCTCGGCCTGGCCCTCGTGGCTCGGTCCCGAGGCGTGGGTCCTGCCCTGGGTCGTGCCCCACGCCGTGGCCCACGCCGCCCGGGTGGCCGACGCCCTCGGGGACGCGCCGACGGGCTGGGTGGTCTTCGCCGACCCGGCGGGACTCGTCGCGGGCGGCTACCTCGAGGGGACCCGTCCCCCCTGGCGCCGGCGCGCGCGGGCCGAGGCGGCGCTCGCGCGCCGCCAGCTGGCCGGGATCGCCGGGGCCGTGGCGGCGACGGGAATCGGCCCCCGCCTCGTCGAGGCGCGCACCGTCGAGCTCGACCCGGTCGCCCTGGCGCGGGCGAGGGGGGGCCGCGGCGAGCTGCACGTGCGCTCGCTCGTGCGCGGCGCGGGGCCCAGCGCGAGCGCGCGGGGCCTGCTCGCCCACGACGGGCGCGCCTGGCGGGTCGAGGACGAGGGGCTGGTCGCCCTAGTGCGCTGAGAGGCGGCGCCGGCGCAGGTGCAGGGCCACGACGGCTCCGACGACGAGCACGAGCACCGCGAGGGCGAACCAGCTCGACCAGCGCTCGATGGTCGTCAGGGCGTTGCCGGCGAAGTAGCCGAGCAGGGTGAAGGCGATGCCCCAGATCAGCCCGCCGGCGGCGTTGGCGAGCAGGAACCGGCGATACGCCATCCCGCTGAGCCCGGCGAGCCCCGGGGTGACCGCGCGCAGGAACGCGGTGAAGCGACCGACGAAGACGAAGGTGGGCCCGCGCCTCTCCAGGGCCCTGAGGGCCCGCTCCAGCGCGGCCCGGCGCCGCTCGAAGACCCGCAGCTCGAGCAGGCGCGGCCCGTAGTGGCGGCCGACCTCGTAGCCGACGGTGTCGCCCACGACGGCGGCGGCGACGACGACCGCGCACAGCAGCCCCACGTTCAGCCGGCCCTGGCTGGCGATGACCCCGGCCACGATCACCGAGGTCTCCCCGGGCAAGACGAAGCCGATGAAGAGGGCCGCCTCGCCGAAGACCAGGAGCGCCACCAGCGCCACGACGAGCCCCGGGCTCAGCCGGTGGAGCTCGTTCGTGATAACCGAGACGATCGAGGCGAGCATCGGTCCATTCTGCTGGCCGCCCCGGGCGCCGTGCCCGGAACCGCTAAGACCCCGCTAAGAGTGTCCGGGCGGGTGCCCGGAACGGTGCCCCTACCATGACCGGATGGCCAACCCGGACGCCCCCCGCCCGCGGCCCCCGTCCGCCCGGGTGAGCGCGACCCGGCGCCTGCCCCTGCACGCCCCCCCGCGCGCCTGGGCGATGTCCGAGTGGGCGCTTCTGCCCCTGCGCCTCTTCGTCGGGGTGACCTTCGTCTACGCCGGGCTGCAGAAGCTGGCGAACCCCGCCTTCACCAACGCGGCGAGCTCGATCTCGATCCAGCACCAGATGGCCTTCGCCGTCACCACCAGCCCGATCGGCGGGCTGCTCGCCCACCTCGTGGGCGAGGCCCGGATCATCGGCATCGTCCTCGCCTTCGGCGAGCTCCTGGTGGGCCTGGGCACGGTGCTCGGCCTGTGGACCCGGGTGGCGGCCGCGGGGGGCCTGCTCATCTCGCTGAGCCTCTTTCTCACGGTGAGCTTCCACGCGACCCCCTACTTCACCGGCAGCGACATCGTCTTCCTCTTCGCCTGGATACCGCTGCTCATCGCCGGGGGCGGCTCGCGCCTGAGCGTCGACGCGAAGCTGGCCCAGATCGCCGCCCGCCAGCACGGCGCGCCGGCGCCCGCGATCGTGCCGATCGCCTTTGCGAGCGTGCAGGCGGTCTGCGGCCACTACGACGACGGGCGGTGCCGGGCCCTGCGGGCGCTGTGCGGCCCCGCGCACTGCCCGGTGCTCGCCGGGGAGCGACCCTCCCTCTACGACCGGCGCCACCTCGACGTGGTGGACCGGCGCACGCTCATCGCCGGCACCAGCGCGGTGGTCGGGGGCGTCGCCGGGGCCCTCGCGATCGGCGCCGTCGCGGCCGAGGGCGGCAAGATCCTCTCGTCGGGCTCGAGCGGCGGCGGGCGCACCCTCAGCCCGACGACCACGACGAGCGCCCCCACGACCACGACGAGCGCGCCCACCACCTCGACGAGCGCGACCAGCGCGCCCACGACGACGACGGCCCCCGCGACCACGACCACCCACCCCACGGGCACCCTGCTCGGCAGCGCGAGCCAGGTGCCCACGAACGAGGCGGCGAGCTTCACCATCCCGAAGAGCGGCGACCCCGGGATCGTCGTGCACACCAAGGAGGGCTCCTTCGTCGCCTACGACGCGGTCTGCCCGCACCTGGGCTGCACGGTCGGCTACGCCCCCTCGATGCAGCTGATCGTCTGCCCCTGCCACGGCTCGGAGTTCGAGGTGATGACCGGCGACGTGATCAGCGGGCCGGCGCCCCACGGGCTGACCAAGCTCGACCTCGTCGAAGAGGGCAACGGTAACCTCTACCTGCAATGAGCGACGGACCCCGGCGGGTGCTGATCGTCGAGGACGACCCGGGCCAGGCGGCGGCGGTGGCGGGACTGCTCGCCGACGACGGCTTCGAGGTCGTGCAGCGCCACGACGGTGACAGCGGGCTCGCCGAGGCGCTCTCGGGCGACTACGACGTCATCGTGCTCGACATCATGCTGCCCAAGCGCAGCGGCTTCCGGGTCTGCCAGGACCTGCGCGCGGCCGGGGTGGCGACGCCCCTCCTGATGCTCACCGCCAAAGAGGGCGAGTGGGACGAGGTCGAGGGCCTCGACGTCGGCGCCGACGACTTCTTGCGCAAGCCCTTCGAGCGCACGGTCCTCATGGCGCGGGTCCACGCCCTCCTGCGCCGCCAGGAGCGGGGCCGCCCCCAGAGCCTCACCGTCGGCGAGGTGAGCCTCAACCCGGTGACCCGCCAGGTGGTCGCCCACGGGCGCTCGGTGTCGCTCACCCCGCGGGAGTTCAGCCTGCTGGAGTTCCTCCTCAGCCACCCCCGCGAGGTCCTCTCCAAGGGCGAGATCCTCGACGCGGTGTGGGGCGACGACTTCGACGGCGACCAGAACATCGTCGAGGTCTACGTCGGCTACCTGCGCCGCAAGGTGGACCTCGCGGGCGGGCCCTCGCTGGTGCGCACCGTGCGCGGGCTCGGCTACAGCGTCCGCGAGGCCTGATGCGCCGCCCGGCGCCCCTGTCGATCAGGGTGCGCCTCACGGTGATCTTCGTCGTGGCGATCGCGGTCATCCTGTCGTTCACCGGGCTGGCGCTGAACGACCTCGTCCACCGGGCCCTGGTGAACCAGGCGACCAACCAGGTCGACGCGGTGATGCAGCAGACCCAGGAGCGTTTCGCCCTGGCGAGCAAGCCGATCACCACGCGGCTCACCCTGGCGAACGTCGGCGACGTCGTCGTCCAGGTCACCAACCGCGCGGGGACGAAGGTGCTCGCCGCCAGCGCCGCCATCGCCGGCGCGCCGGTGCTCGCGACGGCGCACCTCGACGCCTCCCGGCCCAGCGGGCTCGCCGTGCACTACGTGCGCGACCAGTACACCCAGCCCTACCTCGACCTGCTCTCCTCGGGCCAGGCCGCCCTCGTCGCCACCCCCGGGGGCATCGGCCTGATCTACGCCTTCCTCTACGACGCGCCGATCGCCCACAGCGAGGGGACGCTGCTGTTGAGCCTGGGGATCTCCTTCCCGCTGCTGCTCGTGCTCTCGGGGGCCATCATCTGGCTCGGGCTGGGCCTCGCGCTCGCGCCGGTGGAGAGCATCCGCCGGCGCGTCGACCAGATCGCCGCGCGCGACCTCTCCGAGCGGGTGCCGGTCATCGGCGGCGACGACGAGATCGCCCGGCTGAGCCGGACCGTGAACGCGATGCTCGCGCGCCTGGAGTCGGCCTCGCGGTTCCAGCAGGAGTTCGTCTCCAACGCCAGCCACGAGCTGCGCAGCCCCCTCACCACCCTGCTCGCCACGACCCAGCGGGCCGCGGCCGACCCCGAGCGCGCCGACTGGCCGGGCGTCGCCGACACCGTCGTGCGCGAGGGGCGCCGCCTCGACGCCCTCATCTCG
>JAKAEP010000046.1 GCA_021818265.1 Actinomycetes bacterium
GCGCACGGCCGCCTCGGGGTCACCGAGGTAGCCGGCCTCGATCACCTCGAGCCCGTCGTCGAGGCGGAGCCGGTAGGGGATGCCCGTGGGGATCTCGATCTCGGCGATCTCGGACTCGGCGATGCCTTCGAGCACCATGCGCAGGGCCCGCAGGGAGTTGCCGTGCGCGACGACGAGCACCGCGCCGCCCTTCACGCCCTCGGCGCGCAGGTCGTCGGCGATCACGTCGCGCAGGTAGGGGGTGGCGCGCGCCACGACGTCCTTCAGGCACTCTCCGAGGGGGATCATCTCGGCGGGCACGTCGCGGTAGCGCGGGTCGTGGGCGACCGAGCGGGGGTCGTCGGGGGCCAGTGAGGGGGGCGGTACGTCGTAGGAGCGACGCCACACCCTCACCTGGTCGAGGCCGTAGCGCTCGGCGGTCGACCGCTTGTCCTCACCGGTCAGCGCCCCGTAGTGGCGCTCGTTGAGTCGCCAGCTGCGCCGAACCGCCACCCAGGACCGGCCGGCCTCGTGCAGGGCGATCTCGGCGGTGCGGATGGCCCGGGTCAGGACCGAGGTGTGCACGATGCGCAGGTCCACCCCGGCCTCGCCCAACAGCCGCCCGGCCGCCGCCGCCTCGGCCTCGCCCTCGGGGGAGAGGTCGACGTCCTGCCAGCCCGTGAAGAGGTTGGCGTCGTTCCACTCCGAGCGCCCGTGGCGCAGGAGGACGAGGTCGGGCACGGGGCAATCGTAATTCCGGACCCGCTCGGGGCGTCTAGCGGGGCCGGAATCGCCGACCCTGGAGACGATGGCGCGTAGGCGATTTCCTACATATGTAATGGATTGTTATATGTTTCTTGACAAGACAGGGCTCAAGTCTGTACACTGGATGGGTCGAACCCGCCGGAGCGGGAGAACGAAGGAGTCCTCATGGCCAAGGCAGTCGGTATCGACCTGGGCACCACCAACTCGGTGGTCTCGGTCCTCGAGGCGGGCGAGCCCGTCGTCATCCCCAACGCGGAGGGCAGCCGCACGACCCCCTCGGTCGTGGGCTTCTCCAAGACGGGCGAGGTGCTCGTGGGCGAGGTCGCCAAGCGCCAGGCCATCACCAACCCCGACCGCACGATCCGCTCGGTCAAGCGCCACATGGGCGAGAAGTGGACCGTCGACATCGACGGCACCGCCTACACCCCCCAGGAGATCAGCGCGCGCATCCTGATGAAGCTCAAGCGCGACGCCGAGGCCTACCTGGGCGACACCGTCACCCAGGCCGTCATCACCGTGCCGGCCTACTTCAACGACGCCCAGCGCACCGCCACCAAGGAGGCGGGCCAGATAGCCGGGCTCGAGGTGCTGCGCATCGTCAACGAGCCCACCGCCGCCGCCCTCGCCTACGGCCTGGACAAGGGCCCGGCCGAGCAGACCGTCCTCGTCTTCGACCTCGGCGGCGGCACGTTCGACGTCTCGGTCCTCGAGATCGCCGAGGGCGTCTTCGAGGTGAAGTCCACCCACGGCGACACCCACCTCGGTGGCGACGACTGGGACGACGCCGTGATGCAGTGGCTGATCAAGTCCTTCAAGGACACCGAGGGCGTCGACCTCGCGACCGACAAGATGGCCGTCCAGCGCCTGAAGGAGGCCGCCGAGAAGGCGAAGATCGAGCTCTCGGCCGTCCAGGAAACCCAGGTCAACCTGCCCTTCATCACCGCGACGAACGAGGGACCCAAGCACCTCGACCTCAAGCTCACCCGGGCCAAGTTCAACGAGCTCACCGCCGACCTCGTCGAGCGGCTCCGCGGCCCGTTCGACCAGGCCATCAAGGACGCCGGGCTCACGCTGGGCGCGATCGACCACGTGATCCTCGTGGGTGGCTCGACCCGCATCCCGGCGGTCCAGGAGCTGGTGACCCGGCTCACCGGCAAGGAGCCCAACAAGAGCGTCAACCCCGACGAGGTGGTCGCCGTGGGCGCGGCCATCCAGGCCGGCGTCTTGAAGGGCGACGTGAAGGACATCCTGCTGCTCGACGTGACGCCCCTCAGCCTCGGCATCGAGACCAAGGGCGGCGTGATGACGAGGATCATCGAGCGCAACACGACGATCCCCACCAAGAAGTCCCAGACCTTCACCACGGCCGACGACAACCAGCCGAGCGTCGAGGTCCACGTCCTCCAGGGCGAGCGCGAGATGGCCAGCTACAACCAGACCCTGGGCAAGTTCCAGCTGGTCGGGATCCCGCCGGCCCCGCGCGGCGTCCCCCAGATCGAGGTGACCTTCGACATCGACGCGAACGGCATCGTCCACGTGTCGGCGAAGGACCTGGCGACGGGCAACAACCAGTCGATGACCATCACGGGCGGCTCCTCGCTCTCCAAGGAGGAGATCGACCGCATGGTCCGCGACGCCGAGGCCCACGCCGAGGACGACCGCAAGCGCCGGGCCGAGGCCGAGGTGCGCAACAACGCCGACGGCTTGGTGTACTCGACCGAGAAGCTCCTGAAGGACCAGGCGGAGTCCTTCCAGGGCAGCGAGCGCGAGGACGTGGAGAAGGCGCTCGCGAGCCTGAAGGAGGCCCTCGCGGGCACCGACGTCGAGGCGATCTCGTCGGCCACCGAGAAGCTGCTCAGCGCGAGCCAGGGCTTCAGCCAGCGCCTCTACGAGGAGGCCGCCAAGGCCAACGCTGCCGAGCCCGCGGCCCCGGCCGGCGACGAGGACGAGATCGTCGACGCCGAGATTGTCGACGAGAAGTGATGGCCGAGCCGACCGTCCCCGAGACGGACGACGAGGCCGTGACCGAAGGCGCATCCCCGGACGCGCCCGAGGGGGTCGTCGAGGACCCGCGCACCGAGGCCGAGCGCCAGCGCGACGAGTACCTCGACGCCCTCCAGCGCCTGCAGGCCGACTTCGAGAACTACCGCAAGCGCGTCGCGCGCGCCGCCGAGGAGTCGGCCGCGCGCGCCGCGGGCGAGCTCGCGGGCAAGCTCCTGCCGGTCCTCGACGCCCTCGACCTCGCCCAGGCCCACTTCGCGGACTCGACCGCCGACGAGGCGGCGGCCCTGACCCAGAGCCGGGCGCTGCTCCTCGACACCCTGGAGAAGGCCGGCCTCGAGCGCGTCGACGCGAAGGGCGTCGAGTTCGACCCGACCATCCACGACGCCGTCGCCCACGTGCCCGTCGAGGGCGAGGGCGACGGGACCCACGAGGTCACCGAGGTCCTGCGCGCCGGCTACCGCTGGCGCGGCGCGGTGCTGCGCCCGGCGATGGTCCAGGTGAGGGGCTAGGCCCGTGGCCGAGCGGGAGTGGTTCGACAAGGACTACTACAAGGTCCTCGGGCTCACCAAGAGCGCGACGGACAAGGAGATCACCCGCGCCTACCGCAAGCTCGCCAAGGAGTACCACCCCGACACGAACCCCGGCAGCGAGGAGCGCTTCAAGGAGATCTCGGCCGCCTACGACGTGCTCGGCGACGCCACCAAGCGCAAGGAGTACGACGAGGTCCGCCGCCTGGGGCCGATGGCGGGTGGCTTCGGCGGTGGGCCGGGCGGCTTCAACTTCACGACCGGCGACTTCTCCGACCTGGGCGACCTCTTCGGCGGCCTCTTCGGCGGCCGGCGCACCCGCACCCAGCGCGGCGCGGACTTAGAGACCGCGCTGCACCTGTCGTTCCGTGACGCGGTGAAGGGCGTCACGACCAACGTGAGCGTGCCGAGCGACGCGGCCTGTCCCACCTGCAAGGGGACCGGCGGCGCGCCCGGCGCGGCGTTCGTGCCCTGCGAGCACTGCCACGGGCGCGGGGTGATCAACGACGACCAGGGGCCCTTCGCTATGTCGAGCGTCTGTGCGGTCTGCCAGGGCCGCGGGGGGCGCTTCGCCGCCCCGTGCCCGACGTGCCACGGGTCGGGCCGCGAGCCGAGCGCCCGACGGGTCACCGTGCGCATCCCGCCCGGGGTGACCGACGGCCAGCGGATCCGCCTGAAGGCCAAGGGCGCGCCCGGGGCGAACGGCGGCGCGCCCGGCGACCTGTTCGTCGACGTGCACGTCACCCCCGACGGCCGCTTCGAGCGCCGGGGTCGCCACGTGACGACGAGCGTGCGCATCCCCTTCACCCAGGCCCTGCTCGGCACGACGGTCGAGGTCCCGACCCTCGACGAGCCCGTCTCGGTGAAGGTGCCCGCGGGCACCCAGCCGGGCACGACGATGCGCGTGAAGGGCCGGGGCGTGCCCGCGTCCGGCCACCACGGCGCGGGCGACCTGCTCGTGACGATCGTGGTCAGCGTGCCGACGAAGCTCACCCGGCGCCAGCGTCAGCTGGCCGAGCAGTTGGCTGACGCCCTCGGCGAGGTCGAGGAGACGAGCGCGTGAGCGAGCGGCCGGTCTACGTGATCTCGGTCTTCGCCGAGCTCGCCGGCGTGCACCCCCAGACGCTGCGCAACTACGAGAAGAGCGGCCTGCTGCGCCCCCGGCGCACCTCGGGCGGCTCGCGCCGCTTCTCCGACGAGGACCTGGCCGCCCTGCGGCGCATCCAGCAGCTCACCGCCGAGGGCGTGAACCTAGAGGGCGTGAAGCGCGTCATGGCCCTCGAGGCCGAGCTCGCGTCGACCCGGCGCGAACTCGAGCGCCTGGCCTCCGAGGCCGAGCGCCTCGTCGAGGCGACCCATCGCCAGTACCGGCGCGACCTCGTGCCGGTCACCAACGCCCTCGCGGTCTTCGTCGACCGCCGCAAGAACCGCACCACCAAGGAACGACCGTGACCCTCGACCCCCAGCGCTGGACCGTAAAGACTCGCGAGGCCTTCCAGGCCGCCTCCACCCAGGCCGCCGCCGCCGGCCACCCCTCCGTGACCCCCGCCCACCTGCTGCTCGCGCTCTTGAACCAGGCCGACGGCGTGGCGCGGCCCCTACTCGTCGCGGCCGACCTCGACCCGGTCGCCGTCACGGCCCAGCTCAACGACCGCGTGGCGCGCGAGCCGCGCGCCGTCGGCGGCACCCAGCCGGGGCTCTCGGCCGAGAGTCGTCGCCTCCTCGAGTCGGCCGACGCCCTGCGCGCCGAGATGTCCGACGAGTACCTCTCGGTCGACCACGTGATCGTGGCCGCGGCCGACGAGCTCGGCTCGAGCCGCGAGGCGCTGCTCGGAGCCCTGCGCCAGATCCGCGGCTCGGCCCGGATCACGAGCGAGAACCCCGAGACGACCTTCCAGAGCCTCGAGAAGTACGGCCGGGACCTCACGGCCCTCGCCCGGGCCGGCAAGCTCGACCCGGTCATCGGCCGCGACGAGGAGATCCGCCGGGTCATCCAGGTGCTGAGTCGGCGCACGAAGAACAACCCCGTCCTCATCGGCGAGCCCGGCGTCGGCAAGACGGCGATCGTCGAGGGGCTGGCGCTGCGCATCGTCGAGGGCGACGTGCCCGAGAGCCTGCGCGACCGGCGCCTCATCGCCCTCGACCTCGGCTCGATGATCGCCGGGGCCAAGTACCGCGGCGAGTTCGAGGAGCGCCTGAAGGCCGTGCTCGCCGAGATCCGCGAGGCCGAGGGCCAGGTGATCACCTTCGTCGACGAGCTGCACACCATCGTCGGCGCCGGGGCGAGCGAGGGGGCGATGGACGCCTCGAACATGATCAAGCCCCTGCTCGCGCGCGGCGAGCTGCGCCTCATCGGCGCGACGACGCTCGATGAGTACCGCCAGTACGTGGAGAAGGACGCCGCCCTCGAGCGCCGGTTCCAGCCCGTCGTGGTGGGCGAGCCGACCGTCGAGGACACGATCGCCATCCTGCGCGGGCTGAAGGAGCGCTACGAGGTCCACCACGGCGTGCGCATCCAAGACGCCGCCCTCGTGGCCGCGGCGACGCTGTCGCACCGCTACGTGACCAACCGGTTCCTGCCCGACAAGGCGATCGACCTCATGGACGAGGCGGCCAGCCGCCTGCGCATCGAGATCGACTCGATGCCCACCGAGCTCGACGTGGTGGTGCGCCGCCTGCGCCAGCTCGACATCGAGCGCCTGGCCCTGGCGAAAGAGACCGACGAGGCGAGCCGCGAGCGGCTGACCCGCCTGGAGGCCGAGTACGCCGAGCTCAAAGAGCGCGGCGACGAGATCGCCGCGCGCTGGCAGGCCGAGAAGGGGGCCATCGAGCGGATCCGCGGGGCCAAGCAGGACCTCGAGGACCGCCGGGCCGAGGCCGAGCGCCTCGAGCGCCAGGGCGACCTCGAGGGGGCCTCGAAGCTGCGCTACGGGGTGATCCCCGACCTCGAGCGCTCGATCGAGCGCGCGACGGCCGAGCTGGCCGAGCTCCAGGCCGGCGGCGCCTTCTTGAAGGAGGAGGTCGACGCCGAGGACGTGGCCGAGGTGGTGAGCCGCTGGACCGGCGTGCCCGTCGCGAAGCTCCTCGAGGGCGAGGTCGACAAGCTCGTGCGCATGGAGGAGCTCCTCCACAGCCGTGTCGTCGGCCAGGACGCGGCCGTCGCAGCCGTCGCCAACGCCATCCGGCGCAGCCGCGCCGGCCTCTCGGACCCGCACCGGCCGATCGGCTCGTTCCTGTTCCTCGGGCCGACCGGGGTGGGCAAGACCGAGCTCGCCCGGGCCCTGGCGGAGTTCCTCTTCGACGACGAGCACGCCATGGTGCGCATCGACATGAGCGAGTACATGGAGAAGTTCGCCGTGAGCCGCCTGGTGGGCGCCCCCCCGGGCTACGTCGGCTACGAGGAGGGGGGACAGCTGACCGAGGCGCTGCGACGGCGCCCCTACGCCGTGGTGCTGCTCGATGAGATCGAAAAGGCCCACCCCGACGTCTTCAACCTGCTCTTGCAGGTCCTCGACGACGGCCGCCTCACCGACGGCCAGGGCCGCACGGTGGACTTCACCAACGCCGTGCTCATCATGACGAGCAACCTCGCCGGCGACCCGCTCTCGTTCTTCCGGCCCGAGTTCGTGAACCGGATCGACGAGATCGTCCGGTTCCGGGCGCTCGAGCGCGCCGACCTCGCGGTCATCGTCGGCATCCAGCTCGAGCGGCTGCGCCGGCGCCTGGCGGAGCGGCGTCTCACCCTCGTCGTGACCGACGAGGCGCGCGCCCTGCTCGCGGCCGAGGGCTACGACCCCGACTTCGGGGCGCGGCCCTTGAAGCGAGTCATCCAGCGCCGGGTGGAGGACCCGCTCGCCCTGGCGGTGCTCGAGGGCGTCTACGCCGAGGGCGACACGGTCACCGTCGGCGCGCTCGAGGGCGTCGTCACCTTCTCCTAGGCCGCGCTGAGCCCGGTAGGCTTGGCCCGTAGGGGGCCACCGACCGAGGGAGAGGCCGTGCCCGCAACCGTGGTAGTCGGCACCCAGTGGGGTGACGAGGGCAAGGGCAAACTGACCGATCTCCTCGCCCGGGAGATGGACCTCGTCGTGCGCTACCAGGGCGGCCACAACGCGGGCCACCGCATCGTCGTCGGGGGCGACGAGTACGCGCTCCAGCTCGTGCCCTCGGGCATCTTGTACCCCCACATCACGGCGGTCATCGGTAACGGGGTCGTCGTCGACCCGGCCGTTCTCCTCGAGGAGCTCGACCGCCTCGCGAGCAAGCACGTGGACGTCTCGCGCCTCGTGCTCTCGGGCAACGCGCACCTGATCATGCCCTACCACCAAGAGCTCGACCGACTGACCGAGCGCTACCTCGGCAGGAACGCGCTCGGCACGACCAAGCGCGGGATCGGTCCGGCCTACGCCGACAAGGCCGCGCGGGTGGGCCTGCGCGTCCAGGACCTGCTCGACCCCAAGATCTTCCGCCAGAAGCTCGACGTGGCCCTGAGTGAGAAGAACCCGATCCTCACCAAGGTCTACAACCGTCCGGCCCTCAAGGCCGAGGAGATCGCCGCGCGCTACCTCGAGGAGTTCGCGCCCCGCCTCGCCCCGATGATCGGCGACGCGGTGGGCCTGGTGCACGACGCCCTGGCGGCGCAGAAGCGCATCCTGCTCGAGGGCGCCCAGGCCACCTTCCTCGACCTCGACCACGGGACCTACCCCTTTGTCACCTCGTCGAACCCCGTCGCCGGGGGCGCCTGCGTCGGCTCGGGGCTCGGGCCGCGCGACCTCACCTCGATCGTGGGCATCGCCAAGGCCTACGTGACCCGCGTGGGCGCCGGGCCCTTCCCGACCGAGATCGGCGGGGAGGCGGGTGACTACCTCGTCGAGACGGGCCACGAGTTCGGCACCAACACCGGGCGCCGGCGCCGGGTCGGCTGGTTCGACGCCGTGATGGCCCGCCAGGCGGTGCGGCTCAACTCGCTCACCGAGATCGCCCTCACCAAGCTCGACGTGCTCGACAAGTTCGACGAGATCAAGGTCTGTGTCGCCTACGAGTCGGGCGGCGTGCGCTACGACCACATGCCCTTCCACCAGTCGGTCCTGCACGACGCCGTCCCGGTCTACGAGACGCTCGAGGGGTGGCGCAGCGAGCTCTCGGGGGTGACGAGCCGCGAAGGGATGCCCGCGGCGGCGCTCGAGTACGTCGCCTTCCTCGAGGCCGAGATCGGCGTACCGATTCGTCTCGTCGGGGTGGGGCCCGAGCGCGAGCAGTTCGTGGTGAACGCGTGACCCGCTGCGTGGTGGTGGGCCGCGGGGCGCGCGAGCACGCCCTCGCCTGGGCGCTCGCGGCGAGTGCCGAGGTCGTCGTGACCCCGGGCAACGCCGGGATGGCCGCCCACGGGCTGTCGATCAGCGATAGGCCGGCCGGCGAGCTCGACGCCGACCTCGTCGTCATCGGGCCCGAGGCGCCCCTCGTCGAGGGGCTGGCCGACGAGCTGCGCGCTCGGGGGGTCGCCGTCCTCGGCCCCGGGGCCGACGGGGCCCGCCTCGAGGGCTCCAAGGCCCACCTGAAGGAGTTCCTCGCGGCCGCCGGCGTGCCGAGCGCCGACTACGCCACGGTCGACACTCCCGAGGCCGCCGAGGCCCGCCTGCGCGGCGCCCGTCCGCCCTACGTCGTCAAGACCGACGGGCTCGCCGCCGGCAAGGGCGTGCTCGTCACCGACTCGCTCGAGGCGGCGATCGCCGACGCGCGCGAGAAGCTCTCGGGGCGGTCCTTCGGCGACGCCGGGCGGCGCCTGGTGATCGAAGAGGGCCTCGTCGGCGAGGAGTGCTCTATCCACGCGATCTGCGACGGCGAGCGCTTCGCGACCCTCGCCGTCGCCCAGGACTACAAGCGGCTCTCCGCGGGCGACCGCGGGCCCAACACCGGGGGCATGGGCGCCTACGCCCCGGTCGGGCGCCTCGACGCG
>JAKAEP010000047.1 GCA_021818265.1 Actinomycetes bacterium
GACGACGCCGACCCTCTCGAACTCCATGGGTGGACATTAGCGTTACCCGCAAGTAAATCGGAGGGGACGATGACGACGACCGTTCTGGCGGGCTCACTCAGCGCGGCGGTGCCGGTGATCGGGTCGCTCGGCCTGGCGCCGGGCGCGGACTGCGTCGTGGTGCCGACGGCCGCCGCCTTCACCGGGGCGACCGTGGCCACCGTGCGCGCCGCCGAGACCCTCGCGCCGCTCGGGGTTCGCGTCGAGGGCCTCGTGGTCGTCAACCGCGAGGACGCGGGCAACGACTACGTCGCGCGCCGCGTCGGCGAGGCCGACCTCGTCGTCCTGCTCGACGGCGCCGCACTCCACGCCCGGGCCGTGTGGCGCGACAGCTCCCTCGGTGCGGCGCTCGCCGGTTCGCGCCGGCTGCTCGCCGTGGGCGACGTGGCTTCGCTCGTGCTCGCGGTCATGGTCGACCCGCGCGGCGGCGCCCCCACGACCGGGCTCGGCTACCGCGACGGACTCGTCGTGGCGACGCGCGCCCCGGGCGACCAACTCGCCCGCACGCGCCACCTGGTGGGCGCCGACGCGACGCTCGCCGTGCTCGGCGAGGACGGGGTGGTCGTCGGTGAGGACGGCCGCTGGCGGGTCGCCGCGGGTTCGGTCGAGGTGACCCGGGGCGCGAGCCCCGCCGCGCTCTAGCTAGGACTCGTCGATGGTGACCGACTCGATCACCACGCGCTCGGTGGGACTGCCCGATCGGGTCCCGACCGCGTCGATGGCCGCGACCACGTCCAGGCCGGCGACGACCTTGCCGAAGAGCGAGTAGAGCGGGGGCAGGCGCACCCCGTCGGGACCGCTGATGACGAAGAACTGGGAGCCGTTGGTGTTCGGCCCGGCGTTGGCCATCGCCAGCGAGCCGAGCTCGTAGCGCCCGGGCTTGGGCAGCTCGTCGTCGAAGCGGTAGCCCGGCCCGCCCGTGCCGGTGCCGGTCGGGTCGCCGCCCTGGAGGACGAAGCCCGGGATGATCCGGTGGAAGACGATGCCGTCGAAGTAGTGCCAGCGCGCGAGGAAGACGAAGTTGTTCACCGTCGCGGGCGCGCCGATCGGGTCGAGGGCGATCTCGAGGGTGCCCTTGGAGGTCACCATGGTCGCCCGGTAGGTCTTCTGCGGGTCGATGACCATGTCGGGCGCCGCGTCGAAGCGCTGACGCTGCGGGCTCGAACCGTCGGGGTTGGGGATGTCCACGGCGCCTCCTCGCGCTAGCCGATCTTGAGCAGATCGACGATGAAGACCAGGGTGTCGTTCTTCGCGATGCCGGGGCCGGCCGCCGTGGCGCCGTAGCCCAACGACGGCGGGATGACGAGCTCGCGGCGCCCGCCCACGCGCATCCCGGCCACGCCCTCGACCCAGCCGGGGATGACGTTGCCGGAGGCCAGGGTGAACTGGAAGCCCGTCTTGGCGATCGACGGCGTCGTCCACGAGGCCTGGATGACCTTGCGGGTCGAGTACGTGGCGAGCACGTACTGCACGGTGAGCTTGTCGCCGACCTTGGCCGCCGGCCCGGTGCCCGTGATGAGGTCGGACACCTCCATCGAGGTGGGCGGCGGACCCGGGGGCACCACCAGGGTGGGCTCCGTGCCGAACGTCCCGGCCGGGGAGGGGTGGACGACCTTGGGGAAGCTCGTCGGCACGGCGGTCGTCGTGGTCACGGGACTCGTCGTCGTGGTGATCGGCGCGGTCGTCGTGGTGGTGGGCGTCTTGCCCGAGCCGCCGAAGAGGACGAAGCCCGTGCCGATCACGAGGGCGGCGACGACCACCCCGATCACCCCGCGTCGCACGTTGCGTCGACGCGCCTCGGCGCGCTGCTGGCGCTCGAGCTTCTCGCGTCGGGCCGCCTTCTGCCGCTCTCTCTTCGACGTAGCCATGGGTGCGACTCTAGTAGGGCCACTTAGGGCCGCTTTGGGGGCCCGGTATCCTTCCCCCATGGCGCTCATCGTCCAGAAGTACGGCGGGACGTCGGTGGGCGACGCCGAGCGCATCCGGGCGGTGGCCCGCCACGTCGCCGAGACGCGCGCCCAGGGCAACGAGGTCGCCGTCGTCGTCTCGGCGATGGGCCAGTTCACCGACGAGCTCATCGCGCTCGCCGACGAGGTGACCCCGACCCGGCCGGCCCGGGAGATGGACATGCTCCTCACCGCGGGCGAGCGGATCTCGATGGCGCTGGTCTCGATGGCCCTGGGGGCCCTCGACGTCGGGTCGGCCTCCTTCACCGGGAGCCAGGCCGGGATCATCACCGACACCACCCACATGTCCGCGAAGATCCTCGAGATGCGGCCCGACCGGATCCGCGAGGCGCTGGCCCTCGGGCTGGTGCCGGTGGTGGCCGGCTTCCAGGGCGTCTCCACCGAGCGCGACATCACGACGCTCGGTCGGGGCGGCTCGGACGTGACGGCCGTGGCCCTGGCGCACGCGCTCGGCGCGGACGTCTGCGAGATCTACACCGACGTGACCGGCGTCTTCAGCGCCGACCCCCGCGTGGTGCCCCGGGCGCGTCGGCTGGAGAGGGTGTCGTTCGACGAGATGCTCGAGATGGCCGCCACCGGCGGGCGCGTGCTGATGCTGCGCTCGGTGGAGTTCGCGCGCCGCCACGGCGTGCCCCTGCACGTGCGCTCGAGCTTCACCTGGGAGCAGGGAACCTGGATCGTGGAGGAGGAGCCATCCATGGAAGAGGCCATCGTGTCGGCGATCACCGACGACACCTCGGAGGCGAAGATCACCGTCGGCGGGGTGCCGGACCGGCCGGGCGTCGCGGCGACGCTCTTCCGCGCCCTGGCTGACGCCGGCATCAACGTCGACATGATCGTCCAGAACGTCAGCGCGCACAACGTGACCGACATCTCCTTCACCGTCGCCAAGACGGACCTCGAGCCGGCGATGGCCGCCTGCACCACGGTGGCCGAGGGGATCGGGGCCACCGAGGTGTCGAGCGATGACGGGATCGGCCGGGTCTCGCTGATCGGCGCGGGGATGAAGTCGAGCCCCGGGGTGACCGCCCTGATGTTCGAGACGCTCTCGGCCAAGGGGATCAACATCGAGATGATCTCGACGAGCTCGATCCGCATCTCGTGCGTCGTGCGCGCGGAGAAGGTCGCCGACGCCGTGCGCAGCCTCCACAGCGCCTTCGGGCTGGACGCGTCGTGAGCCGGCGCGTGAGCGTCGCCGTCGTGGGCGCGACCGGCCAGGTCGGCACGGTGATGCGCGAGATCCTGGCGGAGCGGGCGTTCCCCGTGCGCGAGGTCCGCTTCTTCGCCTCGGCCCGCTCGGCCGGCACCACCCTCACCTTCGCGGGGCGCGAGGTCGTGGTCGAGGACGCCGAGGGCGCGGACTTCTCGGGCGTGGACGTCGCCCTGTGCTCGTCCGGGGCGTCGTCGTCGCGGGTCCTCGCCCCCCGGCTCGCGGCCGCGGGTGCCCTCGTGATCGACAACTCCTCGGCGTGGCGGATGGACCCCGAGGTCCCCCTCGTCGTGCCCGAGGTGAACGCCCACGCCCTCGGCGAGGTGAGAAAGGGCATCGTCGCCAACCCGAACTGCACGACGATGGCCGCGATGCCCGTCCTCAAGCCGCTCGACCGCGCGGCGGGTCTGCGCGTCATGGTCGCGGCGACCTACCAGGCGGCGAGCGGCGCGGGGCGTGACGGCGTCGAGGAGCTCGCCTCGGGGATCGGCGACGCCGCCACCGCCCGGCGGCTCACCTTCGACGGCTCGGCCCTGCCCTACACGACCGGCGTGAAGTTCCCGGTCACCCTGGCCCACAACGTGATCCCGCTCGCCGGCACCGTCGTCGACGACGGCCTCTTCGAGACCAACGAGGAGAAGAAGCTGCGCGACGAGAGCCGCAAGATCCTGGAGCTGCCGGACCTCGTGGTGAGCGGCACCTGCGTGCGGGTCCCGGTCTTCACGGGCCACTCGCTCGCCCTGACCCTCGGCTTCGCCCGCCCCCTCTCGCCCGAGGCGGCGACCGAGATCCTGTCGCGCTCCGAGGGCGTGGTGGTCCACGACCTGCCCACCCCGCGACTGGCCGCGGGCCGGGACCCGAGCTACGTCGGGCGCATCCGCGCGAGCGACGCCTTCGAGAACGGGCTGTCGCTCTTCGTCACGGGCGACAACCTGCGCAAGGGCGCGGCGCTCAACGCCGTCCAGATCGCCGAGGCCTGGCTGGCGCGGGGCTAGTCGGCGCCGTCGCGGCCGACCTGGCGCCGGGCCAGGTTGACGCAGTGGTCGCCGAAGCGCTCGTAGAACCGGGCCATCAGGGCCACCTCGACGGCCACCGGCACGCTCATCGAGCCCGAGGTCAGCTCCGCGGTGAGCGAGACGTGCAGGTCGTCGAGCTCGTCGTCGATGTCCTCGATCACCCCGACCGCCTCGGGCTTGCCGTCGACGATGACGTCGGTCGCCTCACGCCAGATGGTCGTGGCGACCTCGCCCATCCGCTCGATGAGCCCGCGGCTGCGCGGGCTCATCTCGTTGCCCAGCCCGCGCGCGGCGCGCCGGGCGATGTGCTCGGCCAGGTCGCCGTTGCGCTCGATCTCGGGCAGGATGCGCAGCAGCACCAGGAGGTCCTGGCGGTCGTCGCTCGACAGGTCGGGCGAGTCCACGAGCCGGGCCTCGGCCGTCGCGACCAGCCCGTCGATGAGGTCGTCGATCGCGACGTCCGCCTCGACCACGCGCTTGGCCAGCTCACGGTCGTTGGCCAAGAGGGCGTGGGTCGCCCCGGCCATGGCCTCGCCCACGAGGGCGAACGCCCGCACCACGTCGGGGCGCAGGTCGTCGCTCACCGGCACCGCCCGGGGGGCGGGCGCCGAGGCGGGCTGGGAGAACCGGAACAGCTTGGCCACCTCGCCAGGCTACCGGTGGTGACAGCGGCTTCCTAGGGTGGGGAGGTGGGAGGCACCATGGTCGCAGTCGTGTCCGTCATCGCCGGGCTGGTCGTGGGAGCGGCCCTCGCGCTCGCGTGGTCCGAGCGGCGTGGCCGGGGGCTGCGCGAGGAGGCGGGACGGGCCCGCACCGAGCTCGCGGTGCGCGAGGCCGAGCTGCGCGCGGCCCGCGACGAGGCCGAGCGCCAGCGCGCGGAGCACGCCCGCGCCCTCGAGAACCTCCGGGACGTCTTCCAGTCCGAGTCGGCGAAGATCCACCTCGACGCCGTCGACAAGCTCGCCCAGAGGGAGGAGCAGGTCTTCGCCCAGCGCGAGCAGGCGCTCGACCGGGCGCTCAAGCCCCTGAACGACCTGCTGCACGAGTACCAGCGCAACCTGAGCGACTTCGACCGCCAGCACACCGAGGCCCTGGGCGAGGTGCGGACCCGGGCCGAGGCCCTCCTCGAGGCCCAGCACGCCACCCAGGACGAGACCCGACGTCTGAACCAGCTCCTCGGGCGCAGCGACCACCGCGGGCGCTGGGGCGAGATCCAGCTGCAGAACGTCCTCGAGAAGTCGGGGCTGCGCGCCGGGGTCGACTACGAGCTCCAGGTGAGCGCCTCGGGCGAGGGCGGCCGCCAGCGGCCCGACTGCGTCGTGAACCTTCCGGGAGGGGTCCGGGTGGCCGTGGACGCGAAGTTCCCCTTCGACGCCTTCGAGTCCTCGATCGCGACGGACGACGCCGCCGAGCGCGAGCGGCTCGAGACCAAGCACGCGAAGGACCTCAAGAGCCACGTGCGCGCCCTGCGCGACAAGGCCTACTGGGAGTCGGTCGCCCCCTCGCCGGAGTTCGTCGTCTGCTTCGTGCCGAGCGACGCGGCGGTCGCGGCCGCCTACCGCGCCGACGGCGAGATCGACGGCTACGCCTGGGGCCAGCGGGTCCTGATCGCCGGGCCCACCGGCCTGCTCTCGCTCTTGTGGTCGGTGGCGCTCGTCGTGCGCCAGCAGCGCCTCTACGACAACGCCGAGCGCATCTTCGACCAGGCCGGCGAGATCGTCAAGCGGATCCGCAACGTGGCCGAGCCCGTGGCGAAGATGGGGCGCTCGCTCGACCAGGTGGTCGACAGCTTCAACAAGATGGTCGGCTCGTTCGAGTCCCGGCTGATCCCGGGGGCGCGCGAGCTCGAGCGGCTCGGGGCGCGCGGCGCGAAGGACCTGCCCGAGCTCTCGCCCGTGGAGCGCGTGGCGGCCCGACCCAACCCCCAACGCTGGGGCACCCCGGACGAGCCCCTCGTCCTCGAGGGCCCCGTCGTCGACGCCGCGCTCGACGACGGCCCGGGCGGGGGGCCGCCCGAGGTCGACGAGTAAGTTCGTGGGCCGTGGCCCGCTCGAGAGCTCAGCGTCGGCGCGTCTCGCTGGGGGTGCTCGCGGTCCTGGTCGCCACGTTCCTGGTGCTCGTCTTCGCGCGCGACGTCTCGCGCGCCGCCCACGGCGCGACGACGGCCCGACGCAGCGAGAACCTGAGCTTCGCGGCGCTCGCCAACTCCCTGCTCACCTCGGAGAACCAGGTGGACGCGCGCCTGGCCTACCTCCTCGCCCACGGCGGCGGGCTCTCCCGACCGGTCCTCGGGGCCCGGCTGGACCAGCTCGCCCAGGTGGTCACGGCCTGGCCCGGTGAGGGCCGTCGGCTGCGATCCCCGCACCTCGCCCACGGCGTGAACGTCGAGCTCGACGCCCTGACCCAGACGCGCGCCGCCGCCACGATGGCCCTGATCGACACGGTCGAGCGGGCCCTGCGGCTCCCCGTCGCGCCCGGAGGGGACGGGACCGTCACGGGCGACCCGGCCACGGCCCTGCGCGCCACCGCCCTGCTGTGGAACCGGGACCGCTTCGCCCTCGTGCGCGAGCCGGGCCACGCCCGGCTGCTCGCGAACTCGGCGCAGACCCCGGGGGCGCTCAAGGCCGGGGACCTCGTCGCCCTGGAGCGCTCGCGTCGCCTCGCGCTGGTGCGCGCGATCGGCATCGCCGCGGTGCGGGTCGTGCCCGCCCCCCTCCCGGCGCCGGCGGGCACCCTGGTCGTGCCGCCGGTGTCGCGCGTCACGATCGACGTCTCGGTGGTCAACCTGGCCGACGCCGTCCAGCCGGTCACCCTCACGCTCTCGGTCACCCCGCTCAACGCGCGCGGGTCGGTCTCGGTCCAGCGGGCCCACGCGACCCTCGCGCCGCTCGGCGGGTGGGCCTTCTCCCTCGCGCCGTTCGCGACGGTGCCCAGCGAGCGCGCCCGCGTCGTCGTGCGCGTCTCCGGCGCGCCGGCGGGGTCGAGCCTGCCGGTCGAGCAGACCTACACGCTGGTCCTGTCGCCCTCGGGGACCGGCTGAGCCGAACGGGTTACTCGCGGGTTGGCGTAGAGTTGGCTACGCCCCCTTAGACGAATCGAGGAACAGTGGCTGAGTCCATCACGGTGACCGACAACCGTACGGGCGAGACTCGCGAGATCCCGATCGAGCACGGCGGCATCGCCGCCAGCGAGTTCGCCAAAGTCGTCCCGGGCGTCTGGTTCTACGACCCCGGCTTCATGTCCACGGCGATGGCCGAGTCGTCGATCACCTACATCGACGGCGACGCGGGGATCCTGCGCTACCGGGGCTACCCCATCGAGCAGCTGGCCGAGCGCTCGACCTTCCTCGAGGTCGCCTACCTCCTGCTCTACGGCGAGCTCCCGACCGCCGAGCAGTTCGAGGGCTGGAAGAAGGACGTCACCTACCACACCTACATCCACGAGAACGTCCGCAAGCGCTTCCTCGAGGGCTTCAACTACGACGCCCACCCGATGGGGATGCTGGTGTCGGCGATCGCGGCGCTCTCCACCTACTACAAGGAGGCGAAGAACCTGGCCGACCCCGAGGTCCTGAACAAGCAGATCATCCGGCTGATCGCCAAGATGCCGACGCTCGCCGCCGCCGCGCACCGCTTCTCGGTGGGCATGCCGTTCGTCTACCCCGACAACGCGCTCGGCTACGCCCAGAACTTCCTGTCGATGATGTGGAAGGTGGCCGAGCCCCGCTACGAGCCCGACCCGGTCCTCGCCCGGGCGCTCGACCTCCTGTTCATCCTCCACGCCGACCACGAGCAGAACTGCGGCACCACGGCGATGCGGGTCGTGGCCTCCTCCCACGCCGACCCCTACTCGGCCACCGCCGCGGCCACGGCCGCGCTCTACGGCCCGCGCCACGGCGGGGCCAACGAGGCCGTCTTGAAGATGCTCTCGCGCATCGGCCACCTGGACAACGTGCCCAGCTACATCGAGGCCGTGAAGCGCCACGAGGTGATGCTCGAGGGCTTCGGCCACCGGGTGTACAAGAACTTCGACCCGCGGGCCAAGATCATCAAGCAGACGGCCGACGCCGTCTTCGAGGTCACCGGCAAGAACCCCCTGCTCGACATCGCCTTGAAGCTCGAAGAGGTGGCGCTCGCCGACGACTACTTCGTCTCGCGCAAGCTCTACCCCAACGTGGACTTCTACTCGGGGCTGATCTACCAGGCCATGGGTTTCCCGACCGAGATGTTCACGGTGCTCTTCGCCATCCCGCGCACGGCCGGGTGGCTCTCGCACTACAAGGAGCTGCTGGCCCAGGACTCGAAGATCGCCCGGCCCCGCCAGCTCTACGTCGGGCCCGAGAAGCGCGACTACGTGGCGATGGACGCGCGGGGCTAGTCCCGCCGGGCGATCACGCGCGTCAGGCCCTCCTGGACCATCGAGACCAGCAGCTCCCCCTCGCGGCTGAAGAGGAAGCCGCGCGCGAGGCCCCGCCCGCCGAAGGCGATCGGCGACTCGGTGTCGTAGAGGAGCCAGTCGTCGGCGCGCGCTCGGTGGTGGAACCACATGCAGTGGTCGAGGCTCGCGCCCATGAACGTCCCGTCGTTCCAGTCGATCCGGTGGGGCTTGACGATCGCGTCGAACAGGTTCATGTCCGAGGCGTAGGCGATCACGCACGCGTGCAGGAGCGGGTCGTCGCTCAGCTCGCCGTCGGCCCGGATCCACAGCTGCTGGCGCGGGTCGGTGGTGCGCGCGGGGTCCCCCGGGATCGGCCCGATGAAGCGCTGGTCGATGGGGTGGTGGCGCATCAGCCACTCGTCGAGGTCGCCGCGGCCGCTCGCGATCCGCTCGGCGAGGCGCGGGATCGACTCGGGCGCGGGGACCTCGGGCATCGCCATCTGGTGGGCGAGGCTCACCTCGTCGGTGTGGAAGCTCGCCTCCATGTTGTAGATGGCCTTGCCGTGCTGGACGGCCA
>JAKAEP010000007.1 GCA_021818265.1 Actinomycetes bacterium
GCCGTGATGGGCGACGTGTACAACGGCGCGTGCCGGCCGGCGACGCCCTTCGCCCCCTACTACACCGTCGACAACCTCCACCCCAACACCGCCGGCCAGACCGTCATGGCCAACGCCATCGCCACGACGCTCTTCGGGATGCCCCCGGCGCCGACGCTGCCCCCGCTCGTGACGGCCACCCCCACCCCGGGCTGTCCCGCCGCCCTCACCGCCGAGCGGGTCCTGGCGGCGGGGAGCCCCCCGACGACGACCACCACGACGACGACGATCCCCGCGCACCCGACCCACCCGGCCCACCGCCGCGCGCGGCCGAGCGCGATCGGGCGCGTCATCGTGGGCGCGCTGCTCGCACTGGTGATCGTGCTCCTCGCCGTCGCGCTCGTCGCGCGCCGGCGTCGCGTGCTGCGCCGCCGGCGCGCCCGCGAGGCGGTGCGCGCCTACCGGGGCCCCGGCGGGTTCCCGCCCTCGCCGAGGCCGCCCGCGCGCAGGAGGTAGCGGTACCGGACGAAGGGCTCGCCGCTGCGACTCGTCATCTCCCCGTCGGCCCGCCAGCCGAGGTGGCGGTAGAAGCCGCCCGCGGCGAGGTCGGGCGGTGTGACGAGGACCAGCTCGTCGAGCCCGGCCGCCCGCCCCTCGGCGACCGCGACGTCGAGCAGGGCGCGCCCGACCCCCGAGCCCTGGCGGTCCGCGCGCACGAGCACGTGGGTGATCTCGCCCACGCGCGGGCCCGCGGGCCCGCCCGACGGCTCGGGCGCGCGCGAGAATCGCGAGGCCACGAGGCGCGCCAGGCCCCCGACGTAGCGGCGCGCGCGGGTGACGAGGAGCTCGCGCGCGAGCGACGGGTGACCGGCGGCGTAGAGGGCGAGGCGGGCGACGAGGCCCGCCCCGCGCTGGCGCACCATCGCGCGCACGTGGGTCGCCGGGTCGGTGGCGCCGAGCACCACGCCGAGCAGCTCGCCGTCCTCGTCGCGCGCGACGAGCGAGATGGCGCCGGGCGCCTCGACCCAGGCCCGGTAGTACGCGCGCATGAAGCCCGGCCCGCACCGCGCGAGGAACTCCATGTCGAGGATCTCGCGGTGCAGCGCCGATGCCTCGGCGAGGTCAGCACCGGTGAGCGGACGGATCCGCACGGACCCGGTCACCGACGACCGGTACGATGGACTACGCCACCGACGAAGCAGCCCGCCTGCATGATGGGGAGACCCTACCAAGTTGACACGTTCTCGAGGGCGCGCCGGAGCGTGACCCGCGTCGATCCGACTCCGCCACGCCCGTGCCCTCGGTAGCCCAACGGGCGCGCCGGCGACGCCAGCTCGCCCGGCGCCGCGCGCTCTTTCGCGTCGTGGTCGTCCTGCTCGCCCTCGGCACGGTCGCCGCCGTGCTCGCGAGCCGGTCCCACCCCTCCCCGTCGCCGGGCACGACGACGACCCAGTCGACGACCACCACCGCGGCGGCGAGCGGTCCCCCCTTCGCCGTCGGATCGCTCTCTCTCACCTTGCGCGAGCCCGTCGGCTCGACGGTGCGGGTCCTGCCCACCACCGTCTACTACCCGGCGACGGGCGCCGCGGGCGGCGCGCCCGCGGCCGGGGCCACCCCCCAGCGCGGGGCCGGCCCCTACCCCCTCGTGGTGTTCTCCGAGGGCTACGACATCGCCCCCCAGGCCTACGGAGCCCTCCTGGACGCGTGGGCCGCCGCCGGCTACGTGGTGGCCGCGCCGGTCTACCCCCTCACCGACCCCGCCGAGCCCGGCGGGGTCAACGAGAGCGACATCGTCAACCACCCGGCCGACCTGCGCTACGTGATCAGCGCGCTCGTGGGCCTCACCCAGGCCTCCGGCGGCGACCTCGCGGGCCTTATCCGCCCCAACGCCATCGCCGTGATCGGCCACTCCGACGGCGGCGACGTGAGCCTCGCGACGGTCGCCAACACCTGCTGCACGGACCCGAGGATCTCCGCGGCGATCCTGCTCTCGGGCGCCGAGCTCACCTCGTTCGGGGGCCAGTACTTCGCCGGGACCACCGCGGTCCCCCTGCTCGTCGTCCAGGGCACCGCCGACACCATCAATCCGCCGGAGTGCAGCGTCCAGATCTACGACGCCGCGCCCTCGCCCAAGCACTACCTCTCGCTCTTCGGGGAGAGCCACACCGGCGCCTACCTGCCGGCGGGACCCGCGCGCGCCGTCGTCGAACGCGTGACGATCGACTTCCTCGACGCCTACCTGAAGGGCTCACGGGCGGCGCTCGCGCGCATGGCGCGCGACGGGACGGTCCCCGGGCTCGCGGGCATGACGAGCGCCCCCACCGTCACGGCGCACCTCGTGCCCCTCGGCGGCACGTGCCCCGGGGCGCCGCCAGGCTGATCGCCGGGTCGGGCTGGCCCGGTCAGCTCTGCGCGGGGCCCGGCTTCACCCCGGAGACGACCGCGGCCTCGGCCACGACGACGCTCACCGCGACGTCGGAGAACCCCGCACCCTCGTAGAGCCGGACCCACGCGTCGGTGGAGATCGGCCGCTCGTGCAGGCGCAGCATGAACCGGCCCACGTTCTTCAGGATCCGCCAGTAGCCCGGCAGGCCCCGCTTGGCCATCGAGCGCACCTTGCTCGCGATGATCTCGCGGTCGCGGGTCGTCGCGCCCCGGCCGAACATCATGTCGGCGATCACCAGCTGGCCGCCCGGGCGCAGCCACTCGAAGGCCGCCGCGACGACCTTGGCCTTGTCGTCGTCGACGAGGTGGTGCAGCGCGTAGTTCGTCGTCACCAGGTCCACGCTCTCGGGGGGCAGGCTGAGCCGCTCGATGGGCGTCGCCACCCCCCGCACGGTCGTGAGCCCCTCGGCCCGGGCGCGGGCCTCCATCTTCTCGATCATCGCCGGGCTCACGTCGACCCCGAGCACGTTCGCCCCGGCCTGGGCGAGCACCAGGGCGAGCCGCCCCGTGCCGCAGCCCAGGTCCACGCAGTCCATCCCCTCGCGCAGCCGGCAGCGCTCGATCGCGGCCGCGGCCACCTTGGCCATGCCGGCGTCGTTGTGGCGGTCCCAGGTCTCGGCGCGCCGGCCCCACTTCTTCGCCTGGGTCCGGATCGCGACGGCCGTCTTCAGGCGGGACCGGCCCGAGCCGGGCTCGGGCGTCTCGGGGGCGTGGTGGTCGGTGCTCATCGTGGTCCTCTCAGGGTGCGCGGGTGGGGACGGCGCCTCCGCCGGGGCCCGGACGCGGCGCCGGGGTCCCGCCGGGAGGGGTGCGCCCGCGAAGTCTCCCAGTCGAACATAAGCATCCGCTAAGGCCCGTCCCGCTCCATCCGGCGGACGAGGGGGTCCTCGCCGGGGGCGAGCGTAACAGCCCCCGGGGTCCGCGCCCGCGACGCTCGGGCGCACAACGTTGTGACAAGGCTTATCGGGCCTTCATGCCGCCCTTAGTTTGACCGACCACGCTGGCGGCGTGACCGCGAAGCCACCGTCCGCGCCCCCACGCCCGGGTGGGCTGCTCACGCTCGGCCCCGACGGGCCCGCGCAGGCCGGGGCCGCCCCGAGCGCGCCGCGCTCCCCGGCCCCCCGGCCCCTGCTCGTCGACCTCGCGGTCGCGGTGGTGGCGGTGGGCTTCGGGCTCTCGGTGGGACTCGCCCTCACGGCCACCAGCCACAGCCAGCTCGCCGCCCCCGGCGGCCCGGCCCTCTTCCTCGGCAACCTCACGGGGCTCGCCGGGACCTACCTCGCCCTCGTCATGGTGCTGCTCATCAGCCGCATCCCCTTCGTCGAGCAGGTCCTCGGCCAGGACACCCTGTTGCGCTGGCACCGGCGGCTCGCGCCCTGGCCCATAACCCTCATCATCGCCCACGTGATCATCCTCACCATCGGCTACGCGCAGGCCGCCCACACGGGGATCCTGCACGAGATCGGCCCGCTGGTGAACGGCTTCCCGGACATGGGGATCGCGACGGCCGGTTTCGTCCTCATGGTGGCGATCTCGGTCGCCTCGTTCTACCCGATCCGCCGGCGCATCAAGCGCGAGAACTGGTGGGCGCTGCACCTCTTCATGTACCTCGCCCTGGCCCTCGCCTTCGCCCACGAGATCGTGCTCGGCCCCTCCTTCGTCGGCCACCCCATGACCCAGCTCGTCTGGTCGGTCGCCTGGGCCGCGAGCGCCGGGCTCGTCCTCGCCTACCGCGTCGGGCTGCCGGTCGTGCGCTCGATCCGCCACGGCCTCGTGGTCGAGGAGATCCGCCCCGAGGGACCCGGCGTCGTGACGGTGATCCTGCGGGGACGCCACCTCGAGCGGCTCGCCGTCTCGGGCGGGCAGTTCTTCGAGTGGCGCTTCCTCGCCCGCGGGATGTGGTGGCAGGCCCACCCCTTCTCGATCTCGGCCCGGCCCCAGCCGCCCTACCTGCGGCTCACCGTCAAGTGCGTCGGCGACTTCACCACGGCGCTCGCCGGCCTGCCCGCGGGCACCCGGGTCGCCCTCGAGGGTCCCTACGGCACCTTCACCGCTCACGCCCTGCGCACCCGCAAGGTCGCCCTCATTGCCGGCGGGATCGGGGTCACCTCGGTCCGATCCCTCCTCGAGGACCTGCCCAAGGGCACGCGCCCGGTCGTGGTGCTGCGCGCCTCGAGCGAGGAGGAGCTCGTCTTGCGCGAGGAGATCGCCGAGCTCGTCAAGTGGCACGGCGGCCGGCTCCACGAGGTCGTGGGCCCCCGGACCGCCCAGCCCATCGAACACCTCGCCGAGCTGATCGGCGATATCAAGAAGCGCGACACCTACGTCGCGGGCTCGGAGAGCTTCGTCGCGAGCGTGACGAGGCTGCTCGCGCTGCTCAAGGTGCCCCAGGAGGCGGTGCACGCCGATGTCTATGCCCTGTGACCCCCACCCGATGAACGAGCTGGGCCTACGCCCGGAGGCCGGACGATGAAGCGCGCCGCGATCGCCGTCGTGGCCGCCGTCGGCGGCTTCGCCGGCGTGCTCGGCTTCAACCTGGGCGGCTCGCGCGCGCCGCTGCTCCAGGGCGCGACGGGCTCGAACACCGGCTCGAACACCGGCACGAACCCGGGTTCCAGCACCGGCTCGAACCCGCCCGCGACGTCGTCGTCGAGTTCGTCGTCGAGTTCGTCGTCGGGCTCGCCGTCAAGCCCCGGGTCGACCACCGCCAGCGGATCGGGCACCCCGGCGACCGGACTGCGCAGCGCCCTCGGCAACACGTACCAGTACGGGTACGGCCAGCTCGCGGTGCGCGTGACCGTGAACGGCTCGACGATCACCAAGGTCGACACCGTCGGGCTCCAGACGGCCGAGTCCTACTCCCAGCAGATCGCCCAGCAGGTCATCCCCCTCCTGCGCCACGAGGTCCTCGCCGCCCAGAGCGCGCGGGTCAACGGGTTCTCCGGCGCCACCTACACCAGCGAGGCCTACCTCTACTCGCTCCAGTCGGCGCTCGACAAGCTCCACAAGAAGTAGCCAGCCCGCCCCGGGCGCCTATGGCCTCAATCGTGCACACCGAGGAGGTCATGGGCACCGTCGTCTCGTTCCACGCCGACGCCCCCGGGATGACCGAGGCCGAGCTCGCGGCGTCCGTGACCGCCGCCACGGCGCTGCTGCACGGCGACGACGAGACCTTCAGCCTGTGGAAACCCGAGAGCCCTCTCAGCCGCCTGCGCCGCGGTGAGCTCCGCCTCGAGGACGCCCCGGCCGAGGTGGCCGAGGTCCTCGACCTCTGCGAGGCGGCCGGCACGCTCTCGCAGGGGTGGTTCAACGCGTTCGCGATGCCCGGGGGCGTCGACCCGACGGGACTCGTGAAGGGCTGGTCGCTCGAGCGCGCCCTCGCGGTGCTCGTGGACGCCGGGGTCACCTCGGCGATGCTGAACGGCGGGGGCGACGTGGTCTGCCACGGCACGCCGCCCCAGGGCGGACCGTGGCTCATCGGCGTCCGACACCCGTGGCGCCTCGATGCCCTCGCCGCCGTTCTCGAGGTCGAGCGGGCGATCGCGACCTCCGGCGAGTACGAGCGCGGCCGCCACCTCGTCGACCCGATCGGCCGGATCGGACCTCGACCGGCCTCCGCCACCGTGACCGGGCCGAGCCTCACCCTCGCCGACGCCCTCGCGACCGCCGTCGCCGTCGGCGGTGACGACGCGCTCGAGGTCGTCGCGTCGCTCGACGGCTACGACGCCTACCTCATCCGAGCGGACGGCTCCGAGGCCGCCACCGAGGGGATCCGCTTCAGCGTCGCCGATCCCGACGGGCGCGACTGATCAACGGCGGGGTGTGTGAGTCGCCCACAGGGCCTCTCACTTCGGTGGGCCGTAGAGGACTTGAACCTCTGACCCCTTGCGTGTCATGCGAGCCGGGTACGTACTTGAGAATACGTAGGGACCGCAATTCCGCACAAAACCACGCGTTCCTGGGCTGCAGAGTCGTCTTGCGTCTCTACGGGTTCCTGCTCGTTGCTGACACGGTTGCTGACGTTTCGAGTTCACTGCTGAATGTGGTGGAGCCACGGAAATAGGAATGTGGAGGGGATCGACCTTCTGCAACGCGTCAGCTACCTCAAAGGTGTGGGGCTTGACGACGCGGAAATGTCACTCCGTCCCTGGCTGGCCAACAGTTGCTCGATGCCTCGTCGAGCGAGGTCGGGAGCCCGACAAGGACCGGTCATGATGCTCTGAATGGGGATGGCGAGTGGCGCACCCGTGGTGTCCACGAAGCCAATATTCACGTACGGGAGCGCAATGCCGTCTCGAGGCCTGATTTGGACTTGCGCGTGTTCACCCTCGTCAAGCAACCACGGCAAGTACGCGAGCCGCCACTCTCGCTCCTCTCGAAATGCCTCGTCCTTCATGAACATGATCGCTAGCAAGAAAGGGATGCTTACGTGATACCGGAGCGAGAAGAGCGTCTCTTCATCGTATGGACCGGCAGTCACTCCGAAGTTGCACAGCGTGTTAATTGTGCCATCAATCAGCGCACGCGCACGTTGTGCCTTGTGAGTCTTGAGATATGAAACTGGGGCGAAAAAGGAATGTGGGCTTGAGCAGAAATGGAGGGTCTCTCCTTCGAACTCAAGACTGTATCGACTGTCGTTCGTGCCATATGCGCGCCACTGGCTAAGAAGGTTGTTCACGGCACAGAAACTCACTACGAATGCGTCGCTGTAAGAGGATGATGTTGCTGCCAGGTGCTCGAAGGTGTCTTGGACAAGGTTGTGCGTCGCTGCATCGAGCTTCAGCCGTCGAAGGCGCACGTCGAGCGTCTCCATCACGACTTCAACCCCGTGTTTCACCTCGGAAGAGTCGTTCATGAAGTGCACACTCGAAGCGTGAAATGCGTTTGAAGAGGTGATCCCAATTACCCCTTCGATTGTTGTGTAGTGGAAGACACGAATTGACTCCGCCTCGCTCGGGCGCAGCGACTCGAAGAGAACGTGGTAGTCATCCCATTCAAGTTCATTGATGGAAGACTCGGTCAGTGGTGGCGCTTCTGAAGTCGACTCCGCCGCACCTGCGTTTGTGATGGCGTGTCGATTCAAGTCGCTCATGTGGTTTCCCGCCCGATGTCTTGTGGAATGTGTGTTGGGCGGGGACCGGGAGGGCTCGCCCCCGCAAGGGAGGGCGCTCCGGACTCTGTCTTCAGGATCATGGGGAGTCGTCCTCTGAGTCTTCCAATGCAAGCGGCGGATATGTCTCACCTGGGCCGAGCCGGTATCCTCCGGGCCTTCGACTGAGTTGTATTTGTTCTCGCAGAGCTGAAGATTCAGTGTTCGACTCGTTTGCCGACGCGGAGGTGGGAGGTTCAATCAGCACATCGAGTCCGTATCCCGCTGCAATCTTCGACTTTGCGAGGTTCACTGACACCTTCAGATGTGTCTTCACTTCTGCGCGACGGTCCAGCGGGAGGCGCGCAAGCGCATCGGTCTGCGCGTCGATAACTCTTGACACAATGTCTTCTATTGCCTGATTCATGTGATCCTCGGAGCGCCGTTCCATGTCGGCTTCAATGTCTTCGCCGAATGGGATGTCGCGCGACTCCTTCCAAAGCTCTCGCCACCGCCTGATGTGGTCAAATGCCTGCATCAGTCTCGACAAAAGGTCGGCAACGTTTGCAGCGACGTCGAGTTGATTGATTAGTACAAGGATTCCGAAGTCGGACGACTCTAGGCTTATTACAGTCGGAGATTCAACGGACCCGCCAGATGCCATCTCTTGAAACGGTGTCAGGAAGGTGCCCATGTCGCGTAGATCCCGCTGAAGCCCATCCAAGGCGGCTTGATGCGCGGATCTTGGTATCAACATTTGCAGTGCACATTCTCCGGGCTGAAGGCGGCGGGGCGAAACTTCAAGCTTGGTAAGGCCGGTGGTCGTCGATTGAAGGGCCTCAGTGAATGTCGCAAGTCTGCGGCGTAGTTGGTCGACGACTGGAAGTGCGATGCCGGGCGTCATCTCGTTGCCTTGCAGCACGCTCTCCGTCGCGTCCAGTAAACGGGTGGGAAGGAGATCGTCCCAACCAAGGTCCTCGAGTTCGTGGATCCATGCGAGAGGCATTGGAACCTCACTCACGCTGGCAACGTGTTGCCTGAGGTTTGTCCGTGACTGTGACAAGCCCGCATTGCCGGAGGCATCGGCTTGGTTCTGTGCAAGCCTTCCCAAACTGTCCGCCATCGAGTTGATGTCTGCTTGTACGCCAGCTTGGACAAGCTGTCGCTGGAGCTCCTGCACCATGGAGAGGAAGCTATTGAGGTTCATGGTTGGTTGCCTGTCCGGAGTGAGAGGGGTGCGTCCCGTGTAATCACAGCACCCTCAAACTGCATTCTGTACCACAGTGAACGGCAGGGAACGGACTACTGGGTTGGTAGGGCCAGGCAAGGAGCGAAGCCGATTCCGCGTGCCGCGAGGTCGATTGGGCGCTTTTCCTTCTTGCGTTCTCCTCGACTTCGGAGACGGTCTTCGACTTCCTTCATCTTGCGAGCCGCCGCCACGACAAGGGGCTTGACTTCCGCTTGCTCGACGTAGGGGGTCGGATCCTCCAGGAATGGAAAGGCCTTCTTGAAGTTGGCGTGGTCCCGGTAGGCGGTCCTGGCTGAGGCCCCCCACTGCTCGGCCACCTCTTCGACGGAGGGGTCGTGGCCCACGATCTCCCGGGTGATTCCCCAGCACCAGGCCCAGCTGATGGCCGTGGCCGCCTTGATCATCCCGGCATTGCTGACGGCCACCTCGAGCCAGGTTGGGGGCCGCCGTGGGGCATCGGTCACAGATCCTCCCTTGGACCTGGCCAGCATACTGTCACAATGTGGCAGTGACCTGTTACTGTCAGATTGTGGCAGTTTCTGAGAACCATGGACTCTTGACTCCGGAGGTGAAGGAGCTCTCAGCGGGGATCGACACGGCCATTTTCAGCTTCGGCGGAATCCTCCTCCCCGATCTGGTCGAAGTCCTCGACGAGGCGAAGGAGTGGGCCCGGACCTACGGCAAGGATGCCCCCTTCACCCTTGGGGGCAGCGACTTCCTCGTGAAGCCCGGGTCCTTGAACCTCATGCGGTTCCGGCTCGACCACGAGTACGGGGTGATCGGGGTGAGTGACAGGCCCTCGCTTCCCATCTTGCGCTGGCAGCCGAGGGGCGCGTTCCTCCACTCGGTAGGGGTGGCCGGTGCCCGCGACTGGCTCCGTGACCGCTTCGCGGGTGTGGCGCACGTCGGACCGGAGCAGCTTTCGCGGGTCGATCTCTACGCCGACTTCCAGGGCCTGTGGTTCGGCCCCGAGGAGGTTGAGAACTTCGTCACCCGAGCGTCGCGCGACACGGTTCGCCGCACGGTGGGCCAGTTCACGGGCTTCGAGTTCGGGGGTAGGTCGAGGGGTGGCATGCACGCGCGCGTCTACCAGAAGGATGTGGAGATCGAGCTGAAGCGTGGCGACTACTGGCGCGAGCTTTGGGGCCCCCGTTACGTTCCCGGAGACTCGGTGTGGCGGATCGAGTACGAGCTTCACCGCGACGTCCTTCGCGAGTTCGGCGTCACGGACCTCAGCAGTGTCGAGGGGAACCTTGCGGGCCTCTGGTCCTACGCGACGACCCAGTGGCTCAGCCTGAGGGAGCCAACCAGCGATCAGACCCGCTCCCGGTGGCCGCTCGATCATCGCTGGACGCATGTCGTCGCGGCCAATCACGGGTGGGACACGGTGCCGCTCGAGCGGGTCCGCGAGATTCAGCGGGGACGGGGGCTTCACGAGGACCTGCCCTATGCGCTCGGGTACCTGGAGAGGATCGCAGCGCACCGGGGAACAGCGGACCTTGGTGACGCGCTCGACTACGTGCGTCAGCATGCACCCGAGTACTTGAGGGCTAAGGGCACCGACTTCGAGTCTGAGTCGCGAGCCAAGCGCATTCGGATGGGCGTCGTGTGATCCCCCGGGCCGATGGACAGAGGGCCTGGGGGCCGTGCGGGACGTCGGGTCCAGGCGCGCCCTCGCGCCGGGTCGACGCCCCGCCGGACCCCCGGTACCTGTACCCGCCCGAGGAAGCAGCGCGGCGTCTCGGGATAAGCCGGACACGCGTCTACGGCCTCCTGAACTGCGGACTGTTGACGCGAATTAAGAATGGGAAGCGCACTCTCGTCTCTGACTTCGAGGTCCAAGAGCTCGTGAAGCGGCTTCTCTCCGAGCCATGGCTCCTCAGCGCGTGATGGAACCGGAGAGCGCAAAGGAACATCCGAATGAGTCCGGCCCCTACTTCGGGCGCCATGGGTCCACCGCCAGTTGCGGTCCGCACTCGGGCCCGGTAGAAACAGACAAATGAAGCGTTGGTTCGTTTACACGCTTGCCGGTGTGGCGCTTGTCCTGGCTGTGAGCCTCGCTGTGTCGATACACGCATGGCGGGTGGACGCGTCTCGGCTCGCCAGCGCGTCGGCCAGGGCCAAGATCGAGCGGGGTGTAATAACCAATCGTCGAGGTGAAGCGGCGTCACTTGGTTCGCAGCTCAAGAAGCTACGTGGGGAGAATTCGGCGTTGAAGGAAGAGCTCAAGCTCGAAACTCAACTGGCAAGCGAGTATCGCGCGCTAGTTCCCACGGGATCCGTTACCACGCCCACGCAGCAGTCCGGACCGTTCTCCAACTGCCAGTACTCATTCAACTCAAGCAGTTGGGTGTGCTCGTTCAGTCCAGCTGGCTAGGGACCAGGGGCGTTCTCAGCCCCACAGGACGTCGGCCATTGCGACAGCAGCGCTCTCGCGGTCCGGGTCGAGGATGTGTCCGTAAACATCGGCGGTCATCCTGATAGAGGAATGGCCCAAGACCTCGCTCACGACTTGCAACTTGACGCCCTGGGCGAGCATCAGACTCGCTGCCGAATGGCGCAATTCGTGGACGTGCCAGTCCCCCAACCCCGCCGTCTCGCAGACCTTCTTGAATTCCCTTAGGAGATTCCGGGGATCGAGAGGGCCCCCGAAGCCATTCGTGAAGATGAATCCCGACTCTTGCCATCCCTTCCCCGCAACCTTGCGAGCGCTGTCCTGATCGCGGCGGTGACGAGCGAGCAGGTCAGACATCTGGGGAGGCACGTTCACGACTCGGCGGCTGCGGCTGGTCTTGGGCTCTCGGGTGACGAGACCGTCTTGTTCCCGCTGAAGTTGGCGTCTGACAAGGAGGACCTGCCTATCGCTGTCGTAGTCCTTCCACATGAGTCCCAGGGCCTCTCCGCGGCGCAGGCCGGTCGCGAGCATCAAGGTGAATAGGACCTCGAGTCGGTGGCCCTGGAGGGTGGCGAGAAACGCTCGTGCTTGGTCCTGGGTCAAGGTCCGGCCCTCCCGGCGAGTCATCTTGGGTGCCCTCGCGAGGGTGGCGGCGTTGCGGTTGACCCACCCCCACCTCATGGCCTGGTCGAGAGCCTGGGCGAACACCGAGCGGATCCTCCTCACCGTGGACACAGACTTGCCCTCGGAGAGCTTCTTCGCGATCAGGCGGTCCACGTCGGCAGTCGTGAGGTCGAGGAGCTTCTTCCTGCCGAGGACCGGGACGATGTGGTGGACCGCCACGCTCCGGTAATTCTTGGCTGCGGAAGGCGCCACCTGGTGGCTGAGAACGTCCTCGTACCAGCGCTCGAAGAGATGGGCCACGGAGATCGAGGTGTCGGGAGCGGGCAATCCGTCGTCCACCCGGCGCTGGAGCTCGCGGAACCTCCTCACGGCCTCGGCCCTCGTCCTGGCCGAGACGGTCTTCCGGACGGGCCGGCCCGTGGGTGTCCAGCCCACCACCAGAACCCCCAGCCATCTCCCGTCGGAGGCGCGCTGGTATACCGTCCCCTCGCCGTTGCCCCGCTTCCCCGCCATCTCTCCCCCCCGGTCAATCGTTGCTGACGTCGTTGCTGACGGAACCTAACGAAGGGGTGTCACGCGAGAACTTGAACCACCGGAAGCCTTTATTTTCAAGGCATTTGAATGGTGGGCCGTACAGGACTTGAACCTGTGACCCCTTGCGTGTCATGCAAGTGCGCTACCAGACTGCGCCAACGGCCCGTGGCTCACCACCCTACCACTTGGGCCCGGGTTACCGGCCCGTCGACTAGCGCGGGACCGAGTCGAAGTAAGAGTCCGTGTCGGTGGTAAGGGCCAGGCTGGCCTGCCCGGCGTTGTTGGCGATCACCTGCTCCAAGAAGACCTCGACCGCGGCGCGGGCGTCACCGAGCGCGTCGTGTCCGCCGGGGCGCACCCCGTAGTGCCGGCACAGGTGCTCGAGGCCCCGACGCGGCCGGACCTCGCGACTCGGCTCGATGGCGAGGTCGTGCTCCACGACGTCGATGATCCGCAGCAGCGAGAGGTCCAGATCCTCGTCGTCGAGGGCCCGGCCGAGGACCGAGAGCGAGCTGCGACGAAGCATCTCCAGGTCGAAGCGGCTGACGTTCGAGCCCACGACGTAGGCGCCCCGGCGGTGGAAGTCGCCGAGGACCTCGACGGCGCGCAGCAGCCCCCCGGCGAGCGGGTAGACGGGCTCGGTCGCGCGCTTGGACTCGATGTCCTCGAGGGTGAGGCCGTGGACCCGCTGGGCCCCCGGGGTGATGGGGCGATCAGGGACGACGAAGAAGTGCTCCTCCCAAAAGGGCACCCCGAAGCGGTAGGCGCTGAAGCCGTAGGCGATGGCCCGCTCGCTGGTGACGCTGAGGCCCGTCGTCTCGGTGTCGAAGCCGAGGAGCAGCTCGGGGACCTGGGTGTAGCGCTTCACCGGAGACCCATTGTGCCACCACGCTGTGACCCCCGCGTCCGGGTCACGGCGTGGAGGTCGTGGTCGTCGAGGTGGCCGAGGTGGTGGTCGTGGTCTCGGGCGGCACCGTCGTCGTGGTCGTGGTGGTCGTGGTGGTCGTCACCACGTCCGAGGCCGAGCCGATCCAGGTCACCGAGGGCCCATCGGGCGAGTGGAGGATCCCGATCGAGGGCACCAGCGAGCGCGAGAGGGCGAGCGCGGCGTTGCCCGCGCTGCCCAGGGGATCGCTCGTATGCTGGCCCAGGACGACGGCGTAGGTGTAGACGGTGTGCCCCTCGACCTCCACGCGACGCAGCATCACGTCACAGCCGCCCGCGGGCCCGGTGAACCCCGACTTCACGCCGATGACGCCGTAGTTGCCGATGTAGGGCGTGAAGGAGCCGACGTTGCCGGCGACCGGAAGCGTGATGTGGGTGAGGGCGATGATCGGGAAGAGGACCGGCTCGTGGTCGAGCAGGGTGATGACGAGGTTCAGCTGATCCTCGGCTGTCGAGGTGTCGCGAGGATCGATGCCGGTGGGCTCGACGTAGTGGGTGCGGGTGAGGCCGAGCGACCGCGCGTCGCGGTTCATGAGCCCGACGAAGCGCCCGAGCGACAGCCCGGACAAGTGGACCAGGTAGATCGCGTAGTTGCCCGCCGAGTGCACGAACAGCCCCCGTAGGAGCTGGACCTCACAGAGCCGCTCGCCCGCGGCGACCGCGACGCTCGACTGCCCGGTCGCCACGTCGTGGTTGTAGAGGCGGACGTCGGCGGGCGTCATCTCCTCACAGGGTCCCGTCGCGCCGGGCGCCAGGGGCATCAGGTGCAGCGCCACCCACGTGGTCATGAGCTTCGTGAGGCTCGCGACCGGCTGGACCGTCTGGGGGGTCGAGGCCGCCTCGACCGAGAGCTGGGGGATCGCCACCGCGGCGCTCCCCTCGCGCGGCCACAGCAGGTGGGTGACGTGTGAGGGCAGGGTGGTCGTGGTCGTCACGCTCGTCGTCGTGGTCGTTCCCGGGAGGGTCGTGGTGGTCGTCGTGGTCGTGGTGGAGGTCGCGGCGCTCGGGGCGCCCAGCACGTAGAGGGAGGCCGCCAGGACCCCCGTGAGACCGAGACCCGTGGCCCGTCCCCACCGATGGCGCAGCCGTCCCCTCACGGGGCCAACCTACCGGCGGGCTCCGCCGACGTCGGAACGGCAACGTTACGACGCGGTTGAGAATCTCTGGTCGGACGGGGCGAGCTCGTGGCGTCGTGGCCGGGAGCACCGCGGTGACGCTCAACCCACGTCCGCCCGGAAGTAACCTGGTCACGTGAGCTTTCTCAACAGATGGTGGACAGTGGCGGCGACCGGGGCGCTCGTCGCGACGACGGTGCCCCTTCTCGTGACGGGCGCGGCGGGCGCGGCGCACCCACGCGCGATCCCCGCCTACTCCATCCGGCTCGAGGACCAGATCCTCGCCGAGCTGCGCTACCTGCCGGTGAGTTTCGTCCCGGCCGGCACCACGACCACGACGGCGCCTCCCACGACCACGACCACGTCGACCACGACCACGACGACCCTGCCGTCGACGGGGTCCACGACCACCACGACGGCGCCTCCCACGACCACCACGACGGTGCCGACCAGGCGTCGGCCCACGCGGGCGAAGGACCCCGCCCTGCTCCAGCCCGGGTCGTTCGTCTGGCGCTTCCCCACCCTCCCCGCGAGCTTCAAGAGCAACTGGAGCGTCGGCACCGACAACGTCATCGTGCGCGGAGCCCTCATGCGCTTCCAGGACGACCACGGGCTCCCCACCACCGGCTCGATGGACGGCACGACGTGGCGGCTCCTCGTCGAGACGGTGCGCGCACGAAAGTTCTCGAGCGAGCCCTACGACATGGTGCTCGTCAGCCAGACGCTCCCCCAGCGGCTCGACCTCTACCAGAACGGCCGGGTGACCTTCACCACGCTCGTGAACACCGGCATCCCGGCGTCACCGACCGCGAACGGCACCTACCCGGTGTACCTGCGCTTCACCTCGACGACCATGTCGGGCACGAATCCCAACGGCACCCACTACCACGACACCGGCATCCCGTGGGTCTCGTACTTCAACGGGGGCGACGCCCTGCACGGCTTCATCCGCTCGGGCTACGGCTACCCCCAGAGCCTGGGGTGCGTCGAGATGCCCTTCCCCGAGGCGAAGGCCCTCTGGCCCCACACCCCGATCGGGACCCTCGTCACCGTCCAGCCCTGACGGGCGCGTCGTCGGCCACGAGCTCGCGGACCCGGGGGATGACGACGGTCCCGTAGAGCTCGACACAGCCCATCATCAGCTCGTGGGGCAGGGTGCCGTTGGAGTACTTGAGGTCGAAGCGGGCGAGACCGAGCGTGCGCGCGGTGTCGGCGATCTTGCGCGCGACCGTCTCGGGTGAGCCCACGTACATCGAGCCCGACTCGACCTCGCGCTCGAACTGCTCGCGGGTGAAGGGACCCCAGCCCCGCTCGGCGCCGATCCGGTCGTGGCTCGCCTTGACGTGGGGGAAGAAGGCCTCACGGGCGGCCTCGTCGGTCTCAGCGACGAAGCCCGGCGAATGGACCGCCACCGGGAGCCGGGGGGCGTCGAAGTGGGCCAGGGCCCGCTCGTAGAGCTCGACGTGGGGCACGAAGCGGGCCGGGCTGCCCCCGATGATGGCGATCACGAGCGGCAGGCGGTGGCGAGCGGCGCGCACGACCGACTCGGGGTTGCCCCCGATCCCCACCCAGACCGGCAGGCGCCCGCCCTCGGTCCTCGGGTAGGCCGCGAGACCCTCCAGCGGGGGGCGCACCGTGCCGCGCCAGGTGACCGGCCCCTCGTCGAGCAGCCGGGTCAGGAGGTCGAGCTTCTCCTCGAAGAGCTCCTCGTACTGGGCGAGGTCGTAGCCGAAGAGCGGGAACGACTCGGTGAACGAGCCGCGCCCCACGATCACCTCGGCCCGACCGCTCGAGAGCGCGTCGAGGGTGGCGAAGCGCTCGTAGACCCGGACCGGGTCGTCGGAGCTCAGCACGGTGACCGCCGAGCCCAGCCGGATCCGCTCGGTGCGCGCGGCCACGGCGGCGAGCACCACCTCGGGCGCCGAGACGGTGAAGTCGGCCCGGTGGTGCTCGCCCACCCCGAAGAAGTCAACCCCGACCCGGTCGGCGAGGACGGCCTCCTCCAGCAGGTCGCGCAGCACCTGGGGGGCCGCGACCGGCGTCCCATCGAGGCGACGCGTCACGTCGCCGAAGGTGTCGAGTCCGAGCTCTAGGTCCATGTGCCTCCGTTCGCGGGGCCCGAGCCTACGGGCGCGCCGGCGCCGCGTGCCCTAGAGGTAGCTCACCTTCTTCGTGCCGCGCAGCCCGGGGAGCGTGCACGGCCCGTACTGGGCGTTCACGCAGACCGTGGCCTTGGTCGTCACGGCCCCGCGGTACGTCGCACCGGTCAGGTCGGCCCCCTGCAGGTCCGTCCCGGCGAGGTCCGCGCCGTCGAGGTTCGCCTTCACGAAGGTGTCCTGCTGCAGGTCGAGGCCGGCGAGGTCCTTGTGCGCCAGGTCGCAGCCGTTGTAGTCCGCGTTCGCACTGGAGACCGCGCAGTCGCGGCTCGACGCCGCGCCGGTGGCCGCGGGGGCGCCCCCGCACGCCGCGAGGAGCCCTCCCGCCAGGGCAAAGACGCTGAGGAAGCGGAGGTGGCGCACCCGTCCGTTCTACCAGGGGACCCCCGCGGGGCAGGAGCCGGCCCGCGCGCCTCTCGTCGCGAGATGGTCGAGCGCGGACGTCGACCGACCCGTGCTCGTGCACGAAGCACGCCACGTCCAGGGCTCGAGCCGCTCCGAGCCCGTTGGGTAGCCTCGGCCCTGGTGCGCCGGGCGGTCGTCACGAACCTGATCCTCGCTGAGGCGGGGTTCTTCGCCTTCCTCATGGTCGCGGTGATCATCACCACCGCCGCCTTCCAGCACAACCACGGCCTCAGCTTCTACGGCGAGCACTGGAAGACCGCCGTCCCCTACGGCGCCGGCTTCATGGTGTGCGACTACTTCTTGTTGAACGCCGCGGCGCTCTTGCCCCGGGACCCTCGCGAGCTGCGCCCTCTCGCCTGGGGGCTGCGGGTGCTCGCACTCCTGTTGCTCGCGGTACTGCTCACCCCGGACACGGTGAACTCGTTCTTCAACGACAGCCACCTCATCGCCTCGGCGGTGCTCTTCGTCTACGAGCTCAGCTTCGCCGGGCTCCTCGCCCATCGCACCGGGGCGACCGTCACCACGATCGTCTTCTTGCTCGTCGAGTCGGCGGCCGCCGTCCTCGCGATGCTCTCGAATCTCCACGTCGTCTACTACCTGAGCGAGGGGATACTCATCTTCCAGCTCGTCTTCTCGACCCACCTCGCCTACGGCGTCAACCGGTGGCTGCGGATGCTCGAGCGCACCGCTGAGGGCGCCGGCGGGGGCTGACCTCAGTACACCAAGACGACCCGGCCGAGCGGCATCTGGTTCGTCGCCCACACCCAGTCCATCGCCTCGATCGAGAGGCGCACGCACCCGTGCGAGACCGGGGTCGGGGGCACCGACCACGACCCGTGGATGGCGACCCCGCCGACAAAGTACTTCGGTCGCCAGAGCTCGCCCAAGGGGCTCACGTCGAGCCGGTCGACCTGGCGGTAGATCGTGAAGCGCCCCCGCGGGGTCGAGGCGACCCCGCTCATCCCGCCCTGGCTGTAGGCGTACCCTCCGCCGGTCGAGGTGTTGAAGGCCTCGAGGAGGGTACGCCCCCGCACGAGTAGCAGGAGGTCGCGCTCGAGGTCGATCTCGACGGCCTCGCCCACGACCGGTCTCACGGGTGCGCGCACTCCGCGGACGAGCGCCCGACGCGTGGCGGGGCCGACGACGCCGTCGGGCGCGAGGTGGGCGGCCTTCTGCAGGGCGAAGACGGCTTGCTGGGTCGCGTCCCCGAAGCGCCCGTCGACCGCGCCCAGCCAGTACCGCAGGCTCGCCAGGCGCCGCTGGACGATCCGGACCGCGGCTCCCCGGTCGCCGATCCGCAGGGTCGGTCCGGTCGCCACGGCGAGCGCCGCCGTGGTCGGGGCCGCGCCCGTCGCCGCCGGCGACGCGCCGAGCGGCCACCCCGCCGCGAGGGAGAGCGCCACGGCGAGCGCCGCCCCCCTGCCCACCCTCCTCATCGGGGAACTCACGTCGGCACGGTACCTACGTCCCGGCCCCTGGCGGTAGGGACCTCCGTCGGGATGGGGCCCCGCGCGCGCACCGACGACACGGCCTACGGTCGAGGGTGGCGCCGACGGGCGCCGCGTTCGAAGGGGGCTCGATGGGCGACGACGAGGAAGGGCCGACGACGCGGGGGGTCTCCTCGCGGCTCCTCGCGACCCTCGACTTGGGCGACGAGGTCGAGGGCCTGAGGGGACGGGCCCTGCGGCTGCGCCACTTCACCTTCGAGCCGGGCGCCGTCTTGGGGCCGGTCCACAGTCACGAGGGGCGCCCGGGCCTCGTCTACGTGCTCTCGGGGACCATCACCGACCACCGCGACGGCGTCGCCACCGACTACGGGCCGGGCCGGGGATGGCCCGAGGACCGAACGACCGTGCACTGGCTCGAGAACCGCACGGACGAGCCCGCGACCGAGGTCTCGTTCGACCTCGCCCGGCTGGCCCCCGACGGCGGCGTCTGAACGTCCCGCGGCGTCGCTCCCCTTGCCCGCGAGAAGGGTCGGGCCGGCGGCGATCGGGGCCACGGCCCCTCAGGGCCTCACTTCGCCCGGCCGATGACCTCGGCGCGCTGGCGGAACTCCTCTTCGCTTATCTCTCCCTTGGCGAAGCGCTCCTTCAGGATCGACATCGCGCTCGACTCCGGAGGCGCAACGTCGTGGCGGTGGCCGCCCGCGCTCCAGCGGAGAAGACCCACGACGCCCACGATCACCGCGGCCAAGAAGACCAGCATGAAGAGGGTCATGAACACCCCCCACCCGCCGCTCATCCCGTCTCCGTACCATCCGTACATGGGCGTCTCCTGACTCGTGAGCCGTAGCCATCGTTCATCCCTCTCGCCCGTAGGGGGTAGGGACGAAGGTCCGCACCGCCGCACCCCGGCGACGCTCACCGGAGGTGACCCGACGCCCTCGGCGGCCGTCGTCGGGGCCACTGCGGTGAGAGCACGAGGCCGGGAACCCTCGAACGCGCGGCCGCCCGACCTGCGACACGCGCCGCACCGCACGTCCACCCAGGGGGTCCCGGCGTGGGGGCCACCGCGGAGGCGCCTCGCTCCCCGGTGACCATCGGGGGCGGCCCACCCTGGGGGGAGCTGGCTCGAAGGGTGCCCTCGAACGTCGTTCCCCATCGGTCGCGAACGGCCCGGCGCGTGGGGCCGCGGCGACGACCAGCCGGCACTCGACCGACGCGAGCGCGCCGGGACCGGCGGCGCCGCCAGCCCCCCCATCGCCGAGCGAGTCCGGCGCCCCCCATCCCGTGCCTCCGACCCGGGCCACGGTGCCATGAGGGTGGTCGCACGAACGGGGGTAAGGCCTCCTGGAGGCGGCGTCCGGATTCGAACCGGAGTACGGGGCTTTGCAGGCCCCTGCCTAACCACTCGGCCACGCCGCCAGGATTCCCCAGCCTAGCGGCCGTCCCTACGAGCTCTTAGAGCCCCGGCGCCACTTGCCCGAGAGCAGGTGGTAGACGAACCAGATGGCCGCGAGGATGATCGCGACGAGGATCACCGCGCGCAGGATCGACGACAGCACGCCCACCACGGCGAGCACGACCCAGATCACGACGAGGACGATGATGATCGAGGCGATCAGTCGAAGCAGTGCCACGGGGCCTCCCCTCTAGGGCGATTGTAAGGCCCGTCGGCCGGCCCCCTCGGTACGCTGGGCCCATGGTGCGAACGGCCCGGGGACTCCTGGTCGCGGCCGCCCTCGCGGCCCTGGCCCTCGTGCCGGCCCCGGCCGGCGCCGCGGCACCGCGCGTGGCGAGCGCCCAGGCGAGCGTGCCCTCGGCGCTCTCGAACCGGCTGCCGCTCGAGCGCCTCGTCTTCAGCCACCCGGTGCGCGCGAGCGCGCTGGCGCCCCTCGTGCTGACGCCCGCGCTGCCCACCGCGTGGCGCCAGATCGCCCCCGACGCCGTCCAGGCCGTCGCCACCGAGGCCCTGGCCCCCGGGGTCACCTACCGCGTCCCCACCCCCACCGGCGTCTCGTGCACCACGCGCTGCACCTTCACCGGGGTGCGCGACACGAGCGTGCCGGTCGCGACCGACCTCGTCTGGGAGGACCAGCTCCTGGCCCAGCTCGGCTACCTGCCGGTCACCTTCACCCCGGCCGCGCCCCAGGCCACCCCGAGCGCCGCGGTGGCCGGCGCCTTCACCTGGGCCTACCCCACCCTGCCGGCCGCCCTGCGCGCCCAGTGGAGCGTCGGCAGCGACAACGTCGTCCTCCAGGGCGCCCTCATGGCCTTCCAGCTCGCGAGCGGGCTGCCCACCACCGGCCAGGCCGACCCCACGACGTGGGCCGACCTCGTCCAGGCGGCCAACGCCGGCACGCGCGACCCCGGTCCCTACGACTACGTCTACGTCTCGATGGCCCTGCCCGAGACCCTGACCCTCTACGTCGCCGGGCACGCCGCCTTCCACACCCTCGTGAACACCGGCATCAGCGTCTCGCCGACGGCGCCGGGCACCTACCCCGTCTACCTGCGCTACCTCACCCAGACGATGTCGGGCACCAACCCCGACGGCTCGCACTACTCCGACCCGGGGATCCCCGACGTCTCCTACTTCCACGGCGGCGACGCCCTGCACGGCTTCATCCGCGCGAGCTACGGCTTCCCCCAGAGCCTCGGCTGCGTGGAGATGCCCTTCGCCGCCGCCAAGGCCGTCTACCCCCACACCCCCATCGGGACCCTCGTCACCGTGGCGTCCTAGGCCCCTCGGGCCCGAAGGGGTGGCGCCCCCGCTGGGTCGCGACCTCGAGGCCGTCGGCGGTGAGCTCGCCGGCCGTCGCCAGCGCGTCGCGGCCGAAGCGCCGGCGCACCTCGTCGATCGCGTCGCGCAGGGCCGCCCGCTCCGCCTGGCGCGCCCGGGCGCGGTCCTCGGGCGGGTCCTCCGCCGGCGCCTCGAGGGGCAGGCGCAGCTGCAGGCCCTCCCCGGTGCGCGCGCGCAGCCCCGAGGCGTGCAGGCCGAGGAGGCGCACCGCGCCCACCAGCTCGACCGAGCCGGCCAGGGCCTCGGCGAGCTCGAGCAGCGCCCCCTCGTCGTCGAGGCCGTAGCCGACGGTCTGGGAGCGGCTGACCTGGGCGCCGTCGTCGAAGCGCACGAGCACCGTGAGCGTGCGCGCGACGAGGTCGCGCCCGCGCAGGGTCCGCGCGACGACCCCGGCCTGGGCGCGCAGGGCGGTGGCGAGCTCCCGACGACCGACGAGCGAGCGCGCGAAGGTCTCCTCGTGGCCGAGTGACTTCAAGGGGCGGTCGGTGACCACCTCGCGGTCGTCCTCGCCGGCGGCGAAGGCGACGAGCGTGGCGGCCATCGAGGGCCCGACGCTGCGCGCGAGGGTCGCGGCGCCCACCCCGCGCAGGTCGCGCACGAGGCGCAGCCCCAGCCGCTCGAGCTTCGCCGCCGTCGCCGGGCCGACCCCCCACAGCGCCCGGACGGGCAGGGTCGCGAGCCAGAGCTCCTCGGTCGCCCCGTCCACCCAGACGACGCCCTCACCCTCGACGAGCCGCCCGGACTCGACCCGGGGCTTCGCGGCCTTGGAGGCGAGCTTCGCGAAGAGCTTGTTGCGCGCGACCCCGATCCCGCAACGCAGGCGCAGCTCGTCGTGGAGGCGCCGGCGCAGCCCGTGGGCGGCCTCTATCGGGTCGACCCCCAGACGCGCGAGCGAGCGCAGGTCGCAGAACACCTCGTCCAGCCCGAGCGGCTCGTAGACCGGGGTGAGGTCGGCGACGAGCCCGTGGAAGCGACGCGAGTACTCCCCGTAGCGCTCGAAACGGCCGGGCAGGAGGACGAGCGACGGGCAGAGGCGACGCGCGAGGGCGCTCGACATCGCCGAGCGCACGCCGTAGCGGCGGGCCTCGTAGCTGGCGCTCGCGATCACCCCCCGCTCGCCGGCGCCGCCGACGGCGACCGGCCGGCCCGCGAGCGAGGGGTCATCGAGCACCTCGACCGAGGCGAAGAAGGCGTCGAGGTCGACGTGCAGGATCGGCGCCTCGAGGACGCCGGGCCGCCTAGAGGGCGAGCTCAAGGCAGCGGAAGGCCTCGCCGAAGGCGACGCCCACCGGTCGGCCGGCCGCGGCGGCGCGCTCGCGCACCGCCTCGCCCATCGCCTCGGCGTCGCCGCCGAGCTGGGACGCGTGGGTGCGCACGGCCGCGACCTTCTCCTCGATCGTCCCCGAGACGTCGACGACGACGTCGGGCTCGTGGGTGCCCGAGAGCAGGACCGTGCCCACCCGGTGGGCCTCGCCCATCTCGGGGAAGTACAGGGGCATCGCCGCGGCCGGGGCGACCGCGTCGAGCAGGGCCCAGCCCGTCTCGCGGTGGTCGCGGTGGTTGACGTAGACCCCGCCGAAGAACGTGGCCGTCGGGTCGGGGCCGACGACGACGTCCGGGCGCCGCGCGCGCACCAGCCCCACCAGGGCGCGGCGCAGCGCCACGTCGTTCACCACCTCGCCGTCGGGCCGGTTGAGGCAGGTCACCTCGGCCACCCCGAGCCGCTCGGCCGCCGCGGTCAGCTCCGCGCGCCGGCGCTCGGCCAGCGCCCCGGACTCCTGGAGCGGCGAGTGCGAGCCCTTGGCCCCGTCGCACACCACCACGAGGTCCACCCGCGCGCCCGCGCGCGCCCAGGCCGCGAGCGCCCCGCCGGCCGCGACGTCGGCGTCGTCGGGGTGGGCGTAGACCGCGAGGACCACGCGCGGCGCGAGGCGCAGCGCCCGCATCTAGCCGTGCTGCTTGGGCGCGGTCGACTTGACGAGCATGCCCAGCTCGCGCGCGAAGTCCTCGGGACCCTCGAAGCCCTTGTACACCGAGGCGAAGCGCACGTAGACCACGTCGTCGAGCTCGCGCAGGGCCTCGAGGGTGGCCACGCCGATCTCCTCGCTCGAGACGTCCCGGCCGGTCGCGCGTATCGCCTCTTCCACCCGGGCGACGACGCCGGTGAGGGCCTCGTCGTCCACCGGCCGGTTCTTCGCCGCGGCGCGCACGCCGCGCAGGATCTTCTCGCGGTCGAAGGGCTCGCGCTCGCCCGAGCGCTTCAGAACGAAGGGGCCGACCTCCTCGATGCGCTCGAAGGTCGTGTAGCGCTGGTGGCAGCGGGCGCACTCGCGACGCCGACGTATCGCCACGCCGTCCTCGGCCAGGCGCGAGTCGACGACCCGGTCGTCGTCGGCCGAGCAGTAGGGGCACCGCACCATGTCACGATACACCCGATCCTCCTGGAAAATTGCGGGCTAACAGGGGATGAGGACGTGCTCTCCGACGACCACCACCGTCGAGTGCAGCTCGGCCACGAGCAGCGCGCGCGCCCCGGCCGGGTCGACCGGGTCCATCGCGCGTGCGATGGACCCGAGCGTGTCACCGGGCTGGACGACGTAGAGCTCGCCCGCGGCCAGCACCGAGGAGCCCCCGAGGTCGCTCGAGAGCCCGGTCGGCGAGGTCGCCCCGAAGCTGTGGCCGGGGACCGCCAGGACGACGAGCGCCGCCGCCACGAGGGTCCCCAGGGCGAGCGCGCGACGGCGCGCGCGCACCCGGGCCCGGCGCGCGACGCGCTCGTGCACCCCGGGCCCGCCGCGACGACGCGCGCCCGGGGCCGCCTCGCCGCTCGCGACCAGGCGCAGCGCGGGCGCCTCGTACTCGGGGCTCTGGAGGATCTCTACGGCGGCCATGGCAACTCCCTGTTCGACGAACACCTGTTCGTACTTTATAGCGAACGGGTGTTCGTTTCAAGGGGCGCTGGTCGCCTGCTCCCTGGCCTATCCCCTGGTCAGGGCAATCATCGCCCCGACCCGGCCGAAGGCCCGGCGCTCCGCGGCAGCCTGTCGGCCCCGCCCGCGCAGCGCGCGAGCGGCGTCGGCGAGGGTGCGCGCGAGGATGACCCCGTGGCGCTCCACGAGCCGGGCGCACTCGAGCGCGAGCGCCTCGTCGGGGTGGTCGTTGGAGTCGGTCACCTGGCCGTCGGTCACCCACACGAGCGGCTCGCCCCGGCGCCGCTCGGCGAGCGCCAGGCGCAGGGCCGGCCCGTCCACGCCGTTGCCGACGTTCCCCGGGGGGATCTCGGCCGCCACCCGCCCCCCGGCGACGAGCACCCAGGCGTTGGGGGTCACGCCGTGGTCGCCGGGCCGGTGGCTGTAGCCCAACACGAGCGCGCCGGGCGAGCGGCGCACGAGTCCGGCCAGCTCGGCGGTGTCCACGGCCATCGACCCCGACTGGTCGACGAGCACGACCCCGCCCACCGCCCGGGCCGGGCGGGCGAAGGCGCGCCGCAGCGGGTCGGTCGCGAGCCGCGAGGGGTAGCGCAGGTCGACCCCCGTCACCGACGGGCGGCTCCGGCGCAGCGCGGGCGCCGGGTCGCGGACCGTGCGGCGCGCGTCCACGAGCGCCAGCTCGGCGAAGCGCCCGCTCGGGGGTCGGCGCGCCCCGTCGGCGAGCGCCCGGCGGTAGCAGCGCAGCTCCTCGGGCCCCAGCGGCGCCCGGGCGCCCGCGGCCCGGGTGAGCAGCCGCGCGACCTCGAGGGTCGCCTCGGCGAAGCCCCGCGGCCGGCCGAGCTCGTCGGGCGCCGTCGCGCCCAGCCGCTCGCTGGTGAGCCCCCCGACGCGCGCCCGGGCCGCGCGCACCGTGGCGCGCAGACCGGCCACCCACTCCGGGCGGGCCCGGCGCACCCCGGCGAGGAAGGGACGCTCGGCCCCGGTGCCGGCGACGGCCACCGCGAAGCAGACCGCCTCGGCCCAGTCACCGGCGGCGGCGACCCGCTCCCCCCCGGCCCGCTCGCTCCCGTCGACGAGGAGCCCGACCTCGTGGCCGAGTCGCGCGAGCAGCTCGTTCACCCGCAGCTCCTCGGCGCACTCCAGCGCCCGGGCGTCCACCTCGACGAGGGCCTCGGCCAGGTGACGCGGGTGGGGGCTCACCCGGGCGTGGAGGAGCTCGTGGGCCCGCACGACCCGGGCCGAGGCGTCGGCGCCGAAGGGGACCTCGAGGACTCGGCCCACCAGGTCGCAGCTCGCCCGCCCCCGGGCCGCCGCCCCGCGCTCGACCCGCCAGGGGCCCGGTCCGACCTCGTCCTCACGCCCGGTGACGAGCTCGGGGAAGACGCTCACGCGAGCGCGGCGATGGCCAGCGCGTCGAGGACGTCGGGGGCCGCGGCGCCGAAGACGAGCGCGGCGGCCCGCTCGGCGCCCAGCCGCGCCCGCAGCCGGTCGAAGGCGTAGAAGCGCCGCAGCGACACCCGCCGCGAGGTGGGGCCGAGCGACCCGGCGAGCGCCGGCCCGCGCAGGTCGGGCGCGAGGGTGGCGACGGCGGCCGGGTGGGGCCGGTCGACCCTCACCCGCACCGCGAAGCGGTCGAGCAGGGGGGCCGGCAGGTCCTCGACGTCCTCGGCGTTCGAGGTGGCCACGACCGAGTAGCCCGGCCCCGGGGTGAGCCACTCGAGGCTCTCGGGGTGGCGCCAGCGCGCCGAGGCCGACGAGTCGGTGACCGCGAGCAGCGTGGCCAGGGCGTCCCCGGCCGCCCGGTCGACCTCGTCGAGCACGAGGCGCCCGCCCCGTCCGCCGTCGGCGCGCCACGCCCGGATCGCGGGCCCCTCGCGCCAGGCGAAGCGGCCGCCCTCGCCGGGCATCCAGGTGCCGGTCACCTCGGCGCCGGTGAGGTCCTCGGTGCAGACGATGCGCTCGGCCGGCGCGCCCGACGCGACGGCGAGCGCCGCGTAGGTCTTGCCCGTCCCCGGCGGCCCGTAGAGCAAGAGGCGGTCCACCCCCGCCTCGAGCACGTCAGCCACGTCACGCCAGCACTGGCCCACCCCGTCGTCCACCTCGACCCCCTTCGCGACCCAACGGTCGCGCGGGCCTAGACGGTGACCGCGACGACGCCGTCCTCTTCGGGGGTGAGCGACGAGCGCAGGCTGAGCATGAGGCCGCCGCCCACGAGGGCCGTGATCCCCGTGCCGATCGGCCACCAGTTGCCCAGGTGCAGGCCGTAGTAGAGGGCGGTGATGGCCGGGGCGAGGGTTCCCGAGACGCCCCAGGCCGTGCCCGCCGCCGCGTTGTAGCGCCCGCGCAGGTGCTCGGGGGCGATCTGGTTGACGAGCGCCGACCCGGCCGGCTGGAGCATCGTCTCGCCCACGGCGAAGACCACCTGGGTCAGGCACATCGAGACGACCGCGACCACCACCGGCAGCGCCAGCGTCGCCCCGAGCGCGGCCCAGAAGACGAACCACAGCAGGCTCACCAGGGCCATGGCCCGCGTGCGGCTGTGGCCCTCCATCCGGTTGAGGATCCAGAGCTGGCCCACGACGATGGTGAGGGTGTTGAAGAAGAAGGTGACCCCGATGACGTGGACGCTGACGTGCAGGTTGTTCACGATGAACAGGCTCAGCCCCGAGTCGACCGAGCCGTAGCCCCCGAGGATGAGGACGAGGCTCGCCAGGACGTAGCGGCGCAGTCGGCGGTCCGCGAGCACCACCCGCCACCCGTCGCGGGCGCGCCCCTCGTGGTGGTCCTCGTGGACGGGCTTGCCGTGGGCGAGCAGCGTCGCGAAGATGATCCCGGACACCACCGTGACCGCGGCGTCGAAGAGGTACAGCACGGTGAAGCTCTCGGGGTGGCGCAGGCTCACGATCGAGGCCGACACCAGCAGGCCCATGCCGATCCCGAGGTTGACCATCATGAAGTTGACCCCGTAGGCCCGCTGGCGGTGGGTCTCGCCCACGAGCCGGGCGATCAGCACCGCTCCCGGCCCCCAGCCCGCGCCCTCGAAGACGGTGATGACGAGCGCGATCACGATCGCCTCGGTCCGGGTGTGGATGGTCGTCCACAGGACGAGGCCGACCGCCGAGGCGAGGTACGACCCGATGCCCACCCGCGCCGGGCCGAACTTGTCGATGAGGGTCCCCCAGACGGGCCCCGTCGCGAGGCCGACGATCGCCGTCGCGGTGAGCAGGAGCGTCGAGAACGTCGTGGAGAAGCCGCGCACGTTGTGCAGGTAGACGACGAACATCGCGAAGGCCAGGCCGTTGCCCAGGCAGTTCACGAAGGTGCAGAGGTAGAGGCGGCGCAGCGGGCCGCGGATCTCGCGCCGGAAGTCGGCGGGGACGAGACGGTCGAGGAACTCCATAGGGCGTCCCAGGCTAGCGACGCGATGTGACACCGCTCCGCGTTGTCACCGGATTGTAAGGGGCTCTACGAGCCCTTCGCTACGAGCCGGCCTCGACGTCCTCGCCGAGGTACACCGCACGCACCCGGGGATCGACCAAGAGGTCAGACGCCGGGCCCGACAGCACGATCCGACCGTTCTCGAGGACGTAGCCCCGGTCGGCAAGGCGCAGCGCGTGCGCGGCGTTCTGCTCGACGAGCAGCACCGTCGTGCCCGCGGCGCGGATCTCGCCGATGATGCGAAAGATCGTGTCCACGATCATCGGGGCGAGGCCCATCGAGGGCTCGTCGAGCAGCAAGAGGGTGGGCTGGCTCATGAGGGCCCGTCCGATGGCGAGCATCTGCTGCTCGCCTCCCGAGAGGTTCGATCCCAGCTGCTTGCGGCGCTCTTTCAGGATCGGGAACGTCTCGTAGATGCGCTCCAGGTCCTCGCTGGTCGAGCCGCGCCGCCGGAACGCCCCCATCTCGAGGTTCTCCTCCACCGACATCTGCGGGAAGATCCGCCGACCCTCGGGGACGTGGCTCACTCCGAGCTTGGCGAAGTCGTGGGCCCGGGTGTGGCTGATGTCGCGGCCCTGGAAGCTGATCGACCCGCTCGCCGGTGACTGCAGGCCCGAGACCATCCGCAGCGTCGTGGACTTGCCGGCGCCGTTCGCGCCGAGCAGGGTGACGATCTCGCCCTCGTTGACCTCGAAGGTGATCCCGTGCAGGGCGGTGATCGCCCCGTAGCGCACGACGGCGTCGGCGACCTGGAGCATCACGCGGAGGCCTCCGCCGAGGTGCCCAGGTAGGCCTCGATCACGACGGGGTTGGCCCGGATCTCGGCCGGGGTCCCCTCGGCGATCACGCTGCCGAAGTTCAAGACGTAGAGCCGCTCGGCGAGCGACATCACGAGCTTCATGTCGTGCTCGATGAGCAGGATGGTCACCCCGAGCTCGTCGCGTACCCGGCGGATCAGTCGGGCGAGGTCGAGCTTCTCGGCCGGGTTGGTGCCGGCGGCCGGCTCGTCGAGCAGGAGGACCTCGGGCTGGGTCGCCAGGCCCCGGGCGATCTCCAGGCGACGCCGCTCGCCGTAGGAGAGCGAGGCCGCGAGCACGTTGGCCCGCTCGGCGAGGCCCACGAAGCTCAAGAGCTCCGCGGTCTTCTCGTCCGATCGCCGGTCGTCGTGGCGGGTCCGCGGACCCCGAACCATCGCCCCCACGACACCGAAGCCCCGGTGGTCCTCCGCGCCGATCTTCACGTTGTCGAAGGCGCTCAGGGCGCTGAACATGCGCGAGGCCTGGAAGGTCCGGGCCACCCCGGCACCGGCGACGCGGTGGGCCTTCTTGCCGATCACCGACATCGTTCGCCCGTCGGCTCGGTGGAAGGTGATGGTGCCCTCCTGAGGCTGGTAGACCCCGGTGAGCGAGTTGAACAGCGACGTCTTGCCGGCGCCGTTGGGCCCGATGACGGCGAGGATCTCGCCGCGCTTTTGGACGAGGCTCACGTCGTTGAGCGAGACGACCCCGCCGAAGCGCAGCGTCGCGTGCTCGACCTCGAAGACGTTCTCGGTCGTCATACGTCGTCTCCGAGCAGGACCTCGTCGGGGTGGCCCTCGTGGGACTTCTCGTAGAGGGTTATCTCGCGCCGACGCTGGCGCGACGGGATGAGCCCCGCCGGCCGGAAGATCATCATGGTGATGAGGAGCGCCCCCACGTAGATGTAGAGGTCGGGCTGCTGGTAGCCCGAGGGCGGCGTGTGGTTGAGGTACGCCTGGACCACCTGGATGATGATCGCTCCCACCACGACGCCCGAGATCGACCCCATCCCGCCCAGGATCACGAGGACCAGGATGTTGATCGAGAAGACCAGGGTGAAGCTCGAGGGGAAGAGGAAGTTGTCGGCGCTGGCGGTGATGACCCCCGCGAAGCCGGCCGAGGCCGCCCCCACGGCGAAGGCCATGACCTTGAACTTGAGCGGGTTGATCCCGAGCGACTCCGCCGCGACCTCGTCCTCGCGGATCGCGGTCCAGGCGCGGCCAACCCGCGAGCGCTGGAGCAGGGAGAAGATGACGAGGAAGAGGACCACCGAGCCGAGGGCCAGGTAGTAGTACGGCACGGGAGCGAGTCCCCACGCGTACTTGATGGGCCCAACGTGGAAGACCGGGTGGGGGATCTGCTTGGTGCCCGTCGAGCCTCCGGTGATCCCGTAGAGGTTGTTCGCGAAGATGGTGATGATCTCGCCGAAGCCCAGGGTCACGATCGCGAGGTAGTCCCCGCGCAGGCGCAGCGTCGGCGCGCCGAGCAGGACGCCCGCGACCACCACGAAGACGACGGCGAAGGGGATCGCCCAGAAGGCGTCGAGGGCGTGGCCGAAGGGCGGCGGCGTCGGCAGGGCCCCGGTGACCCACGCCGTGGTGTACGCACCGATGGCGTAGAAGGCCACGTAGCCCAGGTCCAGGAGGCCGGCGAAGCCCACCACGACGTTGAGCCCGATGGCGAGCAGGACGTAGATCGCGACGTAGGTCACAAGGGCCGACTGCCAGAAGGCGTCGTTCACGATGTGCGGCAGCAGGATCCCGAGGACGAGCAGAGCCAGGGCGAAGCCCACGCGGACGGGGCGCCTCTCGCTCACCTGGCGCGGACCGGCGAGCGCGCTCGAGCCGCGCGCGCGGATCGTGTCGCCGTAGCGGGTCCAGAACTCGGCGATCCCCCACGCGACGAGGGCGAGCGCCAGGAACACCAGCCACCGCTGGGTCCGGAACATCCCGAAGAAGGACGCCGGCTCGGCGTAGGAGCCCGTGAAGCCCGAGGTCGGGTACTGATTCGAGCCCGGTGGTCCGGTGATGAGCTCAACGACCGCAACGACGCCGAGGACGACGAGGAGCCGACGGATGGGCGCGCGCTGGAAGAACGTCCGGATCACGCCGTCCTCCCCAGACGCTCGCCGAGGATGCCCGTCGGGCGCACCAGCAGGACGAGGACCAGGATCCCGAAGGCGACGACGTCGATGTAGGCCGCCTGAACGAAGACCACGCAGAGGTTCTCCACGATGCCCAGCAGCAGCCCGCCCAGGACGGCGCCGCGCAGGTTGCCGATGCCTCCCAGCACGGCCGCCGTGAAGGCCTTCAGCGCGGGGACGAAGCCCATGTTGTACACGACGCCGATGTTGAGCCCGTAGAGGAACCCGGCCACACCGCCCAGGGCGCCGCCGACGATGAAGGTGATGGCGATCGTGCGGTCGATGTTCACACCCATCAGCGAGGCCGTCTCGGCGTCCTGGGCCACCGAGCGGATACCCCGGCCCAGGCGCGTGCGCCCCACGAGCCAGTCGAGCGCGATGAACATCACGACGCTCACGACCAAGATGATGAGGTCGTACATCAAGACGGGCGCCCCGAAGATGGTGAAGACGGTGTGATTGATGTAGGGCTGGGGATCGCCCACCGAGAGGTGGCCGAACTCCTTGCCCGCCAGGTTGAAGAGGAAGTACGACGCCCCGATCGCGCTGATGAGGTAGGCCAGCTGCGGGGCGCGCCGGCGCCGAAGGGGTCGGTAGGCCACCCGCTCGACGAGGGTCGCTGCGGCCGCCCCCGCGGTGCCGGCCGCGGCGATCCCGAGGACGATGATGAGCACGCTCATGAACCCGGTGGGCACCGTGGCGCCGACCATCGCGCGCAGCACGAAGTAGCCCGCGAACCCCCCGGACATGAAGATCTCGGAGTGGGCGAAGTTGATGAGGCGCAAGACGCCGTAGACGAGCGTGTAGCCCACCGCGACCATCGCGTAGAGCAGGCCGTTCGCCACGCCGCCTACGAACAGGAACCAGAACTCGGCCTTGAGTGTGTCGAAGTGCGTGGCCAGATAGTGACCAAACGAGCCCAAAGCCCCTCCCTGTTGGGCCTGAGTGTACCGAACCAGAGGGGCCGGGGGAGGTGACTCCCCCGGCCCCTCAAGGTCGGTCCGTTACCGCGTGGGGACTACTCGAGCCCCAGCTGGACGATCTTGCCGTTCTCAACCTTGTTCACGTAGATCGCCGAGCCCGCGATGTTGCCGTTCTTCTGGAACTTCACGACCTTCGTGATGCCCTTGAAGGTGATCTTGTGGAGCTCGGTGACGAGGTTCGCGCGAGTGATCTTCTTGTGCTGGGTGAGCAGCGCCTTCATGCCGGCGATGATCGTGTTCGTCGCGTCGTAGGACTCGGGCGCGTAGGTCGCCGTCGCCGCCGAGAAGTTCGACAGGTTCTGGTAACCCTTGTTGAACGCGGCGTTGTTCGAGGCCGAGCACGCGCACGACAGCAGGACGCCGTTGGCCGCCGAGGAGGGCGTGGTGCCCTGGATGAGGGCCGGCGAGTCCGATCCGTCACCCGACATCACGGTGCCGGTGTAGCCCGCGGAGCTGAGCGCCCCGAGGAACAGGCCGAGGTCGCAGTAGTACCCGCCGTAGAACATCGCGCTCGCACCGCTCGCGACCACTTGGGTCGCCGCGGCCTGGTACTCGGTCGCCGACGCGGTGCCGTTGTTGCACTGGCCGGTTCCCGGCACGGTGGCCGTGGTGACCTTGGCGCCGTCGGACTGGGCCTGGGTGGCCACCGCCTGGGCGAGGCCGGCACCGTAGGACGAGCCGTCGTTCACGACGTAGAGGCTCTTGAAGCCCTTGGTCTTCACCAGGTAGTTGGCGTCCGCCGGACCCTGGACCGAGTCGTCAGCGACGACGCGGAAGAAGTTGTTCCAGCCCTTCGTGGCGAGGCTCGGGTTGGTCGCCGACGGGCTCACCGTGGCCACGTGGGCCTTCGAGTAGTAGGGCTCGGCGGCCGCCGTGGCGCCCGAGAAGGCCGGACCGACGATGGCGATGAGCTTCTTGTTGGCGACCGCGGCCTGGGCCTCGGTCGGCGAGATCGTCGGGTCGCCCTGGTCGTCGTAGCGCGCCAGGCGCAGGATGAACTGCCGGTGGTGCACGTTCGCGTTGTACTGGTTGATCGCCAGCTCGACCGCGAACACCATGTTCAGACCGAGCTGGAGGTTCCCGCCCGAGAGGGGCCCTTCGTAGCCGATCACGTACGTCGGAAGCGTCTGGCGATGCTTGACCGCCGCGCCCGACGACGACGCGACAACCGCCGGCACCGCCATCACCAAGAGGGCGCTGGAGGCGATCGCCGCCACCGTCTTGCTAAAACGAAGCTTCATTAGCTGTCGTTCCTCCACTTATTCCCTTACTGCCTCTCCACAAGCGGTCACCGGAGCGTCACGCGGCGTCCGGCCCCCCGAGGAATGACTAGGCCGACCTGGCCATCGCGAAACCATACCAGTGGTTGAATAGTCCTCACGAAGCGGACCGACTCGAGGCGAACAGGTGTTTGACCGCACGGTCCCTAGCGGGTATCCTACGAACACCCGTTCGTACAGGAGGCCCCATGGCCGAAGTGCTCACCCCGATGCGCCGCCAGATCCTGGAGTTCATCGTCGCCTGCCAGCGTGAGCGGAACTTCCCGCCCACGATCCGCGAGATCGGCGAGCACGTGGGGCTCTCCTCCTCGGCGACCGTGGCCAACCACATCAAGGTCCTCAAGGACGCCGGCTACATCGCGAAGAACCCCCAGCAGCCACGTACCCTGACCGTGCGGATGGACGCGGCCGGGGTCGCCGCGGACCAACGCGTGCGCCACGTCCCCCTGGTGGGCGACGTGGCGGCCGGCGTGGGGACCCTCGCGAGCGAGACCCAACGCGAGGCGCTGCCGCTCCCGGAGCAGTTCGTGGGCCGGGGCGAGTGCTTCGTCCTGCAGGTCCGCGGGGACTCCATGGTGGGCGCGGGCATCCTCTCGGGCGACTACGTGGTGGTCGAGCGCGAGACCGACGCGCGCGTCGGCGACATCGTGGTGGCGGGCATCCCCGGCGAGGAGGCGACCGTGAAGCGCTTCTTCCCCCAGGGGTCGCGCGTGGTCCTGCAGCCCGAGAACCCGATGCTCGAGCCCATGGAGTTCGACGCCCGCGAGGTCGTCCTCTACGGCAAGGTCGTCTCGGTCCTCCGGCGCTACTAGGGCCGCGCGAGCCACGCGCCCAGCGCGCTGGCGAAGGCGTCGAGCTCGGCGGCGGTGACGTACTCGTCGGGGGTGTGCGCCCGCAGCGGGTCGCCCGCGCCGAAGTTCACCGCGGGCACGCCCCGCTCGGCGAAGGTCGCGACGTCGGTCCAGCCCTGCTTCGCCCGGGGCGGCGCACCCGTCATCTCCACCAGCGCGGCGAGGGCCGGATCGTCGAGGTGCGGCGGGGCCGCGGGCGCCCAATCCACGTCCTCGAACCGGTCGCCCTCGTCGAGCACGTCGGCGAGGTACCCGCGCAGCCACGCGACGGCCCGGTCTCGGTCGCGGTCCGGGGCGACCCGGTGGTTGAGGGTGAGCGTGGCCCGGTCGGGCACGACGTTGCCCGCGACCCCGCCCTCGACCGCGACGGCCTGGAGCTGCTCGATGAACTCGACGCCCTCCAGGGGCACCCGCCGGGGCTCGTAGCGCGCGACGCGCTCGATCACCTCAGCGAGCCGGTGGATGGCGTTTCGCCCCTCGAAGGGCCGTGCCGTGTGGGCCCGGCGCCCGACGAGGGTCACCTCGGCGCGCAGGCTCCCCTGGCAGCCCGCCTCGACCCGGCCCCCGGTCGGCTCGCCGAGCACCGCGCAGTCGGCGAGGAGCAGGTCCGGGCGCAGCTCGGCGACCTCGAGCAGCCCCGACTCGCCTCGGGCCACCTCCTCGCGGGCGTAGAAGACCCAGGTGACCTCGACCGGGCGCGGCGCGGGATCGAGGGCGAGCTCGAGCATCACCGCGAGCGATCCCTTCATGTCGCACGCGCCCACTCCCACGAGGCGCTCCCCCTCCAGCCGGGCCCGCGCGGCGTCGCCGGGCACGGTGTCGAGGTGTCCCGCGACGAGCCGGCGCCTCGCGTGGGTGCCCGTCGTGCGCGCCACGACGCTGTCCCCCACCCGCTCGACCTCGAGGTGGGCCGCCGCGCGCAGGCGCGACTCGACGAGCGCCGCGAGGGGTCCCTCACCCCGGCTCACCGAGGGGACGGCGACGAGCTCGAGGGCCGCCTCGAGACGGGTCACGTCGCGACGCCGTGGTCGCGCAGGATCGCGTTGAGGCGGGCCTTGTCGTGGCGCTCGCCCTCCTCGAGCCGGCGGATGATGAGCACGCACGGCAAGAAGAACTCGCCCCCGGGGAACTCCCGGCGCCGGCTCGCGGCGATAGCCACGCAGTAGTCGGGGACGTGCCCGCGCGAGACCTCCTCGCCGGTCGCGGCGTCGATGACCGGGATCGACGGGTTGAGCAGGGAGCCCGCGCCGAGGACCGAGCCCCGCCCGACCCGGGCCCCCTCGACGACCATGCACCGGCTGAAGACCATCGCGTCGTCCTCGATGACGACCGGCACGGCGTTGGCCGGCTCCAGCACGCCGCCGATGCCCACCCCGCCGGCCAGGTGGACGTTCGCGCCGATCTGCGCGCAGCTGCCCACGGTCGCCCAGGTGTCGACCATCGTGTTCTCGCCCACCCAGGCCCCGACGTTGACGTAGCTGGGCATGAGGACGACCCCGGGGGCGAGGTAGCTCCCCCGCCGGGCCGACGCGCCGGGCACCACGCGCACGCCGCGGCGCTCGTAGTCGTGCTTGAGCTCGAGCTTGTCGAGGTACTCGAAGGGCCCCACCTCGACCCGCTCGAGCCCGCGCAGCCGGAAGAGCAGCAGGATCGCCTGGCGCACCCACTCGTGCACGACGACCTCGCCGTCGCGCACCTCGGCGACCCGCACCTGGCCGTCGTCGAGCTTGGTGAGGACCAGCTCGACGTCGCGGCGGGCCTCGTGGTTGGCCGGGGTCATCGAGCCGATCTCGTCGAACCAGCGGCCGATGCGGGTCTCGAGGTCGCTCACCGCGCCATGGTACCGAGCGCGCCGCGCGCCGACGGGGCTCGGACCGCGTGGGCCCGCGTGCCCGCGACGAGGGTGGCGAGCGCGCCCGCGGCGCGGTCGAGCTCCTCGACGAGGCCCGCCCCGCCGTCGCCCCCGGTCCAGGCGGCGAACGCGGCCTGGAACGTGGCGACGGCCACCCCCGCGGCGAGGCCCGCCTCAGCGGGCGCGCACCCGCGGCCGGCGAGCGAGCGCGCGACGGCGTCGGCGAGCTCGGCCATCTTCATCTGCTCGCGCTCGCGCAGCTCGTCCGACGAGGCCACGAGCCGCGCGCGCAGCCGGGCGCGCTCGTGGCCCACGGCCGCCTCGAGGAGGCGTGCCCCCGCGGCGACGCCCTCGAGGGCGACCTCGAGGGACGGGCCCGGCCCGGCGGCGGCGAGCGCGGCGACGATCTCGCCCTCGAGGGCGCGCGAGCCGTCGAAGAGGACCTCGCGCTTGTCCGCGAAGTGCCGGAAGTACGTCCGCTCGCTGAGCCCGGCCCGGGTCGCCACGTCGGCGACGGTGGTCTCGTCGTAGCCGCGCTCGCTGAAGAGCTCGAGGGCCGCCGCGCGCAGACGCCCCGGCGCGTCGCTGGCCCATCGTCCCACGGCGCCAGCCTAGGCGACCATGTCAGCCTCTGCCATCACGTGCTAGGGTTATGGCAGAAACTGACATCACGGGGACGACCCGGGAGAGGAGCGGCCATGAGGGTCTTTGTCACGGGGGCCACCGGCCACATCGGGAGCCGGGTCGTCGACGAGCTGCTCGGTGCGGGCCACGAGGTGAGCGGCCTCGCCCACCACGACGCGGCGGCCGCCGCGCTCGAGGCCCGAGGCGCCGGCGTCGTGCGCGGCGGGCTCGAGGACCCCGAGGTCCTCGCGCGCGCGGCCGCGGCGGCCGACGGGGTGATCCACCTCGCCTTCCGCCACGACTTCTCGCGCATGGAGGAGAACACCGCCCTCGACAACGTCGCCGTGCGCGCCATGGGCGGCGCCCTCGCCGGTTCGGGCGGGGCGCTGGTCGTTGCCTCGGGCACGCTCACGCTCGCCGCGGCCGCCCCCGGTCGGCTGGGCACCGAGGACGTCGCCGCGTCGAGCGACGCCTCGGGGCGCGCGCGCACCGAGAACGACGTCGTCGCCCTGGCCGGGCGCGGGGTGCGCGCGGTCGTGGTGCGCCTGCCGCCGACGGTCCACAGCGCCTACGACGCCCACGGCTTCGTCCCCATGCTCGTGCGCCTCGCGCGCGAGCACGGCTCGAGCGCCTACGTCGGCGACGGCGCCGCGCGCTGGCCGGCCGTGCACACCCTCGACGCGGCCCGGCTGTTCCGCCGGGCGGTGGAGTCGGCGCCGCCCGGCGCGCGCCTGCACGCGGTCGACGACGAGGGGGTCGCCTTCGGTGACATCGCCGGGGCCATCGGCCGCGGCCTCGGGGTGCCCACGGTCTCGGTGGGGCCCGAGGAGGCCGCGGCCCGCCTGGGCTTCCTCGGCGCGCTCGCCCAGGCGGACAACCCGACCTCGAGCGCCGCGACCCGGGCCCTGCTCGACTGGCGACCCGAGCACCCGCGCCTCCTCGACGACCTCGCCGCCGGCCACTACTTCGCCTGAGCCCCGGCCCCGGGTTCTAGGCGGCGGCCTCCAGGCGCCGGGCGACCCGCTCGATCGCCTCGTCGGGCGCGACCATGGCGACGCGCACGTAGGGCGCCCCGTCGGGTCCGTAGAGCTCGCCCGGGCTCACCACCACCCCCCCGAGCCCGGCCAGACGCTCGGCGAGGGCCCAGCCGTCGAGCCCCTCGGCGCGCGCCCAGAGGTAGAACGACCCCGCCGGCCGGGGCGCCGCCACGCCGATCGCGCCGAGCGCCCCCGCGAGGCGCTCAAGGCGGGACCGGTAGCGGTCGCGCTGGGCCTCGACGTGGGCCTCGTCGCCGTAGGCGGCGGCGACGGCGGCCTGGACTGGCCCGGCGACCATCAGCCCGGCGTGCTGGCGCAGCGCGCGCAGGTACTCGACGACCTCGGGGTCCCCGGCGTAGAAGCCGGCGCGCAGCCCCGCGAGGTTCGAGCGCTTGGAGACCGAGTGCAGCGCCAGCACCCCCTCGCTGCCGTGCTCGAGGACCGTGCGCGCCGGGCCCTCCCAGGTGAAGTCGGCGTAGCACTCGTCGCTCGCGACGAGCACGCCGCGCGCCCTCCCCCACGCCGCCACCGCGCCGAGGTCCTCGAGGGCCCCGGTCGGGTTCGCGGGCGAGTTGGCCCACAGCACGAGGGCCCGGTCCGCGTCGCGCTCGTCGATCGCCGCGAGGTCCAGGCGTCCCTGCGCGAGGGGCACCGGCACCGCGCGCAGCCCGGCCAGGGTCGCGCCCATCGCGTACGTCGGGTAGCTGATCGCCGGGTAGAGCACGGTGTCGCGCGCGGGCGAGCGCAGGTGCAAGAAGCCGGCGAGGCTCGCCACGAACTCCTTGGTGCCCACGCAGACCGCGAGGGCCTCGGGCGCCGCGTCCAGCGCGAAGCGCCGGGTCAGCCACTCGGCGGCCGCCCGGCGCAGGTCGGCCGTCCCGGCCGAGGGCGGGTAGCCCCGCGCCCCGCTGGCCGCGGCCAGGGCGGCCAGGGCCACTTCGGGGGGCGGGTCGACGGGCGTGCCGATCGAGAGGTCCACCGCTCCCCCCTCGTGGGCCCCGGCGAGGCGCTTGAGCCCCTCGAGGCGCTCGTAGGGGTAGGGCGGCGGGACGAAGCTCACGCCACCCGCCAGGGGGCGAAGCGGGCCACGCCCACCTCGTCGAGGACGACCTCGAGCACGACAGCGCCCTCCTCGTTGCGCGAGGAGAGCACCTCGCCCTCGCGGTGCACCGCGGCCACGAGGTCGCCGCGCTCGAAGGGCAGGCGCAGCGTCACGGCCCGGTCGTGGGCCCTAAGGCCCGCGGCGATGGCCCCGACCACCGCCGGGAGGTTCTCGCCGGTGGTGGCCGAGCACCAGACGCTGCCGGGGTGGCGCGCGACGAGCTCGCGGGCGCGCCCCTCGGCGAGGTCGCACTTGTTGAAGACGAGCAGCTCGGGCACCTCGGCCGCGCCGATCTGCTCGAGGACCGCGCGCACCGCCCCGATCTGCTCCTCGGCGTGCTCGCTCGCGCCGTCGACCACGTGCACCAAGAGGTCGGCCAGGCGCACCGAGTCGAGCGTGCTCATGAAGGCCTCGACGAGCTCGTGGGGCAGGTTCGAGATGAACCCGACGGTGTCGGTGGCGAGCACCGTCTCGCCCCCGGGCAGGGCCAGCTGGCGGGTGCGCGGGTCGAGCGTGGCGAAGAGGCGGCTCTCGGCGAGCACCCCGGCACCGGTCAGGGCGTTCAGCATCGAGGACTTGCCGGCGTTGGTGTAGCCCACCAGGGTCACCTCGCGGTGGCGGCCCCTCGCGCGGCCCTGACGCTGGACCCGCCGGGTCCGGTCGACCTCGCGCAGCTCGGCCTTGATCCGGTGGATGCGCTGGACGAGACGGCGCCGGTCGACCTCGAGCTGGGTCTCGCCCGGGCCGCGGGTGCCGATCCCGCCGGCTTGCTGGGAGAGCGACCCGCCGGCCCGGCGCAGCCGCGGCAGCCGGTACTCGAGCAGGGCCAGCTCGACCTGGGCCTTGCCCTCGGGCGTGCGGGCGTTCTGGGCGAAGATGTCGAGGATCACGGCCGTCCGGTCGATGGCGGTGCGCCCGAGGATGGCCTCGAGGTTGCGCTGCTGGGCCGGGCTGAGGGCGTGCTCGAAGACGACGGTGTCGGCGTCGACCTCCAGGCAGAGCTCGCGCAGCTCGTCGGCCTTGCCCGAGCCCACGAAGGTCGCCGGGTCGGGCCGGTCGCGGCGCTGGACGACCCGGCCGCGCACCTCGGCCCCGGCGGTCTTGACGAGCTCGGCGAGCTCGTCGAGCTGGCGCTCGAGCTCGTCGACCGTGTCGCCGGGGAAGAGCACGCCCACCAGGACGATCTTCTCCTTGATCTCCCTCGAGATGAGGGTGGAGGGCTGGTAGGTCACGCCTCGAGCCACTCGACGTTGGCGACGAAGCGCACCGGCCCGGCCAACGTGGCGCGCGCGCCCTCCAGGGTCACGCGCAAGTCGCCCCCGGGGTTGGCCACCTCGACGACGTCGCCGACGAGCCCGGCGCGCCGCGCCACCGCGGCCGCCGCGCACGACCCCGTCCCGCAGGCGAGGGTCCAGCCCACGCCGCGCTCGATGACCCGCATCGTGATGCGCTCGGGCGACTCGACGCGCACGAACTCGACGTTCGCCCCGCCCAGCTCGCCGGCCAGCCGGGCGGCCAGCGCCTCGCGGGCCGGGTCGTCGAGGGCGGGGTCGTCGGCGACCACGACGTGGGGGTTGCCGACGTGGGCCGCCCCGAGGGCGCCCGCGGGGGCCGGAACGAAGGAGACCTCGCCCATGGCCACCTCGCCGTAGCCGCTCGTCATCTCCGAGTCCGGGTCCATCCGCAGGGTGACCGTGCGCGGGCCGGCGTCGGTGTCGATCTCGAGGGCCTCGTCCTCCGAGCCGATGGCCCGGCGCACCGCCGCGGCCAGGCAGCGCGCGCCGTTGCCCGACATCTCGGCCCGCGACCCGTCGGCGTTGAAGAGGGTCATCTGCACGCGCGGGCCGAGCGAGGCGACGATCAGGCCGTCGGCGCCGATCCCGGTCGTGCGCGCGCAGGCCGCGCGCACCCGCTCCGGGGTCCACCACGAGGGCCGGCCGTAGAGCTGGACGTCGACCAGGAAGTCGTTGCCCGCCCCGTGCCACTTCTGGAGGCTGCGCAGTGCCACGGGCCTAGTCTCGCACCGCGGCGGACCCCCCGAGCACCGCCTCGACACGCGCGCGGGCGTCCTCGGGGTCCTCGAACCACTCGACGCGCGGGTCGCGCGCGAACCAGGCGAGCTGGCGCCGCGCCAGCCGGCGCGACGCGACGAGGGCCCGCTCGACGCACGCCTCGAGGGGCTCGCCCCCCTCGACGTGGGCGAGCAGCTCGCGGTAGCCCACCGCCTGGCGGGCCGTGCGCGAGAGGCCCCGGGGCGAGGCGGCCAGGCGGGCCACCTCCTCGACGAGCCCGGCCTCGAGCCACCCGGCGAAGCGCGCCTCGAGACGCCGGTCGATCTCGGCGAGCTCGACGCGCAGGCCCACCTGGGCGACCCGCACCGGCCCGTAGGCGGCGAGCCCGTCGCCGTAGCTCGAGAAGGGCCGCCCGCTCCCGCGCACCACCTCGAGCGCGCGCACCACGCGCCGGGCGTTGGTCGGCTCGAGGCGCGCCGCGGCCACGGGGTCGACCCGGGCCAGCTCGTCGTAGAGGGCCGCCAGGTCGCGCGCCGCCTCGGCCTCGAGGCCCGCGCGCAGCGCGGGGTAGACCCCGGGGATCGCCAGGTCGTCGAGGACGGCGCGGTGGTAGAGCCCGGTCCCGCCGACGTAGAGCGTCGCGTGGCCCCGCGCCGCGATTCCCTCCGCGGCCGACCGGGCCCAGCGCTGGAAGAGCGCCACGGTGCACTCCTCGTCGGGGTCGAGGACGTCGATCAGGTGGTAGGCGACCTCGCGGCGCTCGGCGGGGGTGGGCTTCGCGGTGGCGAGGTCCATCCCCCGGTAGACGGCCATCGCGTCCACGCTCACGACCTCGACCTCGCCGCCGGCGGCCAGCGCCACCGCGTGGGCCAGGTGGGACTTGCCCGAGGCGGTCGCCCCCACCAGGGCGACGGCCCGGCTCACGAGACCGAGAGGGGCACCCGGATCTTGTGGCGCGGCGCGCGCAGCGTCCCCACGACCTCGCCGAGCAAGAAGTGCGGCGCGCCGTGGGTCACCCGGGCCTCGACGAGGGCCCCCTCGCGCAGCGTCGGGTCGGCCAGGTGGATCAGCTTGCCCTGACGGGTGCGGCCCGAGCGCACCGCCTCGTCGCGACGCGACGGCCCCTCCACGAGGACCTCCTCGAGCCGCCCGACCCGCGCCTCGTGGCGGCGCAGCGCCGAGCGGTCGACGACCTCCTTCAGGCGGGCGAAGCGCTCCTGGACCCGCGCCGGGTCGACGAACGCGTCGGCCATCGCGGCCGCCCGGGTGCCCTCGCGCGGGGAGAAGATGAAGGTGTAGGCGGAGTCGAAGTCGCACGCGGCCACGACGGCGAGCGTCTCGTCGAACTCCGCGTCGGTCTCGCCCGGGAAGCCCACGATGAGGTCGGTCGTCACGGCCAGGTCGGCGATCTGCGCGCGGGCGGCCGCGAGGATGCGCTCGTAGCGCTCGACCCGGTAGCCCCGGCGCATCGCCGCGAGCACCCGGTCCGAGCCCGACTGCAGCGGGAGGTGGAGCTGGGGGCAGACGGCCGGGGTCTCGGCCATCGCCGCGATCGTCTCGGGCCGCAGGTCCTTGGGGTGGGGGCTCGTGAAGCGGACCCGCTCGATGCCCTCGACCGCCCCGATCGCGCGCAGCAGGTCGGCGAAGAGGGGCCGGCGCCCGGTGATGTCGCGGCCGTAGGAGTTGACGTTCTGGCCGAGCAGGGTGACCTCGGTGACCCCGCTCCCGGCCAGCCGGGTCGCCTCGGCCACCAGGTCCTCGAAGGGCCGCGAGATCTCCGGGCCGCGCACCGCCGGCACGATGCAGTAGGCGCAGGTGTTGTCGCACCCGGTCTGGATCGTCATCCACGCGGCGAAGGGCAGCTCGCGCACCGCGTAGAGCGCCGGGGCGGCGTCGCGGCTCACCTCGGGGTCGGGCGCGTCGAGCACCTCGACGACCGGCCCGTCGCTGAGAGCCCGGCGCAGCAGGACCGGCGCCGCGGCCAGGTTGTGGGTGCCGAAGACGACGTCGACCCACGGGGCCCGCTCGGCGATGCGCTCGCGGTCCTTCTGGGCCGCGCAGCCCCCGACCGCGATCTGCAGGCCGGGACGGGCGTCCTTCAGGGCCTTCAGGTGGCCGAGCGTGCCGTAGAGGCGCTGGTCGGCGTTGTCGCGGATGGTGCAGGTGTTGAGGACGATGACGTCGGCCTCGGCCTCACTGGGGGCGGGCACGAGCCCGTCGGCCACGAGCAGCCCGGCCAGGCGCTCCGAGTCGTGCTCGTTCATCTGGCAGCCGAAGGTGCGGATCGCGAACGTGCTCGGCGTCGTCACCGTCCAAGCCTACTGAGCGAGCTCCCCCTCGCCGACGGCCGTGTCCAGGGTCACGAGCGCCCCGGCCACCACCACGCAGCCCACCCCCACGAGGTCGAGGGTGGTGATCCGCTGGCCGAGAAGTCCCCACCCGACGACGAAGGCGACCGCCGGGTCGGCCGCCATCAGCACGCCCGCGATGTGCGGGCGCACCCGGCGCAGCCCCGAGAGCTCCGCGCCGAAGCCGGCGACGACCGCGATCGTGGCGACGAGCGCCAGGCGGCCCAGGACCGCCGGGTCCAGGGCGATGCGGCCCCAGGCACCCATGGAGAACGGGAGGGTCACGAGGGCGGCGATCGACATCGAGACCGCGAGGCCCCCGAAGCCCGAGGTCGTGCCGCCGACGCGGTGCGACGAGAAGACGTAGCCGGCCCAGAAGAGCCCGGCCCCGCCGGCCCAGAGCACCCCGGTGAGGTGCAGGCCGCCGCCCGGACGGGTGAGGGCGACCACGCCCGCCGCGGCGACCAGGACCAGGGCGAGGTGGCGCGGTGTGCGCTTGCCGAGCGCGGCGACGCTGAAGGGGCCGAGGAACTCGATGGCGACCGCCCCGCCCAGGGGGATGCGCTCGATCGCCTGGTAGAAGCACTGGTTCATGAGGGCGGTCGTCACGCCCAGGGCGAGCGCGGCGCGCCACTGGCGCGCCGAGAAGTGCGCCACCTTGGGCCGCGACAGGGCCACCAGCACGATCGCCCCGAGCAGGAAGCGCCAGGCGCTCGTCGCCGACGGCCCGAGCAGCGCGAAGGCGGGCAGGACGATGGCCGCCGACCACTGGATGAGCGTCGCGCCCAGCAGCATGAAGCCCGCGCCGGCGAGGCCGCGCCCCGCGGGCGGGCGCGCGTCGTTCACGAGACCACGAGCCCCCGGCGGTCGGCCTCGAGCAGGACGGCCTCGCCGGCGAGTCCCCGCGTGTCGAGGAAGGCGCGCGCGGCGTCGTGCACCGCCGGGGCCGCCCCCTCGCTGACGAGGCCCAGCATCGTCGAGCCGGCGCCCGACCAGCACGCCCCGGCGGCGCCGGCCTCGCGCAAGAGCGCGAGCAGGTCGGCCGCGAAGGGCAGCAGCCCCGCCCGGTAGGGCTGGTGGAGCCGGTCGTCCATCGAGCCCGCGACGAAGCGCCGGTGGTCGGCGAGCCCGGCGAGCAGCAGGGCCAGCGCGTTGAGCTCGAAGACCGCGTCGGCGAAGGGCACGCTCTCGGGCAGCGCCCGACGGGCGTCGCTCGTGGCGAGTTCGGTCCCGGGCA
>JAKAEP010000008.1 GCA_021818265.1 Actinomycetes bacterium
GGTGGGCCGCCACGCGCGCGACACGATGGGCCGGCTCCTCGCGATCGGCATCTTCGTCTTCTTCGCGTTCAGCTGCTTCGAGAACATCGGGATGGACATGGGCATCATGCCCATGACGGGCATCCCGTTGCCGTTCCTCAGCTACGGCGGCTCGGCGACGCTGGTCTTCTTCGCCTCGGGCGGGGTCGTCCTGTCGGTCTCGCGACGCGCCGGTTAGGGTGAGCGCGATGGACGAGACGGCCGAGCGCGACGTCGCGTCGCTCGAGGGCGAGGCCGTGGCGGCCGCGGCCGACGAGACCGCGCGCGCGTCGGAGCCCGAGGACGCGCCCGCGGCCGAGGAGACGCCCGCGGCGCCCGTCTTTCGGGTGATGAGCTTCGAGTCGGTGCTCTACGACCTCGCGGACCCCTCGCCCTTCGTCCACCTCCAAGAGGCGGAGTCGCCCTTCCGGTACCTGGCCATCCCGGTGGCGACGGTCGACGCCATCGCCGTGCACGCGGCCCACATCCAGGTCACCGGGCGGCGCCCGACCACCCACGAGCTGCTCGCCGCCGCCCTGGCGCGCGCGCGCGTCGACGTGATCGCCGCGCGCATCGTGCGCTACGAGGGCGGGGTCTTCTTCGCCGAGCTCGACCTGATGACGCCCCACGGGCGCGAGGTCCTGGACTGCCGGGCGAGCGACGCGCTGGCTCTGGCGCTGCGCCAGAGCGTGCCGGCGCCGATCCTCTGCGCCGAAGAGGTGCTGCAGGCCTACTACACCTAGGCGCCCGGGGTGTGGTGCACGATGAGCACCTCGCCGCCGCGGCGCTCGATGGCCACCTCGTCCGAGATGCGGATGAGCAGGGCGAGCACGACGTAGTTGGCGATCAGCGCGTTGCCGCCGTAGGCCATGAACGGCAGGGTGATCCCCGTGAAGGGCAGGAGGCGCAGGATCCCGCCCATGATGACGACGGCCTGGAAGCCCATCAGGGCCGTCAATCCGCCGGCGGCCAGGCGCACGAAGTCCGAGGGCGCGCGCTGGGCGATGCGGAAGCCCTCCCCGACGAAGGCGGCGAAGAGCGCGACGATCACGATCACCCCCACGAGGCCGAGCTCCTCGGCGAGGGCGGCGAAGATCATGTCGGAGGTGACGAAGGGGATGGTGCCGGAGTGCCCCAGCCCGAGGCCGGTGCCGACGACCCCGCCGGCGGCGATCGAGAACCAGCCGTAGGCCAGCTGGGTCGAGTGGGCGAGGTTCACGCTCGACCAGGGGTCCAGCCACTCGCTCACCCGGCCCTGGACCTGCGAGAAGAGGCGGTCGGCGAGGAAGGCCCCGCCCACGAGCAGGCCCGTGCCGAGCGCGACGTAGCTCTTGAGCCCGGTCGTCACCCAGAGCAGGGCGATGAAGAGCGCGAAGATCAAGATGGCGAAGCCGAGGTCGTTCTCGGCCCCGAGGATGGCCACCGAGAGGCCCCAGGCGGCAAGGATGGGCACGAGGACCTTGGGCGCGACGATCCGCCAGGGGCCCAGGCGCTGGGTCGGCGTGGTGAGCAGGTCCCGGTTGGCCGCGAAGTACGAGGCGAAGAAGACGACGAGCAGGATCTTCGCGAACTCGACCGGCTCGAGGGAGAACCGCCCGAGGTAGATCCACAGCCGGGCCCCGTTGACCGAGGTGCCGACCTTGGGGACCATCGGCGCGGCGAGCAGGAAGAGCCCGCCGAGCAGGGTCAGGTAGCGGTAGCGGTCGAGGTCGCGCACCCGGCGCACCACGGCGAGCACCACCGTGAGGGCCACGGCGCTCACGAGGTACCACATCGACTGCTGGCGCGCGAGGGGCGGGTCCCACCGGGCGATCTCCACGTAGCCGATGCCGTTGAGCAGGGTGGCGATGGGCAGCAGCACCTGGGAGGCCCGCGGGGCCAGGCGGGCGACCACCAGGTGCATCCCGAGCGACACCACGACCATCCCGACGAGGAAGGAGACGTAGCTGGGCGGCATCTGGCCCTGGGCGCCCAGGTAGGCGAGGGCGTAGAAGGCGCCGGTGACGACCCAGGCGAGGAAGAGGAGGGTCAGCTCGGTCAGACGCAGCCGCGAGGGCTGCTCGGCCGGCGCGGCGCCCGCGGCGGGCGGGGGGACGAGTGCGGCCGGCGGGCTGTCGCTACGCGCGTGCTTCGCCACCGAAGAAGCGTACCAATACGATGGTGGCGAACGGACCCAGCGAGGAGAGCGACGCGGTGGCGATAGACCTGGCGGCCTTCGGCTCCGAGCGGTTCTCGAACCGGGAGCTCTCCCGACTCGAGTTCGGCGCGCGCCTGCTCGACCTGGGCGAGGACCAGGGGCTCGCGGTGCTCGAGCGCTGCAAGTTCGTGGCGATCTTCGCCGACATGGTCGACGAGTTCTTCCAGGTGCGGGTGGTCTCTCTGGAGGACAAGCTCGCCGCGGGCGTCCAGACGCCCTCGGTGGACGGGGTGCGCCCGCGCGAGCAGCTCGCCGCCATCCGCGAGCGCGTGCTCGAGCTCACCGAGCGCCAGGACCGCCTCCTGCGCGACCAGCTGCTGCCCGAGCTCGCGCGCGCGGGCATCGCGCTCGTGCCCCACGACCAGCTCGCGGCGGGGGCGCGCGAGCGACTGGCCAAGTACTTCGACGAGAACGTCTACCCGATCCTCACCCCGCTCGCGGTCGACCCGGGACACCCCTTCCCGATGATCTCGAACCTCTCGCTCAACATCGCGGTGACCGTGGTGGACCCGGTCACGGGCGACGAGCGCAGCGCGCGGGTGAAGGTGCCGAGCTCCCTGCCGCGGTTCCTCGAGGCCGGCGAGGGCCAGTGGTGCCTGCTCGAGGACCTGATCGTCGCCCACCTGGACCAGCTCTTCCCCGGGATGCGCATCGGCCGGGCCGACCTCTTCCGGGTGACGCGCAACGCCGACCTCACCCTGGACGAGGACGAGGCCGACGACCTGCTCGTCGCGGTCGAGATCGAGCTGCGCCGCCGGCGCTTCGGCGAGGCCCTGCGCGTCGAGATCCAGCGCGACATGTCCGAGGAGTTCTTGAAGCTGCTCGTCGACCAGCTCGACCTGGAGATGAGCCAGGTCTACGTGACCGACGCCTTCGTGGGCGTGCGCGACCTGTGGAGCCTCTACGGGATCGACCGGCCCGACCTCAAGGGGGAGGGCTGGTCGCCGGTCACGCCGCGCCGGCTCCTCGAGGGCGAGCACGTGGGGGACGTCTTCGCCGCGGTGCGCGAGGGGGACATCCTCCTGCACCACCCCTACGACTCGTTCACCGACTCGGTGGAGGCGTTCATCGCCCAGGCGGCGAGCGACCCCCGGGTGGTCGGGATCAAGCAGGCGCTCTATCGCACCTCCGGCGACTCGCCGATCGTGGCCTCGCTCATCCACGCGGCCGAGCGCGGCAAGCAGGTGGTGGCGCTCGTCGAGCTGAAGGCCCGCTTCGACGAGGCGGCCAACATCGAGTGGGCCAAGGCGCTCGAGGACGCGGGCGTCCACGTGGTCTACGGCATCGTGGGGCTGAAGACCCACGCGAAGATCGCCCTCGTGCTGCGCGCCGAGGGCGACACGACCGTGCGCTACGCCCACGTGGGCACCGGCAACTACAACGACCGAACCGCCCGGGTCTACGAGGACTTCGGCCTGCTCACCCGCGACCCGGCCGTGACCCACGACGTCGGCGAGCTCTTCAACTTCCTCACCGGCTTCTCGCGCATCGGGGACTACGAGAAGCTCGTCGTCTCGCCCCAGTCGACCCGCCAGCGGGTGATCGAGCTCATCGACGCCCAGCGCGCGCGCGGCCCGGAGGGCCGCATCGCGATCAAGGTGAACGGCCTCACCGACCCCGCCGTGATCGACGCGCTCTACGAGGCGTCGGCCGCCGGGGTGGGGATCCGGCTCGTCGTGCGCACGCTCTGTTGCCTGCGCCCGGGGGTGCCGGGGCTCTCGGAGAACATCACGGTCCACTCGGTGGTGGGCGAGTTCCTCGAGCACTCGCGGCTCTTCCTCTTCGGCCGGCCCGGCGAGCCCGGCTTCAGCGCCTACATGGGCTCGGCCGACCTGATGGAGCGGAACCTCGACCGGCGCGTCGAGGTCCTGGTGCCCCTGGAGAACCCGACGCTCGCGCGCGAGCTCGTCGACGCCTTCGAGGTGACCTGGGCCGACGACGAGTTCACCTGGGCCCTCGGCACCGACCGGCGCTGGCGGCGGGTCCAGCCGGTGAACCACCTGAGCGCCCAGCGCGAGTTCAAGCGACGGGCGCTGGACCGGGCCCGGTCGTACTCCCCGGCGTAGGGTCGCGGCGGTCCTTGCGCCACTGCAGGGAGAGGTAGGCGAGACCGCCCACCGGGATCGGCAGCCAGAAGTTGATGAGCCGGTAGGCCAGGACGGCGAGGATCGCCTGGCCGTGGGGGACGCCGAAGCCGACGACGGTGGCGATGAGGACGCCCTCGACGACCCCGAGCCCGGCGGGGGTGATCGGGATGACGGCGAGGACGTTGGCGAGCCCGTAGGCCACCAGCAGGTCGACCGGCGAGAGGACCGAGCCGAAGGCCCAGAGGAAGACCCACAGGCAGGCGGCGTCGAGCAGCCAGTTGAGGGCGGCCCAGGTGAAGGCCCACCAGAGCTTGCGCCGGTTGGCGATGAGGAGCGTGATCCGCTCGGCCACGCGCGCGAGGATCGAGGAGATCCGGTCGGGGTTGAGCCGGGGGATCCGCCGGGCGACCGCCCGCAGCCACGAGTCGGCGCGCCGCTGGCCACGGGTGATCATCACGATCGTGCCGAAGAAGGCCAGCAGGAGGAAGACCCCCGCCAGGGCCGCGAACCCGTAGAGGGGGTTGAACCCGTTGAGCGGGATCGAGACGACGAGGGCCATCCAGAAGATCAGGTTGAGCACCACCGCCGAGCCGGCCCCCTGGGCGGCCAGGGCGAAGGCGTTCGCGTCTTTGGGCACGCCGAAGGCGTTGAACATCCGGTAGGCCAGGGCGCCCGCGGGCGCGGTGCCCCCGGGCACGACGTGGCCGATGGCGAGGCCGGCCAGGTTCACCCGGAGCGTGTCGTAGTGGCCGGGGGCGAAGGGGTAGAGGACCGTGCGGGTGAGCTCCACGTAGCACATCAGGGCCGCCGCCTCCAGCAGCACGGCCACCGTGACCAGCACCGGGTTGACGCTGCGCAGCAGGTGCAGCGACTGGCGGGCCGAGGCGAACTGGGGCAGGACGAGGTACTCCGCGACGAAGATCAGCAGTCCCAGGCTCAGGATGAGGCGGATCTCGCGCGGCAGGTGGAATCGGGGGGTCGCAGCCTCGGGCATAGCTCGTCTCCAGGCGCCCGGCCCCCGCGGGAGCGGACCGGAGCGAGTCTAGGGGACACCCTAGACTCGCCGGGTGCCCACGCTGGTGGTGCTGCCCACCTACAACGAGATCTTGAACGTGGGCGAGATGCTGCGCACCCTGCGCGCGGTGGTGCCCGAGGCGGACGTGCTCGTCGTCGACGACAACAGCCCCGACAAGACGGCCGAGGTGGCCCGCGAGCTGGCCGAGGAGCTGGGGGGGATCCACGTGCTGGCCCGGGCCGACAAGGGCGGGCTCGGTCACGCGTACCGGGCGGGGTTCGCCTGGGGCATCGCTCACGGCTACGACCACTTCGTCGAGATCGACTGCGACTTCTCCCACGACCCCAAGGCGCTGCCCGAGCTGCTCGAGGCGGCGGGCGACCACGACGTCGTGATCGGCTCGCGCTACGTGCCCGGCGGCCGGATCCCCAACTGGGCCTGGTCGCGGCGGCTCCTCTCGCGCGGGGGCAACGTCTACGCCTCGGTGATGCTGGGACTGCGTGTGGCCGACTCGACCTCGGGGTACCGGGTGTACTCGCGCCACGCGCTCGAGGTGATCGGCTTCACCAGCGTGCGCGCGGAGGGCTACGGCTTCCAGATCGAGATGACCCACCGCGCCCGGCGCGGGGGGCTGCGCATCGCCGAGGTGCCCATCTCGTTCAGCGATCGCGAGCGCGGCGAGTCCAAGATGTCCTTCGCGATCGTCGTCGAGGCGCTCTGGCTGGTGACCCTGTGGGCCCTGGAACGTCCCCTGCGCCTGCTCAGACGCTCTCGCTGAGCAGCGCCGAGAGCACCACCGCGAGCTTGTTGCGCGTCTCCTCGCGCTCGGCGATGGGGTCGGACTCGGGCACGATGCCCGCGCCGGCCCACGCCTCGAACTGGGCCCCGTCGAGCACGACCCCGCGCAGCCCCAGCCACCACTCGCCGTCGCCCTGCGCGTCGACCCAGCCGAGCGGCCCGGCGAAGTGGCCCCGGTCGTGGCGCTCGAGCCGGGCGAGGGCGGCGAGCGCCTCGTCGCGCGGGCGCCCCCCGACGGCGGCCGTGGGGTGCAGCAGGCGCGCGACGGCGAGGGCGTCGGGGGCCGGGTCGCCGTGGGCCACGATCCAGGTCCCGAGGTGGGCCACCGAGCCGAGGGCCACGATCGACGGCGCGGGGTCGGCGTCGACGTCGTCGGCGATCTCGGCCAGGCGCGCGACGATCTCATCGACGACGACCGCGTGCTCGTGCAGGTTCTTGCCGCTGTGCAGGAGCCACTCGCCGTACCCCTCGGCCGCCCCGTCCGAGGGCAGGGCGATCGTGCCGGCCAGCGGGTGGCAGCGCACCTCGGTGCCGCGCCGGCGGGCGAGCAGCTCGGGGCTCGCCCCGACGAAGCGGCGTCGCTCGGGGGTCGGCAGGCTGTAGAGGGTGCTCACCGCCTCGCGCCGGCGCAGCCGCGCGGCGAGGGCCCCGGGGTCGATCGGGGCGCCGACGGCGCCCCGCACCGCCCGGGCGAGGACGACCTTGTCGAGCTCCTTGGTGCGCAGCTCCTCGACCGCCCGGGCGACCAGGCGGGCGTAGCCCTCGGGGGTGGGCCGCAACTCGAGCTCGACCGGCGCCTGCAGCCCCTGGGTGGGGAGCTCGACCGCCTCGATGCGCTCGCGGGGGTCGGGGCTGTCCTCGGGGGAGGTGAGGAAGGCCCGGCCGTCGGCGGTCTGGGTGAGGACGTACTCGGGGACGTCGAGCTGGCCCGCGAGGGATCGGTCGAAGGGGAGCGTCGCGAAGGCCACGACCCCGGTGCCGCTCGGCCCGTCCTCCCCGGAGAGCTCGACGCCCGCGAGCGCGTCCGCGCCGGCCCCGGCCCCCTCGAGGCCCTCGTCGAGGCGCACACAGAGCAGCCGGCGGCCGAAGCCCGCGCGCAGCGCGTCGGGCGACTCGACGAGCCATCCCTCGCGCGCGGCCAGGGTCCGCACCCGCTCGGGGGGGAGGGGCGCGACCTCGCGCCGGCGCAGCCTCACGCGCGCCTCGTCGCCACGAACTGCTGGCTGAGACCGCCCAGGATCACCCGGTGGTTGACGGCCGAGAAGCCCGCGTCGCGCAAGAGGGCGGCGATCCCGGCGGCGTCGGGCAGGTAGGCGGTCGAGGCCGGGAGGTAGCGGTAGGCCTGGCGGTCCGAGAGCAGGCCGCCGAGGACCGGGACCACCCGGCGGAACCAGAGGCGAAAGCCGGCCCGCCACAGCCCCCGGCGCGGCTCGGCCACCTCGAGGATGGAGATCCGCCCGCCGGGGCGCACGACCCGGCCGACCTCGGCCAGGGTGCCGGCGAGGTCGGTGAAGTTGCGCAGCGCGTACCCGCAGGTCGCCCCGTCGACGCTGGCGGTCGCGAAGGGGAGCGTGAGGGCGTCGGCCTGGACGCGATCGGCCACGCCGTGGGCGTGGGCGAGCATGTTGTAGCTGAGGTCGGTGGCGACCGGCCGCAGCCCCTGGCGGGCCAGCTCGCGGCTCAGGTCGCCGGTCCCGGCCGCCACGTCGAGCACGACGCTGCCGTGCGCCAGGCGCAGGTCGGCCACGACGCGCCGCCGCCAGCGCGCGTCGAGCCCGAAGGTCATCAGCCGGTTCACCAGCTCGTACCGCCCGGCGATGGCGTCGAACATCGAGCGCACCTGGCGCGTCTTGGCGTCGCCCTGGGGGAGGGTCGTCACGTCAGCGGTAGAACCGGGTCAGGGTCTCGGCGACACAGGCGGGCTTCTCCTGTCCACGCACCTCGACGGTCACCTCGAGGGCGACCTGGACGCCGCCGGCCACCTCCTCCACCGACGCCAAGGTCGCCCCGGCGCGCACCTCGCTGCCCACGCGCACCGGGGAGGTGAAGCGCACCCGGTTCGAGCCGTAGTTGACGCCCATCGAGACGCCCCCGACGCGCAGGAGCGAGCCGACGAGCACCGGGATGAGCGAGAGGGTCAGGTACCCGTGGGCGATGGTGCCGCCGAAGGGCCCCGCGGCGGCCCGCTCGGGGTCGACGTGGATCCACTGGTGGTCGCCGGTGGCGTCGGCGAACCGGTCGACCTGGTCCTGGGTCACGAGCCGGTAGTCCGAGTAGCCGAGGTGCTCGCCGACGTGGGTGGAGAGCTCGTCGAGGGGGATGGTCGCAACCGCCATGTCGGGGCCAGACTACCGGCCGGGCGGGGTGGGCCCGGGTCCCTAGACTCGTCGCGTGTCCTTCGTGGAGCCCCACCACCGCCAGGTCGCGAACGGGGGGTTCCGCGCCGCGCTCTTCGGGCTCGCCGACGGCCTGGTCACCAACGTCTCGCTGATCCTGGGCTTCGCCGGGGCCAACCCGGGCCACAACGTCGTGCGCCTCGCGGGCCTCGCGGGGCTGGTCGCGGGCGCCTTCTCGATGGGCAGCGGCGAGTACCTCTCGGTGCGCTCCCAGCGCGAGCTGCTGCTCTACGAGATCGAGGTCGAGCGCCGGGCGCTCGCCACCTCGCCCGAGGAGGAGCGCGTCGAGCTGCGCCAGACCTTCGTCGACCAGGGGATCAGTGAGGAGCTGGCCGAGCGGTTGAGCACCGACCTCATGCGCGACCCCGAGCTCGCCCTGCGCACCCACACCCGTGAAGAGCTCGGGGTCGACCCGAGCGCCATCGGGGCACCGTGGACGGCGGCGCTGTCCTCGTTCCTGCTCTTCTCCCTGGGCGCCCTCGTCCCGCTGGTGCCGTGGCTCGTCACCTCCGCGGGCCAGGAGGTGTGGTGGTCGGTCGGGCTGACCGCGGTCGTCACCGCCGCCGTGGGGGCCGGGGTCGGGCACTTCACGCGGCGCGGGCTCGCCTACGCCGCGGGGCGCATGCTGCTCATCACCGGTCTCTCGGCGGCCGTCACCTACGGCATCGGCCACCTGGTCGGCGTGGGCTAGGTCGAGCCGGCGAAGCGCACGAGGAGGTCCTCGCGCTCGAGGCCGAAGCCGAGCGACGCGTAGAGGCGGCGGGCCGGCTCGTTGGACTCGTCGACGAAGAGCACCGCCGAGGCGACGTTGCGCCGGGCGAGCACCTGCAGGCCCTGGGTGACCATCAGCCGGCCGAGCCGTCGGCCCTGGAAGGCCGGGTCGACCGAGATCACGTAGATCTCCCCGAAGCGGTCGGGGTGCAGCTCGTGCACCTTGGTCCAGCACGACGCGGCCAGCCGGCCGTCGAGCTCGAGCACGAGGAAGCCCGAGGGGTCGAACCACGGCTCGGCCATCCGCTCGGCGAGGTCGGCCTCGTCCCAGGCCCCCTGCTCGGGGTGGTCGGCGAAGGCCGCGTTGTTCTGGGCCAGCCACGCGGTGGCGTCGCGGGACGGCTCGAAGGTGCGCAGCACGGCCCCCTCGGGGACGGGCTCGACCGCCACGGGCAGCGCAACGCGCAGCAGCTCGAGCATGCGCACGGCCGCGCCGCCCAGGGGGGCGTCGGCGCGGTCGCGGGTCCACCAGTCGATGACCTGATGGCGCCGGCGCAGGGCCTCCAGCAGCGCCGGGTCGACACCCCCGCCGCACATCTCGACGGTGGCGTGGGCGCCGGGGGTGGCCGACGCGTAGCCCACCAGCGCGGCGTCCTCGGCGAGCCAGTGCTCGGCCCGTCGACCGTGCACCACGGCCCGGCGCCGGCCCTCGTCGATGGCCTCGCGGCCGAGCTCGGCCTCGGTGCGGTCCAGCAGGCTGAGAACGCTGAGTCGCTCCGGCGGGGTCAGGGAGGGGACACACCGCCAGGCGATCGGCACGGTGGAACCCTACCGGGGCCCCGGCGCTAGGACACGCGCTGGGCGATGCGCCCCAGGCGGCGCACGAGCGCGCCGACGGTCCGCTCGGCGGCGACGAGCTCGGTGTAGACGTCGGGCGCGAGGTCCTCGCCGTCGTGCTCGACGAGGGCGGTGATGCGCGCGGCGACCTCGGCCATCGTCGAGGTGATCGTGTTGATCTCGGTCTGGGTCGACATGGGGCCTCGAGCGGGTGGGTCGGGACGGTCGGCGCCTAGCGTACTGTCCGTGACCGTCGCGCCCGAGCCCGCCACGACGCCCATCGCCTGGTCGGCGGTGGTCGTGTCCGGGCCCGAGGCCGAGTCGTTCCTCTCGGGTCAGCTCACCCAGGACGTGACCGGCCTCGAGGGGCCCCGGTGGAGCCTCGTCCTGCAGCCCGACAGCACCGTCGTGGCACCGGTGTGGGTCACCCGTGTCGGGGACGACCTCGCCCTGGTGCTCGAGCGCGCCCTGGCCGAGACGACCCTCGCGCGCCTGGCCCGCTTCCGCCTGCGCGTCGCGTGCTCGCTCGAGTTGGTGGAGTCGGTCGAGGGGCCCTACGCCACGCTGGGCGAGCGCGTGGGGGCGCGTTGGCCCGGCGCCCCGGAGGTGGCGCGCGGCCTCACCCCCCACGGCCTCGGTCGACGGGTCCTCGAGGCGACCGTGTCGTTCACCAAGGGCTGCTACACCGGCCAGGAGCTGGTGGGCCGGCTCGACGCGCGCGGCGCGCGGGTGCCCTGGCGCCTCGTCCTCGCGCGCGGGCCGAGCGTCGCGGCGATCGAGGCGGTGCTCGCCGGGCGCGGCCCGGAGGGGCCGCGTGGGGTGACGACCGCGGTGGAGCGGGCCGGGGCCGTCGAGGCGCTCGGGGTCGCGCACCGCACGCTCGGCGCCCTTTCCGAGGGCGGGGTCACCGTGGTCGAGGTCGACGAGGTCGAGGGCACCCCTGAGTAGGGTGGCCGTCGTGGGGGCGGTCCATGCGACTAGCGGCTGAGGGCCTCTTTGTCAAGGTCTCGGGGGTCACCACCGAGGAGGACGCGCTCTTCGCGGTGGCCCTGGGGGCGAACGCGGTCTCTTTCGACGTGTCGCGCAGTGAGCGCCAGGTGCCCGTCGCCACGGTGGGCGACATCGTCAAGCGCCTCCCCCAGGGCGTCGTCGCGGTGGGCGCCTTCCACCACGAGCTGCCCCAGCGGATAGTCGAGGTGGCCAACGCCACGGGTCTCACGGCGGTGGAGGTCTCCGGGCCGGCGGCGCTGGAGGACCTGCTGTACGTGAGCGACCGGGTGAACCACCTCTTGCGCGCGGTGCCCTTCGACGCCGAGCGGCTCACGACCGCGGGGGGCGTCGACTACCTCTTGGTGCCCGACCTGGACGAGGCGGCGGCGCTCGAGGCCTCGCTCGACCTGCTCGAGCGATCGGGCCCGCGCACGCCGGTGATCGCGGCGGGCGGCCTCGACGCCGCGAACGTCATCGGGGTCGTCCAGCGCTACCCGGTCTTCGGGGTCGACGTGCGGGCGGGTGTGGAGCGCTCACCGGGTGAGATCGACCCGGTGGCCCTGGGCGAGTTCGTGGCCAACGCGCGCTGGGCCTACGACCACAGCGAGGTCGAGCGCCACTTCGACGAGTGGACCCTCTAGGCCGGGGCCCGGCGCAGGATCACGCTGCCGTTGTGGCCGCCGAAGCCGAAGGAGTTCGAGAGCACGACGTCGACCGGGGCCGGGCGCGGCGCCCCGATCACGACGTCGAGGCCGACGGCGGGGTCGACGACGGTGGTCCCGGCGGTGGGCGGGATCACCTGGTGGCGGAGGGTCATCACCGAGGCGACGGCCTCGAGGGCGCCGGCGGCGGCCAGGGAGTGGCCGAGGTGGCCCTTGATCGAGGTGACCGGCGGGGCGGCGTCGCCGAAGACGGCGCGCACCGCGACCGACTCGGCGAGGTCGTTGAGCGGCGTCGAGGTGCCGTGGGCGTTGATGTGCGAGACGTCGGCCGGGGTGAGGCCCGCGTCCTCGAGCGCCAGGGTCATCGAGCGGACCGCGCCGTGGCCCTCGGGGTCCGGGGCCGTCAGGTGGTAGGCGTCGGCGGTCGAGGCGGCGCCCACGACCTCGGCGAGGATGGTGGCCCCGCGCGCGAGCGCGTGCTCCCACTCCTCGAGCACCAAGACTCCGGCGCCCTCACCCATGACGAAGCCGTCGCGGTCGACGTCGAAAGGGCGCGACAGCCCCCGGCTCGACAGGGCCGTCATGTTGCGGAAGCCCGCCTCGGCGATCTCGACGATCACGGCCTCGGCGCCGCCGGCGAGCACGACCGGGCAGCGGCCCGTCGCGACGAGACGCGCCCCGTTGCCCACCGCGTGGGTCCCGGCCGCGCAGGCCGTCGTCACGGTCTCGGCCGGGCCGCCCAGTCCGAAGCGCATGGACACCGCCGCGGTGGCGGCGTTGGGCATCATCATGGGCACCATGAACGGCGAGACCCGGTCGCGCCCCTTGGCGTTGAGGACCGCGACCTGCTCGAGCACGGTCTGGAGGCCGCCGATGCCCGTCGTGACGACGCTACCGCCGTCGAGCAGCGGCCCCTCGAGGCCGCTCTGGCGCCACGCCTCGTCGGCGGCCATGAGGGCGTAGAGGGTGAACGGGTCGAGCCGGCGCAGCTCCTTGGGGCCGCCCAGGTGGGTCGCGTCGAAGGGCGCGATCGTCATGGCGCCGGGCGCCTCGGGCTTGAGCAGTGCGGACCAGAGCGCGTCGACGCCCACGCCCGCGCAGGAGAGGGCGCCGACGCCGGTCACCGCCACCCGGCGGCCGTCGAGGGGTCCGGAGGGGGTGAGCCCGACGCGCACTACAGCTTGGCGTAGATGAGCTCGAAGGCCTCGCCGACGGTCTTGATCTCCTTGAGCTCGTCCTCGGCCACCTCGATGCCGAAGGTCTCCTCCAGCGCCATCACCAGCTCGACGAGGTCGAGGCTGTCGGCGCCGAGGTCGTCTCCGAACGACGCCTCGGGGGTCACCTGCGACGGGTCCACGGCCAACACCTCGACGGTGTCGTCCTTGAACTTCTGGAAGGCTGCCTCGCGGTCCATTGTGTGTGTTCCTCCGTGTTGGTCGACCCATGGTACTTGGGCCGACGCGCGCGCCGCGCCCTAGTGGCCGAGCGAGAGGCCCCCGTCGACGACGATCACGGCGCCGGTGATGTAGCGCGCGTGGTTACCGGCGAGGAACCCCACCACGCCCGCGATATCGGAGGGCGCGCCGGCGTGGCCGAGGGGGATGCGCGCGGTCATCGCCTCGCGCGAGGCGAGGTCGGTCGTCATCTCGGTGTCGATGAGCCCGGGCGCGACGACGTTGACCGTGATCGAGCGCGAGGCCACCTCGGTCGCCAGCGAGCGCGTCATCCCCACGAGCCCGGCCTTGGCGGCGGCGTAGTTGGCCTGGCCCGGCACGCCCATGAAGGGCGAGACCGAGCCGATGAAGACGATCGACCCTCGCCGGTTGCGCACCATCGACGAGAGGGCGGCGCGCGCGCAGTAGAAGGCGCCGTCGAGGTCGGTCGCGAGCACCTCGCGCCACTGCTCGTCGCTCATGCGCAGCGCCAGCCCGTCGCGCGTGACCCCGGCGTTGACGACCATGACCTCGACGGGCCCGAAGCGCTCGACGCTGGCCTTCACCGCGGCGCCCACCGCGTCGGCGTCGGCGACGTCGACGGCCCGCGCGTCGACGCAGCCCTCGGGGGCGACGCCGCTGCGCGAGAGCCCGACGACCTGGTCGCCCAGGGCGACGAAGTGCTGGGCGATGGCGGCGCCGATGCCGCGGCTGGCGCCGGTGACGATGACGTGTCGGCTCACGGGGTGATCGCTCCCATCTCGGCCGGGTCGGCCGGCGCGTACTGGTGGTCGAACTCGCGGATGCGCTTGGTCAGTCCGGTGAGGACGGCTCCGGGGGGCATCTCGACGGTGACGCGCACGCTCGGGGGCAGGGCGAGGGTCGCGTCGAGGAACTCCACGGGGGAGGTCAGCTGGCGCGAGAGCAGGTCGCGCCACTCGGCCGGGTCGGCGTGGGGCCGGCCGTCGACGTTGGCGACGACGACGTGCTCGGTCGTGCCCCAGGCGGCGCGCGCGAGTGCGTCGTCGAGCTCGCCCTGGGCCGGGGCCATGAGCGGCGAGTGGAAGGCGCCGCCGACGGGCAGCGCGGTCGCGCGGCGCCAGCCGAGGTCGCGGTGGCGCTCGAGCAGGTCGGTCAGGCCCTCGCGGGTGCCGCTCACCACCAGCTGCTGGGTGCCGTTGACGTTGGCGACCCACACGCCCTCGAGCGCCGACAGGGCCGCGCGCGCGTCGTCGTCCCCGCCCATGAGGGCCACCATCGACCCGGGCGTCTCGCGCGCGGCGCGGGCCATGGCCGACCCGCGCACCGCGATGAGGCGGGCGCCCGCGGCGACCGAGAGCAGGCCCGCCGCCACCAGGGCGCTGAACTCGCCCAGGCTGTGGCCGAGCAGGTAGCGGGGCCGTGCGCCGTGGGCCGTGAGGTCGCGGTAGCCGACCATCGAGAGCGCGAAGGTGGCGAGCTGGGCGTTGTCGGTGCGCACGACCTCCTCGTCGTCCGCCTCGAGGAGGAGGCGCGCCACGTCGACGCCGGCGGCCTCGGAGACCTCCTCGACGAGCCCCCAGTGCGCGCTGTCGCGCCACGACGTGCCCGCTCCCGCGCCGATCGAGCCCTGACCGGGGAAGAGGGCGACGACGTCGTCTAAGAAGGCGCCGGTGGGCTCGGTCACGGCGGTCACGCTACTCGCGACCCCCGTCGTCCCCGCGACGAGCGGCCGTGGGTGCGCGGGCGGGCGGGCCCCTCGGGGAGGCCCTCGCGTGCCCGGAGTGGGACTCGAACCCACACACCCTTGCGAGTAAAGGCTTTTGAGGCCTCCGCGTCTACCGATTCCGCCATCCGGGCCGTCGGGTCACGCTACCAGTTCACCCTAGTGTGACGACGGTGAGGGCGCGCATGTATCGCACCGAGGTCGCGCTGCGCGACGCCGTCGAGGGCGGCGCGCAGACCCACGCGACGCGCCCGCGCCTCTACCTCGAGCTCGAGCTCGACGGGGTGACCGGCTTCGGTGAGGTCGCGCCCCAGCCGTTCGCGCTGAACGGCGACCCCGGCCTCGACGAGGTCGTGACGGCGGCCCGACGGGCGCTCGCGCGGGTGCGCGAGTGGGTCGCCCGCGAGGGGGTCCCGCCGTGGTGGCGGGCGGGGGTCGTCGTCGACGGCACCCCGGTGTCGCGCACGGCGGCGGCCCTGGTGGAGATGGCGCTGCTCGACCGCGAGCTGCGCGCGAGCGGGCGCACCCTCGGCGCGCTGTGGCCGGCGCGCTACGAGGTGCGCCCGACCGCCACCGTCTCGCTGCTCTCCTCGGACCCGTGGCGGGTGCCGGCCGGGGTCGCGCGGGTGCGCGCGAAGTGCGCGCCGGGCCCGCTCGCGCCCGGCGCGCTCGAGCGCCTCGCGGCGCTCGAGGTGCCCGTCCTCATCGACTACAACGCCACGGCCACCGACCCCGGGGGCGTGCTCGAGCGGGCCCGCGAGGTCGCCTCGGTCGCGCGGGTCGTGGCCGTGGAGCAGCCCTTCGCCCCGGGCAACCTCGCCGAGACCGCGCGCCTGGCGGCACGCCTCGGCGAGGCCGGGATCGCGGTCGGCCTCGACGAGGGCGTGCGCACGCTGGGTGACCTGCGCGGGGCCGCGCGCTACCGGGCGGCGACGCTGGTGTGCGTGAAGCCGCCCCGGGTCGGGGGCCTCGCCCAGGCCCTCGACCTCGTGGGCCGAGCCCGCGACTTGGGGCTCACCCCGTACCTCGGGGGGTTCTTCGAGTCGCCCTACGCCCGGGCCGTGCACCGCGCGCTCGCGGCCCACGCCGTCGAGGAGCCGAGCGACGTCGCCGACGTCGCCGTGCCGGGGCCGCCCGAGGCCGTCGCGGTCGCCGGCTCGGTGGGGCTGTGGCCGGCGCCCGAGGCGCTGGCCGGAGCCGAGGCGCTCGAGGCCTGAGAGGGGGCGACCCGTAGACTCGGGCCGTGGGATCCGTGGCGCAGCGGCGCCGCCTCGAGGACATCCAGCGCCGGCTGGTCGCGGCCCGCGAGAGCCTGGCCGTGCTCGACGAGCAGGTCGCCAAGTGGCGCGAGGACCTCGACGAGGCGCGCATCCGCGCCCTGGTGTCCGAGACGCCCCTGCAGGCCAAGGAATACGATGACCTCTCTCGACAGGTCAGCGTCGCGACGGCCGAGCTCGAGCGCCGCGCCCTCGAGGTGAGCGCTCTGGTGCAGGCGCGCGACGAGCTGTTGCGAGTGTGGACTCCCGAAGGGTGACGATGGGCAAGCGAGTGGTCATAGCCGACGACGAGTCGATCATCCGGCTCGACCTCAAGGAGATCCTCGAGGACGACGGCTACGAGGTGGTGGGCGAGGCGGCCCGCGGGGACGACGCCCTCGCGCTCATCGAGCAGCACCGGCCGGACCTGGCGCTGCTCGACGTGAAGATGCCGGGCCTCGACGGGATCGAGGTCGCCCAGCGCGTGAAGGGCGGGGACACGGTCGTCGTGCTGCTCACCGCCTTCAGCCAGCGCAGCCTCATCGAGGCGGCCCGCGACGCGGGGGTCTCGGCCTACCTCGTCAAGCCCTTCCGCTCGAGCGAGATCCTGCCCAAGCTGGCGGCCCTCTTGAGCCCCAGCGACGGACCGGCCGACGACGAGGCGGCCCACCGCGCCGAGGACAAGATCGAGACCCGCGAGATCGTCCAGCGCGCCAAGGAGCGGCTCATGGCCGAGCGCGGCCTCGACGAGCCCACGGCCTTCGAGGTGATCCAGCAGTCGGCCATGCGCGGGCGCACCCGGATGCGCGACGTCGCCCAGCGGATCTTGAAGGGCGAGTTCGTTGGCTGAGGGGCCCGACGAGCGGCCCTACCTGCTGCTCGACGGGATGAGCCTGGCCTTCAGGGCCTTCTTCGCGCTGCCCACCGACATCCAGACGTCCTCGGGGCTGATCACCAACGCCCTGCACGGCTTCGCGTCGATGCTCGCCTCCCTCGTCGCCGACCACCGGCCCCGAGCCCTGGCGGTGGCCTTCGACCTGCCCGGGGGGACCTTCCGCGACGAGATGGCCGAGGACTACAAGGGCGGGCGCGCCGCCACCCCGCCCGAGATCGAGCCGCAGTTCGACCTCATCCGGGGCCTGTGCGAGTGCCTGGCCATCCCGGTGCTCGGGGTCGCCTCCTTCGAGGCCGACGACGTGCTCGCGACCTTGGCCACCCGGGCGCGCGACGCCGGCCGGCCGGTCATCGTCGTCTCGGGCGACCGGGACACCTTCCAGCTCGTCGAGGACCCCTTCGTCCGGGTCCTCTACAACCGACGTGGGGTGTCGGACTACTCGCTCTACGACGAGGCCGGCATCGTCGAGCGCTGCGGCATCGAGCCCCAGCGCTACCCGCTGCTCGCCGCCCTGCGCGGGGACACCTCGGACAACCTCCCCGGCGTGCCCGGGGTGGGGGAGAAGACCGCGGCGAAGCTCTTCGCCCAGTACCGCGACCTCGACGAGCTCTACGGGCACCTCGCCGACCTCACGCCCAAGCTGCGCGAGAACCTGGCCACCTTCGAGGGGCGGGTGCGCAACAACGCCGAGGTGATGCGCCTGGTGCGCGACGTGCCCCTCGAGGCGAGCCTCGACGACCTGCACCTGGGCGGCTGGCGGCGCGAGGAGTTCGTCGCCTTCACCGACCGCTACGAGCTGCACACCGTGCGGACCCGGTTCGAGCGGCTGATGCGCGAGGGGCTCCTCGGCGAGCCGGCCGACGGGGCCGCCGCGCCCTCGCCCGCGCCGGCCGCCGCGACGCGGGCCCCCGCGGTGACCCCGCGCGTGGGCCCACGGGCCGAGGTGCTCGAGGGGGGCGGCGAGCTCGCCGTCGCCCTCGACGCGGGTCGGGTCGCCCTCGTCGATCCGGCGAGCGGTGCCGCGTGGGTCGGCGAGCTCGACGCCGCGATCGACGCACTCGGCGGGCGGCGGTTCGTCGGCCACGACGTGAAGGCGCTCTACCGGCGCGCGGGCGAGCGCGGCGTCGCGCTCGAGGACCCGGCCGACGACACCGCGGTCATGGCCTTCCTGCTCGACGCGGTGAGCGGCCGCTACGGCCTGGCCGACGTGGCCGAGCGCTACCTCGGTGAGTCGGCCGGCGCGGCGCCGACCCTCTTCGGCCAGGGCGACGAGGAGCTCGCGGGGACGGCCGCGCTGGTGGCGCGGCTGCGCGAGGTGCTCGCGGCCGAGGTCGAGCGCTGGGAGCTCGGGCGCGTCTACCGCGGGATCGAGCTGCCCCTGGTCGGGGTGCTCGGGCGGATGGAGGCGCGTGGGATCCGCGTGGACGCGGCGATGCTGCGCACGATCGCCGAGGAGTTCGCCGCCGAGGCCGCCGACCTCGACGCGCGGATCCAGGCGATGGCCGGCCACCCCTTCAAGGTGAACTCGCCCCAGCAGCTCCAGGTCGTGCTCTACGACGAGCTCGGCCTGCCGAGGGGCAAGCGCATCAAGACCGGCTTCTCCACCGACGCGGCGACCCTCGAGGCCATCGCCGACGCGCACCCGGTGGTCGCTCTCATCCTGCGCTTCCGCGAGGTCGAGAAGCTGCGCAGCACCTACGGCAGCCCGCTGATCGACGCCGTCGCGCCCGACGGGCGGATCCACGCCACCTTCAACCAGCTCGTCGCGCGCACCGGGCGGATCTCCTCGGAGAACCCGAACCTGCAGAACATCCCGGTACGCACGCCCGAGGGCCGCCGCCTGCGCTTCGCCTTCACCGCGCGCGAGGGCTGGGCCCTGTGCGTGGCCGACTACAACCAGATCGAACTGCGCATCCTCGCCCACCTCTCCCAGGACGACGGGCTGCTCGGCGCCTTCGCCCACCACCAGGACGTCCACCGGGCCATCGCGGCCTCGGTCTTCGGCGTGGCGCCCGAGGCGGTGACCCACGAGCAGCGCGAGCAGGCCAAGGCCGTCTCCTACGGGCTCGCCTACGGCATGGAGGCCTTCGGGCTGAGCCAGCGCCTGGGCATCCCGGTCGCCGACGCCCGGGCGGTGATGGACCGCTACTTCGAGGGCTTCCCGAGCCTGCGGCGCTTCATGGACCGCACGATCAGCGAGATCCGCGCCCAGGGCTACTCGCGCACCGAGTTCGGCCGGATCCGGCCCTTCCCGGACCTGGCGACCGCCGTCGGCGCCCAGCGCCAGGCGGCCGAGCGCCAGGCGATGAACGCCGGGATCCAGGGGCTCGCCGCCGACGTCTTCAAGTCGGCGCTGGTGCGCCTCGACCACGCCCTCGCCGGGGCCGGGCTCGAGGCCCGCCTCGTCCTGCAGGTCCACGACGAGGTCCTCGTCGAGGCGCCGGCCGGCGAGCGCGAGGCGGTCGCGCGGATCGTGCGCGAGAGCCTCGAGCACGCCGCCGCCCTCAGCGTGCCGCTCGAGGTGAGCCTCGCCTGGGGCGACAACTGGGCGGTCGCCAAGGAGTAGGTGCTAGGCTCGTCCCTCGGGCCGACACCGGAGGCCCGCGTCGCGTCCCCTAGTCAGACCCCGGTGTGGTCACCCGAAAGTATGGCGATGACCGATTCCGCCGGCCTCCTCTCCGCCCAGCCGATGGGCACCTTCGACGAACAGGGCGTGTACGTCCCGCGCCCCGTCACCGAGGACAACCTCCCCGACGCCGACCTCGCCGCCCTGGTGGGCGACAGCGTGCTCGAGTTCGACGACGGCGACCTGGTGGCGGGGACGGTCGTGAAGATCGACCGCGACGAGGTGCTGCTCGACATCGGCTTCAAGTCCGAGGGCGTGATCCCGGCGCGCGAGCTCTCGATCCGCAACGACGTCGACCCCTCCGAGATCGTGAGCCTGGGCGAGCGCGTCGAGTGCCTGGTCCTGCAGAAGGAGGACAAGGAGGGCCGCCTGGTCCTGTCGAAGAAGCGCGCCCAGTACGAGAAGGCCTGGGTCACCATCGAGGAGCTCAAGGCCAAGGACGAGGTCGTCAAGGGCGTCGTCATCGAGGTGGTCAAGGGCGGGCTCATCGTGGACATCGGCCTGCGCGGCTTCCTGCCGGCGTCGCTCGTCGAGCTGCGCCGCGTGCGCGACCTCGCGCCCTACATCGGCAAGACGGTCGAGGCGAAGATCATCGAGCTCGACCGCAACCGCAACAACGTCGTGCTCAGCCGCCGCGCGTGGCTGGAGGAGACCCAGAAGGAGCAGCGCGGCGACTTCCTCGCGAACCTCAAGCCGGGCGAGCGCCGCCACGGCGTCGTGAGCTCGGTCGTCAACTTCGGCGCCTTCGTCGACCTGGGCGGGATGGACGGGCTCATCCACGTCAGCGAGCTCAGCTGGAAGCACATCGACCACCCGAGCCAGGTCGTCTCGGTCGGCGACGAGGTCGACGTCGAGGTCCTCGACGTGGACTTCGCCAAGGAGCGCATCTCGCTCTCGCTGAAGGCCACCCAGTCCGACCCCTGGCAGGTCTTCGCCGACACCCACGCCGTCAACCAGCTGGTCTACGGCCGGGTCACCAAGCTCGTCCCCTTCGGCGCCTTCGTCCAGGTGGGCGACGGCATCGAGGGCCTGGTGCACATCTCGGAGATGGCCGCCCACCACGTCGAGTCGCCCGAGCAGGTCGTCACCGTGGGCGAGGAGCTCTGGGTGAAGATCATCGAGCTCGACACCGGCCGGCGCCGCATCAGCCTGTCGATCAAGCAGGCGGCCGAGGGCGGCGAGGTCTCCGAGGAGTACCGCGAGGCCTTCGGCAGCCACGCCTACGACGAGGAGGGCAACTACATCGGCCACCTCGAGTACGGCGAGTTCACCCCCGAGTCCGAGGGTCAGGCCGCCTGGGCCGAGTTCGGCGCCGAGGGCGAGGCCCCGGCCGAGGGCGGGGCTCCCACCGAGGGCGAGCCGGGCGCCGACGAGGCGGACGAGTAGCCCCGCCGGGGGAGGCGGGCGCGGAGCGGCTCGGCCGACCCGACAGGCACGCCGCCGCGACGGCGGCCTCGAGCAGGAATCGAGAAGCCCGACGGACGAAGCGCCCCTATAGTGCGGGCGAGATCATCCTCGGGAGGGCTCATGAGCAACACCTTCACCAAGGAGGAGCGCGCGGCCATGCGCGCAGCTCTCGCCGAGGCCAAGGCCGCCAAGGAGGGCGCCGATCTCGCGGCGGCGTGCCGCCAGGCGATCGCCGAGATGTCGGGGACCGACCGCGAACTGGCCGAGGCGGTGCACGAGCTCGTGACCCAGCACACGGACCTGCGGCCCAAGACCTGGTACGGCATGCCCGCGTACACGAACGAGCAGGGCAAGGTCGTCGTGTTCTTCCAGAGTGCCGCGAAGTTCAAGGTGCGCTACGCCACCCTCGGCTTCCAGGAGGCTGCCCACCTCGACGACGGTCACCTGTGGCCGACCTCGTACGCGATCACCCGGCTGACGGCGGCGGAGAAGAAGCGCGTCGTCGAACTCCTAAGGGCTGCGGTCTCCTAGGGCCGCTGGGGCCGCGTCACCGCCTTCGGCGTTCCGGGCGCGGGCGTCAGCCGGCGGCTCGCCCCTCCGCGGGCGGGGTCGTGCCGGTCGGAGCCCCGTCGCCTTCGGTGCGACGGTCGCGCACCGGCACCACGAGCGGGTAGTGGCAGGCCACCTGGTGGCCGGGCGCGACCTCGCGCAACGCCGGCGTCTCGGTGGCGCAACGCTCGGTGGCGAACGGGCAGCGCGTGCGGAACCGACAGCCCGACGGCGGGTTCAGGGGGCTCGGCGGCTCGCCTTCGAGGACCTCGCTGCGCCGGGGCGCCTCGGGGTCGGCCTCGAGGGCCGCGCCGAGGAGGAACTTGGTGTAGGGGTGGGCCGGCGCGTCGTAGAGCGTGTCGGCCGGTCCGATCTCGCAGAGTCGGCCGAGGTACATCACGGCCACCCGGTCCGAGATGTTCTTCACGACCGCGAGGTCGTGGGCGATGAAGAGCAGGGTCAGGCCGTACTCGGCCTTCAGGTCCTCGAGCAGGTTGAGGATCTGGGCCTGGACCGACACGTCGAGGGCCGAGACCACCTCGTCGCAGATCAGCAGCTTCGGGCGCATGGCGAGGGCCCGGGCGATCGAGATGCGCTGGCACTGGCCCCCGGAGAACTGGCGGGCGTAGCGGTCCCCGTAGGCGACGGGGTCGATCCCCACCTGGGCCAGGAGCTCGTCGACGATGCGGCGCCGCTCCTCGCCCTCGGCCCGCTTCCAGCAGTCGAGGGGCTCGGCCACGATGTCGCGCGCCCGCCGGCGCGGGTTGAGCGAGCTGATCGGGTCCTGGAAGATCATCTGCATGGCGGTGCGCCGCTCGCGCAGCGCTCGGCCCGAGGCGGCCGTGAGCTCGACCCCCTCGAGGGTGACCGTGCCGGCCGTGGGCTCGACGATGCGCATGAGCGCCCGGCCCGTCGTGGACTTGCCGCAGCCCGACTCGCCGACGAGCCCGAGGGTCTCGCCGGCCACGACGTCGAAGCTCACCCCGTCGACCGCGCTCACGCGCCGGCCCCGGGGCCCGAAGGCGACCGACAGGTCGCGCACCGACAGCAGGGCCTCGCTCACGAGGGGCTCCCGACACGAAGGGGCAGGGGATTGAAGCAGGCGAAGAGGTGGCCCGGCTCGTCGGCCGGCTCGAGGACGGGCCGCTCGCTCGTGCACCGGTCGGTCGCGTAGGCGCAGCGCGGGGCGAAGGCGCAGCCCGTCGGCAGGTCCAGCAGGTTCGGCGGGCGACCGGGGATGGCCGCGAGCCGCGTGTGGGAGGGGTTCGACACCTTGGGCGAGCTCTCGAGCAGGGCGCGGGTGTAGGGCATGCGGTGGCGGGCGAAGACGTCCCGGGTGGTGCCCGTCTCCACCACGCGCCCGGCGTACATCACGACGAGCCGGGTCGTGCGTGTGGCGACCACCCCGAGGTCGTGGGTCACCAGGATCATCGACATGCCCAGGCGCCCCTGGACCTCGTCGAGCAGGTTGAGGATCTGGGCCTGGATGGTCACGTCGAGGCCGGTCGTCGGCTCGTCGGCGAGCAGGAGCTGGGGCGAGCCGGCGAGAGCGATGGCGATCACGACGCGCTGGCGCATGCCCCCCGACAGGGAGTGGGGGTAGGCGCCGTAGCGGGTGACCGCGGCCGGGATGCCGACCATCTCGAGCAGCTCGATCGCCCGGGCGCGCGCCGCGGAGCGGTCCATGCCCAGGCGCACCCGCAGCACCTCGTCGATCTGCCGGCCGACCTTGACCACGGGGTTCAGCGAGGTCATCGGGTCCTGGAAGACCATCGCCACCTGTCGGCCCCACAGCTCGCGCTTGGCCTCCTCGGTCGCCCCGACGACCTCGGTGCCGTTCAAGAGCACCGACCCGGTGACGCTAACCCCGCGTCGGGGCTGGAGTCCCATGATCGTGCGCGAGAGGACGGTCTTGCCTGAGCCCGACTCACCGACCACCCCGACGGACTCGTGGGCGGCCAGGTCGAAGCTCACCCCGTCCACCGCGGTCAGGCGGCCCTGGGGGGTGTCGAAGGTCGTGGTGACCTCGCGCACGCGCAGGAGGGTCTCGTCGCTCACAGCTTGCCCTCGGTGACGTCGAAGTGGGTGCGCAGGCGGTCGCCGATGAAGTTGAGCGAGAGCAGGAAGAGGCACATGGCCGCCGAGGGGAAGAGGGCCAGCCACGGGTTGAGCTGCAGGATCGTGCGGCTCTCGTTGATCATGTTGCCCCACGAGGGCGTCGGCGGGGCAACCGAGAGGCCGAGGAAGGCGAGCGAGCCCTCCAGCGTCACGACGGTGGCGACGCCGATGAGCAGGAACGAGACGGCGATCGGCGCGACGTTGGGCAGGAGCTCGCGCACCAGGATGCGGGTGTCGGAGGCGCCCTGGACCTTGGCCGCGACCACGAAGTCCTGGGTCGCGACGGCCAGCGTGGCCGTTCGGATCACGCGGTAGACGAGGGGGATGGCGGCGACGCCGACCACGACGATGATCTTGAGCAGCGTGCGCGGGGTCCAGAACGACAAGATGGCGATCGTGGCGATGATCGCCGGGAAGGCGAGCACGACGTACATCACGACCGTGAGGACCTGGTCGAAGCGGCCGCGTCGGTAGGCGGCGAGCATGCCGAGGGGCGCCCCGACGCCGAAGCCAATGACCATCGAGCCGAGCCCGGCCTCGATGGACACGCGCGAGCCGAAGACGACGCGGCTGAATATGTCCCGGCCGAGGTCGTCGGTGCCGAAGAGGTGGTGCAGCGAGGGGCCGGCGTTGATGGCGTTGTAGTCCTGGGTGAGGGGGTTGGGCAGGGGCAGGACGTTCGCCAGGATCGCCGCGAGCAGGTTCAGGGCGAGCCAGCCCACGCAGACCCAGAACAGCACGCCGAGGCGGCGCCCGTCGGGCGCCTCGGTGGCCTCTTCGACCAGCTCGGAGAGCTCGAGGGAGCTACTCACGGGCGATCCTGGGGTCGACGAGGGTGATGAGGAAGTCGAAGACGAAGTTGATGACGATCACGCCGATCGAGACGACCAGCACGATGCCCTGGACCACGAGGTAGTCCGAGAGGCCGATCGAGTTCACCAGGGTGTAGCCGAGGCCCGGGATGTCGAGCAGGTACTGCACGATGAACCCGCCGGCCAGCAGCCCGCCGATGTTGACCCCGGCGGTGCCGAGCAGGGCCACCGACGAGGGGCGCAGCGCGTGGCGCCAGAGGATCCGGCGCTGGCTGATCCCCTTGGAGCGGGCGAGGGTGATGTACTCCTGCTGGAGCGTCGCGATCAGGTCCGAGCGCAGGACCCGGTAGTAGACGGTCACGCTCCCGATCGCCAGCACGATCGAGGGCAGGGCCATGCTCTCGAGGTTCGTGACCCAGTCCTGGGAGAGCGGCACGTAGGACGAGACCCCCGTGTGGGGGACGGCCAGCTTGATCGCCACCACGAGGACGAGCACCACGACCAGGATGAACGCGGGGATCGAGAGCATGGTGAAGCTGAAAGCCCCGAGGAAGCGGTCGAGCCAGCTGTCGGGACGCTTGGCGCTGCTCATGGCGAGCGGGATGGCCACGGCGAACGAGAGGATCTGGCTGAGGACGATCATCTCGAGGTCGATCGGCAAGGCGGCGCGGATCGTCGTCCACACCGGAACCTGGCTGATGAACGAGATCCCCAGGTTGCCGTGCAGCACGTTCTTCATCCAGACGAAGTACTGCTCGATGATCGGCCGGTTGAGGCCGAGCTGCGCGTAGAGCCGGGCTCGGTTCTGCGGGCTGTCGCCGGTGCCCAGGATCACGGTGGCGGGGTCGCCCGGCAGCAGGTGGATCAGGTAGAAGGCGCCGACGGAGATGATGATGACGATGCCGACGAGCGTGACCAGCCGTCGCGCCAGGTACCGCGCCACCTACCCCCCTTGGAGACTTCCCCAGGACATTAGCGAAGGCCCCCCGGCGCGACGGGACAGCCCGGCCCGGTCGGCTGTGACAGGCGGTGGGTACGGTGGACGGGTGATTCGTGTGGCCCTCGCCGGGGGGATCGGTTCGGGCAAGTCGGCGGCGACCGCCTACCTGCGAGGGCGCGGCTACGCCGTCGTCGACGCCGACGAGGTGGCGCGTGAGGTCGTGCGCCCCGGCCGGCCGGCCTTCGTGGCCCTGGTCGACGCCTTCGGGCCGGCCGTGCTCGAACCGTCCGGGGTGGTCGACCGGGCGTTCCTCGCCTCGATCGTCTTCTCCGACGCGACGGCCCGACGCCGGGTCGAGGCCATCACCCACCCGAGGATCGGCGAGGCGATGGCCGCCGCCCTCGACGGCGCCACCGGGGACGTGGCCTTCGTGGCCCTGCCGCTGTACCGGGCCGAGCACCGCGCGCTGCTCGGGCTCAACGAGGTCTGGGCCCTCGAGGTCTCGCCCGAGACCGCGCTCGCCCGGCTCACCGCCGAGCGGGCGATGGAGCCCGACGACGCGCGCGCGCGGATCGCCGCGCAGGTGACCAACGAGGAGCGCCGGCGCCTGGCCGACCGGGTGATCGACAACGAGGGCTCGCTCGAGGACCTGCACGGCTCGCTCGACGACGCCCTCGCCGCGCTGGGCGTCGGGGCCCGACGTGGCTGAGTTCGTCGTCCGCTCGCCCTTCGCCCCGGCGGGCGACCAGCCGCGCGCGATCGAGGCCCTGGCGCTCGGGGTGACCGACGGGCTGCGCTACCAGACCCTCGAGGGCATCACCGGCAGCGGCAAGACCGCGACGATCGCCTGGCTGATCGAGCGGGTCCAGCGCCCCACGCTCATCCTCGAGCCGAACAAGTCCCTCGCCGCCCAGCTCGCCTCGGAGCTTCGCGAGATGCTGCCCGAGAACCGCGTGGAGTTCTTCGTCTCGTACTACGACTACTACCAGCCCGAGGCCTACATCCCGCGCACCGACACCTACATCGAGAAGGACAGCTCGGTCAACGACGAGATCGACCGGTTGCGCCACGCGGCCACCTCGTCGCTGCTGACCCGCCGCGACACCGTGGTGGTGGCCTCGGTCTCGTGCATCTACGGACTGGGCTCGCCGTTCGAGTACCGCGAGCGGATGCTGCCGATCGAGGTGGGCGCCACCTTGGAGCAGCGCTCCCTGCTGCGCCGGCTGGTCGAGATGCAGTACTCGCGCAACGACCTCGTGCTCGACCGGGGCACCTTCCGCCTGCGCGGCGACACCCTCGAGGTCCAGCCGGCCTACGCCAGCGAGGCCATCCGGGTCTCGTTCTTCGGCGACGAGGTCGAGGAGATCTCCTTCTTCAACCCCCTGACCCAGGAGAGCCGCGGGCGGGTCAACGAGGTGACGCTCTTCGCCGCGTCCCACTACGCCACCGGCCTCGAGACCCTGCGCCGGGCCTGCCGCTCGATCGAAGAGGAGCTGGGCGAGCAGCTCGGCCGCTTCCAGGCCGCGGGCAAGCTGCTGGAGGCCCAGCGCCTGCGCAGCCGGACCGAGCACGACCTGGAGATGCTCGAGCAGACCGGGGTGTGCGCCGGGGTCGAGAACTACGCCCGCCACCTCGACGGGCGCGCCGCGGGGGAACGGCCCTACACCCTGCTCGACTACTTCCCCGAGGACTTCCTCGTGGTGGTGGACGAGAGCCACGTCGCGGTGCCCCAGCTGCGCGGGCAGTACGCCGGCGACCGCTCGCGCAAGGAGACCCTCGTCGAGCACGGCTTCCGCCTGCCCAGCGCGCTCGACAACCGCCCGCTGACCTTCGAGGAGTTCGTCGACCTCGTGCCCCAGACGGTCTTCGTCTCGGCCACGCCGGGGCCCTTCGAGCTCGAGGTCTCGGACCAGGTCGTCGAGCAGGTCATTCGCCCGACGGGGCTGCTCGACCCGGTGGTGCGGGTCGTGCCGACGCGTAACCAGATCGACGACCTCCGGGGCCGGCTCACCGAGGTGGTCGAGCGCGGCGAGCGGGCGCTCGTCACGACGCTCACCAAGCGCATGGCCGAGGACCTCACCCAGTTCCTCACCAAGGCCGGCTACCGCGTCCAGTACCTGCACAGCGACATCGACACGATCCAGCGGATCGAGATCCTGCGCTCTTTGCGCCTGGGCGAGTTCGACGTGCTGGTGGGCATCAACCTCCTGCGCGAGGGCCTGGACCTGCCCGAGGTCTCCCTCGTGGCGATCCTCGACGCCGACAAGGAGGGCTTCTTGCGCTCCCGGAGCGCGCTCATCCAGACGATCGGGCGCGCCGCGCGCAACGCCAACGGCCAGGCGGTCCTCTACGCCGACTCGGTCACCGACTCGATGCGCGAGGCCGTGTCCTTGACCGAGCGCCGCCGGGCCATGCAGACAGCCTTCAACGCCGAGCACGGCATCGAGCCGACGACGGTCACCAAGAACGTGGCCGACATCTTGAACCGGCTGCGCAGCGGTGAGCCGGTCGCGACCGAGCGGGCCGTCGGTGTCGACGTGGCGGCGTCGGACCTGGCGCGCGAGATGGCCCGGGTCGAAGAGGCCATGCTCCAGGCGGCGGCCGAGCTGCGCTTCGAGGAGGCGGCGGTGCTGCGCGACACGCTCCACGCCCTGCACCGCCAGTCCCTCGAGGGCAGCGACGACCTGGTCGCCGCGGAGTGACCGGTAGGGTTCGACGGTGGCGAAGTCGATCCGGGTCCAGGGGGCGAGAGTCCACAACCTGAAGAACCTGTCGGTAGAGATCCCGCGGGACCAGCTCGTCGTCTTCACCGGCCTCTCGGGTTCGGGCAAGTCCTCGCTGGCCTTCGACACGATCTACGCCGAGGGCCAGCGCCGCTACGTCGAGAGCCTCTCGGCCTACGCCCGCCAGTTCCTCGGGCAGATGGACAAGCCCGACGTCGACTTCATCGAGGGCCTGTCGCCGGCGATCTCGATCGACCAGAAGACGGCCTCGCGCAACCCGCGCTCGACGGTGGGCACCATCACCGAGGTCCACGACTACCTGCGCCTGCTGTTCGCGCGCATCGGGGTGCCGTACTGCCCGAACTGCGGCAAGCCCATCGCCAGCCAGACGCCCCAGCAGATCGTCGACCAGGTCCTCGAGCGCCCGGCGAACCAGCGCTTCATGGTGCTCGCCACCCTCGTCCAGGGCCGCAAGGGCGAGTACTCGGCGCTCTTCAACGACCTCGCGGCCCAGGGCTTCAGCCGGGTCCGGGTCGACGGCGCCATCCACGAGCTCGCCGAGCGCGAGGCGATCGCCCTCAAGCGCTACGAGCAGCACACCATCGAGGTGGTGCTCGACCGGCTCACCGTGAAGGCGACCAACCGCCAGCGGCTCACCGAGTCGGTGGAGGCCGCCCTCAAGCTGACCAAGGGCACGGTCACCGTGGTCTTCCTCGAGCCCGACGAGACGGTCCAGTTCTCCGAGAAGATGGCCTGCTCGGACTGCGGGATCAGCTTCAGTGAGCTGGCGCCGCGGGACTTCTCGTTCAACTCGCCCTACGGGGCGTGCCCGGTCTGCACCGGTCTCGGCACCCGCTTCGAGGTCGACCCCGACCTCGTGGTGCCCGACGACACCCTGTCGCTCGCCGAGGGGGCCCTCGCCCCCTGGGGCGGGGCCCGCCTCAAGTACTTCGAGCGGCTCCTCGAGGCGGTGGCCGACTCCGGGGGCTTCGCGGTCACGACCCCGTGGAGGAAGCTGCGCGCGAAGGACCGCAAGCTCGTCCTCTACGGCGTCGAGAGCAAGACGGTGCCGGTCAAGTACCGGAACCGCTACGGCAAGGTGAAGACCTACGACACGAGCTACCGCGGGATCGTCGAGTGGCTCGAGCGCCGCCGGACCGAGGCCGAGGGGGACTGGACCCGCGAGCAGGCCGAGCAGTACATGCGCGAGGTCGAGTGCACCGCCTGCCGGGGCCAGCGCCTTCGCCCCGAGGTCCTCGCGGTGCGGGTGCACGGGCGCAACATCGCCGAGGTCTCCACCATGGCCATCGACGAGGCGATCGCCTACTTCAGCACCCTGCCGCTCAGCGCACGCGAGGAGGCGATCGCCCGCCAGGTGGTCAAGGAGATCGTCGAGCGCCTGAGCTTCCTCATGAACGTCGGCCTCGACTACCTGACCCTCAGCCGGGCCTCGGCCTCGCTCTCGGGCGGCGAGGCCCAGCGCATCCGCCTGGCCAGCCAGATCGGCAGCTACCTCGTGGGCGTGCTCTACGTGCTCGACGAGCCCTCCATCGGGCTGCACCAGCGCGACAACCGGCGCCTGATCGCGACCCTCGAGCGGCTGCGCGACCTCGGGAACTCGGTCATCGTCGTCGAGCACGACGAGGAGACGATCCGCCTCGCGGACTTCGTCGTCGACATCGGCCCCGGGGCCGGCGAGTTCGGCGGCGAGGTCGTCCACGCGGGCACCTACGAGGCCCTGCTCGCCAACCCCCACTCCCTGACCGGCCAGTACCTCTCGGGCCGGCGCGCCATCGCCGTGCCGGGGGAGCGTCGGGCGGGCAACGGCCAGCGGCTCACCGTGCGCGGGGCGCGGGCCCACAACCTCCAGGACGTGACCGTCGACTTCCCCCTGGGCGCGTTCGTCGCGGTGACCGGGGTGTCGGGGTCGGGCAAGTCGTCGCTCGTCAACGCCATCCTGCTCGCCTCGCTGGAGCGCCAGATCAACCGGGCCAAGGTCGTCGCGCTCGAGCACGACGGCATCGACGGGGTGGACCAGCTCGACAAGGTGGTCGCGGTCGACCAGCAGCCGATCGGTCGCACGCCGCGCTCGAACCCCGCCACCTACACCGGGGTGTTCGACAAGATCCGCCGGCTCTTCGCCGAGGTGCCCGAGGCCAAGGTCCGCGGCTACCAGCCCGGACGGTTCTCTTTCAACGTCAAGGGCGGCCGGTGCGAGTCCTGCGCCGGGGACGGCACCATCAAGATCGAGATGCACTTCTTGCCCGACGTCTACGTCAACTGCGACGTGTGCGACGGCAAGCGCTACAACCGCGAGACCCTCGAGATCCTCTACCGGGGCCGCTCGATCGCCGACGTGCTGGACATGCCCATCGGCGAGGCCCTCGAGTTCTTCGAGCGCCAGCCGGCCATCGCCCGCCACGTCCAGAGCCTCGTCGACGTGGGCCTCTCCTACGTCCGGCTGGGCCAGCCCGCGCCGACCCTCTCGGGCGGCGAGGCCCAGCGCGTGAAGCTCGCCACCGAGCTCGCTCGACGCCCGACGGGCCACACGCTCTACGTGCTCGACGAGCCCACGACCGGGCTGCACTTCGAGGACGTGAGCCGGCTGCTCACCGTGCTGCACCGCCTCGTCGACCAGGGCAACACGGTGCTCGTCATCGAGCACAACCTCGACGTCGTCAAGACCGCCGACTGGATCGTGGACCTCGGTCCCGAGGGCGGGCGACGGGGCGGCCGGGTCGTGGGCGAGGGCACCCCCGAGCAGATCGCGCGCCTCGACACGGCGACCGGCACCGTGCTGAGAGAGGTCCTCACACCCGGGCGGGCGTAGTGCTCGACAAGCCCGCCGGCATCCCGCGCCAGAGCGGCTGCTACCTCTTCCGCAACGCGCGCGCCGAGGTGATCTACGTCGGCAAGGCCCGGGTGCTGGCCCAGCGGCTCTCGAGCTACTTCCAGCGCCGCGAGGGCCTAGCCGAGAAGACGCGGTTCATGATGGACGAGGCGACCTCGGTCGAGTGGATCGTCACCCCGAGCGAGCTCGACGCCCTGGTGCTCGAGAACGAGCTGATCAAGGCGAACCAGCCCCGCTACAACCTGCGGCTCAAGGACGACAAGACCTTCCCCTACGTGGCCCTCGACTCGCGCACCCCCTTCGCCGCTCCCTACCTGACCCGCGGGGCCCACGTGAAGGGCGTGCGCTACTACGGCCCCTTCGTCGACGTGGGCGCGCTGCGCACGACGATGGACGAGCTCCTCCAGGCCTTCCCGCTGCGCACCTGCTCGACCCACAAGTTCCGCTACCACGAGCGGGTCGGCCGGCCGTGCCTGCTCTACGACATCGGCAAGTGCTGCGGCCCGTGCGTGGGCAAGGTGGACGAGGCGGGCTACCGCGAGATCGTCCAGTCCTGGGCCCGGTTCTTCGAGGGCGACGTGCGGCCCCTGCGCGACCGGCTGGCGGCCCAGATGGACGAGGCCGCCCGGAGCCGCCACTACGAGGCGGCCGCGCGGGCCCGCGACGGCCTCGAGGCCCTGGAGCGGGCCTCGGCCAGCCAGAGCGTGGTCCTCGACGACCACTCCGACCTCGACGTGGTGGCCTCGGCGACCGAGGGGTCGCGCACCGCCCTGGTGCGCTTCCGGGTGCGCTTCGGGCGGATCGTCGGGCGCACGGCCCACCTCATCGACCGCACGATGGACGAGGACGACGAGGAGCTCTTCGAGGACGTGCTGGCCGACCTCTACGCCGAGGGCGAGCCGGTGCCGCCGGTGGTGGTGGTGGAGCGGGCGGGGTGGGCGAGCGCGCTCGCCGCCGCGTTCCTCGGCGCCCGACGGGGCCGGCCGGTCGAGGTCGTTGCCCCCCAGCGCGGCAAGCGCCGCCGGGTGGTCGAGCTGGCCCGGGCCGACGCGGCGGCCGTCGTCGCGCGCGACAGCCTGCGCCGCCAGGCCGACCACAACGTGCGCAGCCGGGCCCTGCTCGAGCTCGGCGAGGCGCTGGGGCTCGCGACGCCGCCCTACAGGATCGAGTGCTTCGACATGAGCCACCTCCAGGGGACCAACTACGTGGGCTCGATGGTCGTCTTCGAGGACGGCCTGGCGGCCAAGCGCGAGTACCGCCACTTCAACGTCCGCGAGGTGCTCGGCAACGACGACGCCGGCGCCATGGCCGAGGTGGTGCGCCGGCGCCTCGCCCACTGGGACGAGGGAGAGGGTTCGCGCTTCGCGAGGGCCGACCTGATCATCATCGACGGCGGACTGCCCCAGCTGCACGCGGCCGAGGCCGCGGCCGCCGAGGTGGGGCTCACCGGGCGCGTCGAGTTCGCGGCGCTGGCCAAGCGTGAGGAGCTCCTGTACCGACCGGGCCGGGCCACCCCGATCGCGCTCGAGCGTGGGAGCGAGGCCCTCTACCTCGTCCAGCGGGTGCGCGACGAGGCCCACCGCTTCGCCATCACCTTCCACCGGTCCAAGCGGGGCCGCTCGATGGTCGCCTCGACCCTGGAGGGCGTGGCCGGGCTGGGACCGGCCCGGCGGGAGCGGCTGATGGCCCAGTTCGGCTCGCTCGAGGCGCTGCGCGCGGCCCGGCCCGAGGAGCTCGCGGCCCTCTCGTGGCTACCGGACACGGTCGCGGCCAGCCTCTACGATCACCTGCACGCGCCGGCCGCGCCCCGGCCGGAGAAGAGGTGAGATGAGCGAGGTCCTGCTGGTCACCGGGATGTCGGGCGCGGGCCGCTCCACGGCCTCGGCGGCCCTCGAGGACCTCGGCTGGTTCGTGATCGACAACCTGCCCGTGGAGCTGGCGGTGCGCGTCGGCGAGCTCGCCACCACGCGCAGCGCCCGCGACGCCGGGGTCGCCTTCGTCGTGGGCCGCTCGGCCGACCTCGACTCGGCCGCCCTGCTCGAGGTGGCCCGCGAGCTACGCGAGCGCCACGGCGCCCTGCGGATCCTCTTCCTCGACGCGCCCGACGACGTGCTGATCGCCCGCTTCGAGGGCAACCGCCGCCGTCACCCGATCGACGCCGCCACCCTGGCCGAGTCGATCGCCGCCGAGCGCAGCCTGCTCGCCCCGATCCGCGACGCCGCCGACCTGGTGATCGACACCGGCGGGCTCAACGTGAACCAGCTGCGCCGTCGGGTGATCGAGAGCGTCGCCGCCCCCGGCGACGGCCGGGCCATGCGCGTCTCGCTCGTGAGCTTCGGCTTCGCCTACGGCATCCCGCGCGACGTGGACCTCGTCTTCGACTGCCGGTTCCTGCCCAACCCCCACTGGGTCGAGGAGCTGCGCCCCCTCACCGGCCTCGACGAGCCGGTCGCCCGGTACGTCCTCGCCCAGGAGGGGGCCCGGCGCATGATCGACGAGGTGGTGGGGATGCTCGAGTGGCAGATCCCGGCCTTCGCCAAGGAGGGCAAGTCGTACCTCTCGATCGCGGTGGGCTGCACCGGGGGGCGCCACCGCAGCGTGGCCGTCGCCGAGGAGGTCGCCCGGCGCCTGGGCCTGGAGAACCCGCCCTTCCACCGCGACATCACCCGATGAGGGCCGTCGCGGTCGGCGGCGGCCACGGCACGGCCGTCTCGCTGCGGGCCCTCAAGTCGCTCACCCCCGAGGTCACCGGAGTCGTCTCGGTGGCCGACGACGGCGGCTCGACCGGGCGGCTGCGGGCCCTGCTCGACGTGGCGGCCGTGGGCGACCTGCGCAAGTGCCTGGTCGCCCTGGCCGACCCCGAGAACCCGCTGACGCGGTCCTTCGAGCACCGCTTCAGCGTGGGCGAGCTCGCCGGCCACGCCGTCGGCAACCTCCTGCTCGTGGGCCTGATCGACGCGACGGGCGACCTCGAGGAGTCGGTGCGCGCGCTGGCCGAGGTGATGGGGGTGACCGGGGCCATCGTGCCGGCGAGCACCGAGGGCGTCGAGCTCGTCGCCACCACCCGCCACGGGGCCACCCGGGGCCAGAGCGAGGTCGCCCGCACCGGGGCGATCGAGCGGATCCGCCTGGAGCCGCGCCACTGCGCCGCCCCGATCGCCGCGGTCGAGGCGATCGAGCGGGCCGACCTCGTGCTCGTGGGCCCGGGGTCGCTCTTCACGAGCGTGCTGGCCGCCTGCGTGGTGCCCGGGGTGACCCAGGCCCTGGCCGCGACCCGGGCCCGCACCCTCTACGTCGCGAACCTCCACCCCCAGCTGCCCGAGACCGAGGGGTTCAGCCTCGCCGACCACGTCGAGGCGCTCCAGCGCCATGGCGTGGTGCCCGACGCGGTGCTCGTCGACGCCCGGGGACCCTTCGCCGACCAGGCGTGCCCGCTCCCGGTGGTGCGCGCCGACCTCGCGGACGACCGGGGGCTCGTACACGACGTGCAAAGATTGGCGTCGGCCGTGGCGGCCCTCGTCGGGGGCCGCCCAGCGTAGATCGGAGTGGCGGTGGCGATTCGGGTGGGCATCAACGGCTTCGGCCGCATCGGGCGGAACTTCCTGCGCGCCGCGCTCGGGCGCGAGGGGCTCGAGGTGGTGGCGGTGAACGACCTGGTCGCCCCGGCGACCAACGCGCACCTGCTCAAGTACGACTCGACCCAGGGGCCCCTCGGGGTCGAGGTGGCCGTGACCGAGGCCGGCCTCGCGGTGGGCGGCGCCGAGATCGCGGTCTTCTCCGAGCGCGACCCCGGCGCGGTGCCCTGGGCCAGCCACGGGGTGGACGTCGTCATCGAGTCGACGGGGCTCTTCACCACTCGGGAGAAGGCCGCGGCCCACCTGGTGGGCGGGGCCCGGCGGGTCATCATCTCGGCCCCCTCGCCCGACGCCGACGCCTCCTTCGTCGTGGGGGTGAACGACGACACCTTCGACCCCGAGCGCCACGTCGTGGTCTCGAACGCGTCGTGCACGACCAACTGCTTCGTGCCCATGGTCAAGGTCCTCGACGACGCCTTCGGCGTGCGCGGCGGCCTCATGACGACGGTGCACGCCTACACCAACGACCAGAACCTGCTCGACCTCGCCCACAAGGACCTGCGCCGGGCGCGCGCGGCCGCGGTGAACATCGTGCCCTCCTCGACCGGCGCGGCCCGGGCCACCAGCCTCGTGCTCGAGGCGATGAAGGGCCGCCTGGACGGGACCTCGCTGCGGGTGCCGGTGCCGGCCGGCTCGATCACCGACTTCACGGCCGTGGTGGGCGCGACGACGGTGGAGGCCGTGAACGGCGCCTTCCGGGCGGCGAGCGAGCGGGCCCTCGCGGGGGTCCTCGTCTACTGCGACGAGCCGATCGTCTCCTCGGACATCGTGGGCAGCCCGGCGTCGTGCACCTTCGACGCGCTGATGACGATGGTCCAGCCCCTCGACGCGGAGAGCTCGCTCGTCAAGGTCTTCGGCTGGTACGACAACGAGTGGGGCTACTCCAACCGGCTGGTCGACCTGGCCGAGCGCGTCGGGGCCCGGTGAGGCCGCTGCCGTCGCCCGCGCGCTGGGGCGACCTCACCGGCAAGTGGGTGCTGGTGCGGGTCGATTTCAACGTGCCGGTCGCCGAGCGCGGCGGCGAGGTCGTGGTGACCGACGACTTCCGGCTGCGCGCGGCGCTGCCGCTGCTCACCGACCTCCTCGGGCGCGGGGCGCGCGTGGTCGCCTGCACCCACTTCGGCCGGCCCGAGGGCCGCGTCGACGAGCGCTATAGCGTCGAACCGGTGCGCCGCGCGCTCGAGGCGCTGTGCCCGGGCGTGGAGCTGATGGAGAACCTGCGCTTCGACCCGGGCGAGGAGGCCTGCGACCCGACCTTCGGCGCGTCGCTGGTCGAGGGCGTCGACTACTACGTCAACGAGGCCTTCGGCGCCTCGCACCGGGCCCACGCCTCGATCGTGGTGCCCCCGCGCCTCGTGCCGAGCGCGGCCGGGCCCAACCTGGCCCACGAGGCCGAGACGATCCTCGGCCTGCTCGAGAGCCCCCGGCGGCCCTTCGTCGCCATCATCGGCGGGGCCAAGGTCAAGGACAAGATCGGACTGGTGCGCGTGCTCGCCGACAAGGCCGACCTCGTGCTCGTCGGCGGGGGGATGGCCCACACCTTCGCGCTGGCCGACGGGCGCCGGATCGGCGACAGCCTGGTCGACGCGAGCCGGCTCGAGGAGTGCCGGGCGCTCTTGAAGAGCGGCACCGTCGTCATCCCGGTCGACGCCCGGGGGCTGCCCACCGGGGCGCCCTTCGGCGCCGGCGGGGGGGAGGCCCGGGCCGTTGACTTCTCGACGGACGTCCCCGACGGCTTCACCGCCCTCGACATCGGCCCCGAGACCGTCGCCGTCTTCACCGCCGCGCTCGAGGGGGCCGGCTCGATCCTCTGGAACGGGCCGATGGGGGTCTTCGAGGACCCCCGCTTCATGGTCGGTACCAAGGCGGTCGCCCAGGCCGTCGCGGCGAGCGAGGCCGTGAGCGTCGTCGGCGGGGGCGACTCGGCGGCCGCCCTCGACGCCCTGGGGCTGCGCGGGTCGGTGACCTTCGTCTCGACCGGCGGGGGCGCGACGCTCCGGCTCGTCGAGGAGGGCGACCTGCCCGGGCTGCGGGCGCTGCGCGAGAGCCCGTTCGACTGATGGCCGCGCCCGCCGTCTACGGCAACTGGAAGATGAACCTCGACTTCGTCGAGGCGATCCACCTGACACAGCAGCTGGGCGTGCTGCTGCGCCGCTCGCCCCTCGAGCACGTCGAAGTGGGCGTCGCGCCGCCCTTCGTCGACCTGCGCAGCGTGGGCTCGGTCATCGGGGCCGACCGCTCGGGCCTCGTGCTGTGCGCCCAGCACGTGAACGAACACGAGTCCGGGGCGCACACCGGGGAGGTCTCGCTCGCGATGCTCGAGCGCCTCGGGGTGCGCGCGGTCATCGTCGGCCACTCCGAGCGCCGCCGGCTCTACGGCATGGACGACGCCCTCGTCGCGCGCACGCTCGCCCGGGTCGCCGGGGCCGGGCTGCGGGCCATCCTGTGCGTGGGCGAGGACCTCGAGGTGCGCGAGGCGGGCGGGGAGGCGGCCTTCGTCGCCGAGCAGCTGCGCGCCGCCCTCGCGGGGCTGGCCGAGGGCGCCCGGGCCCACGTCACCGTCGCCTACGAGCCCCTGTGGGCCATCGGGACCGGGGTCGTCGCCGAGGCGGCCCAGGTGGCGGCCCAGAACCGCTCCATCCGCGCCACCCTCGCCGAACTGGGCCTAGACGCCCCCGTCCTCTACGGCGGCTCGGTGAGCGCCGAGAACGCCGCGGAACTGGCCCACGACGGAGCGGTGGACGGCTTCTTGGTCGGCGGGGCCAGCCTGCGGGCCGAGGCGTTCCATGCGGTCTGTCGGGCCCTCGACGACTGCTACGCTGCTAACCGCTGATTTTTCCGGAGGGGAACCATGCTGACCGCGCTGATCATCGCCGTCGAGGCGATCACGGCCGTCGCCCTGGTCTTCCTCGTCCTCCTGCACTCCGGACGGGGCGGGGGGATCTCGGACCTGATGGGCGGCTCGGTGACGACGGCCGCCTCGGGCTCGACCGCGGTCGAGAAGAACCTCGACCGCATCACCATCGCCGTCGCCCTGGTCTTCACCTTCGCCACGCTGGCGCTGGACCTGCGGCTCCAGTAGCCGTCGTGGGTCGACGGCTCGAGCGGCGGGCGCTCCTCGTCGCGGCCCTGGCCCTCGCCTCGTTCGCGTACCCGGCGCTCGCGAGCGACGCCGCGCGCACCCCCGGGGGCACCAACGAGAACGGCCACACCCTGCTCGTCTCCCTGCCGGGGCCCTTCTCGGGCTGCACCTACCTCGACCGGGCCGCCACCGCCAGCGACGACGCCCTGAACGACCTGGTGACCCCGTCGGCCTTCACGACGCTGCCCACGGGGGTGCTCGTGGGCGCCGGCGGGCCGATAGCCTCGGCCGAGCTGACCTCGCTCTCGCCCGAGACGGTGCGCTACAGCGTCGCCCCCCACCAGCGCTGGAGCGACGGTCGGGCCTTCAGCGCCCGGGACCTCGTGGCGTGGTGGCACCGGGCCCGCCAGCTCTCGAGCGTGGCGAGCGACGGCTACCGGGCGATCGCCTCGATGCGGGTCTCGGACCACGGGCTCACCGCGACGGCCGTCTTCGCCCACCCCTACGCGACCTGGACGCTGCTGTTCCGCGACGTGGAGGCCCCCACGGCGAGCGCCGGCTGCTCGATCGCGGCCTTCGCGGCGCGCCCGACGCTCGGGCCCTACGAGGTGGCGAGCGCCACGCCCAACCGGGTCGTGCTCACGATGAACCCCCACTGGCCCCTCGACCCGAACCGGTTCGGGCGGGTGGTCGTCACCACCTCGCGGGTCCTGCCCAAGAGCGCCTCGTCCCTGTACGCCGCGTTCTCCACGACGGTCAACCAGGCCGAGGTGCTCGCGACCACCTCGGACCCGGCGGTCTCGAGCCGGATCGGCTCGGCGTCGGGGATCGAGGAGATGACCCTCTCGCCGCGCAGCGCCGTGACGGCCCCGATCGCCGTGCGCGAGGCGCTCAGCTGGTCGATCGTGCGCCAGGGACTCATCGACGCGATCTACGGCTCCTACACCTACGAGCCGGCGGCCGCCCAGTCGGCCCTCTACTCCCAGGGCCAGGCGCAGTACCCGGGGTTCGGGGGGACGAACCCGGCGAACACCACGACCACCACCACGATCCCCGACGCCGCGACCAACGGCCTGCACGACTGCCCGGCCTGCGCGGTCCAGGTCCTCTCGGCCAACGGCTACGCCCAGGGCGCCCACGCCTGGTACACCCCCCAGGGCCGGCGCCTCGTCGTGCGCCTGGCGATCGGCCCGAGCCACCTCGACCACTCGGTCGCCTACCTCATCGAGCGGGACTGGGCGCACCTCGGGATCGCCGCCACCTCGGTCCCCGAGCCCACCGAGGTCGCCACGGCCCGTGCCGTGGCGGCCGGCCGGGCCGACGCCGGGGTCCTCGTGCGCCCGACCATCGAGGGTCCGTCGTACACGGCGCGCTCCTTCGTCGGCCCGGCCTATCCCGACACCTACCCGTCGGGGGTGCGACTCGCCGGAGTGGTCGACCTCTTCAACACGGCCATAGCCAACTTCAACCCCGCGACGGCCACGGCGTCCTGGCTCAACCTCGACCGCGACGTCATGGGCCTCTTCTGGGTGCGCCCCCTGTTCACGCCGCCCTCGCTCGAGGTCTGGTCGACGCAGCTCTCGGTGGTGGCCCCGACCTTCAGCGCGCCGAGCTTCCTCGACCAGGTGCCCACCTGGACGGTGGTCCCGCCCACGACGACCGGGTCGTAGGCGACGCGGGCCGTCGGCTAGAATGTGATCCCACGTCGGAGTGGCGGAATAGGCAGACGCGCCAGCTTGAGGGGCTGGTGCCCGAAAGGGCGTGTGGGTTCAAGTCCCGTCTCCGACACCAACAACGCCGAGTCATCCCGCGAGCCGCCAGTGAGGGGTAGCGGAGTCGTCTACTCGCGTCTCCGACACCAAAGAATGGTGGGTCCCGCGCAGACGCCCATTTCGTTGTGCGATTGTCCTGCCTCGGGCGGCTCCCAACGTCTCGCAGCGCTCACTCGATCTCAGAGTCCTGCAACTGGTAGCCCGGGGCGAGCTCATCGAACCGGGCCTCGGGGTCGATAACTTCACCGCCGGCAAGGTACGAGAAAAGCCTCTCGGCGTGTAGGTGCAATCCCGCCCCGTAAAAGGCCAGGGGCCCCATCGGTAGTCGTCCAACCTCTGCAATCAGCCACGGCGACCCTTGATCTGCGCTGAGGGTCACGTCGAGCGTCGCGTCAAGGGGGACACCGCGGCCCCTCTTCCACGACTCGTCGGTCTCCCGCTTGTTCACTCATAATCGGTCGGGCGCTTTGAATCGCCCTGGGTTGGCTGGAGGCTCTGACCTGCTCCAGGGCGATTCAGCGAGATACGGCGCTGCTGACGCTTCTTCGGACTTCCTAGAGAGTGGTTCACTGGAGCAACACAGACTCCAGACATTGACAACACCGTCCCACGTTTCTATGGTGAAGGGAGCGCAAGGGCCTGAAGGCCGCTCCCCGGGGGAGCGACCGAATCGATGAGGAGGCCATCATGAAGGTGAAGCGTCTTGTCGGAGTGTTGGGAGTGAGCATTGCACTCGCAGCTCCAAGCCTTGCAGTAGCGAGTACCGCTGGTGCAGCGCCCGGAGGATCCGTAGCACGTTATGAGTTGTTGACATTCACGGTGACACTGAACACGGGCAACGTGTACGTGCACAAATTCAAGGCGGTTCTGAATACGGGAAGCGGCACGTTCATGGGCGTGGGTACGAATACATCTGACAACAGCAAGTACGAGACCATATCCGGCACGTACTCAAACGGATACCTCACCTATGTGGCTACTCAGTACAATTCTTCAGACCCATTGTCAGGCGCCCAGGTGACTTGGTGGACCGACAGTCCCGTGCCAATTGTCGACGGAACCGGAACCGGAGCCGCTACCGGCAGTGCGTACTTCAGCAACTCTCCTATTGCGGTGTCCGACCTCACGGTGGTCCCGAACCACGGCACCTTTGTGAGCATGTATCCAGGAATGGCGAGCGCAATGTCCTGCATTGGGATGCCTGTCAACGCCGTATCCGGTGACTGCACTCTGAGTTAGATGCGAAGGCACCACGTGCGGTAGGCGTCGATAGCTGTATACGCGATGCGACCCCCTTGCTTCGGCCCCTAGACGTCGAAGCATGGGGGTCGCTTCATTTCTGAGGGCGCTACAAGATGTAGCGAGCCAGTGAGCGGTTGCGCGGCAGTTCTTCGTGAGATTCTCTACTCGAAGGTCGGTGAGCTCGCCCCTCCGGCACTAACGCCGGCTAGGCAGTCTGCGAGCCGCCAGTGGGTTGTAGCGGACCCGTCTATTCGTATCTCCGACACCAACAACTGGCTGTTTACCCGTGCGCCGCAAGTGTGATGGTGGCCTGAAGCACCTGGTGCCGTCCCCATATGAAGCGACGGCTTGCCTCGCGACAGCGGAGCGCACCCAAGTGCCCTTCCGTTAGGGGCCCCTCTGAAGATGAGGGCCACGCCTCGGGGTACAGAGAGTCCACGATCGCTCGTGCACTTCCCGTGCTCCAGTCAGTTCAGTGGGGTCCACGTCACAGCATCTGCGCCTGGCACACTGGCTCAATGCCCGCCGAGCAGATGTCTGCGCGTCTTCTCTTGCTCGCGGCTGCTCTCTTCGCGAGTCTGGCCCTGGCGTCATGCACTCACGCACCGGTGGCGTCAGCGCGCCATTCGTCAGAGCAGGGACCGGACCTGCTCACCGAGAGGCAGGATCCGAGGAGTGCACACCGCCTCCTCCTTATCGCCCGGGCTTTCAATGACTCCTTCCAGCAGAATCGCGACGCCCCGGTCTACGGTCGCTGGGACGAGGCAAGCCGTTCGATTATCACCGAGGCGGCGTACGTGCGCCGGCACCGCGAGTGCCCGAACGACCCGAAGACCCCCGTGGACACCTGGGGCGTCTCGCGCGGACCGGGCGGAGCGTGGCTGGTCCACTACTCCGTCGGCGGTCAGCAACTGACGGATTGGTGGTACTACGTCAACGGCCGTTTCGTGTTCGACCTCGCCCGGTCGAATCCTTCGGCGGTCGCCCTCTATCGGGCGCCCCCCGCCCGCTACTTCCAGTTGACCGGCTGCGGGTCGTGAACGCGGGGCCATCCGACACCAGGAAGGGCTCGGTGGCGGCGAGCCGGCTCTGCTAAGCGCGACCCACGGTGACCGCCAGGGTCACACCTTCGCCCGGGAGGGACATCTCCTCGAGTACGAGGCGAAACGAGGCGTCCCCGAGGGCGACCACGGTGCTCGCGGCCGTGGTCGAGCGAGTGGAAACGGTGAAGCCTCGGGCCTCCAATCGGGTCACGTAGTCCCCGAGGGCGTGGGCTGAGGGTTCGGTGAGAAGGACGTACCACTTCGTCGCGCTCAGGTGGGTCGCGCTCATGATCGAGCCCGGTGGCGGGGGGACGGCGGAGGGGAATCCCGCGGGGAGTCGCCCGGAGACGGTCGACGGGCTCGGCGGGACGGTCGTCGACGGCGGGGCGGCCGCCGAGCCCTTGGGCGGGGTGATCGTCCCGACTCGGCCGATCGAGGTGACGGTGAACGTCTCGGTTTTCCCGCGCAGTCCGAGGGCGCCCGCGGTCGAGCCTCCGGTGACGCCCTCGGTGAGCGACAGGAGAGGGCCGCGCCGACTCACGCAGGCCCGGACGGCGAGGGCGAAGACCCCTTGGGAGGCCGTCGGGGTCCTCAGCTCGTACAGCGTTCCCCGCTGACCCGCGACTCGGCAGTTCCCGACGGTGGTGACCCGCACGCCCGTGACGTGCAGCGCGTCCACGAGGTTCTGAGCCCACGCGCGCTCGCCGTTGAGGTGAGTGAGGCCCTCGGGCGTCTTGAAGGTGACCGGCTCGACGCGCGAGAGGCCCTTGACGAGGGAGTACCCGCGCCCACCCACGTCGTAGGTGGTGACCGTGGGAGCGTGCGGCGTGACGGTGACCGAGAGCGCCCAGTCCGTCGGCCCGTGGACCCGTCCGACGGCGGTCTCGTCGGACGGTGACCCGAAGGCGTAGGAGAAGGCGTAGTCGATCAGACCACCGAGGCGCGCAACCCTGAGCGGGCTGTGCGCGGCGCGAGCGAGCGGGGACAGCGCGACGGGGGTCCGTGCGGAGCCGTCCACACCTGACGCGCCGACGGGGGCCGAGCCGACCGAGGCGACGAGGAGGGACAGCCCCACCCCGGCGACGGACAACCAGGACGCCGAAGGCGACGCGACGTGGCGTCGAGGGAGCACCGGACCACCCTAATAGCGGCACTCGTCGGGCTTCGGGACGCGCGTCGGCGACGATGGGTGGCGGCCCTCGCGCGAGTCCGGTCGAGTCGACGATCGCCGCGAGGCCGCGGCGATCGTCCGGACCGGCCCGGCTGTACGGTGGCGCGATGGAGCTCCCCGAGTTGCTCGTCGGCGACGCAGCCGAGTGGCGAGCGTGGCTGGTGGCGCACTACGAGACGTCGCCCGGGGTCCGGCTGGTCCTCGCGAGGAAGGGCGCGACGCAGCCGACGGCGCTCTCCTACGACGACGCGCTCGAGGAGGCGATCTGCTTCGGCTGGATAGACGGGCAGCTCTCCCGCCGGGACGCGACGACGTTCCTCAGGCGGTTCACGCCGCGGGCTGCCCGCAGCGCGTGGTCCCAGCGCAACGTCGCCATCGCCGAGCGGCTGAGCGCCGAGGGACGCATGCACCGAGCGG
>JAKAEP010000009.1 GCA_021818265.1 Actinomycetes bacterium
CGATGCTCTTCTGCCCTACAGCGTAAGAATGGAGCATGAAGTGAGCAATGAAGGTGAGCCCCCGTAGCTCAGGGGATAGAGCATCGGTTTCCTAAACCGTGTGCGCAGGTTCGAATCCTGCCGGGGGCACGCAGTGAGACAAGTCGCTCTGGCGAGGGCCCGAGGGCCCGCGACGAGCGCGTAGGGCTGTGGCGAGCAGTCCCGACTTCTCCCCGCACGTTCAACGTGGTGGGTTCGATGCGGCCACGGTGGAACCCCGGGACCGGGCTCGTCGGGAGGGCCCTCGGTGCGCGGCGACCGACGGCGCTACGAGAGTCGCTCGACGCAGGCGAGCGAGTCCTTGGCGACGGCCTGGACCGCCTTGGCCCACTGCGACTCGTGAGCGACCCAGTACGCGGCGAGGGCCTTCGTGCTGGTGGAGCTCGCCTCATACTTCAGTGACTTCGCGATCAGATTGAACAGCTTCGCGCTCGCGGGGTCGGGCGCCTCGGCCGCCAGCTTCTGGAAGTAGGGCACCTCGACCTTCACCCACGCCTTGTAGGCCTTCAGGCTCTTCGTCGACGGTGGTGCCGCCTTGGGTCCGTGCAGGAGCGTCGCGCAGAACGCCGCACTCGGTGCGGCGCCCGCGGTGCCCACCGCCAAGGGAGCGGCCATCGCACCGGCGAGGGCCGCCGTGGCCGCCGCGCGGCCCAGACGCGTCCACGTCGTCACTCGCATGTTCCCTCCCGGGCTTGAGATTGGCGCGACCGACCGGACTATACGTCGTGTCCGCACCGCGGCGCCGGGTCGATGGACGCCCGTCGTGCGCCTCGAGTGGCCGAGCGCCGTCGCGGGCATAATGGGCCGGTGGTCGAGCGCAGCTTGAACCTCGTGCCGGCGTCGGTGATGGACTACCGCGCCCTGGCGCGCCGCCGCCTGCCCCGCCAGATCTTCGACTACCTCGACGGCGGGGCCTTCGCCGAGGCGACCATGGGCGCCAACGTCGCCGACCTGGCCGCGCTGCACTTCCGCCAGCGGGTCCTGCGCGACGTCTCGCGGCGTGCGACGTCGGCGACCCTGTTCGGCCAGACCCTCTCCATGCCGGTGGTGCTCGCGCCCGTCGGCTTCGCCGGGCTCATGGCGCGGCGGGCCGAGGCCCAGGCCGCCCGGGCTGCGGCCGCGGCGGGCGTGGCCTTCTGCGAGTCGACGCTCTCGGTGTGCGACCTCGAGGAGGTCGCGGCCGCCAGCGGCGTGGCCCCGTGGTTCCAGCTCTACGTCATGAAGGACCGTGGGGTCGCCGAGGCGCTCATGGCCCGCGCCGCCGGCCTCGGGGTCCCGGTGCTCGTGCTCACGGTGGACCTGCCGGTCGTGGGCCAGCGCTACCGCGACGCGCGCAACGGGGTCTCGGGGAGTCCCGGACGGCTCGGCTCGATCCGCCGGGCGCTCGACGTCGCCGCCCACCCGGCGTGGGTGCGTGACGTGGCCGTCTCGGGCCGGCCCCTCACCTTTGGGAACCTGGCGGCCGTCCTCGGGACGGCCGCGGTCCCGAGCGACTTCCAGAGTTGGGTGGCCGGCCAGTTCGACCCCACGGTCACCTGGTCCGACATCGACTGGGTGCGCGCCCACTGGCCGGGCCCGCTGGTCCTGAAGGGCATCCTCGACCCCGACGACGCCCGCGAGGCCGTGGCGCGCGGGGTCGACGGGCTCATCGTCTCCAACCATGGCGGACGCCAGCTGGACTCGGTCCCCTCGACGATCGAGGCGCTCCCGCGGGTCGTCGAGGTCGTCGACGGCCGGGCCGAGGTCCTCATGGACGGCGGGGTGCGCAGCGGGCTCGACGTGATGAAGGCGTTGGCGCGCGGCGCGCGCGCGGTCATGGTCGGGCGGGCCTGGGCCTACGCCGTCGCGGGGCGAGGTGAGCGCGGCGTCGCGCACGTCCTGCGGGTGATGCACGAGGAGATCGCCGTGACCATGGGCCTCACGGGCCTCGCCGACGTGGCCGACGCCTCGCCCGAGGCCCTCGTCGAGGGCTGACGCGCCGGCGGGCGGCCGACGTCAGATCCGCTCGGGGACCATCTCGATCGCGCCGCAGGGGCACTCCGCGACGCAGATCCCGCACCCCTTGCAGTAGTCGTAGGCGATCTCGTAGCGGTCGGCGCCGCCCAGCTTGATCACCGCGTTGTCGGGGCAGACCCCGAAGCAGTTGTCGCACTCGAAGCAGTTCCCGCACGACAGGCAGCGCCGCGCCTCGAACAGGGCGTTGTCCTCGGTGAGCCCCCCGACGACCTCTTCGAAGTTGGTCTGGCGACGGATCCGCTCGAGCTCGGGACGGTGGGTGCGCGGGGCGTCGGCGTAGTACCAGGTGTTGAGCCGCTCGAACGCGGCGAGCGGGTGGCGCTCGGGTCGCTCGAACGCCCGGCCGGCGAGGTAGGCGTCGATGCCGTGGGCGGCCCGCTTGCCGTGGCCGACGGCGACGGTCGCCGTGCGGTCCGAGGGCGCCACGTCGCCGCCGGCGAAGACGCCCGGGACGTCGGTCATCATGGACTCGCCGACGGGCACCACGCCGTCGGCGACGTGGACCTCGCTGCCCTCGAGGAGGGAGAGGTCGGTGTCCTGGCCGAGCGCGAGCACCAGGGCGTCGGCGTCGAGCTCCTCGAGCTCGCCCGTGGGCTCGGGGAAGCCCTCGGCGTTGAGGGCCATCTTCTCGATGAGGAGCCGTTCGCCCTCGAAGCGCTCGATGGTCGAGAGCCAGCGCACCGAGACGCCCTCGCCCAGGGCCTGCTCGACCTCCTCGGCGTGGGCCGGCATCTTGGCGCGGTTGCGCCGGTACACGATCGTCGCGTCGGTCGCCCCGAGGCGCCGCGCGGTGCGCGCCGCGTCGAGCGCGGTGTCACCGCCGCCGTAGACCACGACGCGCCGACCGAGCAGGGGCGGGTCGTCGTCGGCCACCTGGTGGAGGAAGGTGACCGCGTCGATCACCTTGGCCGAGTCGCCCGCCGGAATCGACACCCGCCGGCCCAGCTGGGCGCCCACGGCGAGGAAGACCGCGTCGGCGGCGAACTCGTCGCGGGCGGCGGCGATGTCCTCGACCGACCGGCCGGTCACGACCTCGACGCCCATCTCGAGGACGCGCTCGATCTCGGCGTCGAGGACGGCGCGCGGCAGGCGGTAGGCCGGGATGCCGTAGCGCATCATGCCCCCGAGCCGCGCGGCCCCGTCGACCAGGGTCACGGCGTGACCCGCGCGGCGCAGGTGGTAGGTGGCCGAGAGACCCGCCGGTCCGGCGCCGACCACGAGGACCCGGCGTCCCGAGTCCGGCCCGGGCTCGCCCAGGCGCCAGCCGCGCGCGATGGCGGTGTCGCCGAGGAACCGCTCCACCGCGTTGATGCCCACGGCCTCGTCGACCCGGACGCGGTTGCAGGCGGTCTCGCAGGGGTGGAAGCAGACCCGTCCCATGATCGCCGGCAGCGGGTTCTCCTCGACCAGGGTCCGCCAGGCGGTCTCGTAGTCGCCGGACTCGGCGTGGTAGAGCCAGCGCTGGATGTTCTCCCCCGCGGGGCAGGCGTCGTTGCACGGGGGCAGGCGGTCGACGTAGACGGGCCGCTCGACGCGCCAGGAGCCGGTGTGGTTGGCCCGGCTCGATCCGACGGGCAGGGTGATCGCGAAGGGCCGTTCCATCACTCCTCCTCCGGGGCGAGCCCGTAGCGCTCGACGTTCGCGTCGGCGAGGGCCTGGAGCCGGGCGACGAGGTCGGGCCGGCCCTCCCCGGCGAAGAGGTGGGCGAAGCGCCGCTGGGGCCGCAGGTACTCCTCCACCCCTACGCGCCGGCGGATCCGCCGCACGCCCGTGACGACGCCGTGCTCGGCCTCGAAGACGGGGAAGAAGCCGCTCTCGGCGGCGAGGCGCGCCAGGCGGACCGTGTCGGCCGACGCCGCCCCCCAGCCGAGGGGGCAGGGGACGAGCACGTGCAGGTAGCGCGCCCCGTGGAAGGTCATGGCGCGCTCGACCTTGCGCTCCAGGTCGTGGAGGTCCGCGACGGTCGCCGTGGCGACGTAGGGGATGTCGTGGGCCATGGCGATGCGCGGCAGGTCCTTGCCCTGGCCGAAGACGTTTCCCGGGTCCGGGCCGCGCGCCTCGCTGGTGGCGGTGCGAGCCGTGGGGGGCGTCGCCGCCGAGCGCTGGACGCCGGTGTTCATGTAGCCCTCGTTGTCGTAGCAGATGAAGAGCACGTCGTCGTTGCGCTCGAACATCCCCGACAGGGCCCCGAAGCCGATGTCGACGGTGCCGCCGTCACCGGCCTGGCCGACGACGCGCACGTCGTCGCGACCCTTCGCGCGCATCGCCGCGGCCACGCCCGTGGCGACGGCCGGGGCGTTGCCGAAGAGCGAGTGGAGCCACGCGATGCGCCAGGAGGTCTCGGGGAACGGCGTCGAGAAGACCTCCAGGCAGCCGGTGGCGTTGACCGCGACGAGCCGGCCTTCGGTGGCGCGCATCGCCGCGTCGAGGGCGTAGCGCGCGCCGAGCGCCTCGCCGCACCCCTGGCAGGCCCGGTGGCCCGCGTCGAGGGAGTTGGTGCGCTCCTGGCTCGCCTGGACGGTCCGGTCCGCGTCGGAGAGCAGCCGGTTGCCGACGGCGAAGCTGCCGACCTGGTAGAAGTGCACGCGGGTCTCGGTCATCGGTGGGCACCCCCGGCCGCGACGTCGCGCAGCACGTTCTCGGCGAAGGGCCCCGACCGGCGCGAGGCGGCCATCCGCGCTCGCTCGCGCGCGACGACGTCCTCGTCGAGGTTGAGGAAGCTCAGTCGGGGCAGGGTGCCCCGGGCCGAGCGCTCGAGGATCCCCTCGACGTCGCGCCGGGTGATCGGGCGCCCACCGAGGCCGGCGACGACCGTGGCGAGGTCGGGTCCCGAGGCGGGCGAGGCCGTCGCCACGTCGGTCGCGAGCACGCCGCCCATGCCCAGGCTGAAGGCCTTCTCCACGACGATGACCCGGCGGGCCCCGCTGAGGGCGTCGGACACCGCCGCCACCGGGAAGGGCCGGAACGCGGCCACCCCGAGGACGCCCACGCGCTCGCCCGCCTCGCGCCGGGCGTCGACGGCGTCCTTGATGGTGCCGAGTACCGAGCCCATCGCCACGATCACGGTCTCGGCGTCCTCGAGTCGGTAGGGGTGCACGAGCCCCCCGCTCGCGCGTCCGGTGAGGGCGGCGAACTCCTCGGCCACGCTCGGGATCAGCTCGAGCGCGTCGAGCTGGCGCAGGTGGGCGAGGTAGCGCACCTCCTCGAAGGCCTCGGGCCCGACCATCGCCCCGATCGAGACCGGGTCGTCGGGGTCGAGGACCTGGCGGGGCTCGTAGGGCGGGAGGAACGAGTCGACGACGGCCTGGTCGATGAGGTCCACGGCCTCCACGGCGTGGGTGAGGATGAACCCGTCCATGCAGACCATCACCGGCACCGAGAGCGCCTCGGCCAGCCGGAAGGCCTGGACGTGCAGGTCGGCGGCCTCTTGGTTCGTCTCGGCGAAGAGCTGGATCCAGCCGGCGTCGCGCACGGCCATGGCGTCGCTGTGGTCGTTCCAGATGTTGATGGGTGCCCCGATGGCGCGGTTCGCGAGGGTCATCACGACGGGTAGGCCCAGGCCCGCCGCGTTGTAGACGGCCTCGATCATGAACAGCAGCCCCTGGCTGGCCGTGGCCGTGTAGGTGCGGGCCCCCGCGGCCGACGCGCCGATCGAGACCGACATGGCCGCGTACTCGGACTCGACGTTGATGAACTCGCACGGGGCGAGCCGGCCGTCCTTCACCATCGCCCCGATGGCTTCGATGATGTGGGTCTGGGGCGAGATCGGGTAGGCGCACACGACCTCGGGCCGACAGCGCGCCACGGTCTCGGCGACGGCGCGCGAACCCTCAAGCTGTTGGAGCACGGTGGGCCTCCTCGTGGTCGGTGACGAGGCCGAAGGCGGCGCTCGCGGCCGCGACGTTGCGCTCGGCCACCTCAGGGGTGAAGCGGTGGCGCAGCGCCCTCGCCAGGGCCCCGAGGGGCACCTCGCCGGTGAGCGCGCAGAAGGCCCCGAGCAGGGGCACGTTAGGCACGGCGCGCCCCACGTGGGCGAGGGCCAGCTCGGTCGCCGGGCATCCGGCGACGTGCCCGTCGGGCAGGACGCCGACGCGGCCGTCGAGGCCGAGCTCGTCGAGGGGCAACGAGGTGTTCACGAGCACGTAGCCCGACGGGCTGAGGCCGCCGAAGAGGTCGACGTGGTGCACGAGGGTGACGTCCTGGACGATGACGGCGTCGGGCGCGTCGATCGGCTCGCGCGTGCGGATCTCGTGGTCGTCGATCCGGCAGTAGGAGACGACCGGGGCGCCGGTGCGCTCGGAGCCGAAGCTGGGGAAGGCCTGGGCGTGGCGGCCCTGGTCGAAGGCGGCGACGGCGAGCAGCTCGGCCGCGGTCACGACGCCCTGGCCCCCGCGACCGTGGATCCGCACCTGGAACATGCCTCGCCTCTCTCTGGCCCCCGGGGCGACCGTACCGTCGCCGCGGCCCGGACCACGAGGGCCTTTGGTCCTTAGTGACGTTCGTCCCGCTCGCCGGGCCCGGCGTCGTTGACGGTCCCGGGGGGGCGTGGGAGTATCTCTCGCGATGGAGAACCCCGACCTGCGCCTCTCGGACGGCGAGCGCGAGAGCGTGGCCTCGCGCCTGCGCGACGCGGCGGCCGAGGGGCGCCTCGACGTGGCGGAGTTCGGCCAGAGACTCGACACCCTCTTTCGCGCAAAGACCCACGGCGAGGTGGCCGTCCTCACGGCCGACCTCCCGGTCCCGGCGCCGCCCGCTCCGACGCGGGCCCGCCGCGCCCACCGCCACCTGCGCCGCTTCGCGGGCTCGGTGGGCACGCTCTGGGGGATCTGGGCGGTGATCCTCGTCACGGGCGGGGGCGTCCAGGGCTGGTGGCCCCTGTGGGTCACCGTCCCCTGGGCGATCGCGGAGTTCGTCTGAGCCGCGCGGGCGCCCCCGGGGACCTCTCGGTCCGGCCCCTCGACCCCTCGACGTGGGACGCGTTCGCCGAGCTCGTCGAGCGCAACAACGGCATCTACGGCGGATGCTGGTGCGTCGCGTTCCACACCGCCTACCGCCGCGGGGTCTCCGACCCCCGCACCCTGAAAGAGGAGCTGGTGCGCTCGGACCGGGCCCACGCGGCCCTCGTCGTCGACGGCGACGGGCTCGCCCAGGGGTGGTGCCAGTACGGAGGCCCCGACGAGATCGCCCTGCGCCACCAGCGCGTGTACCTCCAGGACCCGCCCCCGCCGGCGCGCTGGCGGATCGCCTGCATCTTCGTGGACCGGGCCCACCGCGGCCAGGGCGTCGCGCGCCGCGCCCTCGAGGGCGCGCTCGCCCAGATCGCCGCGGCCGGTGGGGGCCTCGTCGAGGCGATCCCCGAGACCGTCACGGGCCGGGAGGCCCAAGGCCGCTTCCTCTTCAGCGCGACGGTCGAACTCTTCGAGCAGTACGGCTTCTCCCGGGGTCGCCAGGTCGGCAAGCACGCCTGGGTCGTGAGCCGGGTCGTCGAGCCGACCTAGGGGAGGGTGAAGGACGTGACACAAGGAGAGCTGCGCGAGATGGGACCCGAGCGGCTGGCCGAGTGGCTGCCCGGGATGTGGCAGGGCTATCGGGACTCGATCGTCGCGGCCGGCTTCTCCGAGGAGGCGGCCGAGGCCAACGTGGCGCGCAATCGGGCGGCCCTCACGAGCGGCGAGGGCTTGGCCGAGGGGAACCACGTGTTCGACGTCCTCGTCGCGGGCCGTCCCGTGGGCGTCCTGTGGATCGGCCGACCCTCGGGCGACGGCGACGGTGGGGGCGAGTACTACGTCTACGACGTCGAGGTCGACGAGGCCGAGCGGGGGCGGGGCTACGGGCGCCTCGCCATGGAGCTGGCGGAGGGGTGGGTGCGCGCGGCCGGCGGCTCGAGGCTCGGACTCAACGTCTGGGGCAACAACGCGGTCGCCCGCTCGCTCTACGTCTCGCTCGGCTACCGCGAGCTCGCCGTCTCGATGGCCAAGGACCTCGACGGCTGAGCCCGATGGAAGAGGAGCTCCCCCACCTCGACGCGACCCTCGTCGGACGCCACGTCACGGTCGCGCCGCTGCGGCCCGACGACGCCGACGGCCTCGCGGCCGCCGCCCTCGATCGCTCCAGCTATCGCTACACCGTCGTGCCCGACGGGAGGGAGGGGGCCCAGGCCTACGTGGCCGGCCTGCTCGAGGAGCGCCGGCGCGCCGAGGCGGTCCCCTTCGTCCTGCGTCGCGGCGGCGCGGTGGTGGGCGCGACGCGCTACATGAACCTCCGCTGGTACTTCGGGCGCGCCTACCCCGACCTGGTGGAGGTCGGCGGGACGTGGCTCGCGGCCGACGCCCAGCGCACCGGGGTGAACACCGAGGCGAAGCTGCTGCTGCTCGCCCACGCCTTCGACGTCTACGGGGTGGCCAAGGTCGACCTGAAGACCGACGCGCGCAACGAGCGCTCGATCGCGGCCATGGAGCGGCTGGGCCTGGTCCGCGAGGGGACGGTGGCGCGGGCCCACCCCTCGCTCGTGGGCGGCGAGGAGGGCCGCCTGCGCGACTCGGCGCTCTTCGGGGTCACCCGGGAGGACTGGCCACGGGTGCGCGCGCGGATCGTGGGCCTGCTCGAGGAGCGGACCCTCAGCGACGCCCCAGACGCTCCTCGAGCAGTGCGCTGAGCCGCTCCACCTCGGCGGCCTCGAGCGGTCCCGCCGCGTTGATCCGCGCGACGAGCAGGCGCGGGGGGCCGATCCAGACGTCGCCGTGGCGGAAGGGGCGGTTGAGGACGAGGCTCGGCAGCGACGCGAGGTTCCAGTCGCCCAGGGTGATCGCGAGCGCCGGCTCGACCGGTGTGACCGCTCCGGCGAGCGTGGCGAGGTCGTCGACGAGTGTGGCCACGGCCTCGACCTCGGTGGTGCGGTCGACGCCGCCGACCATCAGCCGGTGCCGGCCGTTGGAGGTCGGGGTGGGCCGGTACTCGACCCGCCCGGCCCACTCGCGCGACTCGATCGCCCAGACCCCCGACCGGGCGACGACGACGTGGCCGATAGGCCGACCGTCGGGCGTGGCGCGCCCGGTGAGGACGCGGCTCCCCTCGACCAGGAGCTCGGCGAGGGCCCGGTCGGTCGGGGTCTCGGGCGCCTCGAGTCCCGGGGTCGCGGCGCGCCGGGGGCCCCGGGGAGCGCTCGCGAGTCCCGGCCGAGGGTGCTCGGTGGCCAGGGCGACGTCCTCGGGGACCCGCCCCTCGCCCGGACCGCACGCGAGGCAGCGGACCGCGCCGGCGCCGTCGAGCCAGGCCTCGTGGAGGTGGTCGAGGCGCGACCCGCACGCGGCGCACACCCCACCCCAGATCGTCGGCTTGCGGACCCACCCCACGGGTGACCACGCTAGGTGGCCCCCCGTGGGGGCCCGGAGGGCCAGAGGTCACGAGAAGCCCGCGAATGGCGGCCCCCGGGGAAGTTCGTAGGGTCGTTACGACTCCGGAGGGACCGGCTCGAGGACGACGAGCGGGATCTCGCGCGCGGCGCGGCGCCGGTAGGCCTCGTAGGGGCGATAGCGCGCGACGACCCGCGGCCACAGCCGTGCGGCCTCGTCGGGCCCCGCGACCCGGGCCCGCATCGACCGGCGCACGCCCTCGAGGACGACGTCGACCTCGGGTCGGGCGACGAGGTTCCCGAGCCACTGAGGGTCCCGGTCGTCGCCGCCTTTGGAGGCGACCACGACCAGCGTGTCGCCGTCGCGCACGGGCACGGTGAGCAGCGTCGTTCGCGCGAGCCCCGTGCGCACCCCGGTCGTGCCCAGCTCGATCACGTCCATGCCGAGGGCCCGGCGCCCGAGCCGCCCCCGGCTGAGGCGCACGACGCCCCCGTGGAACCGGTTGAGCATCCGGAACCCCTCGTCGCGGAGGCGAGGGGGGACGCGCACGCGCCGACCCTACCGCCCGCCCCCGCCGGGCGTAGGCTCCGGCCGTGGCCGACACCTACGTCGATCCGCGCGTCGAGTGCACCGAGAGCGCGGTGCGGATCCACGCCTACTACTTCCCCGGTGGCACCAAGTCGATCGCCTACGGCTCGATCCGTGGCGTGACCCGGGTCGACCTCGGCCTCGCCCGGGGCCGGGCGCGGATCTGGGGGACGGCGAACCCCCGCTACTGGGCCAACCTCGACCCCGGCCGGCCGCGCAAGAAGGTGGGCTTCGTGCTCGACCTCGGACGGGCCGTGCGGCCCCTCGTCACCCCGGACGACCCCACGGCCTTCGAGGCGGCGCTGCGCGCGCACACCTCGATCGAGCCGACCGAGGGCACCGCGCCGATCATCTAGGCCGCGCTCGCCGCGGGCACGCGCTGGGCGAGGACGACCGCCTCGACGCTGAAGGCGACGCTCGTCGAGACCTGGGCGCTGAAGAGCAGGTGCCACGCGCCGACCAGCGTGACGGCGCCTACCGCGAGGCCCGCGACGTGCAGCGCCAGCACCGGCGCCAGGCGCCGCTCGCGCGCGAGGGCCACCACGCCGAGGGCGAACGAGACGACCATGGTGACGATCCCGGTGGCGTCGTGGAGGTCCTTCAGCCCCGCGTCGAGGTGGTAGGGGAAGGTCGTCACGAGGGCCGCGCCGTAGCAGAGGGCGCACGCGACGAAGGCGCCGGCGTAGGGCCGGCGGACGTGCAGCGCGGCCCGGGCGAGGCCGACGACCGAGCCGGCGAAGGCGACGCTGTAGGGCACGACCGTGGTGGCGTGGACCCCGAAGTTGCTCACCCCGACCTCGCTGGCCTTGAGCACCAGGTGGGGGGAGAGGGCCACGCAGGCGAGCAGGCCCCCGACGAAGACCGACTGGCCCCAAACGACCGACCGGGCGGCCGTCGTGAGCCGGTGGGGGCGGGCCATCGGGGTCAGGCTAGGCCCGCGGGGCCCCCGGGGCCGGACGCTAGGGTGGCGTCCCGGTCGCCGGGCCAAGGAGGGTCACGTGGACGCATCGAGCGAGACGATCACCGTCATCGGGGCGAACTGGTGCCCGGACTGTCGGCGGGCGAAGGCCTTCCTCGGCGAGCAGCGGGTGCCCTTCGAGTGGGTCGACCTCGAGCTGCGCCCCGAGATGACGGCCGTCGTCGAGGGCTACAACAACGGCGCGCGCGTGATCCCGACCATCGTCTTCCCCGACGGGTCCCACCTCTCCGAGCCGAGCAACGACGAGCTGGCCGACAAGCTGGGTCTCGCGCGCTCGGCGCGCTCGACCCACTACGACCTCGTCGTGGTGGGCGGGGGACCGACCGGGCTCACCGCGGCGATCTACGCCGCGCGGGAGAACGAGCGCGTGCTCATCGTCGAGAAGTCGGCCGTGGGCGGCCAGGCCGGGGTCACCGAGCGGCTCGACAACTACCCGGGCTTCCCCGACGGGGTCGCCGGCCACGAGCTCGCCGAGCGGATGCGTCGCCAGGCCGAGCGCTACGGGGTCGAGATCCTCCAGGCCGTCGCGGTCTCCTCGGTCGCCCCCGACGGGCGCGAGCTCGCGGTGGCGACCTCGACCGGCGACGTCTACCGGGCCCCGGCGGTGCTGGTGGCGACGGGCTCGCTGTACCGGCGCACGGGGGCCGAGGGCGAGGCCGACCTCATCGGCGCCGGCATCCACTTCTGCGCGACCTGCGACGGCCCGTTCTACCGCGGTGTCGACGAGGTCGTCGTGGTGGGCGGGGGCAACAGCGGGCTCGAGGAGGGCCTCTTCCTCACCCAGTTCGCCCGGCACGTGACCGTGGTCGAGTTCACCGAGACCCTCGCCGCGAGCCGGCTCCTCCAGGACAAGGTGCGCGCGCACCCCCAGATGACCGTCGTGACCAACACGGCGGTCGTCGGCTTCGTCGCGGGCGAGACGCACAAGCTCAAGAGCGTCGTGCTCGAGGACCGCGCGACCGGCACCCGGCGCGACCACCCGGCCTCGGGGGCCTTCGTCTTCATCGGGCTGGATCCGAACACGTCGTTCCTCGCCGGCAAGCTCGACCTCGACGAGCGGGGCTTCGTGGTGACCGACGAGCAGTTCCGAACCTCGATGCCCGGGGTCTTCGCGGCGGGGGACGTGCGCCGGGGCTCGACCAAGCAGCTCGCCTCGGCGGTGGGCGAGGGGGCGGCCGCGGCGATCCAGATCCGCTACCACCTCGACAAGGTGGAGGCCGCCCGCTAGGCGAGCGCCAGCTCCACCGCCGTCCCCGCGGGCCACTGCTCGCGGCGCGCCGTGTTGAGGCGCCACACGCTCGCGCGCCCCTCGACCCGCCACGCGCTCGGACCGCCCACGAGGGCCGTCTCCTCGTCGATGCCGAGCACGGTGACGGCGTCCTCGCCGGGCAGGACCATCCGGGTGAGGAAGTCCGGGACCCACCGGCCGAAGGCGTCGAAGTGGGGGATGACCCCGAGGCGGCCGAACAGGGAGAGACCGGCCGTCGCGGCCCGCTGCGGGTGGCGGATCGAGGGGATCCACGCCCCGAGCGCCATGGCGCCGGCGCTGCAGCCCGCGAGCGCCGCGCCCTCGCGCCAGGCCGCCTCGATGGCCCGCCAGACCAGGGTGTCGCGCAGCGTGTCGGCGAGGAAGTGGGGGTCACCGCCGGACAGGTAGACCAGTCCGGCGCCCTCGACGAGCGCCGCCATGGCGGGGTCCTGGGCGTCGGCGCGGTTCGCCACGGGCACGATCACGGCCTCGACGCCGAGCCGCTCGGCCTGGGCCCGTCCGAGGTCGTGCCAGCGCGCGACGACCTCGGGGCCGTCGGGCACCGCGGCGGTGGCGAGCTGCACGTAGCGCGGGGGCCGGCCCTCGAGCAGGCCGCCCTCCACGGCGGCCATCTGGGGCAGGTACTCGCCCGAGCCGACGAGGGCGACGGGTCCGGGCACTGGGTTCGGCTCGGTCACGTCCCCTCCCGACGCCACGCTAGGGCGCGGGGTCAGCCGTAGGCGCGGGCGTTGCGCCGGGCCATCACGGCGCGCACCGCGTAGTAGCCCACGACGGCACCGACGAGACCGAACACCAGCCCCCCGGCGATGTCGAGCGGCGAGTGGATGTGCGCGGCGACGCGCGCCCAACTCACGAGGAGGGCGTTGACGAAGAGCACGATGGCGAGGCGCTTCGACCACGCCCACAGCGCGAACGCCAGGAAGAAGGTGAGCAGCGCGTGGTCCGAGGGGAAGCCGTTGTCGGCAGCGTGGGGGATGATCGGGGTGATGTGGTCGCGCACGAAGGGCCGCGTGTCGTAGAAGACCTTGCCGCCGATCAGCATGAGGGCCCCGCCGACGGCGCCACCCACGACCAGGGTCGCCGCGAGGGTGACCTTGGTCGGGCGCGAGCAGCGCAGCCAGTAGAGCGCGACGAGCACCACGCTGATGACGAAGAAGTACTCGCCGACGAGGCGGATGACCGAGTGCACTCCGGCGAGTCTAGGGCCGGGTCCGGGCCGGGACCGGTCGCCTGGCTAGCCTCGGGGGGTGCGGCGGTGGTGGTGGCTCCTCGACCTCGTGGTGGTCCTCGCCTTCGTGGCGATCGGGCGGGCCTCGCACCACCACGGCGAGACGCTGGCGGGCCTCGTGTCCACGGCCTGGCCGTTCGTCCTCGGGCTGGGCGCGGGGTGGCTCGTGGTCGCCGTGCGCGGACGCACCGGGGCGCGCGTCGTCGACGGCGCTCTGGTACTCGTCACGATGGTCGTGGTCGGGATGGCCCTGCGGGTACTCGTCGGACAGGGGACGGCCGTGGCCTTCATCGCCGTCACGCTCGCCTTCAACGGCCTCTTCATGCTCGGCGCCCGCGCCCTCTGGCCCCGCGTGGCGCGACACGCCTAGCGCCGACCCAAAGCGAAGGGCCGGCCTCGGTAGGGTGGGTCCGATGCCGACGACCGGGCCTCGGCTGCTGTGTTGCGACACCGTGCTGGTCGACGTCGTGCTCTCGGTCTCGCGGATCCCCGAGCGGGCGGGGGACGTGCGCGCCGCCGACCAGCTGGTCACGACCGGCGGGGGGTTCAACGCGATGTCGGCCGCCGCACGCTTCGGCCAGCGCGTCGTGTACGCGGGGCTCCTCGGCACGGGTCCCTTCGCCGACCTGGCCGCGGTCGACCTCGCCCGGGAGGGGATCGCGGCACCGCTCGAGCGCCCGGGCGACCTCGACACCGGGATCTGCGTCGTGCTCGTCGAGCCCGACGGCGAGCGCACCTTCGTCACGGCCGCCGGCGCCGAGGGCCGGCTACGCCGTCGCGACCTCGACGCCCTGGGCGCCGGGGCGGGCGACGTGGTGCTCGTCTCGGGCTACAACGTGATGTACCCCGGCGAGGCCGAGGTCTACCTCGACTGGCTCGCGACGCTCGACGAGGGGGTCCGGGTGGCGTTCGACCCGGCCACGCGGATCGCCGACGTGCCCACGGCCCACCTCGAGGCCGCCCTGGCGCGCGCCGACTGGCTCCTGTGCAACGCGAGCGAGGCCCGGGCCCTCTCGGGCGAGGCCGACCCCGCGGTCGCGGCCTCGTCGCTCGCCCGCCCAGGGCTCGCGATCGTGGTGCGCGACGGGCCTCGCGGCTGCGTCGTCGCCCTGCGCCCCGGGGGCGCCACCGCCGTCGAGGGCGTCGCGGTCGAGGCCCTCGACACCAACGGGGCCGGCGACGTCCACAACGGGGTCTTCCTCGCCGAGCTGCTCGCCGGTTCCCCGGCGGCCACCGCCGCGCGGTGGGCGAACGCCGCCGCGGCCGTGGCCGTCACCCGACGCGGCCCGGCGACCGGGCCCACGAGGGCCGAGGTGGAGAGGCTCCTCGCGGCGGGCTAGCGGTCGTGGGCGGCGAGGAACGCGCCGACGACCTCCATGTAGCGCGAGCGCTCCTCGACGAAGGGCATGTGGCTCGACTCGTCGAACACCTCCCAGCGCACGTCGGGGATCGCGTCGAAGAAGGGCTGGACGACGAGGGGGGCGGCCTCGTCGTGACGTCCCGAGACGAGCAGGGTCGGCACGTCGATGAGTCCCGCGCGCTCGACGATCGACCAGTCGCGCAGGGTGCCGAGGCAGTGGAACTCGTTCGGGCCGTTCATCGTGTGGTACACGGTCGGGTCCTGGCCGATCTGGTCGAAGGAGTGCTGCACCTCGGGCGGGTAGGGGCGGACCCGGCAGACGTGGCGGTCGTAGTAGGCCTCCGTCGCGGCCAGGTACTCGGGGTCGTCGTAGGTCCCGTCCGCCTCGTGGCGCTCGAGGGCCTCGCGGACCTCGTCGGGCAGCTGCGCGCGCAGGCCGTCGGCGGCCTCGCTCCACAGCGCCATCGACGCCGGCGAGTTGGAGATCACGAGCGAGCGCAACCCGGCGGGCCGGCGCACCGCGTGCTCGGCCGCGAGCATCCCGCCCCAGGACTGGCCGAGGAGGTGGTAGCCCTCGGCGAGCCCGAGCCGGCCGAGGAGGTTGTCGAGCTCGTCGAGGAAGAGCTCGACGGTCCAGAAGTCGCCACCCCGGTCAGGCAGGTGGGTCGACAGACCACAGCCGAGCTGGTCGTAGTGGACGACGGCCCGCCCCCCCGCGGCGAGGTCGGTCAGGCTGAGGAGGTAGTCGTGGCTCGCGCCGGGGCCGCCGTGCACGGTGACGAGCGGGGTCCGCGCCCCGCCGAGCTCGCCGGTGACCTGGTACCACGTCGACCACCCCCGGAAGTCGAGCGTGCCGGTCGTCGTGGGCTCGGGCATGGGCGAAGTATAGGGAGGGCCGGTCGGCGCCCCTAGTAGTAGGCGGCGCCGAGCTCGTCGCTCCAGCGCGGGGCCCGCAGCGCCCCGCGCGGGCCGAGCCACGCGTAGACCGGCTTGATGTCGAGCACCGGGGTCCCCTCGACGAGGTCGAGGCCCTCGACCACGAGCGCCCGCGGCGCGACGCGCACGATCCGCGCGACCGAGACGAGCAGGCGGTTCGGGCGGTCCTTGTTGCGCTGGGCGAAGACCCCCACCTCGGGCCACGCGGGGTTGCCCCGGGGCCGTCGGCGCCAGGGCGCCGGGGGGACGTCGCTCGCCCGGTCGGCGAGGGCGACGACCTCGACGTGGGAGAAGTCCTCGAGGCCCGCCAGGGCGTCGCCGGGGACCTCGGGGGCGAGCTCGAGGGTGGCGCGGACCTCGCCCCACCCGTCGTCGGCGACCTCGGTCCGACCGCCCGCGACCCGGGCGACGGGGCGCAGCTCGTAGGGCACGCCCGTCACCCTAGGCCCGGCCCCCCTCCGGGGCCTGGGTAACGTGCTCTGCGGGAACCATGGCCGAGCTCACCTTCACCTACGGCACGATGGCGGCCGGCAAGTCGACCCTGGCGCTGCAGCTGTGCTGGCAGCTGCGTCAGGGGCGCGACGACGTGGCCCTGTGGACCTTCGGCGACCGCAGCGCCGAGGGCATGGTCACCAGCCGCATCGGCATCGAGGCGGCGGCGGAGGCCGTCGCGCCCGGCGCGAGCCTGGAGGCGCCCATCGCCGAGCTCCTGGGCCGGGGCGTCGCGGTCCTCGTGATCGACGAGGCCCAGTTCGCCACGGTCGACCAGGTGGACGACCTCGCCGTCTTGGTGGACGAGCACGGGGTCGACGTGCACGCCTTCGGGCTGGCGGCCGACTTCCTCCTCAACGTCTTCCCGGCCTCGGCCCGGCTCATCGCGATCGCCGACTGGGCCCACGAGCTCCCGCTCACCTCGACCTGCTGGTGCGGCCAGAAGGGGCGCTGCAACGCCCGGGTCGTCGACGGGGCCGTCGCGCGCGAGGGCTCCCAGTTCGTCACGGGCGACGTGGCGACCGGGGCCGTGCACTACCAGGTGCTGTGCCGCACCCACTACCGGCGCGGCGAGCTCGGCCCGGCCTGAGCATCCCCGGCCCCGCCGCGCCGACCTGGCACACTGCCCCGGTGACCGTCGAGGACCGCCCACCCGTGCCCGGCGCCTGCGCCAGCCGCTTCGCGGTCTTCGCCGAGTGCCCGCACTGCGGCGGCGCGCTCGCCGCCGAGCACGCCCACTACCGCTGTGGCTCGTGCGGCTGGCGCGACTCCTGCTGCGACTGAGCGACGCGCCGACTTCCAGAACTTTTCACCTGGCCCGTCCTTGGGCTTCACGAGGCGTTTACCTCCACTCCCTAAGTTGCCCGCGGCACAGCGTTCGAGAGTCGAAACGTCGCGTCAATGAGCAACGGACCTTAGGAGGAAAGCTCAGGATGAAGACCCTACTGAGATCACTGACGGCGGGCGCCCTCGCCGTGGGCGGTCTTCTGTCGATCGCGTCGCTCCCCGCGAGCGCCGCGCCCAAGAAGATCGTCACCTGCTTCAGGCTCGAGCACAACGTCGTGCACACCCACCGGTTCCGCGGGACGTGCGCGAAGGGGTGGACGAAGAAGCGGCCGACGCCCAACCCGATCGCCTCGGTCAAGGTCGAGAACCCCGCCCAGGCCAACCTCACCGAGACCGGCTCGACGCTCCTCTACCCGCTGTGGAACATCTGGGCCCCGGCCTACCAGGCCGAGTTCCCCCAGGTCAGCCTCACCACGGGCGGCACCGGCTCGGGCACGGGCATCGCGGACGCCGCCAGCGGCACGGTGAACATCGGCTCGTCCGACGCCTACCTCTCCTCGACCCAGCTCTCGGCGACGCCGAACCTGCTGAACATCCCGGTGGGGATCTCGTACCAGATGATCGAGTACAACATCCCCGGGGTCACCGCCCACCTCAACCTCAACGGGTCGGTGCTCGCCGGGATCTACACCGGCCAGATCACCAAGTGGAACGACTCGGCCATCGCCGCGCTGAACCCGAAGGTCAACCTGCCCGCCACGCCCATCGTGGCGCTGCACCGCTCGGACGGCTCGGGCGACACCTTCATCTTCACGACCTACCTGTCGGACACCAACCCGGCCTGGGCGTCGAAGTACAGCTACGGCACGACCGTCTCGTGGCCGGCGATCCCCAACGCGCTCGGCGAGAACGGCAACGGCGGCATGGTCTCGGCCTGCGCGAAGACCGTGGGCTGCATCGCCTACGTCGGCATCAGCTACCTCTCCTCGGTGCTGGGCAATGGCCAGACCTACGCGGCCCTGCAGAACGGGCTCGGCCAGTACGTGCTGCCCTCCGTGGCGTCGGCCGCGGCCGAGGCGGCGGGCTTCCAGGCCCAGACCCCGGCCAACGGGACGATCTCGATGATCGACGGCAAGATCAAGGGCGGCTACCCGATCATCAACTACGAGTACGCGATCGTGAACAAGCAGCAGTCCTCGTCCTCGGTCGCCCAGGCCGTGCGCTCCCTGCTCGAGTGGTGCATCGACCCCTCGTACGGCCAGAGCCAGCAGTACCTGGGCCAGGTGAACTTCGTGACCCTGCCGACCAAGGTGATCGTCCAGTCGTTCAAGCAGATCAAGCAGATCAAGTAGTTGAGCCTGCCGATGGGTGACGAGACCGTCTCGCCGTCCGCCGGCGCGGCCCTCACCCGCCGGACCGTCTCGGTCCGGCGGGTGAGGGCGTTGGCGCGCGGGTCCGAGGAGAGCGTGTGGCGCTGGAGCGCCCGGGTGGCCTCGGTCATCCCGCTCGCCGGCCTCGCCTTCGTCCTCGCCGTCCTCGCCGTGAAGGCCTGGCCGGCGATCAAGGTGAACGGCCCGGGCTTCCTCACGCGCTCGGACTGGATCCCCGGGAGCACCTACGCCAACCCGGTGGTGACCAACGGCGTCGCCCACCCGGTGGGCGCGAGCTACGGGGCGTGGCCGCTCATCGCGGGGACCCTCCAGACCTCGGTGATCGCCCTCATCGTCGCCCTGCCCATCTCGATCGGCACGGCCTTCGCCCTCACCGAGCGGCTCCCGCCGTGGCTCGCCAAGCCCCTCTCGTTCTTCGTCGAGGTCCTGGCCGGCATCCCGAGCGTGATCATCGGCCTGTGGGGCGTGCTGACCCTGGGGCCCTTCCTCGCGGCGCACGTCTACCCCCTCATCGCGAACCACGTGCCGAACGTCCCGGTGCTGCGCTACTTCCGCGGGCCCACCGGCTACGGCGAGGGCCTCTTGACCTCGGGCCTCGTGCTGGGGCTGATGATCGTGCCGATCATCGCCTCGACGACCCGCGACCTCTTCTTGCAGGTGCCCCCGCTGCCCAAGGAGGGCGCCGAGGCCCTCGGGATGACCGAGGCCGAGGTCGCCCGGCGCGTCACGATCCCCTGGGTGCGCTCGGGGATCATCGGCGCCACCGTGCTCGGCCTCGGTCGCGCCCTCGGCGAGACGATCGCCGTGGCCATGATCTCGGGCTCGGTGCTCGGCGCGGTGTCGCCGAACATCTTCGGGACGATGACGACGGTGGCGGCGACCATCGTGAGCCAGCTCGACTCGGCCGCCACCGACGGGACCGGCTTCGCCATCTCGACGCTCGCCGAGGCCGGCCTCGTGCTGGCGGTCATCTCGGTCGTGGTGAACGTGGTCGCCCGGGTCATCGTCAACAAGTCGTCGCGCCACGTGGCGCCCGTGGGCCGGGGCTGAGCGTGGCCGACGTCACCGCCGCCTACCCGCCGACCCGGGGCCGACGGGCCCGCGAGGTGGTGTTCCGCACCCTGTCGGCGGCCGCCCTCCTCTTCGTCATCGGCCCGTCGCTCTGGCTCATCGCCGACGTGGTCGTGCGGGCCGTGCCCCACTGGCACTGGGACGTGCTCACCACCGTGCCGCTGGGCACCGGGGGCGGCCTCGAGAACGCCGTCCTCGGCACGCTCGTCATCATGGTGGGCGTTCTCGTCATCGCCGGCACCGTCGGCGTGCTCTCGGGCATCCACTTCGCCGAGCTGGCCCGCCCGCGGCGCAGCGGCCGGGCCGGGGGCGCGGTGCTGCGCACCGCGACCGAGGTCCTCTCGGGCTTCCCGTCGATCGTCCTCGGCTACGTCGGCTACATCGCGCTCTGCGTGGGCCTGCACTGGGGCTTCTCGCTGCTGCCCGCCCTCATCGTGCTCTCTCTGATGGTCACGCCCTACATCGCCAAGTCGACCGAGTCGGCCCTGCGCCAGGTCCCCACCAGCTACCGCGAGGGCGCCGAGGCCCTCGGGATGTCGACCGGCTACGCGCTGCGCAAGGTCGTCATCCGAAGCGCCCTGCCCGGGATCGTCACCGGCCTCCTCATCGCCCTGGCGATCGCGGTCGGCGAGACGGCCCCGCTCATCTACACGGCCGGCATCACCAATACCCTGCCGTCGGCGTCGCTCATCCACCAGCCGATCGCGTACCTCACCTACTACGTGTGGACCGACTACAACCAGCCGATCAAGTCCACCCAGTACCTGTCCTTCGACGCGGCCCTGATCTTGATCGTGCTGGTGCTGGTGCTTCTCGTGGTCTCGCGCGTCCTGGTGAACCGGACCCAGCGCCACGCCGAGGGCCGGCGCTAGCCGTCAGTGGAGTTCTCGACGCCGTTGCTGTGTCGACGGGCCTGCACCGGGTCCGGGCTCGCCGTCCCTCGGCGGTAGGTACCCTGCCCCTACGTCTGGCCAACGGGCGCACGCCACGACTCATCGCCGAAATGCCGGGAGAGTCGTTGACGTTCACTAACTGAGTAGAACTTCAGGAAAGCACACCCTCGGACGACGCCGGCCCGCATTAGGGAAATGTCACTAGGGCGTGAAGGGTACTCTCACTTAGATTCGCTGACTCCTTCAGTGAATATGGGGGGCACATGATTCGGCCATGGAAGACGGTCGCGGTTCTCGGTAGCTCGTGTGCGCTGGTGGGGACGCTCGTTGTCGCTTCGGGGGCCACGGCTTCGTCAAGACCGTCGGTGCGTTACTCGGCGTGTCTCCAGGTGAGGTCCAAGGAACTCACTGACGTGACCATAAACGGTCTCGCACGCTGCGGTTCCGGTGAGCGCCGCATCGTGTGGAACGCTTCTGGGCCGAGCGGTGTGCCCGGGGCCCCGGGGGCACCAGGACCGGCCGGACCGCAGGGACCGACCGGAGCGGTCGGTCCGACGGGCCCGAGCGGGCCGGGTGGGCCGAGGGGATTGACTGGAGCGACGGGACCGGTCGGACCCGTTGGGCCTCCCGGCGCGACGGGTCAGCAAGGCATCCCGGGACCGTCGGGTGTGTCCGTCGGGGTCACCGCGACGAGCAGCACCCAGGTCACGTTTGGGTCGAGCGTTCCAGTCATCACAAGTGTCGGCGTGCCCACGACGGGTTCGTACTTCGTCTCCGCCGACCTTGAGATTGCGGTGGCCCCGGGAGACTCTGCCTTCTGTGGAGTCCCTGGCGCTACCACAATAGCGGTCGGCGTTGGGCCCGTTTCGAGTGAAACGTATGAGACGATTCCCGTCAATGCCGACGTGTCTTTGGCAGCGGGCTCTCCCGTCACGGTGGTGTGCAGCGACGTTTCGGGGCCGGGGGCAAACACCTTCTTCTACACAGGCACGATCACGGCGATTCTGGTGGACCACGTCACCGGCTAGTTCGCCCTTCGTTCGACCGGGCCCCTTGGGGTGGGGAGTGACTGCTCGGGCGCTCGTTGGTCCCGAGCTGCACCGTGCGGTTGAGGGGCAGTGGACAGCTAGCGACGTGGCGCGTCATCCGACCCGACTCGCCGAGGGACCTCTTGACGGTCGAGGTCAACTCGATGCGGGCGGTGTGCGTCGGCCCCGAACCCGAATGAGATTCGCCTCCCCAGCCGCCGACGTTGGGTACGGGGCCCGGGAGAGTCCTGTGCCGCTCCGGTGCCCCTGGCGAGGTCAAGGTCTCAACGAGGTGGTGGGAACTCACGATCGCCCGGGAACCGTGTCCACCTTCCCACACCCGTGCGTTCGTGCCACAGGATTCGCTCACGTCGCGAACTCGACGGCCGGGCCACCAAATCAGCCCATCAGGCCGTTGACGTAGCGCTCGGTGTCGGGCTGGCGGGGCGAGGCGAAGAGCGCCTCGGTCGGCCCGTGCTCGACGAGGCGACCGTCGTAGAAGAACATCGTGCTGTCCGAGACCCGCCGGGCCTGGCCCAGGTTGTGGGTCACCACGACGATCGTGAGAGCGGGGATCATCGCGCGCATCAGGTTCTCCACCGCCTCGGTCGAGAGGGGGTCGAGGGCCGAGGTCGGCTCGTCGAGCAGGAGGACCTCCGGGCCGACGGCGAGCGCACGCGCCAGGCAGAGCAGCTGCTGCTGGCCACCGGAGAGCCGGTAGGGCGAGTCGTTCAGGCGGTCCTTCACCGCGTCCCAGAGGCCCACCTCGCGCAGGCGCGTCTCGGCGACCACGTCGAGCTGCTTGCCCCGGGCGATGCGGTGCGCGCGCACGCCCGCGACCACGTTGTCCTTGATGGACATGGGGAAGGGGTTGGGGCGCTGGAAGAGCATGCCGATGCGCCGGCGGATGGTCAGCAGGTCCTGGCCGCGGTCCCAGATACTCTCGCCCTCGAGCAGGACGTCGCCCTCGTGGCGGAAGCCGTAGACCTTGTCGTTCATCCGGTTGAGGGTCCGCAAGAAGGTCGACTTGCCCGAGCCGGTGGGGCCGATGAGGGCGGTGATCGTGCCCCGGGGGAAGGTCACGTCGACGTCGCTCAGGATGGTCTTGGCCCCGAAGCGCAGCGTCAGCCGCTCGGCGGCCAGGACGTCGCGGGGGCGCTGGCGGTCGGGGTCGATGGCCGAGAGGACCGCGTTGACGCTCTCGGTGGTGGCCGTCGGCTGCCCTGACTCTTCCATGGCGTGCCTTCCTGTTGGGGCGGACGGCCTCAGCGTAGGGAGCGTGGGTTACCCGACTGTGAACACGCGGCGACCCCAGCGTGATTTGCTCGGTGACGCCCCGGCGCGCGCCCCGGTCGAGTCGGCGGTCCGGCCTGTCGCGAGTGCCACGGGCGACCCACTCCGTCGCCGGCACCCGGTCCGTTATCCTGGCCGCGAGGAGGGCACGTGGCCAACGAGCTCTGGCGGGAGTCGGCGACCGCGCTCGCCCAGCGCATCCGCGCGCGCGAGGTCTCCTCGCGCGAGGTCGTCGAGGCCCACCTCTCGCGCATCGAGGCGGTGAACGCCACGGTGAACGCGGTCGTCGAGGTGCGCGCCGAGGCGGCCCTGGCCGAGGCGCGCCGGGCCGACGAGGCGACCGCCGCCGGCGGGGCCCTCGGGCCGCTGCACGGGGTCCCCTTCACGACCAAGGTCTGCATCGACGTGGCCGGCTACGCGAGCGACGAGGGGACGGCGGCGCTGATCGACCGGGTGGCCACCGAGGACGCCCCGATCGTCGAGCGGATGCGCGCGGCCGGAGCGGTGATGCTCGCGCGCACCAACATGCCCGACTTGGGCCTGCGCATGAACACCGAGTCCTCCCTCCACGGCGCGACCCACAACCCCTGGCGCCACGGCTACACCGTCGGCGGCTCCTCGGGCGGGGAGGGCGCGGCCCTCGCCACGGGGATGTCGCCCCTCGGGCTCGGCAGCGACATCGGGGGGTCGCTGCGCAGCCCGGCCTTCTGTTGCGGGGTCGCCTCGATCAAGCCGAGCCGGGGCCGGGTCGCCCGGGGCAACGCCAGCGCCCCCGGGGAGATCCCGTTCTTCGAGCAGTGGATGCTCGTCGACGGGGTGCTGGCGCGCCGGGTGGCCGACGTGCGCCGCGGCCTCGAGGTCACGATGGGCCGCCACCGTCGCGACCCCCAGTCGCTCGACGTGCCCCTGCACGGCCCGCCGGCCGCGCGCCGGGTCGCCCTCGTGCCCGAGCCGGGCGGCGGCTCGACCCACCCGGGGGTGGCGGCGGCCGTGCGGCGCGCCGGCGAGGCGCTCGAGGCCGCCGGCTACCAGGTCGAGGAGCGCGAGCCCCCGCGCCTGGTCGACGCGTACTGGTCGTGGACCGAGCTCATGATGAACGGCCTGTCGGTCTACGGGGACGTGACCTGGCCGCTGCTCGGGGACGACGCCCGCCGGTTCCTGGAGCTCACGACCGTCGAGCTGCCGGCGCCGAGCGCCGCGTCCCTCGCCGAGGCCGACGAGCGGCGCTACGCGGTGGCGCGCGCGTGGCGCGAGTTCCTGCTCGAGTGGCCCCTCGTCGTCGGGCCGACCTGGACCCGACCGCCCTTCGCCCACGGCTTCGACGTCGCCGACCAGGACTCGGCCTTCGCCGTGGTGGAGGCGGTGCGCTTCACCGTGCCGGCGAACGTCCTCGGCCTGCCGGCGGCGTGCGCGCCGTGCGGACTCGTCGAGGGGACGCCCGTCGGGGTCCAGGTGATGGGCGACCTCCTGCGCGAGGACCTGTGCCTGGACGCGGCCGAGGTGGTCGAGCGCGAGCTCGCGGCCGCGACCCCGGTCGACCCCGCCGCGTGAGCCTCGAGGTCCGCCCCCTCGCGCGCGGCGAGGTCGCCGCGGCCGTCGCGGTGATGCTCGGGGGCAGCCTCCATCCCTCGAGCGAGCGTCCCGGCGACGACGACGCGTACTGGCGGGCCGCCGAGGAGACGGCCGCGCGCGGCGGCGCGGTGCTCGTCGCCCTCGAGGGCGGCGAGGTCGTGGGCCTGTGCCAGGTGATGGTGCAGCGCCACTTCCAGCACGCCGGCGGGCTGTGCGCGGAGCTCGAGAGCGTCTTCGTGCGTGAGGACCGGCGCGGCCGCGGGGTGGGCGGGGCGCTGCTCGAGGCGGCCGAGGCGCTCGCGCGCGAGCGGGGCTGCTACCGGGTCCAGCTCACGAGCAACCTCGCGCGCACCGACGCCCACCGCTTCTACGAGGCCCACGGCTACCGGGCCACGCACCGCGGGTTCAAGAAGCCGCTCTAGCCGGCGACCTCGACGAGGCGGCCCGAGTCGACGTCGAAGACGAAGCCCCGCACCTCGCGCGCGCGCAGCAGCGGGTGGGCCCGCAGCGTGGCGACGGTCGCGCGCACGTCGGCCTCGACGTCGGCGAAGGCCCCGAGGGCGAAGGGGAGGGGCTGGCCCAGCGCGGCCTCCAGCCGGTCGCGCACGATCGCCTCGTCGGGGTGCTCGAGGCCACAGCGGCTGTGGTGGACGACCATGACGTCCTCGGTCCCGAGGAGCTGCTGGCTCAGCACCAGGGAGCGCACCGCGTCCTCGGTCGCCAGCCCGCCGGCGTTGCGGATGAGGTGGGCGTCGCCCAGCTCGAGCCCGAACGCCCCGAAGAGGTCGAGGCGGGAGTCCATGCAGGTCAGCACGGCGAGGCGACGCCGGGGCTCGGTGGCGAGGGCGCGGTGCCCGTGGGCCGAGACGTAGGCGTCGTTCGCTAGGAGCACGTCGTCGATGGCGGTCACGGCGACGAGCCTAGGGGCGGGCCACGGGTACGCTGCGCACGGAGGTGGACATGGAGCACATCAGTGAAGTGCGAGACGAGCTGCGCGAGCCCGCGAGGGCGCTGCGCCAGATGATCCCCGACGTGCTGCAGGGCTACGCCCAGATGCACCGGGCGGTCATGAGCGACGGCGCGCTGAGCGTCGCCCAGAAGGAGCTGGTCGCCCTGGCCATCGCCGCGACGCGCGAGTGCGACGGGTGCGTCGGCTCGCACGCGCGCGGCGCGGCGCGCTCGGGGGCCACCCGCGAGCAGGTCGCCGAGGCGATGGGCGTGGTGATCATGATGAACGGCGGGCCGGGCACGGTGTGGGGCCCGCGGGCCCTGCGGAGCTTCGACGAGGCTCTGGCCGAGCGGGCCGACTAGAGGTCGTAGGGCAGGCTCACGACGCCGTTGATGAAGCTCGACTGGAGCTTCACCGGCTCCGCGGTGGCGTGGATCGCCGGCACGCGCGCCAGCAGTTCGCGCCACATGACGGTGATCTCGCGGCGCGCGAGGTGCGCGCCGAGGCAGAAGTGGGGTCCCGGCGCCCCGAAGCCGTAGTGGTCGTTGGGCGTGCGCCCGACGTCGAAGACGAAGGGGTCGTCGAAGACGTCCTCGTCGCGGTTGGCCGAGTTGTAGAAGAGGACGACCTTGTCGCCGGCGGCGAGGTCGACGCCCGAGAGCGTGTAGTCGGTGGCGAGCGTGCGGCGCATCCAGATCACCGGCGAGGCCCAGCGCACCATCTCGTCGGCCATGGTCCCGCTCAGCCCCGGGAAGTCCTCGAGGAGCCGGCGGCGCTGGTCGGGGTGGTCGGTGAGGGCCGCGAGCGAGTGGGCGAGCGCCGTGCGGGTCGTCTCGTTGCCGGCGGCGAGCAGCAGCACGAAGAACGACGCGAGCTCCTGCTGGGTGAGCTTCTCGGACTCGATCTCGGCGTTCACGAGCGCGCTCGTGAGGTCGTCGACGGGCTGGTCGACGCGGTACTTGCCGAGCTCCTCCATCAGCGCGGTGAGGGTGGCCCCCGCCTCGAGGAAGGCGAGGATCGGGTCGGCGCCCTCGGGGATGAAGGCCGGGTCGCCGTTGGAGAGGATGACGTTGGAGCACGAGAGCACCGTGGGGTACTCGCTCGGGGGCACGCCCATCATCGTGCAGATGATCTCGAGCGGGAAGGGGGCCGCGAGGTCGGTGATGAAGTCGCCGGTGCCCGAGCGGCGCGCCCGCTCGATGATCTCGTCGGCCAGGCGCTCGATGGACTCCTCGACGGCGCGCACCGTGCGTGGGTTGAAGGCGTTGGCGACGATCCGGCGCAGCCGCGCGTGGCGGGGGTTGTCGGTCGAGATCATCCCGGAGAAGTACTCGACCATCTCGGGGGGCAGGTCGAGCAGGCTCACCGCGCCCGGGCCCGAGAGGAAGACCTGGGGGGTGCGCGAGACCTCGGCGAGGTCGCGGTGGCGCGTCAGCGCCCAGTAGCCGTTGCCCCGGGGCATCTCGATGGCCGAGCCCTCGAAGAGGGGGTCCTCGAAGTGGGCGATCGGCCGCTCGCGCCGCAGCGTCGCGAAGGCCCCCTCGCGCTCGGGGTAGGGCCGGCGCCAGAACTCCATGTCCGACAGGTCGATCTCGGCGGGGCTGAGGACCTCGGTGGGCTCCATCGGGCCATGGTAACGACGCGGCCGGGTCGGGGCACGGCGCGCGCGACGCACGGCAGACTGGGGGGGTGAGCCTCGCCGACGACGAACGCCAGAGCCGCCTGCGCGCGCTCGAGTCGCTGATGGACCTGATGCGCCCGGCCGTCCAGGCCGACGGGGGCGACCTCGTGCTCGTCTCGGCCGACGTCGAGAGCGGCGTCGTCGAGGTGGAGCTGCGCGGCGCGTGCTCGAGCTGCGCGATCTCCTCGGACACCCTCCAGGGCGGGGTGACCCGCATCCTCACCGACCGGCTGGCCTGGGTGACCGAGGTCCGCGGCGGGGTCGACGACTCGATCGACCCGGAGGACTCGATGATGCTGGGCACCGGGGCCTACGTGCCCCGCTACCGCGAGCGCTCGGTCTAGAGGGCGAGCTCGACCCCGGTCAGGGCGCCGAGCGCCTCGGCCAGTCGCTCGCCCAGGCCCCCGGTCGTCGCCCGGCGCGGCGGGCGCACGAGGGTCGCGGGCCCGACGAGGCCCCAGGGGCCGGCCGGACCGTAGTAGGCGCCGTTGCCCGCCTCGGGGCTCGTGAGCGCGACGAGCAGGGGTTCGGCGCCCCAGTCGACCTCCTGGTGGGGCAGCCACCCGGCCTCGAGCAGGCTGCGCCGGGGTCGCGAGCGCCCGACGCTTGCCCCCGCGCTGAAGAGCCCGGTGCGCACGTAGCCCGGGTGGGCGGCGAGCGAGGCGAGGTCGACGCCCGTCGCCCCGGCCCGCTCGGCCAGCCACAGCGCGAGCACCAGGTCCGCCAGCTTGGACTGGGCGTAGGCGCGGAAGGGCCGGTACCGGCGCGTGGCCTGGAGGTCGTCGAGGTCGAGGCGGCCCACGTGGGCCGCGCTCGAGCTCATCCACCCGACCCGGGCGCCCCCACCGGCCGTGAGCAGGGGCACCAGGCGCGCGGTGAGGGCGTAGTGGCCGGCGACGTTGGTGGCGAACTGCAGCTCCAGGCCGTCGACGGTCTCGGTGCGCCGGCGCGGGCGCATCACCCCGGCGTTGTTCGCGAGCAGGTGGAGCGGCCGGCCCTCGTCGAGCAGGCCCTCGGCGAATCGCGCCACCGAGGCGAGGTCGGCCAGGTCGAGCGCGCGCACCTCGAGCCGCGCCCCCGGGTGGTCCGCGCGGATCAGCGCCGCGGCGCGCTCGCCGCGCTCGGTCGAGCGCACGGCGAGCACGACCTCGGCCCCGGCGCCGGCCAGGCGCCGGGCGACCTCGAGGCCCAGCCCGCCGCTCGCGCCGGTGACGACCGCGCGCCGCCCGTCCTGGGAGGGAACCTCGTACACCTGGTCAGGCGGCCGGGGGTTCCTTGGGCAGGCCCAGGACGCGCTCGCCGACGATGTTGCGCTGGATCTCGGCGGTGCCGCCCCAGATCGTCTCGGAGCGGGAGAAGAAGAACGATCCCTGGAGCTCGCTGACGGGGTAGTCGGCCCGACCCCGGCGGGGGGCGGCCCCGGTGTCGGGGTCGCTCGAGCCGGTGAGCACCTGGCCGGCCATGCCCAGGACGTCGATCGCGAGGTTCGTCACCTCGCGGTGGGCCTCGGACCAGAACATCTTGTTGCACGCCCCGAGCCGGGCCGCCTCGTGGGTGCCGCGCAGGCCGTCGGTGAGCGAGCGGTAGCCGTTGACCTCCATGATCTTGACCTTGGACCACGCGCGCACCAGGGCGTCGCGCACCAGGCGGTCGTCAGCGCGCCCGACGCGCCGGGCCTCGGCGACGATCGACTCCCACTCGCGCAGGAACCGCCGGTAGCTCGTCGTCGCCGACGAGCCCCGTTCGAAGCCGAGGGTGGTCATGGCCACCTTCCAGCCGTTGTTCACCCCGCCGACCACGTTCTCCACCGGGCAGCGGGCGTCGGTGAAGAAGACCTCGTTGAACTCGGCCGTCCCGTCGACCTGGGTGATCGGGCGCACCTCGACCCCCTTCTGGTGCATCGGCACGAGCAGGTAGCTGATCCCGGCGTGCTTGGGGGCGGCGGGGTCGGTGCGGGTGAGCAGGAACACGTAGTCGGCGTGCTGGGCCTGGGTCGTCCAGACCTTCTGGCCGTTGATGACCCACTCGTCGCCGTCGAGGGTGGCCGAGGTGGCGAGGCTCGCGAGGTCGCTGCCGGCGTCGGGCTCGGAGAAGCCCTGGCACCAGGCGATCTCCCCGCGCAGGATCCCCGGGATGAAGCGGGCCTTCTGCTCCTCGGTGCCCCACTGCAAGAGGGTCGGCCCGACCAGGGTGTCCCCGAAGAAGTCGGCCCGCATGGGAGCGTTGGCGCGGGCGAACTCCTCGTTCACGACGACCTGGCGCATCAGGTCGAGGCCCTTGCCGCCGTACTCGGCCGGCCAGCCCGCGCAGATCCACCCGCCCGCGTAGAGCCTCTCGGTCCAGGCGGCGACGAAGGCGCGGCGCTCGTCGGGGGTCATCGAGAAGCCCGGCTCGAACCAGCCCGCGGGCAGGTTCTCCTCCAGCCAGGCCCGCACCTCGGCGCGGTAGGCCTCGGCCTCGGGGGGGTAGGTGAGATCCATGGGAGAAGCGTACCCAGCCCCCCGGCCCCCCGGCGGAGCCACTTGTGCCCTGGTCGGACGGTGGGCGAGAATGGTGGACCGCCGACGAAAGCGACCCGTGCCCCGCTCCTTGCGCCAGACCATCGACGAGACCCGGGCGTCGTGGGAGCGCAGCCGGCGCCTCAGCCTCCCCGAGCCCGTCCCGGCCCGGCCCCCCGCCCCGGGCGGGCTGCGGGTGGCCTACCTGCTCTATCGGGGCAACCCCCAGTGCGGGGGTCAGGGTGTCTACACCCGCCACCTCACCCGCGAGCTGGTGGCGCTCGGCCACAGCGTCGAGGTCTTCTCCGGCCCGCCGTGGCCGATCCTCGACGAGGGGGTGGGCTTCACCCCGGTGCGCTCGCTCGACCTCTACCGCGACCCCGACCCCTTCCGGATCCCCCACCCGCGCGAGTTCACCTCGCTCGCCGACGTGGCCGAGTTCGCGGTCATGCTCAGCGCCGGCTTCGGCGAGCCCCTGGCCTTCTCCTGGCGGGTCGCGAAGCTGCTCCGGGGCCGGCGCCGCGACTTCGACATCGTCCACGACGACCAGTGCATCGGCTCGGGGATCCTCGCCCTGCACCGTCGCGGCTGGCCCCTGCTCGAGACGCTGCACCACCCGATCACCGTCGACCGCTCGATCGCCCTCGACCACGCGTCGGGCTGGCGCCAGCGGCTCACGACCCGCCGGTGGTTCGGTTTCTTGCGCATGCAGACCCGGGTCGCGCGACGCCTGCCGGCGATCCTCACGGTCTCGCACAACTCGCGCGCGGACATCCACGACCAGCTCGGCGTGGCGCTCGACCGGCTCACGGTCGTGCCGGTGGGGGTCGACCACACCGTGTTCCGGCCCCACGGGGACGTGGTGAAGCGACCCGGCCGCCTGATGGTGACGACGAGCTCGGACGTGCCCATGAAGGGTCTCGTCCCCCTGCTCGAGGCCGTCGCCAAGCTGCGCGTCGAGCGGCCCCTCGAGCTGGTGGTGATCGGCCGGCCCCGGCCCGGCGGGCGGGTCGCCACGGCCCTCGAGCGACTCGGCCTCGAGGACATCGTCACGACGGTCTCGGGGGTGAGCGACGAGGCGCTGGCCCGGCTCTACGGCGAGGCCGAGGTGGCGATCGTGCCCAGCCTCTACGAGGGCTTCTCGCTGCCGGCGATCGAGGCGATGGCCTGCGCGGTGCCGGTCGTGGCCACGACCGGCGGGGCGCTGCCCGAGGTCGTGGGGCCCGACGGCGAGGCCGCACTGCTCGTCGAGCCCAACGACCCCGACGCCCTCGTCGGGGCGATCCGCCGGCTCCTCGACGACCCGGCGCTGCGCGCCGCGATGGGCGCGCGGGGCCGCGAGCGGGTGATGGCGCGCTTCACCTGGCAGGTGACGGCGCGGGGGACGGCGGCCTGCTACGACGCGATCCTGCGCGGGGCGCCACTGCCCGAGTCGATGGTCTTCGACTGATGCTCACCGCCCGCTACGACCGGCTCGGCCTGCGCGCCGGCGACGCGGTGCTCGACCTCGGCTGCGGGTTCGGCCGCCACGCCTTCGAGGCGGCCCGCCGCGGGGCCAGCGTCGTGGCCGTCGACGCCGGGCGCGACGAGGTCGACGGCGTGCTCGCGACCTTCGTCGCGATGGCCGAGGCCGGCGAGCTCGCCCCGGGCTCGGCCCACGCGGCGGTCGTCCAGGGCGACGCCCTGGCGCTGCCCTTCGCCGACGGGGCCTTCGACCGGGTGATCTGCTCGGAGGTGCTCGAGCACATCCCCGACGACCGCGCCGCCATGGCCGAGCTCGCCCGCGTGCTGCGCCCCGGGGGCACCATGGCGATCACCGTCCCGCGCTTCGTCCCCGAGCTCGTGAACTGGGCGCTCTCGGACGAGTACCACACCGTGCCCGGCGGCCACGTGCGGATCTACCGGCGCGCGGTGCTGCTCGAACGCCTCGCGGGCGCCGGGCTCGTGCCCTACGCCCGCCACCACGCCCACGGGCTGCACAGCCCGTACTGGTGGCTCAAGTGCCTGGTGGGCACGACGAACGAGGACCACCCGGCCGTCAGGGCCTACCACCGCCTCCTGGTGTGGGACATCATGAAGCGGCCGGCCCTCACCCGGGCCGCCGAGGCCGTGCTCTCGCCGGTCATGGGCAAGTCCCTCGTCTACTACCTGCGCAAGCCGTGACCACGACCGACGCCCTCTTCGCGGTGCCCGGCGTCCTGAGCGCCGAGGAGCTCGCGCGCACCGCCCGCTTCGTCGCCGACTGCCAGGCGCCCGACGGCCAGATCCCCTGGTACCCGGGGGGCCACTGCGACCCCTGGAACCACGTCGAGGCCGCGATGGGTCTCACCGTCGCCGGCCACCACGAGGCGGCGCGCGCCGCCTACCGGTGGCTCGCGCGCGCCCAGCTGGGCGACGGCAGCTGGTTCAACTACTACCTCGGCGAGCGCGTTCGCGACGCCCGGCTCGACACCAACGTCTGCGCCTACGTCGCGGTGGGGGTGTACCACCACCTCCTCGCGACCGGCGACGAGTCGCTCGCCGCCGAGCTCTGGCCCACGATCGAGCGGGCCGTCGACTTCGTGCTGGCCCACCAGCGCCCCGACGGGACGGTCACCTGGTCCCTCGACGCCCAGGGCCGCAGCGAGGGCTACGCCCTGCTCACGGGGTCGTCGTCGGTCTTCCTCTCGGTGCGCTGCGCGGCGACGCTCGCGCGCGCGCTCGGGCGCGAGCGGCCCGACTGGCTCGTGGCGGCCGGGCGGCTCGGCCACGCGATCGCCCACCACCCCGGCGCCTTCGCGCCGAAGAACGAGTTCGCGATGGACTGGTACTACCCGGTCCTCGGCGGGGCGCTCACCGGCGAGCGCGCCGCGCAGCGCCTCGAGGGGGGCGTGGAGCGCCACGTGATGGAGGGGCTCGGGGTGCGCTGCGTCTCGACCAACGACTGGGTGACCGCGGCCGAGACGGCCGAGTGCGCGCTGGCCCTCGACGCGACCGGCGCCACGAACCTGGCCCTCGAGCTCTTCGCCCTGACCTCGCGCCACCGGCGTGAGGACGGCGCCTACTGGACGGGCCTCGCCTACCCCGGGGCGGTCACCTTCCCCCACCGCGAGGTCACCACCTACACCGCGGCGGCGGTGCTGCTCGCGGCCGACGCCCTCACCTCGCGCACCGGTGCCGCGGGCCTCTTCCGCCACGACGAGTCCCCCCTCGCGCCGGTCGAGGACCTCGCCGAGCCCGGCTGCGCCGCCCAGCGCGTCTAGCCCGGGGCGAGGAGGACCCGCAGCGAGCCGACGGCCGCGCGCTCGACGAAGCCCGAGCGAAGAGCGTCGAGGTAGATCTCGTAGGGCGGTCGGCCGCCGTCGGCGGGGTCGGGGAAGACGTCGTGGATGAGGAGGAGCCCCCCGGGGACGACCTTGGGGGTCCAGGAGCGGTGGTCGGCCCAGGCGACGGCCTCGCCGTGGCCCCCGTCGATGAAGAGCAGGTCGAGCGGCTGGGCGAGGTGGCGCGCGACGAGTGCGGACTCGCCGACGATCCCGACCACGCTCGACTCGAGCCCGGCGTCGGCGATGGTGCGCTGCCAGTGGGGGAGCGTGTTGATCCGCCCGTCGCGCGCGTCGACGAGTTCGGGGTCGAAGTGCTCCCAGCCCGGCTGGGTCTCCTCGCTGCCGCGGTGGTGGTCGAGCGAGTAGAGGAGCGACCCCGTCGCTTCGGCGGCGAGCCCGAGGTAGAGCGCGGACTTGCCGCACCACGCGCCGACCTCGAGCCAGGTCCCCCCGGGTCGCGCGCGGCCGAGCCGCTCGGCGTGCTCGGTGAGGGCGAGGCCCTCGTCCTCGGGCATGAAGCCCTTGGTGGCGCGGGCCCGGGCGAGGAGCTCGTCGCGCCGGCTCACCGCACCGCCTGGACGAGCGAGTAGATCCCGAAGCCCAGGAAGACGAGCCCGCCGAGGCGGCGGATCCACGCCAGGGGGATCCGCCGCTCGAGGGCGCGGCCCCCGTAGGCGCCGAGGAAGGCCACCACCACGAGGGCGATCGACGAGGCGAGGAAGACCCCGAGGGGCGAGTGGGTGTGGGCCGTGAAGGTGAGGGCCTGGATCTGGGTGAGGTCGCCGAACTCGGCGAGGAAGATGACCCCGAAGGCGGTGGCCGCCTCGCGCAGCGCCCCGTCGCGGCGCTCCCGGGCCCCCTCGGCCTCGCCGGCGGCCTCGGCCGACTCCTCCCTCGAGAGGAGCAGGTAGAGCGCGCCGCCCAGGAACAAGACGGTGACCACGATCTCGCGCACCCGGGTGGGCAGGAGGGTGACGAGGCCACCGGCCGCGACGGCGATCGCCATCTGGACGACGAAGCCGACCGACGCCCCGAGCGCCACCGGTAGCGGCCGGGAGCGTGCGGCCATGACGATGGTCGCGATCATGGTCTTGTCGGGCAGCTCCAGTAGGAACATCGCCGCGACGATGCCGAAGAAGGTGCCGAGGTGCATCGCCTCAGAGCTGGCGCCGTAGGGCGTCGGCGAAGCCGACACCGATCCGTAGTCGCTCGAGCACCTGCTCGACCGTCCCCGCGCTGCCGGGGGAGATCGGACGGGCTCGGCAGAACGCGTCGACCTCGGAGGCCACGTCGGGGTGGGCGATGAACGTCGTCGTGGCCCCGATCACGACGGTGTGGAGCAGGGCCGGGAGGCGCGCCTCGACGTCGTCCCAGCGGCTCGCGACGTAGCGCCACACCGCGACGCCCGTGGTCGGGTTCTCGATGAGGGCTCGCAGGACGAAGGGGGCGTCCTGGGGTCGGAACTCGTCGAGGGCCCGCCGGGCCGCGTCGAGGGCGACGGCCTCGTCGCTGAAGCCGCCCAGGCCGACGAGGTAGCGCTCCTTCTCCTGGGGCACGGCGCCGTCTCGCGCGCGCTCGAGGAACGTGGCGTAGTCACCGGGCCGGTCGAGTCCCGCCACCACGTGGAGGATCGCGGCGGCGAGGTCCTCGTCGAGGACGCCCGACTCGAAGCGTCGCACCGCCTCGGCCCGGACGGCCTCGTCCTCGCCGACCCCGCCGAGGATCCCGATGAGGGCGGCGCGCGTGCGCGCAGCGAGCTCGTCCTCGCCGGGGGCGCGCTCCCACCCGAGTCGCACGAACGGGGGGGTCGCGACGCCGCGGACCTGTTCGACCAGTCGGGCGCGTTGGGACGCGTCGAGCGGTCGGCGCACCAGGTCGAAGGCGTCGGCGATCGCCTCCCACGCCGCGGGCTCGTCCCGGTCGCCCAGGTTGGAGACGACGAGCCGGTACCGGTCCCACGTGCTCTGGCCCGCGAGGAGGGTGGCCCAGCTGTCGTCGAGGAGGGTGGCGCGCTCGAGGGCGTCTAGCTCGGGGACGTGCGGCGCGAGGGCCGCCAGCTCGGCGTCCCCGTAGCGGACACGGAAGAAACCCCACCCCCCGGCGTTCACGACCACGGGCGGCAGGTCGGCGAGGGCCACGGGCCTATCGCCGAGGAGGTGGCGCGTCGTGGTGCGGTCGCCGACCCGGCGCGTCTCGACCGGCACCAGCCAGCCCGAGCCGATCCGACCGTCGGGGGTGCGCGGCGCGTAGGAGAAGGGTCCTTGCGTGAGGGTCCCGCCCGCGTAGGTCACGAGGGGGTGCCCTCCCTGGTGGATCCAGGTCTCCATCATCGTGCGCACCGGCTGGCCCGAGGCCCCCTCGAGCGCGTCCCACAGGTCGGTCGTGGTGGCGTTGGCGTACTGGTGGCGGGCGATGTAGTCCCTGATCCCGGCGCGGAAGGTCTCGGCGCCGAGGTACTGCTCGAGCATGCGCAGCACCGACGCGCCCTTCTCGTAGGTGATCGCGTCGAACATGCCGCCGGCGTCGTCGGGCGACACCACCTCGTACTCGACGGGTCGAGTCGACGAGAGCCCGTCGATGGCCATGGCGAAGGCGCGGGCCCGGTTCATGTTCGGCCACACCGTCCACTCGGGTCGGTAGGCGTCGGTGCAGATGAGCTGCATGAAGGTCGCGAAGGCCTCGTTGAGCCAGACCCCCTCCCACCACTCCATCGTCACGAGGTTCCCGAACCACTGGTGGGCGACCTCGTGCTGCACGGCGGTGACGACCCACGCGCGCTCGGCCTGCGAGGACCCGGCGGGGTCGACGATGAGGGCCGACTCGCGGAACGTGATGCAGCCCAGGTTCTCCATCGCGCCGAAGGCGAAGTCGGGGATCGCGACGAGGTCGAGCTTGTCGCCGGCGTAGGGCGCCCCGAAGTAGTCGCTGAACCAGCGCACCGCGAAGGCCGCGGCGTCGAGGGCGACCTCGCTCAGGTGGGCCTGTCCCGTGGGGGCGACGACGCGGATCGGCACCCCTTCGGCCTCGACGGTGCGGGACTCCTCGAAGGGGCCGATAGCCCAGGCGACGAGGTAGGTCGACATCGTGATCGTCGGGGCGAAGGTGACGGTGCGCCGGCCGTCGACGGGCCCGGAGTCGTGGATGATCGCGGTATTGGAGTACGCGGCGAGACCGTCGGGGATGTCGAGCTCGACCTGGAAGGTCGCCTTGAGGGCAGGATCGTCCCAGCAGGGGAACGCCCGGCGGGCGAAGGAGTGGGCGAACTGGGTCGTGGCGATCACCCGCTCCACGCCCTCGCCGTCGCGATACGTCGAGCGGTAGAAGCCCTCGAGGCCGTCGCTGATGTGTGCGTCGTAGACGAGCTCGAGCGTGACCCGGCCCGCCGGGATCGTTCCGTCGAAGGCGATCGTCATCGTCCCGAGGTCCTCGTCGACGGTGACGTCCCGCCAGCGCCGGACGGTGTCACCGCTGCGTGCGGACGCCTCGGCCAGGGTGAGTCCCACCCCGTGGAGGGTGACCTCGCCTATCGCGTCGCGGGCCTCGACGTCGATCTCCACCCGCCCCGAGAAGGTGGAGGCGTCGAGGTCCGTGGCGATCGCGATGCGGTACGCCACGGGGACCACCGGACCCCGGAGCCGGTAGGGATTCGGGGTCGGCGCCACGAGGGGACACCTTAGGCCGTGGCCCCCGCGGTGAAGGGCGCCCCCGGGCGAGCGGGCCGGCTGAACCCTACGAGAAGTCCGTGCGGATCGTCTCGGCGAAGGAGACCCCGACCCACATGCGCTCGACCAGCTGCGGCACGGTCGCCGGGTACCCGCCCACGACGGGGTGGGCCTGGTGGAAGGCGGCGACCTCCTCGGCGAAGGCCCGGTCGGCGATGAAGGTCGGGATGCTCATGGCCATGCGCGCGTGCATGTTCGCCGGGAACCTCTTGACCCCGTCGTCCCAGCGGCCCGTCATGTAGCGCCACACCGCCGGGCCCGTCGTGGGGTTGGCGGTGAGGGCCGCGAGCACGATCGCGCCGTCCTGGGAGCGGAACTCCTCGAAGGCCCGCCGGGCCGCGTCGAGGGCGACGCGCTCCTCGGAGAAGCCGCCCAGAGTGAGCAGGTAGCGCATCTCCTCCTGGGGGGTGGCGGCGGAGGCGTAGCGCTCGAGGAAGGTCTCGTAGTCCCCGGGCCGGTCCAGCGAGGCCACGATGCGCAGCAGGGTCGCCGCGAGGTCGCCCTCGAGGTCGTTGGCCTCGAAGCGGCGCACCGCCTCGGCCCGGATGGCCTCGTCCTGGCACAGCCCCCCGAGGATCCGGATGAGGGCCGCGCGCATGCGCGGGGTGAGCTCGTCCTCGCCCTCGACCGGGTCCCAGCCCAGGCGGGCGAAGTGGGGCTCGACGATCGCGCGGACCTGGGCGACGAACGCCTCACGCTGTTCCTCGTCGAGGGCCCGGCGGATCATGTCGAGGGCCGAGGCGATCGCCTCCCAGGACGTGGCGTCGACCTGGTCGCCGAGGGACGAGGCGACGAGCCGGTACTGCTCCCAGGTCGACTGGCCGGCGAAGAGGGCGGCCCAGCTGTCGTCGACGAGGGTGGCGCGCTCGAGGTCGTCGAGGGAGGGGACGTGCGGGGCGAGGGCCGCGAGCTCGGCCCGGCCGTAGCGGGTGCGGAAGCAGCCCCACCCGCCGGCGTTGGCGACGACCGGGGGCGCGTCGGTGACCGCGATCGCCTCGTCGGCGAGCAGGTGGCGGCTCCACGCCCCGCCCGCGACCGAGCGGGTCGCCACCGGCACGAGCCAGTGGTCGCCGATCCGGCTGTCGGCGGTCTTGGGGGCGTAGCTGAAGGGCTGCTGGGTGAGCGTGCCGTCGGCGTAGGTCACGAGCGGGTGGCCGCCCTGGAGGATCCAGGTGTTCATCACCTCGCGCACCGGCAGGCCCGAGGCGCCCTCGAGGGCGTCCCACAGGTCGGTGGTGGTGGCGTTGGCGTACTGGTGCTTCGCGACGTAGGCGCGGATCCCGGCGCGGAAGACGTCCGCACCGAGGAACTGCTCGAGCATGCGCAGCACCGACGCGCCCTTCTCGTAGGTCAGCACGTCGAACATGCCCTGGGTGTCGTCGGGCGAGACGACCTCGTACTCGATCGGTCGGGTCGAGGAGAGTCCGTCGATCGACAGGGCCAGGTCGCGCATGAAGTTCTGCGCCGGCCAGGTCTTCCACTCGGGGCGGAAGGCGTCGGTGCACAGCAGCTGCATGAACGTCGCGAAGGCCTCGTTCAGCCAGATGCCCTCCCACCACTCCATGGTCACGAGGTTGCCGAACCACTGGTGGGCGAGCTCGTGGTGGACGACCTCGACCACGCGGTAGCGCTCGGCCTGGGACGCCGTCGCCGGGTCGACGAGCAGCGCGGTCTCGCGGTAGGTCACGCAGCCCAGGTTCTCCATGGCGCCGTTGGCGAAGTCGGGGATGGCGATCATGTCGAGCTTGTCCCCGGGGTAGGGCACGCCGAAGTAGTCGGCGAACCAGCGCAGGCAGAACTCGCCGGCCTCGAGGGCGAGCTCCCCGAGGCGGGCCTTGCCCTTGGGGGCGATGACGCGCAGGGGCACGCCGTCGACGTCGAGCGTGCGCGACTCCTCGAAGGGCCCGATGACCCACGCGACGAGGTAGGTCGACATCGTCATCGTGGGGGCGAAGGCGAGGGCCCGCTGGCCGTTACCGAGGTCGACGTCGGAGGTGACCAAGGAGTTGGAGTAGGCCGAGAGGTGGGCGGGGATGGTCAGGTTGACCTGGTAGGTGGCCTTGAAGACGGGCTCGTCCCAGCAGGGGAAGGCCCGGCGGGCGTCGGAGTGCTCGAATTGGGTCGTGCCGATGATCTGGGCGACGCCGTCGGCGTCGACGTAGGTGGAGCGGTAGAAGCCCTCCAGGCCGTCGCGGATGGTTCCGGTGTAGGCGATCTCCAGGGTGGCCGGCCCGACGGGGAGTGGCTCGTCGAAGGTGAAGGTGGCGGTCTCGTACGTCTCGTCGAAGCGCAGCGCGCTCGAGCGCCATGACGTCTCGCCCGAGCGCACGGTGGCCGGGTCGAGGGCCAGCTCGGCGGCGTGCAGGGTCAGCTCGGAGGTCGAGGTGGCGACGGTCACGTCGACCTCGACCCGGCCCACGAAGGTGAACGTCTCGAAGTCGGGGGTGATGAAGATCCGGTAGGCGGAGGGGACGACGTCGCGACCCAGGCGGTAGGGGTTATTCGTTGTGCTCACGGGTGGCCACCCTATTGCCAAATCCTCTACGCTCGCCAGGTGACGTCGACGCCCACGCCGGTCTCGCTGCGCCAGAAGCCGGGCCCGAACCGACTGGCCGTGACGGGCATCGGCAACGCGATGCTCGACATCATCACCCAGGACTACGAGGAGGTCTACCGGTCCCTCGGGCTCACCAAGGCGGCGATGCACCTCATCGAGGAGCACCAGCTCGACGCCTTCTACGGGGCGATGGGCCCGACCATCGAGATGTCCGGCGGTTCGGTCGCGAACTCCATCGCCGGGGTGGCGGCCCTCGGGGGCACGTGCGGCTACATCGGCAAGGTCGCCGCCGACGAGTTCGGCGAGCGGTTCCGCCACGACCTCGCCTCGATGGGCGTCGAGCTCGACCTCGCGGTCGCCACCGACGGCGAGGGGGCGACGGGGCGCTGCCACGTGTTCATCTCGCCCGACGCCCAGCGCACCATGGCCACCTACCTCGGGGCGTCGAACCGCCTGACCTCGGCCGACATCCGCGAGGACCTCATCGCCCGGTCCGAGATCACCTACGTCGAGGGCTACCTCTTCGACCTCCCGCCGGCCATGGAGTCGATCCGCAAGGTCGTCTCGATCGCCCACGAGCACGACTCGATGGTCGCCCTGTCGCTGTCGGACATGTTCTGCGTCGAGCGCCACCAGCGCGACTTCTTGGACCTCGTCACGGGCGACGTGGACGTCCTGCTCGCCAACGAGCACGAGGTCCGGGCCCTGTTCGGCCTGGAGGACCTGGGCGACGTGTTCGAGGCGCTCGACGAGCTCGGCGTGCTCGGGGTCGTGACGCGCGGCCCCCAGGGGGCCGACGTCGCGACGCTCTCGGGCGTCGTGCACGTCCCCGCCCACGACGTGACCCACGTGGTGGACCAGAACGGGGCGGGCGACATGTTCGCCTCGGGCTTCCTCTACGGGCTGGCCCTCGGCGCCGATCCGGTCGAGGCGGCCGAGCTGGGCTCGCTCTGCGCGGGCGAGGTGATCACCCACCTCGGCGCGCGGCCCGAGTCCGACCTCGAGCTCCTCGGGATCGAGGCCGGGCTCCTCTAGCCGGCCCTCGTCGAGGCAGAGCAGGAGCGGTCGGCCACCGCGTGCGTTCGTGGCCCGCTCGCCTCCAGGGGCCCGGCGGGCCGCCACCGTCACCCCGACCCCGGGCCCGCGTGCGGGGCTGGGCGGTGGCTATCGTCACGACGGATGGACGCCGACGCCTCCTGCCCTTTTTGTCGGATCGTGTCGGGCCGCGCGCCCGCGCACGTCCTCTACGCCGACGACGCGGCCGTCGCCTTCCTCGACCGGGCGCCCCTCGCGGAGGGCCATACGCTCGTGGTGCCCCGTCGCCACTCCCGGGACCTCCTCGACGTCGACCCCGTCGACGCGGGGGCCCTCATGGCGAGCGCGACCAGGGTCGCGCGCCTCCTCGAGGACGCGCTCGGGCCCGACGGGATGACCCTCGTCCAGACGAACCGAGCCGCGGGGTGGCAGAGCTCGTTCCACCTCCACGTGCACCTCGTGCCGCGCTGGGAGGGCGACGGCCTGGTCCTGCCGGGGCGGCCGGAGCGGACGTCGAGAGAGGCCCTCGCCGCCACCCGGGCGCGGATCCTCGGCCGCCCCCGCCCCCCGGGGGTGGCCCCCTAGAGCCCCTGGGCGTCGAGGACGGCGTCGAGCTCGCGTGTGCGCTGGTTCTCCCAGCGGACCCAGGAGATCGAGATCGGGATGCACGCGAGCAGCATCAGCGCGTCGCCCCCGATCCACATGATCGACCCGCCGAGGTGGATGTTCGACAGGGCCCAGGCGGACGTCGCGCCGCGCGGGGTCATCGAGGCGTAGGCGGGGAAGGGGACGCTGCGGGTCATGTTGAGGGCGAGCCCGGTGAAGGTGTCGACCGGCACGGCGGCCATCACGTAGACGATCCGCAGCCCCGGGTGGAGCGTGCGGCCGCGCTCGAGCCCGAACGCGGGGCGAAAGAAGAGGTAGCCCACGACCAAGAAGGCGACCTGCTCGAGGTGGTGGACCCACTCGTGCTCCATCATCAGGTTCATGAAGTTGGTCAGATGGGTCGCCGGGATGAAGGCGAAGTAGAGCCCGAAGCCGACGAGGGGGTGGGTCACGAGCGTGACGGCGCGGCTGTCGAGGACGCGCCGGATGAGGCCGTTGCCGGCGCGGTAGGCCAGGTCGAGGGGGGCCGAGAGGGCGAAGAGGACGGCCGCCACCATGATCAGCAAGAGGTGCTGAATCATGTGCACGCTGAAGTAGGCCATGTCGTAGACCCCGAGGACGGACTCGGTGGCGAGGAAGGTCACGACGACCCCGGCCATGAAGCACACGGTGCGCTCGCGGGGCCAGTCGCCGGCCCGCGCGACGCCGCGCAGGTAGAGGTAGGCCGCGGCGAGCAGCAGCAGGATCGGCAGGACACCGAGGTGCCACTCCCCGAGGTCGTGCCAGGAGAACGCGGGCGGCCGGGTCATTCCGGGCACCGAGCCAGTCTAGGAGGCCGGGGGGAGCGCCGAGCCAGTCGGTACACTGACCGCGTGCGTCGGTACCTCTCAGCGCGGGCGCTCGTGTTGCACCTCGCTCTGGTCGCGTGGCTCGCCGGCTGCACGGCGGCGGACTGGTGGCAGGTCGGCCGGGCGGTCCACGGCAACCAGCTGAGCTACCTCTACGCCATCGAGTGGCCGCTGCTCGCCGTGCTGGGCGTGCTCGGCTGGTACGCGCTGTTGCACCTGGAGCGCCCGAGCGAGGACGAGCTCGAGGGCCGCCGGGCCTACGAGGCCGAGATGCGCGCCGCCGCCCAGGCGGCGCGCGAGGCGCACCGCACCGAGGAGGACCCGGCGCTCGCCGCCTACAACGACCACCTGGCCCAGCTCACGCGCCAGCCCAAGCGGCGCCTCTTCGGCCACTGATGGAGGCCACGTTCCGGCGCTACCGGACGATGTCGTTCGTCACCGGGACGACGCTGCTCATCCTCTTCGCGACCCTCGCGCTGCACACGGTCGACCTCACCCTCTGGAAGCACCTCTTCTGGTTCGTCGAGGTGGTGGGCGTGGGCCACGGGGTGGTGCTGTACCCGATCTACATGATCATGTGCTTCAACCTGGTCATGAGGTTCCGGCTCAACTTCTTGCTGCTCGCGGGGATGCTGCTGGCCGGCTTCGTGCCCGGGCTGGCCTTCTACATCGAGTACCGGATGCGCCTCAAGCTCTACCCCGAGGGACTGCCGGCCCGGTGACCGCCTGGCTGGAGCGGCGGGTCGTCGCCTTCGCCCACCAAGGGGGCTCCTTCGAGGGGCCGTCCTCGACGCTCTGGGCGATGGCGGCCGCGCTCGGCGCGGGGGCGAGCGCCCTCGAGCTCGACGTGCACGCGACGCGCGACCGGCACCTCGTCGTCTGCCACGACGCGACCGTGGAGCGCACGACCCAGGCCACCGGCGCGATCGCCGACCTGACCCTCGCCGAGGTGCGCGAGCTCGACAACGCCTACTGGTGGGTCGAGGGCGAAGACGTCTCGCCGGGCCGCGAGCCCGGGGCGTACCGGCTGCGCGGGCTCGCCCCTCGCGACCGCCGGCTCGGGGTGGCCACCCTGGAGGAGGTCCTCGAGGCCTTCCCCGACGTGCTCGTCAACCTCGACGTGAAGGGCACCGACCCCGAGGTCGAGCCCTACGAGGGGCTCCTCGCCGAGACGCTGCGCGCGCACGGGGCGCTCGAGCGGGTCATCGTCGCCTCCTTCCACGACCGCGCCCTCGAGCGGTTCCGCCGCCTCGCCCCCGGGGTGGCGACGTCGGCCGGGACCGAGGAGGCGACGGCCTTCTACCTCGCGCACCTCGCCGGCGAGGTGCGCCCCTGGCCCTTCGTGGCCCTGCAGGTGCCCGCCGAGCACGAGGGGATCGAGGTCGTC
>JAKAEP010000048.1 GCA_021818265.1 Actinomycetes bacterium
GCGGCATCTCGGGCGCGACCCAGCACATGGTGGGCATGAAGGGCTCGAAGAACATCGTGGCGGTGAACAAGGACCCCGACGCGCCGATCTTCCAGATCGCCGACCTCGGGATCGTGGGCGACGTCCACAAGGTCCTGCCCGCCCTCATCGAGCGGCTCAAGGCCCGCTGAGCCGACCCCGGCCGGCGCGGGAGTCCTCGGCCGGCCCCGAGACCGGGGGCCCGCCAGGGTCCCGTCGCGCGCGCGGCGAGTCCTTAGGCTGGTCCCATGTCGGAGGCGCGGGGCCCGGGGTCGAGCGCGCACCGGTGGGTCCTCGCCACCCTCGGGCTCGCCGAGCTCCTGGTCCTGCTCGAGACCACGATCGTGAACGTCGCCCTCGGTGACGCGGCGCGGGCGCTGCGCTTCTCGCCGGCCGACCGCCAGTGGCTCGTGACGGCCTACCTGCTCGCCTTCGGCTCCTTGTTGCCCCTCGGGGGGCGACTCTCGGACCTCTTCGGGCGCCGCCGGCTGCTCGTCGTCGGCCTCGCGGGCTTCGCGGGCGCCTCGGTGGTGGGCGGGCTCGCCCACACGTTCGCCGTCCTGCTCGTCGCACGCGTCGCCCAGGGGGCCCTCGCTGCCGTCATCGCCCCGGCGGCGCTCGCGGCCCTCACGACCACGTTCGACCTCGCCCGGGACCGCGCGCGGGCCCTGACCCTCTACGGGGTCCTGGGGGTCACCGCCGCGGCCCTGGGGCTCCTCGTCGGCGGGGCGCTCACCCAGTGGGCGACGTGGCGGTGGTGCCTCTACGCCGGGGCGGTCGTCGCCGCGGTGACCCTGGTGGGGGTGGTCCTCGTCCTCGAGGACAGCCGGGGGCCGCGCGGCCGGCTGGACGTCGCCGGGGCGGGCCTGTCGACGCTCGGGCTCGTCGGGGTCGTCTTCGGACTGGCCCACGCCACGAACGCCGCGTGGCTCGCGCCGGCGACGCTCGCCCCGCTCGTCGGGGGCGGGGCCCTGCTCGCGCTCTTCGTCGCGCGCGAGGCGCGCGCACTCGACCCCCTGGTGCCCCTGCGGGTCCTGCTCGGGCGGACCCGTGGGGGCAGCTTCCTCGCCCTCGGGCTCGCCGGGACGGCCCTGTTCGCGATCTACCTCCTGCTCTCGTACTACCTCGAGGGCACGCTCGGCTTCACCCCGCTCGAGGCCGGCCTCGCCTTCGCCCCGCTGGTGGGGGCGGTCATCTTCTCGGCCACCTTCGCGAGCCGGCGCCTGATGCACACGACGGGGCCCAAGTCCCTCGTGCCGGTCGGGCTCTTCCTCGCCGCCCTCGGGGTCGTGCTCTTCACCCGCCTCGACGCGGCGAGCGGGTACCTCACCAAGGTCGCCCCCGGCCTCTTCGTCGTGGGGCTCGGTCTCGGCCTCGTGGTGGCCCCGGCCGTCGCGGGCGCGACGGCCGGGGTCGAGGCGCGCGACGCCGGGGCCGCCTCGGCGCTCGTGGTCGCCTTCCAGCAGATCGGCGCCTCGCTCGGCACGGCCCTGCTCTCGAGCGTGGCGGCCATCGTCTCGGCGCGCGCGCTCGCGGCCGACCCCGCCGACGCGTCGGGGGCCGCGCTGCACGGCTACAACGTCGCGCTGTGGTGGGCCGCCGCGATCTTCGCGGCCGGGGCCGTCGCCACCTACGCCCTCCTGGAGGGGGGCCCGGCGCAAGGGGCCGGGGCCTAGACGAGGGGCCAGGGGTAGGGCGGCCAGTCGCCCGACTCGTCGGGCACCGGGTACGCCCCGGCCGCGGCCAGCGCCTCGGCCCGCAGCTCGGTGAGGGCCAGCTCGCCCGGGTCGACCCAGCGGGCGAGATCGCCCACCTCGCCGGCGCCCACGCGCGCGAGGCGCCCGAGAAGCTCGCCGGGCACCGGCCGCCCGGCGAACTCCCAGACGACGGTGCGCAGCTTGTCGTGCTCGTGGAAGCACAGGCCGTTGTCGATCGCCCAGGGGCGTGTCCCGTCGAAGAGCACGTGGCCCGACTTGCGGTCGGCGTTGTTCGCCACGACGTCGAAGGCCGCCAGGCGCATCAGCCACGCCTCGAGCTCGGGTCGGGCGCGCAGGGTGAAGTAGTGGTCCTCGCCGTTGTCGTCGACCCACCACTGCAGCGAGCCGGCCCCGAGGGGCAGGTCCGCGCGCCCGACGGTGGTGGGCACGAGGTCGGTCCCGAGGGCCCGGTCGAGCTCGTAGGCGGCGACCTCGCGGCGCCACAGGCCGCCCGGGAAGTCCCACAGGGGCCGCTCGGTGGCCTCGGCCTTGTAGCAGGCGAGCCCCTCGGCGCCGTCGGCGCGCACGGTCACGAGGAGGGCCTGGTTGGAGGAGCCGGCGATGACCCCCTCGATCTCGACCTCGCCCTCGGTGAGGAGGCGACGCTCCTCGTCGCGGGTCATCGCCTAGCGCAGGGGGGCGGCGTGGCCGTTGGTGCGGGGGCAGTCGTGGCCGCGCGGGTCGAGGGGCCCGCCGCACAGCGGGCAGGGCGGGCGGCCGGCCTGGACCAGCCGGGTGATCGCGATGGCGAGCGCCCCGGCCCACTCGGCGCTCAGGCGCACGTGGAGCGTCGAGTCCTCGTCGACCGACTCGACGGTCATCTCGACGGCGCGGCCCTCCTCGTCCAGGGCCACCGCGATGTCCCCGGCCACGAGGTCGGGCGAGTACTCGGGCTCGAGCGCGAGGTCCTCGGGCAGGTGGCCGGGCCGTCCCAGCGACTCGAGGGCCGGGCCGACCCACTCGGCGAACGCCTGGAGCTGGGCCTTCTCGCACTTGACGACGACGAGGCGCCGGCCCTGGCGGACCTGGAGGAGGAAGAGGCGGTTGCCGACCTCGCCGCGGGCGCCGACCATGACCTTGTCGGGGGCGTCGAACTCGTAGTTCACGAGGGCGCCAGTCGCTCGAGGGTGTTGGCGTTCACGCAGAGCACGACGGGCGCGCCGGCGCCCACGGTCACGACGCTGATCGAGGCGGGCGAGACCACCGTGCGCTGGAAGAGGTCGAGGGGCACGCCGAGGGCGAAGGTGACGGCCGCCTTGATGGGGTCGGCGTGGCTCACGCAGACGACGCTCTGGCCGCGGTGTCGCGCGGCCAGGCGCTCCAGGGCCGCCCAGACGCGCTGTTGCATCTCGGCGAAGGACTCGCCCTCGGGGAAGCGGAAGGAGGAGGGCGCGTGCTGGACGGTCCGCCACTCGGCCCGGCGCGCGAGGTTCGCGAGGCGCTTGCCCGTCCACGCGCCGAAGTCGCACTCGTTGAGTCCCCGCTCGACGTGCGCGCGCAGCCCGAGGGCCGCGGCGATGGGCGCGGCGGTCTCGCGGGCGCGCTCGAGAGGGGATGTGTAGAGGGCCCGGGGTCGGGGCTTGAGCCGGGCGATTGCCGTGGCCGCGGCCTCGGCCTGGGCGCGCCCGGCCTCGGCGAGGTGCAGCCCCGGGGCCCGTCCGGGTAGCACCTGGCCGGTCGTGGTCGTGGCGCCGTGGCGCACCAGGACGAGGGTGGTGGGGCGGGCCACGGGGCTAGCCGGCCACCACGGGCAGCCGGCGCGGCGCGGGGTCGGCCCCCTCGGGCCAGCGCCGGCGCGAGACGCGTGCGAGCTTGCGCAGCAGGGCGACGGCCCCGGGGTCGTCGTCGCCGGGGCGGGTCTCGACGGCGCCGTCGGCGACGAGGCGCTCGAGCAGCGCGCGGCCCTGGTCGGTGCGCACGACGACGAGGGTCCACTCCCCGAAGGCGCCGATGCCCCCGGCCGAGATGTCGGCGTGCTCGGCCGCGAAGTCGGGGCACCGCAGGCAGCCCTCGCGGGTGAAGTCGTGGGCCTCCTTGAGGGGCACCTCGTAGTAGCCGCCGTCGCGGGTCCATATCTGGAAGACGCCCTTGATGTTCATCTTGACGATGTCGGCGCGCGCGATCCCGTAGCGGGCCTCGAAGAGCTCGGAGAAGATCGCGTCGTCGAAGGTCTTCGAGCAGAGCAGGCCGATGGTGAGGCCTAGCCGGCGAGCGACCTTGCCGGCCTTGCGGGCCTGCATCGCGCCCGGCGCCGAGGCCGCACAGCCCATGCCCACGAGGGCGATGCGCTCGGCCCCGCCCTCGACGGCCTCGTCGTAGGCGAGCAGGTTGGCCGAGTAGGTGTAGCGCGAGCCCGACGTCGCGACGACGTCGTCGCGGGTGCGCGCGACCGCGGGCACCGCGCGCCAGCTCGAGCCGTCGCCCTCGAGGGCGCTCACGAGGGCCGCGTCGATGACGTCGTGCTCGAGGGCGTAGACGAGCAGCGCCGAGACGAACCCGCCGTCCTGGCCGACGGCCGCGAGCTCGGGGTCCGACGCGCGCGCGAGCAGCACGTCGCCGACCCCGAAGACCTCCTCGGGGTCGCGCTCCCGGGCGAAGCGGTGTAAGTCGATCTCGCTCTCCCAGGTCCGAAAGCGCGGGCAGGCCCGGGTGCACATCGTGCAGCCCTTCTCGCCGTGCGTGCAGTCCTCGGGGCCGCCGTCGATGTCGAGGTGGAAGGGGCGGTAGACGCCGTCGCGGTCGTTGTAGTCGAGCACCGGGTGCGGGCAGGCCACGACGCACGCGGCGCACCCGGTGCACAGCCCGGAGGTCACCACCTCTTTGAAGAGCTGTCGCCAGTGGGGCTTGTCGGGCACGGGTCAACACTAGTGAGCGGGGTCCTCGGGCCGACCGAGGGTACGCTGCGCCGGGTGCCCGAGATCCTCGAAGTCGAGTCCTACCGGCGCCTCGCCGACCAGGTCGTGGGCGCGCCAGTGGTGCGCGGCTGGGCCGACGGCTACCTCGCGAAGAAGCTGGCCTCCCCGGCGACCTGGGCCCGGGCCGTGAGGGGGCTCACGGTTACCGGCACCGACCGACGCGGCAAGCTCCTCCTGCTCGAGACCGACGGGCCGACCCTCGGGGTCCGCTTCGGGATGACCGGCGTGCTGCTGCTCGACACGAAGGCCGGCGTCGAGGGCCTCTTCTACGGGCCGCACAACTTCAAGGAGGAGTGGGTCCGCGGCGGGCTCGAGTTCGCCGACGGGCGGCGCCTGGTCGTGCACGACCCGCGCCGGCTCGCGCGCGTGGAGGTCGACCCCGACCTCGGGGCCCTCGGCCCCGACGCGCTCACCCTCACCCGGCGCCAGCTCGACGCGGCGCTGCGCACCGAGCGCGGCGAGGGCCCGGCCGTGAAGGCCCGTCTCCTCGACCAGTCGCGCGTGGCCGGGGTCGGCAACCTCCTCGCCGACGAGGCCCTCTTCCGGGCCGGGATCGACCCGCGCACCCCCGTCGGCCGGCTCGACGACGACCGCCGCGCGGCGCTCTATCGGGCGCTGCGCTCGACGACGCGCACCCTCGCCCGGCGCGGCGGCTCCCACCTCGGGGACCACATGGAGGCCCGGCTGCGCGGGGGGGTGTGCCCGCTCGACGGCGAGGCGATGGCGAGGGCGACGATCGGCGGGCGCACCACCTACTGGTGCCCGCGCCACCAGCGCTAGGGGCCGGATCGATGGAGTCGTTCGTCACCCACGACGGCTATCTCGCGCTCTTCGCGCTCTCGGTGGCGAGCGGGCTGTGCTTGCCGGTGCCGACCGAGGTCCTCTACGTCCTCGCGGGGGCGCTGTGCACGTCCGGGGTCACCGGGCGCGTCCAGATGGGCCTCGGCCCGGTGCTCGCCTACGCGACGGTGGGCTCGGTGCTCGGGGCGGCCGGCGCCTACGAGGTCGCCCGGCTCGTCGGGCGCGCGCTCGTCGAGCGCTACGGCAAGTGGCTCCTCCTTAGCCATCACGACCTCGAGCGCGCCGAGGCGTTCTTCGCGCGATGGGGCGCCGTCACCGTGCTCGTGGGGCGCCTCGTGCCGGTCGTCCACGGGCTCATCTCGCTGCCGGCCGGCGTCGCCGAGATGGACCGCCGGCGCTTCTGGGCGCTCACGGCGGTGGGCTCGCTCGCCTGGGCGGCCCTCCTCGCCGGGCTGGGCGTCGCGGCGGGGTCGAGCTGGGGCGCGGTCTCCCACGACGCGCACGCGGCCGAGTACCCCATCGCGATCCTGATCGTCCTCGGGCTCGGGTTCGGGCTGTGGCACCGTTGGCGCGCACTACGGCGCGCCGGCCGCACGAAGCGGGCGCCCTAGCTCCCGTTCGACACCGGGATGACCTCGACGAAGCCGTTGCCACCGGGGTCGCCGGCCCCTAAGGGGTTGTACACGGAGCTATCCCCGCCACCGCCGACGCCGACCCCGCTGCTCGAGCAGGAGGTGCCGAAGGTCTCCCCGCCCGTGCCGCCGCCGCTGTCGCCACCGGCGGCCGTGTTGCCACCGCACCCCGTCCCCGATCCACCACCCGAGGCGCCGTCGTGGCTCGAGACGCCGATGGCCGCGCCGAAGAAGTTCGGGACCCCGCCGCTCCCTCCGCTCGTCGTCCCCGGGGCACCCCCGCCGCCTCCCGCGCCGGCGCTAATCGCACCGTGGAGGCAGGTGACCGTGGTGGTGGATCCGTCGTAGCCGTCGGGCTCGAGATTGCTGGGTGCGCCCGCACCGCCGGTCCCGACGACGACCGTGCAGGACGCCGCGGGCAGGAGGGCCGTGACGAGGGCGCCCCCGCCCCCGCCACTACCCGAGCTCGTCACGCTGTCACCTCCGCCGCCGCCGGCCCCGATGGCGACGACCTCGATCCAGGTGATCCCCGCCGGTGGGTTGTAGGCGTAGCTCCCGGGCGACGAGTAGACGACCGCGCCCGGGCCGGTGGCGCCGGGCACGCCCTGGGGACCCACGGGGCCGGTCGGACCAGGAGCACCGGCGGGGCCCGGCCCGCCGGGGGTGCCCGGGGCGCCCCTCAGGCTCGCGCCCGAGTCGCTCCACGACGAGCCGGCGCAGGTGTACACCTCGTCGCTCTGGAGGTCGAGGTCGGTGTCGCCGTTCGCGCAGGCGCCGCTCGGGACGGCGCCGCTCGTGACGATGCTCGCGCCGGGGGCGCCCCGTGCACCGCGGGGGCCGCGCTCGCTCCAGGTGATGGCGCTCGCGCCGGCGGGGCACCGGTGGCCCGGCGCGAGGTAGACGTTGGTGAGCGTGTGGGTCGTGCGTCCCAGGCAGCCGTGGAACTCGCGCGTCGCGGGCGCGTGCTGATGGAGCGTCGCCCCCGCCCACGTGCCGACCAGTCCTAGTGTCGCCACGACGGCGACCGCGACGACGAGCCTCGACCTGCGAAGTCGTGACGCCATGACCCTCCCCGTAGAGATCCGTCGAGAGACGCTACCAACGCTCGTCGCGGTGAGGGCCTACGCCGACCTCACGGGGCGGTCGCGGGGGTCCTGAGAGCGTCCGGGCGCTCGGGCGGGCCGGCCCGGGCCGCGCCCAGGGCCGTCGGTCACCGGATCGACGACAGGTAGGTCGCGCAGACCCCGGTCGAGACCGGCGGGGCGGGGGCCGTCGTCCCCCACGTGATGCTGTCCTGGGCGAAGGTGAAGCCGGGGATCCCGTGGTGGGGGAGGACGTGGACCACCGAGCGGCTCGGCAGGTAGGTGGTCGCCGAGATCGTGTCCACCTCGATCGCGGTCTGGGCGCCCCAGGGGTAGGTCGAGGTCACGTAGACGGTGTCGCCCACCCGGCGCAGCGGGGAGAACCGGCCCAAGAGGCCGGCCCCGATGGGTTCCCCCGTCCGGGTGTAGAGGCCGACGTAGGGCTTGCCGGTGGTGCGCCCCAGACAGGCCTGGGATGAGCTCGGGGGCGACAGCATCACCTCGCCCCGGGGCGTGAGGACGAGCTCGAATGAGATGTAGCCGTCCGCGGCGCTCGTGGGGAGGACGGTCTGGGCGACGAAGGTCGTGCGGCCGTGGATCGCCCCCGCCCACACCGAGCCCATGGCCGGGTTGTAGCCGGCCTTGGGCGGGTCGGCCATCAGCCAGTTGAGCCGGCCCCCGCCGAGGTTCTTCACCCGCACCAGGGTCTGGGCGGCGCTGTAGGTGTACTGGACGGAGCTCTGCGCGTTGGTGGCGGCGACGACCTTGCGGTAGAAGGCGATGGCCGCCGCGTTGCCGGTCGCCGCGAGGTGCGGGGTGACCTTCGCCGTCGGGCCCGACCGACTGGTGTGCGCGACGGCCCCGGCGCTCGCCGAGGCCACGAGGACCAGTGCCCCGGTCATGAGCAGTGCTCCCCGAAGGTGCCGTCTCGCCATGGTGCCTCCCCTCGTGCGGCGGTGCCGCGCCGCCGAGACTACCGAGCGCCGGCGGCGCGCGCGAACGGCCGGCCGGTCGCGCGCCCCGCGGGCCCCGGTCAGCGCAGGCTCGCGAGCACCCGACCGGCGTGGCCGTTCGCGCGCACTCCGTAAAAGGCGTGCTCCACGCGCCCGTCGGGACCGATCACGACGGTCGAGCGGATCACCCCGAGGACCTTCTTGCCGTAGAGGGTCTTCTCGCCGTAGGCGCCGTACCCCTCCATGATCACTCGCTCCTCGTCCGAGAGGAGGTCGAAGTCGAGACCGTACTTCTCCCGGAAGGCCCGGTGCGACGCCGGGCCGTCGGGCGAGACGCCGAGCACCCTCACCGCGAGCCCCCGGAAGCTCGCGAGGAGGTCGTTGAACTGGCAGGCCTCGGTGGTGCAGCCCGGGGTGTCGTCGGCGGGGTAGAAGTAGAGGACGACGCGCTCGCCGGCGAAATCGCGCAGCGACACGGGCGTGCCGTCCTGGTTGGGCAGGGAGAAGGCGGGGGCGCGCGTTCCGGGCTCGAGTCGGGCCATCTCTCTTCCTGGGGCGTGACGGACGGGGACGTCACGTAGACTAGGGGCGAGCTCGAGTGCGAGCGAGGGCCCTTCTCTTCGACGACGGTTACGGGTCCGACCGAGAAACGACCCCACACCGTGAGTGAGACCCTAGAGAACGTGGCGGCCCCCGAGGACGCCTACGCCACCACCCAGACCTTCGTCGACCTCGGGGTCGCCGAGGGCCTCGTCAACGCCCTCTCGGCCCAGGGCATCAC
>JAKAEP010000049.1 GCA_021818265.1 Actinomycetes bacterium
TCGCGCGGCGCCGGTAGGCTCACCCCGTGGCCACCGTGCGCCTCGCCCTCGCCCAGATGGACGCCGTGGTCGGGGACCTCGAGGCGAACGTCGCCTCGATCACGCGCGCGCGGCGCCAGGCCCAGGTCCTCGGCGCCGACCTCGTCGTCACCCCCGAGCTCGCCCTGATGGGCTACCCGCCCGAGGACCTCTTGTTGAAGGAGGGCTTCGTCGAGGCGAGCCAGGCCGCGCTCGAGGCGCTGGCCACCTCCGACGGTCTGGCGCCGGTCCTGGTGGGCACGGCCGTGCCCGAGGGCGCCTACGGGGTGGCCCTCGAGCCCTCGAGCGACGCGCGCGACGTCGCGCGGGTCCCCGGCTTCGAGCAGCGGGCCCACGTCGCCAACGTGCTGGCGGCCCTCGACGAGCGCGGGGTGGTGGCCGTGACGGCCAAGCGCTACCTGCCCAACTACGACGTCTTCGACGAGCGCCGGTACTTCCACTCGGGCGTGGGCGCCGGCGCCGTGGTCAACGTGCGGGGCGTGGCGGTGGGTCTGCTCGTGTGCGAGGACGTGTGGCTCGACGACGGGCCGGCGCTCGAGCTGGTGCGCGCGGGGGCGACGGCTCTCGTGGTGGCGAACGCCTCGCCGTTCGCGCGCCTGCGCCAGGACGACCGCGAGGCCATGCTGCGCGCCCGGGCCCGAGAGACGGGCTGTCCCATCGCCTACGTGAACCTCACCGGCGGCCAGGACGAACTGGTCTTCGACGGCCAGAGCGTGGTCGTGGACGCCCGCGGCGAGGTCGTCGCGCGCGCCGGGGCCTTCCGCGAGGAGATCCTCGTGGCCCAGGTCGAGGCGCGCGAGTCCTCCGCCGGGGTCCCCCTGGTGACCCCGGCGCGCGAGGAGACCCCGACCCACCTTCTCAACCGCGTCGAGCCGCGCCTCACCGAGATCGAGGAGGTCTACCAGGCCCTGGTCACCGGGACCCGCGACTACCTGCGCAAGAACGGCTTCACCGAGGCCCTCGTCGCCGTCTCGGGGGGCATCGACTCCTCGCTCGTCGCGACGATCGCCGTCGACGCCGTCGGCGCGCGCAGCGTGCGCGGGATCGCCATGCCGAGCCGCTACTCGTCGGAGGGCTCGGTGTCCGACGCGGTCGACCTCGCCGAGCGCCTCGACATCGAGCTGACCACCCTGCCGATCGAGCCGGCGCACGCCGCGCTCTCGGAGCTCGTCGCCGACGCCCTCGGGGAGGAGCCGCCGGGGCTGACCGACGAGAACCTCCAGAGCCGGGTGCGCGGGGTCTTGATGATGGCGATATCCAACGCGACCGGGGCGATCGTGCTCACGACGGGCAACAAGTCCGAGCTCGCGGTCGGCTTCTTCACGATCTACGGCGACTCGGCGGGCGGCTTCGCCGTCATCAAGGACGTCTCCAAGGTGACCGTCTACGAGCTGGCGCGCTTCCGCAACGAGCGGGCCCGTGAGCTGGGCGACCCCGAGCCGATCCCGGCGTCGGTGCTCGACAAGCCCCCCTCGGCCGAGCTGCGGCCCGGCCAGCTCGACGTGCAGTCGCTGCCGCCCTACGAGGTCCTCGACCCGCTGCTCGAGCTCTACGTCGACGACGACGCCACGGCCGAGGAGATGATCGCGCTCGGCCACGACCCGGCCCTGGTGCGCCGGATCGTGCGCCTGGTCGACCACGCCGAGTACAAGCGCCGCCAGACCCCGCCCGGGGTGAGGATCTCGCGCAAGGCCTTCGGGCGCGACCGACGCATGCCCATCACCAACGCCTTCCGGCCCGAGGAGCCGTGAGCGTCCTCGAGCGCGAGCGGGTCCTGCTCGGGGTGCTCGACGGCCTCTACCGCGGCCTCGGCGAGGCCGCGCCGCGCGCGGGCGAGGACGCGGCGGCCGTCGCCCTCTACGAGGCCGCCCGGGCCGTCGGCGGGGCCGCGCTGGCCTGGCGCGAGCGCCTCGGCGGCGAGCCGGCGGCGCCTCTCGCCGCGATCGTCGAGGCCTTCGCGGCGGCCGCCCGACTCGACCCGAGCGGACGGCTCTCGCTCGCGGTGGCGACGAGCCTCGTGGGACCCCGGGTCCTCGTCTCGCTGCGCGACGCCCGCGAGGAGCCCGACGGGGAGCCCCTCGACGACGGCGGCCGGGCCGCCTCGTCGGCGGCGAGCGACGCCGTCGTGGCGGCCGTCTGGCGCTGCGCGCGCGCGGCCGAGGGCCTGGAGGCGGGCGGGGAGGGGGCGGACGGGTTCGCCGCCCTGGCCCGTAGACTCGACGACGACGGATACGGCGAGAGTTTTCGCTGATCAGGGCGGGTTGCACCCCTCCGTATACCTATAGGTGCCCGGGGAGAACGGCCGGGCGCGCAGTGAGACCAAGGGGAGCCATGGCCAAGGACCGCATCGACCGCGACGACGAGGACCTCGTCCGCCTGTACCTGTCCGACATCGGGCAGTACTCGCTGCTCACCAAGGACGACGAGGTCCGCCTGGCCCAGGCGATCGAAGAGGGGCGCGAGGCGCGCGCCGAGCTCGAGTCGGCCGAGACCGACAAGAAGGTGAAGCTCACCCCCAGCCGCAAGCAGTCCCTGAAGCGCGCCGCCCACCGGGGCGAGCAGGCCGAGCGCGACTTCGTCCAGTCGAACCTGCGCCTGGTCGTCTCGATCGCCAAGAAGTACCAGGCCTCCGGGCTGCCGCTGCTCGACCTCATCCAGGAGGGCAACCTCGGGCTGATGCACGCCGTGGAGAAGTTCGACTGGCGCAAGGGGTTCAAGTTCTCGACCTACGCCACGTGGTGGATCCGCCAGGCGATCACCCGTGGCATCGCCAACACCGGGCGGACCATCCGGCTCCCGGTGCACGCGGGGGACACCCTCGCGCGCGTCCAGAAGGCCCAGTCGCGCTCGGAGCTCAAGTTCGGCCGCCCGCCGACCATCAAGGAGCTCTGCGAGGAGTGCGAGATGCCCGAGGACAAGCTCATCGAGGCGCTGCGCTTCCGCTCGGAGCCGATCTCGCTGAGCGAGCCGCTGCGCGAGGACGGCGACGCCGAGCTCGGCGACGTGGTCGAGGACCGCTCGGCCGAGTCGCCCTTCGACGTCGCGGCGGTCAAGATGATGCCGGCGGCCATCGAGAAGCTCCTCGAGCCCCTCGACGAGCGCGAGCAGAAGATCCTACGCATGCGCTTCGGCCTGGACGGCGCCGGGGAGATCCGCACCCTGGAGGACGTGGGCGCCGAGATGAACCTCACGCGCGAGCGCATCCGCCAGATCGAGGCGCGCGCCATGTCGAAGCTGCGCCACCCCTCCTCGGACACCGGGGCGCGCGACCTGCTGACGCTCTAGCGGCGCTGGTTGCGCAGTCCGACCGCCCCGAGGGCGGTCGCCGCGGCCACCCCGAGGGCGGCCGAGACCACGACGGGCGTGTGCGAACGCGTCCGGCTGAGGGCCGTGACCGGGTGGCTGAAGGTGAGCTGGGGCCAGGAGCGCTCCTGGGCCAGGCGGGCGAGGGCCCGGTCGGCGTTGACGACGTAGGGGTGGCCCACGACGTCGAGCATCGGCACGTCGGAGATCGAGTCGGAGTAGGCGAAGGAGTCGGCGAGGTCGATGCCCTGGCGCGCCGCCAGCTCGCGGATGGCCTCGGCCTTGTGGGGGCCCTGGGCGAAGAAGGTCATCTCGCCGGTGAAGCGGCCCTCGTCGTCGACGCGCGCGATCGACGAGATCGTCCCGGTGAGGTGAAGGACCTCGGCGAAGGGCTCGACGATCTCCGCGGGCGCCGAGGAGACGAGGTAGACCTCGTCGCCCTGGGCCAGGTGGTGGTCGATCAGCTCGAGGGCCTCGGCGTAGAGCAGCGGCTCGATCACCTTGTTGACGGTCTCGCGCACCATGTCGCGGATCTGGTCGCGGCTCCAGCCCCGGGTGACCTTGAGCACCGCCTGTCGGACGCGGTCCAGGCGCTTGTCGCCGGCGCCGAAGCGCTGGAACCAGAACTGCGCGATGCCCGCCCCGACGAGGGTGCGACGGTGCAGCAGGCCCCGGGCGTGGAGCTCAGGGCCCCAGGCGAGCAGCGACGACTTGGCGATGACCGTCTTGTCGAGGTCGAAGAACGCCGCGCGCACGCCCCAATGGTAGGTCCGCGGACCGAGGGCTCAGCCCACGAACACGGTCGAGCACTCGTCCCGGGAGTCGGCGCGGGCCATCAGGACCACGTGGTCGTCGATGAGGAAGTGCATGCTCGGCGAGGGCACCAGCGGGGTCTCGTTGCGCACCACGGCGACCACCCGGACCGAGTCGGGCAGACGGAGCTCGTCGAGGGTGAGGTCCCCGACCACCGCGGGCGAGCGCTCGTCGAGGGTGACCTCGAGCAGGCACATCTTGCCGTGGGCGAAGGTCATCAACTGGATCACCGCGCCGACCTCGACCGCCTCGTCGACGAGCGAGGTGATCAGGCTCGGCGTCGAGACCGAGACGTCCACCCCCCAGGACTCGGTGAAGAGCCACTCGTTGCGCGCGTTGTTCACGCGGCTGATGACGTGGGGCACCCCGAACTCCTGCTTGGCGAGCCAGCTCACGACGAGGTTGTCCTCGTCGTCGCCGGTCGCGGCGATCATCACGTCGGCGCCGCGCACGTCGGCCGCGGCGAGGGAGGCGAACTCGCAGGCGTCGGCGGCCACGACGGTGACGGCCGGCAGCTGGGACCTGAGCTTCTCGGCCGTCGCGGGCACCTGCTCGAGCAGGGTGACCTCGTGGTGGCGGTCGACGAGGTCCGTGGCGATGGCGGTGCCCACCGACCCGCCGCCGGCGATGACGACCTTCACGCCGGCCGCCCTTCGAGCAGGGCCGAGAGCCGCGCGAGGCCCTCGGAGGTGACCATGAACTCGAGGATGTCGTCCTCCTGGGCGAAGAGCCCCTCGACGTCGAGCCGGCCGACGCCCCCGCGCACGACGCCGACGAGCCGGACGTCGTCGCCGATGGAGAAGCCCGTGGCCGGCCGGCCCGCGAGCGCGTCGGGCACGATGCGCTCCACGAAGTGGACCGTGCCCGCGGCGTCGGACCAGCTGATCGACGAGTCGGTCGGCAGGAGCCAGCGCTTGACCTGGCCCGTGGTCCACGACGACGTCGCGACCGTGGGGATGCCGAGCTTCATGTAGATCTCGGCCCGGTTGGGGTCGTAGATCCGCGCGACGACACTCTTTATCTGGTAGTGGTCGCGGGCGATCCGCGCGCACAGGATGTTCGAGTTGTCGCCGCTGGTCACCGCGGCCAGGGCGTCGGCCCGGGCGGCCTCGGCCTGGAAGAGGACGTCGCGGTCGAACCCCGAGCCGATGATGGTCTTGCCCTGGAAGTGGGTGAGCCGGCGCAGGCTGTCGCGGTTCTTGTCGATCACGACCACCGAGTGGCCCTCGTCGGAGAGCTCCATGGCCAACTCGGAGCCCACCCGGCCGCAGCCGACCACGATGATATGCACCGACTCATCCCACCACAACGCCCGTTTTGCGTGCAACTCCCGGGCTTTCGCGGCTCGGGCCACCCGGGAATCGGGCGGGCGCTGCCTTAGTATCGTCACCGTGCCCGGCTCGCCGCACTCGCGTCCTCGGCGTGCGCAGGCCCTCACCTCGCACGCGAACCTCGCTCAGGTCTACCCCGAGTCATGGGACTACCGTCTCAAGCGCTTCTTCCTGGGCCGGCCGCTCGTCACCGAGCAGCTCGCCGGCGAGCGCCTGAACCGGGCGATCGCCCTGGGGGTGCTGGCGCCCGACTGCATCTCGTCCTCGGCGTACGGCACCGAGGAGATCCTCACCCAGATGACGCCCTTCATCGGGATCGCCGCCTTCTCGCTGGTGGTGCCGGTGATGTTCGTCATCATCGGGGTCCTCGTCTTCGTGACGACGAGCTACCTCGACGTCATCAAGTACTACACGACCGCCGGCGGCTCCTACGTGGTGACCCGCGACAACTTCGGCCCCCGCGTGGCCCAGGTGGCGGCCGTGGCGCTGCTCATCGACTACATCGTCACCGTCGCCGTCCAGTGCAGCGCCGGCACCGCGGCGCTCACCTCGGCCTTCCCCTCGCTCGTGCCCTACACGCTCGAGATCACCGTCGCCGTAGTCCTCCTGCTCATCTTCGGGAACCTCCGCGGGCTGCGCGAGGCCGGGAGCTACTTCGCCCTGCCGACGTACTTCTACGTCGCGATGCTCGGGATCACGATCCTGATCGGCTACTACAAGAAGATCGCCGGCACGCTCGAGCGGATCCCCCTGCCGGCCCGGCACCTGCTCATCGACGGGCGCTTCGGCCACCCCGGAAACGGCCTCTTGATGGGCCTCGCCTTCGTCACGCTGCTGCGCGCCTACGCGAACGGCGGCTCGTCGCTCACGGGCCTCGAGGCGATCAGCAACGGCGTCGCGAGCTTCCGGCGACCCGAGTCGCACAACGCCCGCATCACGCTCGTGGTGATGAGCTCCATCCTCGCCTTCTTGCTGGTGGGCACGACGCTCCTCGCGTCGTGGACCCACGCGGTCCCCTACGACGTCGGCTCACCGACGGTCGTCTCCCAGGAGGTGCTCGACGTCTTCGGGGCCCACGGGTTCGGTCACGTCATCTACTACCTGGTGCAGTTCGCCACCCTGCTCATCCTCTACACCGGGGGCAACACCTCGTTCAACGGATTCCCGTTCCTCGCCAACTACGTCGCCACCGACCGCTACCTCCCGCGACAGCTCACCAAGCGCGGCCACCGCCTGGCGTTCTCGAACGGGATCATCGTCCTGGGGATCGTCTCCCTGGCGCTCATCGTGGTGTTCGACGCGCGGGTGAACGCGCTCATCGCCCTCTACGCGATCGGCGTCTTCACCGGCTTCACGCTGGCCGGCGCCGGCATGGTCGCGCGGCACTCGCGCACGCGCGTCGGGCGCTGGCGCCTCGGTGTGGTCTTGAACGGGCTCTCGGCGACGGTGACGGCCATCGTGGTGCTCGTCTTCCTGATCGCCAAGTTCACCGAGGGCGCGTGGATCATCGCGCTGGTCGGGCCGATCATGTACTGGGGCCTCATTCGCTTCCACCGCCAGTACGAGCGCGAGGCGGCCGCCTTCGAGTCGAACTCGGGCAAGTCGTCGGTGGCGATCCGGATGAACCGAGTCATCGTCCTCGTCGACAGCTACGACCTCCCGACCGAGCGGGCCCTGCTCTACGCGAAGTCCCTCAACCCCTACTCGATCCGCGCGGTCCACTTCGACATCGACCCGGCCGTCACCAAGCGGCTCGAGGAGCGCTGGGGCCAGTCGGGTACGGGCAGCGAGGGTCTCAGCCTGGAGATCGCCGAGTGCGAGGACCGCCGGGTCGACCGCGCCGCCCTGGAGCTGGTGGCCGACGCCGTGCGCGACCCCGACGTCTTCTGCATGGTGATCCTGCCCCGGCGGGGCTTCGTCTCGCGACTGCAGCGGCTGCTCCACGACCGCACCGCGGACGCGATCGCGGGCGCGGTGATGCACGTGCCGCGCACGGCCACGATGATCATCCCGTACCGTGCGACCCGGCGGCGCCTGGGGGACCGCGAGATCGAAGAGCCCATGGGCGACGAGGTGAGCCGCGGGGGCGTGCGCGAGACGAGCCACCTCGAGGCCGACGTCAAGCTGGCCGAGCGCTCGGTCGGCTCGGTGCCCATCGGCGGCGTCGTGGAGCGCCAGTTCGTCGCGGTCGCCGGCCGGGTGCGCGCGATGGCGATCGACCACGAGGCCGGGGTCAACGAGCTGCACTGCGTGCTCGCGGACCCCTCGGGCTCGATCACCCTCGTCTTCCAGGGGCGGGCGAGCGTGCCCGGGATCGAGCGCGGGACCCGGCTCGTGGTGAGGGGCACGGTGACGACCCTGCGGCGCGAGGCGGTCATCCTCAACCCGCAGTACGAGATCGTCGCGGCGCCGCACTCCTCCGCCTAGCCCTGGTCCGCGCCCGGAACGGCCGGCGCACGGCCGGCGCCGCACGGCCCCGGCGATAGGGTGACTCGCCGTGAACCCGAGGGAGGTGAGATGGCCCGCGCGCTCGTGATCGTCGAGTCGGTCGCCAAGGCGACCCGCATCCAGTCGATGCTCGGGCCGGACTACGTCGTCAAGCCCTCCGTGGGGCACGTGCGCGACCTGCCCCAGAGCGCGGCCGAGATCCCCGCCTCGGTCAAGGGGGAGCGGTGGGCCCGCCTCGGGATCAACGTCGAGGACCACTTCAAGCCGGTCTACGTCGTCTCGCCCGACCGCAAGAAGGTGGTCGCCGACCTGAAGGCCGCCCTCAAGGGCGTCGAGGAGCTCTACCTCGCCACCGACGAGGACCGTGAGGGTGAGGCCATCGCCTGGCACCTGCTCGAGGTCCTCAAGCCCACCGTCCCGGTCAAGCGGATGGTCTTCCACGAGATCACCCCCGAGGCGATCGCCAAGGCGGTCCAGGCGACCCGGGACCTCGACCTGCGCCTGGTCGACGCCCAGGAGGGCCGGCGCTTCCTCGACCGACTCGTCGGCTACGAGGTCTCCCCGGTCCTGTGGCGCGCCGTCGACAAGGCGCGCTCGGCCGGACGGGTCCAGTCGGTGGCCATCCGCCTGGTCTGTGAGCGCGAGCGCGAGCGGATGGCCTTCCGCGCGGCCGCGTGGCACGACGTGACGGCGACCCTGGGGACGGCCGCGCCCTTCGAGGCGACGGTCGAGTCCCTCGACGGCGCCGCCCTCGCTAGCGGGCGCAACTTCGACGCGCTCGGACGGCTCGACGACTCGGGCGCCACGGTCCTCGCCCCGCCCACCGCGGCCTCGCTGGCCGAGCGCCTCGTGGGCTCGTCGGCGACGGTGACGGCGGTGACCTCCACCCCGCGGACCCAGCGCCCCCAGCCGCCCTTCATGACCTCGTCGATGCA
>JAKAEP010000050.1 GCA_021818265.1 Actinomycetes bacterium
CCGTCGTCGGCGCCGACGGGTCCGTCGACTGGCTGTGCCTGCCCGAGTTCGACTCGCCCTCGTGCTTCGCCCGGCTCGTGGGGACCGAGTCCCACGGCTACTGGAGGCTCGCGCCCGCCGGCGGCCCCGAGGCGATCCGCGCGACGCGCCGGCGCTACCGCGAGGACTCGCTCGTCCTCGAGACCGAGTTCGAGACGGCGACCGGGACCGTGCGCGTCTCGGACTTCATGCCCGTGGGCGTGGCGCACCCGCACCTCATGCGCGTCGTCGAGGGGATCGAGGGCACCGTGGCGATGGCCCTGGAGCTCACGCTGCGCTTCGACTACGGCGACGCCGTGCCCTGGGTCACCTCGTCGCCGGGGCTGCTGCGCCTGACGGCCGGTCCCGACGCCGTCGCCCTCTGGCATCGGGTGAGGACGGTGGGCAAGAACCTCACCACGGTCGCCGACTTCAGCGTCGCGACCGGCCAGCGCTTCCCCTTCACCCTCGTGTGGCACCCCTCGAACGAGGAGCCGCCCGCCCCGCTCGACACCCACTACGCCCTCGAGCACACCGACGCGTTCTGGCGCGCGTGGGCCGGGCGCTGCACCTACGAGGGCCCGTGGCGCGACCAGGTCGTGCGCTCGCTCCTGACCCTGAAGGCGCTCACCTTCGAGGCGACCGGGGGCATCGTCGCGGCGCCCACGACCTCGCTGCCCGAGGCGCTGGGGGGCGGGCGCAACTGGGACTACCGCTACTGCTGGCTGCGCGACGCCGCCCTCACCCTCGAGTCGCTCATGCGCGGGGGCTACCTCGAAGAGGCCCTCGCCTGGCGCGACTGGCTCGTGCGCTCGGTGGCCGGGGACCCCTCGCGCCTGCAGATCATGTACGGCCCCGCGGGCGAGCGCCGCCTCGTCGAGTGGGAGGCCGACTGGCTGCCCGGTTACGAGTCGTCGGCGCCGGTGCGCATCGGCAACGCCGCCTCGGGCCAGTTCCAACTCGACGTCTACGGCGAGGTGCTCTCGGCGCTGCACGCGGCGGCCCACGCCGACGGGTCCCCGGACCCCGCGGCCTGGGACCTCCAGATCAAGCTGGTCGAGTTCCTCGCGTCGGCCTGGATCGCGCCCGACGACGGCATCTGGGAGGTGCGAGGACCCCGGCGGCACTTCACGCACTCCAAGGTGATGGCCTGGGTGGCCGTCGACCGCGCCGTGCGCACCCTCGAGGAGTGGCCCGAGCTCAAGGGCGACCTCGAGGGGTGGCGCGCCCTGCGCGAGCGCATCCACGCCGACGTCTGCGAGAACGGCTACAACCGAGAGGTCGGGGCCTTCACCCAGTACTACGGCTCCGACGCCCTCGACGCCAGCGCCCTCATGATCCCGCTGGTCGGGTTCCTGCCCCCGGACGACCCGCGGGTCGTGGGCACGGTCGAGGCGGTGGAGCGCCGCCTGCTCGTCGACGGGCTCGTGCTGCGCTACGAGACCTCCGACGGCGGCCAGGTCGACGGGCTCAGCGGTCGCGAGGGGGCGTTCCTCGCCTGCTCGTTCTGGCTCGTGGACTGCCTGCACCTCATCGGGCGCACCGCCGACGCCGAGGCGATGTTCGAGCGCCTGGTCGGGCTCGCCAACGAGCTCGGGCTGCTGTCGGAGGAGTACGACGCCGCCGCCGGCCGGCTCGTGGGCAACTTCCCCCAGGCCTTCTCCCACGTCTCGCTCGTCAACTCCGCGTTCCGCCTGGCCGGTGCCGACCCGCTGACGACGGTCGCCGCGGCCCTCGGGGCGACCCCCGCGCGGCGCCGCGCGTCGAGCGGGGCGAGCCGACCGCGCGCCACCCGCGCGCGCCGGCCACCGACGAGCGGGGTGGCCACGCCCGCCGAGCCGAGGAGGAGCCCATGAAGGCCTTGACCGTCGTCCCCCTGAAGTCGGGCTCGGCCGAGCTCTCCGAGGTCGCCGAACCCCCGATCACCGACGGGCCGATCCTCGTCGAGACCCTCGCGGTGGGCATCTGCGGCACCGACCTCGAGATCCTCTCGGGCGCCTACGGCTGGGCCCCGCCAGGGAGCGAGCGGCTCGTCCTCGGACACGAGTCGCTCGGCCGGGTGCTCGAGGCGCCGGCCGGCGGGCCCGTCGCGCCGGGTGACCTCGTGGTGGGCATCGTGCGCCGGCCCGACCCGGTGCCGTGCGCCAACTGCGCGGTGCTCGAGTGGGACTTCTGTCGCAACGGCCGCTACACCGAGCGCGGGATCAAGGAGCGCGACGGGTACCTGTCCGAGCGCTACCGCATCACCCCGGACTTCGTCGTGAAGGTCGACCCCGCCCTCGGGCGCCTGGGCGTGCTCTTGGAGCCCACGAGCGTGGTCGCCAAGGCCTGGGAGGACGTGGACCGGATTGGGGGTCGGGCCCACTGGGCGCCGGGCACCGTGCTCGTGACCGGGGCCGGCCCGATCGGCGTGCTCGCGGCGATGATCGGGGTCGAGCGCGGCCTCGAGGTCCACGTGCTCGACCGCGTCGCCTCGGGCGTGAAGCCCGACCTGGTGCGGGCCCTCGGCGCCACGTACCACCACGGCACCGTCGAAGAGACCGGCCTCGCCCCCGACGTGGTGATCGAGTGCACCGGGGTCCCCTCGGTCGTGCTCGACGCCATGACCCACGTCGGCCCCGGCGGGGTGGTGTGCCTCACCGGCGTGTCCTCGGGGGGACATCCGCTCACCGTCGACGAGGGCGCCCTCAACCGCTCCATGGTGCTCGAGAACGTCGCGGTCGTGGGCTCGGTCAACGCGAACCGCCGCCACTACGAGCAGGCCGCCGCGGCGCTCGCGGCGGCCGACCGCGAGGTGCTCGCGCGCGTGGTGACCCGTCGGGTCCCGCTCGCGCAGTGGTCGAGCGCCCTCGAGCGCCACGACGACGACGTCAAGGTCGTGATCGACGTCGCCCCCGACTCCCCCGGCGCCTGACCCGCCGCGCGGGCCCGCGCCGAGTGGCTGGCTACTCGCCCCCGTCGGGGACGAGCTCGCGGACCTCCTGGGCGCAGCGGCACGCCCGGGCGATCCTGGCGGCCCAGGCGAGCGCCTCGTCGCGGGTCGCCGTCTCGACGACGGCGAAGCCGCCGACGTAGGCCTTGTCCGCGGGCGGGCCGTCGGTGACGGTCCCGTCCACGTCGACGACGCTCATCCCCTCGGGGGAGAGGACGCCCGCGCTGAACACCCACACGCCCGCGTCGGTCGCCTCGCGCTCGACGGCGTGGGCGGCCGCGGCGACCGCCGGGAGGTCCTCCTCGGGGAAGTCCATCGCCCCGTCGTCGAAGGAGATCAGGTACCGGGTCATCTCGCTCCTCTCGCGGCGGCGTGGCGCCGGACGCTCCGCGGCGCCGGCGGCGCCGCCCGAGGCGCGCGGACCCCTCAGAGCCCAGTGTGCCACAGCGCCCTCGGCTACCTCACGCCCCGGGAGTTCGACGCCCTACACCCAGCCAAGACCCAGGCCCGGTTTCGACAAGACGCGGTCCACTCAACGCGACACAGGTCGCTCGGAGCGGGTGACGGGAATCGAACCCGCATAGCCAGCTTGGAAGGCTGGAGCTCTGCCATTGAGCTACACCCGCGGGTGCATCGGGCGACCAGTCTAGGGGCCACGGGTACCGTGGCGGGGTGGGCGAGACCTTCTACCAGCGCGTGGGCGGCGAGTCCTTCTTCGTCGACCTCGTCGACGCCTTCTACGCGGTCGTCGAGGCCGACCCGGTGCTGCGCCCGATGTATCCCGAGGACCTCGCCGACTCGCGCCGCCACCTCGCCCTGTTCTTGATGCAGTACTGGGGCGGTCCGCGCACCTACCAGGACGAGCGGGGCCACCCTCGCCTGCGGATGCGCCACGCGCCCTTCGCGGTCACCGCCGAGGCTCGGGACCGCTGGCTGGGGGCGATGACGGCCGCGCTCGGCGCGGTGCGCGACCGCCTCGACGAGGCCGACTACCTCGAGCTGCGCGACTACCTCGCGGCCTCGGCCGGTCAGCTGCGCAACGCGTAGCGCGAGAGGCGCCCCTGGCCGAGGGCGGCGCCGAGCAGCACGAGCGCCCCGCCGACGGGCTCATACCACGCGAGGGGCTCGCCGAGTACCGCGACGCCCGCCACCACGGCCACCACCGGGGTGAGGTAGGTGACGCTGCTCGCCACCGCGCTGCCGGCGGCGCGCTGGACCGAGAAGTTCCAGACGTAGGCGAGCCCGCTGCCGAGGGTCCCGAGGGCCACGATGCCCACGAGCGCGTGGGGGCTCACGGCGTGCCCGTTGAAGCCGTGCAGCGCGAACAGCGGCGCCAGGGTCGCGGTGGCGAGGACCAGCTGGGCGGTCGCCATCGAGACCGGCGAGAGGCCCCGTCCGAGGAGGTGGCGGCGCGTGTAGGGGAAGGAGACCCCGTAGAGCACGACCGCCGCCCCGAGCGCCGCGACGGCCCACCACGGGTTCGGCCCGAGGCCGCGCCACACCCCGAGCACGACGAGGACCCCGACGAGGCCGAGCCCGAGGCCGGCCACCTGGTGGGGGTGGACGGGCTCGTCGCGGAAGACGGCCACGACGAAGAGGAGCGTGGTGAGCGGGGTGAGCGCGTTCACGATCCCCGCGACGACCGAGGTGACGCGGGTCTCGGCCACGGCGAAGAGCACGCCGGGCACGACGTTGAGGGTGAGCGAGACCACCCACAGGTGCCCCCAGACGACCGGCTCGCGCGGCAGGCGCTCGCGCCGGGCGAGCGAGAGGGCGAGCAGCGTCGCCGCCCCCAGGGCGCAGCGCCCGAAGGCCACCCCGAAGGGGGCGAGGAAGCCGAGGGCGTCTTTGATGAAGAGGAACGAGCAGCCCCAGGTGACCCCGAGGGCGAGGTACGACCAGAGCCACGAGCGCCTCGCCACCGGCGGAGACTAACCGGTGCGCGCACGGGTCACGGCGACTCCTTACGCTGGGGGCGTGGGTCGGCGCGACAAGTGGCGAGACGACGAGCGGCGGGTGATCTCGGTCACCCCGATCGCCGTGGGCGTCGCCTGGCCGACGCTCTTCGCGTTGGTCACGGCCGCCCTCGTCCTCGAGGCCGGCCACCGCTTCGCCCTCGTGCACAAGGTGAGCGGCGTGGTGCTGCTCGTGGGCGTCGTGCCCCCCGCGGTCGTCGCGCTGGCGCGGATCGTGCGCTGGCGCTCGCACAAGGTCCACCTCACCGACCGGCGGGTCCTCGTCGAGGGCGGGGTCCTCGACCACTACGCGTTCTCGGTCGAGCTGGCCGACGTCTTCGCGACCCGGGCCGTCCAGAGCGTGCGCGAGCGGCTGACCCGCCGCGGCGTCGTCGTGCTCGAGACCGTCGGGGGCGGGCCGGTCGAGGTCGGACGGGTCCGCCAGCCGGCCGCGCTCTGCCGGCTGATCGACGCCGAGCGCAGCGCGCAGCGTCCGGCCGTGCCCTTCGACGCCGTCTACACCTACGACGAGCCCGACCCCTTCCCCGGCGAGATGCGTCCTGAGGTCTTCCCCCGGCGGTCGCGCTTCGTCTAGGCCACTACGGTGGCGGGGTGACCACCCGCTACCGCTGCACGGCCTGTGGCAACCTGACCCGCTTCGACGTGGTCGAGACGACCTCGGTACGCGCCTTCTACCACTACAGCGTCGGGGGCGAGCTGAGCGTGGAGGAGCCCGAGGTCGTCGCGCGCACCGTGGAGTCGGTCACCTGCCGGTGGTGCGGCCACGGCCGCCAGGTCGAGGTCCTCGACGAGGCGTGAGCCCGACCTCGTTCGACCCGCCGCGCGAGCGCCGGGTGCCCACCCGCCTCTCGGACGGGAACGGCGCCACCGCGATCACGACCACCACCCTGGTCGCGGTGGTGAAGCCCGGCTGTGACGGCTGTCGCGCCTTCACCCACGGCGACCTCGGGGCCCTCGACGGGCTCCCGGTCGTGCTCGTGAGCGCCACCGACGGCCCCGAGTGGGACGACGCCGCGCGCGAGGTGCGGGTGGCGCCGGAGTGGGTCGCGGCCTCGGGGGTGCGCGGCGCCCCGCACTACGTGCTCGTCGACGCGACCGGCCTCGTCCTCACCGAGGGCGTGCTCTTCAGCCCCGACCAGGTGGCCGCCGAGGTCGCCGCCCACCGGCCCTGACGTCACAGCCCCCCACGAGGATGGCCGGGTCGGAAAGCGAGGGACCATGGGCCAGGAGTTCGAGATCACGATCAGCTGCGAGGCGTGCGTGCGCCGCTCGACGCCGGACTGCGCGGAGTGCCTGGTGAGCTTCGTGCTCGACGAGGCCCCCGAGGAGCTGACCCTGAGCGCGTCCGACGCCCGGGTCTTCGACCTCTTCAGCGCCGAGGGGCTGGTGCCCACCCTCAAGTACCGCTCGCGGGAGGCCACCGGCCGCTAGGGCTCGGTAGCGTGGTGGGAGTGGCCCGCCACCTGCTCGTCACCAACGACTTCCCCCCCAAGACCGGCGGCATCCAGAACTACCTCTACGAGCTCTGGCGCCGGCTCGAGCCCGGCCGGGCCGTCGTGGTGACGGCGAGCTCGCACCCCGACGCGCCGGCCTTCGACGCCGCGTGCGACGTCGCGGTCGAGCGGGTGGCCACCCGCACGCTCTTCTTGCCGACGCGCCGGGCGCGCCGGGCGGTCGAGGCGGCGATCGAGCGCCACCGGCCCGACCTCGTCCTGCTCGACCCGGCCTGGCCGCTCGGGCTGATCGGGCCGAGGCTCTCGGTGCCCTACGGCGTGGTCGTGCACGGGGCCGAGGTGACGATCCCGGGCCGGCTGCCCTTCGTCGCCTCGTCGCTGCGCCGGGTGCTCTCGCGCGCCGCGGTGGTGGTGGCGGCCGGCGAGTACTCGGCCCGCGAGGCCCGCCGCAACGCCGCCGACCGGCTCGCCCCGGTGCTCGTCGTCCCCCCGGGGGTCGACGTGGAGCGGTTCCGGCCGCTCGCGGCCGACGAGCGCCGCGCCGCGCGCGCCGAGCTCGGGCTCGCCGAGGGAGACCTCGCCGTCGTCTCCTACTCGCGCCTCGTCCCGCGCAAGGGCATGGACGTCCTCGTGCGCGCGAGCGCGGCGCTCGCGCGCACGCACCCGTCCCTGCGGGTCCTCATCGCCGGCGAGGGTCGCGACCGAGCCCGCCTCGAGCGCCTCATCCGGCGCACCGGCGCCCCGGTGACCCTCCTCGGACGCACCGCCGAGGCCGTGCACCCGCGCGTGGTCGCGGCGGCCGACGTCATGGTCATGGCCTGTCGGAACCGGTGGCTCGGCTTGGAGCAGGAGGGCTTCGGCATCGTCTTCCTCGAGGCCGCGGCCTGCGCGGTGCCGCCGGTCGCCGGCCGCTCCGGCGGGAGCGCCGAGGCGGTCGCCGACGGGTACAACGGCGTGGTCGTCGACCGGCCCCGCCGGTGGCGCCGACTCGCGGGGGCCCTCGACGAGCTCCTCGGGGACCCCGAGCTCCGCGCGCGCTACGCCGAGCGCTCGCGGGCGCTCGCCGAAGCGAGCTTCGACTGGCGGGTCCGCGCGGCCGACCTGGCCCGGGGCCTCGCGCCCTACGACGGCTTCGTACCCGCCCCCGCCGAGCCCGAGGCCGCGTCGTGATCCAGCGGGCCCGACGCTCGGTCCTCGTCGCGGCGGCGCCCGAGGTCGTCTACGACGTCGTGGCCGACGTCGAGCGCTACGGGGAGTGGACGAGCGAGCTCAAGAGCGTGGCCGTGCACGAGCGCGACGCCGACGGCCGGCCCCTCGAGGTCGCGTTCCGGGCCGCGGCCTTCGGCCGCTCGACGACCTACACCCTGCGCTACGACTACACGCGCGCCCCGACCGAGATCGCCTGGCACCAGGTCGAGGGAGAGCTCACCTCGGTGCTCGACGGCCGCTACCGCTTCGAGCCGGTCGCGGGCGGGACCCGGGTGACCTACGACATCGCGGTCGAGCTGCGGGTGCCGATCCCCGCCTTCGTGCGCTCGCGCGCCGCCGCGCGCATCCAGGCCCAGGCCCTCGACGAACTGCGCGCCCGGGCCGAGTCGCGATGACGGCCCGGGCGGCCGGCCTCGACGTCGGGGGCACCAAGGCGCTGTGCGTCGTGCTCGACGAGAGGGGCGCCGTCCTCGCCGAGGGCGAGACGCGAAGCCCCGCCGACGGCTCGGCCGAGGCGCTCCAGGCGCTCGGGCGCCTGGTGGCCGGGGTCCTCGCCCGTGCCGGGGCCGAGCCGGGAGCGGTGACGCTCGGGGTCGGGCTCGCGGGGATGGTGGCCGGCGGGCGCCTCGTGGTGAGCCCGCACCTGCCCCACCTCGTCGGGGTCGACGTCGAGGGTGCGCTCGGCGCCGCGCTCGGGCTGGCGGTGCGCGCGGTGAACGACGCCGACGCCGCCCTCGCCGCGGAGTGGGAGTGGGGGTCGGCGCGCGACGCGCGCGACGTGGCCATGATCACCCTCGGCACGGGGATCGGCGGGTCGTTCGTCCTCGACGGTCGGCCGCTCGCGGGCCGACACGGCTTCGCGGGCGAGGTGGGCCACATGGTCGTGGTGCCCGAGGGGGAGCGCTGCGCGTGCGGGGGGCGGGGCTGCTGGGAGCGCTACGCCTCGGGCGAGGCGCTCGCGCGCTACGCGCGCGCGGCCCTCGACGAGGGGCGCCTCGAGCTCGGGGCGGCGGCGGGGGCGCCCACGAGCGACCTCGGCCGGGCCGTCGTCGCCGCGGCGCGCGCCGGGTCCCCCGGCGCCGCGG
>JAKAEP010000051.1 GCA_021818265.1 Actinomycetes bacterium
CAACGACTTCACTGGCCACCCTGACCGCAGGCCTCGCGGGCAACCGACTCCTGCCACTGCGACGCCCCGCCCAGCGGGGTCAGCGAGAGGGACAGCCACCGCCAGACCCCGGTTGACCGGCTGGCCTGGAAGACGAGGGGCCACGAACCTCGGACTACTCCAGCGCAGTCCGTCACGTGATACGAGAGCGTGACCGGAATCGAGCCCTCCGGACGGATGGTTCGCGCTTTCGCCCATCCAGGAGGCTTCAGCAGCTCAAGGCCCTTCCCGCTACGCCCGATATAGCGGACCCTCACCGTGTTCTTCGAGTAGTTGAGGAGCCTGAAGGTGTAGGTCGCGTCGTGCCTGACCGTATCGCCCGACCCACCCCAACGCAGCGACTCGTCGAGACCGAAGTGGCTCGAGTCGACTGCCGCTCCAACGACCGCGGTCGCACCGAGTGGCCCGAGGAGGAGGAGCACGCAGAGCGTTCGCACCAGCGACTTCACCGACAGACGCATCTTCCTCCAACCCGCGCGACTCGTGACGGCGCGTGGAGTTCAACACTCCGTGCCCGACTCACACACGCGAATCGTCCCTCGTGTCCGACGACGCGCAATCTATCGCCGCTCGAAGCAGGGTGCCGAGCAGGGACTGGCGATGTTCCAGACGGACGCGGGTCCGTCGCAGGGATACGAGATCAACTAGAGCCAAGAAGGCTGCCGCTCCTCGAAGAGAACACCAGTCGGCTGTGCAGGACCAACGAGCTCGAGCGCATCACGCGATAGATGGCGCGGCGGCCCCCCCGCGGGGGGGCCGCCGGCCTCGTCGATGTCACCTCGTGAAATCACCGGTGTCACTTCGTGAGCAAACCCATATCACTTCGTGAGATTTCGACGTGTCACGTGATGAGAGTTCACATCACGAACAGCCGCTCGTCGCCCCGCAACTCGCACACACGTAGCACGACCCGGCGCGCTGCATCTGGTTGCCGCACGCGTAGCACAGGGGCGCGTCACGCTGCTCGGGCCGGGCGATGAGCCCGGGTGCCGTCGGCGAGGGCGTCGGGGTCGGGGCGGCCTTCTCGACCGGCTTCTCTGTCACGTCGAGCAGCGTCGGCTGGGCCAGGGGCTCGTCCGGGGTCGCCTGCTCGGCGACCGTCGGCAGCGTGGGCTGGATCCGCTCGCTCGTCGAGAGCACGCCCAGCTCCTCGCGCTCGGCGAGCGAGAGGTAGTCGAGGGCCAGGCGCCGGAAGATGTAGTCCACGAGCGAGGTCGCGATGCGCAGGTCGGCGTCGTCGGTCATGCCCGAGGGCTCGAACTTCATGTTCGCGAACTGGCGCACGTAGGTGCGTAGCGGCACGCCGTGCTGCAGTCCCAGGCTGATCGAGATCGAGAAGGCGTCCATGATGCCCGCGAGCGTGGAGCCCTGCTTGGCGACCTTGATGAAGACCTCGCCCGGCCGGCCGTCCTCGTACTCGCCGACGGTGACGTAGCCCTCGCAGTCCGCGACCCGGAAGGCGAAGGTCGACGACGTGCGCCGGCGCGGCAGGCGCTCGCGCACCGCGCCCACCACGACGGCCGGTCCCTCGGCCCGGGCCGCGGCGAGCGAGGCCTCGAGCTCGGCGACCCGGCCGTAGAGGGAGACGACCTCGGACTCGCTCACGGCGCCCAGGGCGGCCGGGGCGGCCTCGCCCTCCTTCTTCGCCGTGGAGAGCGGCTGGCCGACCTTGCAGTTGTCGCGGTAGATGGCGACGGCCTTGATCCCGAGCCGCCAGGACTCGAGGTGCAGGTCGGCGACGTCCTCCACGGTGACGTCCTCGGGCATGTTGACGGTCTTGGAGATAGCCCCGGAGATGAAGGGCTGGACCGCGCCCATCATGCGCACGTGGCCGAGGTAGTGGATCGTGTTGTCGCCCATCGAGCAGGCGAAGACCGGCAGGTGCTCGGGCTTGAGGGCGGGCGCGCCGACGATCGACTTGTTCTCGTCGATGTAGGCGACGATCCCCGCGACCTCGTCAGCCGAGTAGCCCAGCGAGGCGAGGGCCCGCGGCACCGTCTGGTTGACGAAGGCCATGTTGCCCCCGCCCACGAGCTTCTTGAACTTCACGAGGCCGAGGTCGGGCTCGATGCCGGTCGTGTCGCAGTCCATCAGGAGCCCGATCGTGCCCGTGGGGGCGAGCACCGAGGCCTGGGCGTTGCGCACGCCGTGGCGGCTCCCCAGGTCGACCGCCTCCTCCCAGGCGCGCTGGGCGGCCTGGAGCAGCTCGGCCGGGGCCAGGCGCTCGTCGATGCGGTAGGCCGCGTCGCGGTGCATGCGCAGCACGTCGAGCATCGGCTGGGCGTTCTCGGCGTAGCCCTCGTGGGGGCCCATGCGGCCGGCCGTGCGGCCGCTCACCGCGTAGGCGTAGCCGGTCATGAGGGCCGTGATCGACGCGGCCCAGGCCCGCCCGGCGTCGGAGTCGTAGGCGAGGCCCGAGGCCATGAGGAGGGCCCCCAGGTTGGCGTAGCCCAGGCCGAGCTGGCGGAACTTGCGGGAGTTCTCGCCGATCCTCTCGGTCGGGTAGTCGGCCGAGCCCACCAGGATCTCCTGGGCCGTGAAGACGACGTCGATGGCGGCCTTGAAGGCGTCGACGTCGAAGCGGCCGTCCGCGGCGAGGAACTTCATCAGGTTGAGGCTCGCGAGGTTGCACGCCGAGTTGTCGATGTGCATGTACTCCGAGCAGGGGTTCGACCCGTTGATCCGCGCGGTGTTGGGCGAGGTGTGCCACTTGTTGATGGTCGTGTCGAACTGCAGACCGGGGTCGGCGCACTCCCAGGCCGCCTGGGCGATCTGGTGCCACAGGTCGCGGGCCTTGACGGTGCGCACCACGCCCCCGCCGTGGCGGGCCGTGAGCTCCCAGTCGGCGTCGGCGATCACGGCCTCCATGAAGTCGTCCGAGACGCGCACCGAGTTGTTGGCGTTCTGGTACTGGACCGAGGTGATGTCCTTGCCGTCGAGGTCCATGTCGAAGCCGGCGTCGCGCAGCACGCGGGCCTTCTGCTCCTCGCGGGCCTTGCACCAGACGAACTCCTCGACGTCGGGGTGGTCGACGTCGAGGATGACCATCTTCGCGGCGCGCCGCGTCTTGCCGCCGGACTTGATCGTGCCGGCCGACGCGTCGGCGCCGCGCATGAACGAGACGGGACCGCTCGCCGTGCCGCCGCCCTCGAGGGCCTCGTAGCTCGAACGGATGCGCGAGAGGTTCACCCCGGCGCCCGAGCCGCCCTTGAAGATGATCCCCTCCTCGGTGTACCAGTTGAGGATCGAGCGCATCGAGTCCTCGACCGCGAGGATGAAGCACGCGCTCGCCTGCTGGGGGACGCCCTTCACCCCGATGTTGAACCACACCGGCGAGTTGAAGGCCGCCTTCTGGGTGACGAGCAGGTGCTTGAGCTCGGCGCGGAAGGACTCGGTCTCCTCCTCGTCGGCGAAGTAGTCGCCCTCGACGCCCCAGGCGGTGATGGTGTCGACGATCCGGTCGACGACCTGCTTGAGCGACGTCTCGCGCTCGGGGGTCCCGAGGGGGCCGCGGAAGTACTTCTGGGCGAGGATGTTGGTCGCGTTCATCGACCACGAGGCGGGCACCTCGACGCCCAGCTGCTCGAAGGCCACGGACCCGTCGCGGAAGTTGGTGATGCGCGCGTCGCGCTTCTCCCAGATGACCTCGTCGTAGGGGTGGCGGTCCTCGGTGGTGAAGTACCGGCGGATGCCGATCCCCAGGCGCTGCGGTGCGATAGCCATGCTCTCTCTTCTCCCGTCGTCGGATCCGACACTGCGAGCGTCCCCGACGTCCTGGGTGGGGAGACCATTCTACCGGTCGTGTCCCCCCGAGCCACAAGATGTAGTGGTTCTCCACCACCTCGTCGCAAGATGCTGTGTCATTACAGCACTGTAATTACACGGTGTCAACTACCTTCCTGAACACATTCTCACTACCCCACCCCATCGGTCGCTCCCCGTTCGAGCCCCGCCGGTTCCCTAGTCTTCGGCTGTGCGGATCGTGCTCGCCCTCGACGCCGGGACCTCGGGGGTGCGCGCCGTGGCCTTCTCCGGGGCCCTCGAGACGGTCGACGAGGCCTACCGCGACCTGCCCGTCGCCTACCCCCACCCGGGCGAGGTGGAGCAGGACCCCGCCGCCATCGCCGGGCTCGCCCGTGACGTGCTCGCCGAGGTCGCCCGGCGCCGCTCCGAGGCCGGCGACGAGGTGGTGGCCGTGGGGATCACCAACCAGCGCGAGACCACCGTCGCCTTCGACCGGGCCACCGGGCGCCCCCTCGCCCCGGCGCTCGTCTGGCAGGACCGGCGCACCGAGGGGGCCTGCGCGGCCCTGCGCGCGGCCGGGCACGAGCCCGCGGTGCGCGCCGCGACCGGCCTCGTCCTCGACCCCTACTTCTCCGCGACCAAGATGGCCTGGCTGGCCGAGCACGGCGCGGGCGAGGGCGCGGGCGACCCGGTCTACGCCACGGTCGACACCTGGCTGACCTGGACCCTCACCGGCGGGCCCGACGGGGGCGCCTTCGTGACCGAGCCCTCGAACGCGTCGCGCACGGCGCTGTTCGACCTCACGACCCTCGACTGGTCGCCGACGCTCGCCGGGCTCTTCGGCGTCGACGCGGCGCGCCTGGCGAGCGTGCGCCCCTCGGCCGGGCTCTTCGGGGTCATCGACAAAGAGGCCGTCGCCGAGCTCGACGGGGTGCCGATCACCGGGGTGCTCGGCGACCAGCAGGCCGCCCTGCTCGGCCAGGCCTGCGTCGCGCCGGGCCAGGTGAAGGCGACCTACGGCACCGGGGCCTTCGTGCTCGCCCACGCCGGGGACCGCGTGCCGGCCCTCGCCGAGGGTCTCCTCACGACGGTCGCCTGGGACCTCGGGGCCCACGGCCCGGCCCACTACGCCTACGAGGGCTCGGCCTTCGTCGCCGGGGCCGCCCTCACCTGGCTCGCCGAGGTCGGCCTCGTCGAGGGCGTCGGCGAGGTCGAGCCGCTCGCGCGCTCGGTCACCGGCGCCGGGGGCGTGCGCGTGGTGCCGGCCTTCACCGGGCTCGGCTCGCCCTTCTGGAACCCCGCGGCGCGCGGCACCATCACCGGGCTCAGCCGGGGCACCACGCGGGCCGAGATCGCCCGGGCCCTCGTCGAGGCCCTCGCCTTCCAGGTGCGCGCGATGACCGACGCCTTCGCCGCGGCCGGCGTCGCGCTCGCCGAGCTGCGCGCCGACGGCGGCGCCGCGGTGATGGACCTGCTGCTCGAGCTCCAGGCGGACGCCTCGCGGCTGCCGGTCGCGCGCTCGGGCACGCTGGAGGCGACCGCGCGCGGCGCGGCCAGCGTGGCGGCCCTCGGGGCGGGGCTCGTCGACTCCCTCGAGGAGCTGGCCGGCCTCTGGCGGCCGGCGGCGCGCTTCGCGCCGCGCGCCGACGGGCTCGACGTGCTCGACGCCGCGTACGCGGCCTGGCGGCGAGAGGCGCTGCGCGCCTAGGGGAAATATGCGCACCACGACCATCCTGCGCGAGGGGCTGGGCTTCGGGGAGGGGCCGCGCTGGCACGCGGGCCGGCTCTGGTTCAGCGACTTCTACCGGCGCGCCGTCTACTCGATCGACGCGACCGGCGCCGACGAGCGACTCGAGCTCGAGGTGCCGACCCAGCCCTCGGGGCTCGGCTGGACCCCCGAGGGCGACCTCGTCTACGCCTCGATGACCGACCACACCGTGCATCGGGTCGGCGCCGACGGCGACATCGTGCTCGCGGACCTCTCCGAGCACTGCGGGTTCTGGCTGAACGACCTGTGCGTGGGCGCTGACGGGACCATCTACGTCGGCGACTTCGGCTTCGACCTCGACGCCGACCTGCGCGACCTCGGCCCGGCCGGGCTCTACGGGCGCGGGATCCCGACGACCTCGCTCGTGGTGCTCGATGGAGGTGGCGGGGTGCGCCAGGTGGTGGAGGGGATGACCTTCCCCAACGGGACGGTCCTCACCCCCGACGGCGCGACCCTCATCGTGGGCGAGACCCTGGCCTTTCGGCTCAGCGCCTTCGACGTCGCGCCCGACGGGACCCTCTCGAACCGCCGGGTCTTCGCCGCGCTCGACCTCGTCGCCACCGACGGCATGTGCCTCGACGCCGAGGGCGCGATCTGGCTCGCCGACGCTTTGCGCCCGCGGTGCCTGCGCGTCGCCGAGGGCGGGGAGGTGCTCGACGAGGTGAGCTGCACCCAGAACGCCTACGCCTGCATGCTCGGCGGCGAGGACCGCACCACCCTCTACGTCATGACGGCGCCCACCTCGAGCCGGTTCGAGCTCGACGGGCGCCGCCTCGGGCGCGTCGAGGCCTGCGCCGTCGCCGTCCCCGGCGCCGGGCGGCCCTAGCCGAGCTTGGTGAGCGCCCGCTTCAGCGAGCGCACGGCCTGGTGGGTGCGCATCTCGTTCTCGATCAGAGCGAAGCGCACGTGGTCGTCGCCGTTCTCCCCGAAGCCGATCCCCGGGCTGGTCGCCACGTCGGCCTCGCGGATGAGCAGCGTCGAGAACCCGAGCGAGCCCATCTCGCGGTAGGCCTCGGGGATCGGCGCCCAGAGGAACATCGAGCCCCGCGGGGCCGCCACCGCCCAGCCGATGCGGTTCAGCCCCCCGACCAGGGCGTCGCGGCGCCCCTGGTAGGCGGCGCGCAGCTGGCCCGGGTAGTCGGTCGCCTCGTTCATCGCCACGATCGCCGCGATCTGCACGGGCTGGAAGGTGCCGTAGTCGAGGTAGCTCTTGAGCTTGGTGAGGGCGGCCACCACCTCGGCGTTGCCCACGCAGAACCCCACCCGCCAGCCGGCCATGGAGAAGGACTTCGTGAGGGTGTAGAGCTCGACGCACCACTCCTCGGCGCCCTTCACCTGGAGGATCGAGGGCGGCTGGTAGCCGTCGAAGCCGAGGTCGGCGTAGGCGAAGTCGTGGCAGACCACGATCTCGTTCTCGGCCGCGAACCCGACCAGGCGCTCCATGAAGGCGAGGTCCACGCAGGCCGTCGTCGGGTTGTGGGGGAACGAGACGATGATCGCCCGCGGCCGGGTGGGCGCCTCGCGCACCGCCGCCTCGAGACCGGCGAAGAACTGCTCGCCCGGGTCGAGCGCGCTCGTGCCGGGGTCGGCCACGGGCACGGTGATCACCCGCGCCCCGGCGAAGCCCGGGCCGGCCAGGTGGATCGGGTAGCTCGGGCTCGGCACGACCGCGCAGTCCCCGGGCCCGCAGAGCACCCACATCAGGTGGGTGAGGCCCTCCTTCGCGCCGATGGTCGTCACGACCTGGGTTTCGGGGTCGAGGTCGACGTCGAAGAGGGCCTTGTAGCGCCGGGCGATCGCCAGGCGCAGGTTCGGGATCCCCCGGCTCGCGCTGTAGCGGTGGTTGCGCGGGTTGTGGGCCGACTCGGCGAGCTTCTCGACCGCGACGTCGGGGCTCGGCAGGTCGGGGTTGCCGAAGCCGAAGTCGACCACGTCGCGCCCGGCGGCGCGCGCCTCGGCCTTGAGCCCGTTGATCTGGGCGAAGACGTAGGGCGGCAGGCCGGTGACGCGACGGAACTCCATCCATCAACCGTAGTGAGTCAGCGCTGGGTGCGCCAGCCCTCGAGCACGTCGAGGTCGCGGGCGCGCGTGGCGACCGCCCACGTGGCGCCGGCGTGCTCGAGCGCGTCGAGGAGCGCCTCGCCCCCCTCGAGGGGGCCGGCCCAGGTCACCGGGCCCTCGGCCGCCGCCTCGCGCACCCGCCCCGGGCTCGCCCGCCACAGGTTGAGCGCCGCGCCGTGGCGCCGGGCGATCGCGTTGGTCTCGGCGCCGCCGGCGCCGCACCAGCGCTCGGCGAAGCCGGCCAGGGCGACGAGCGCCTCCTCCAGGCGCGCGCGCCGCTCCGACGCGGGGCGCGGGGCGAGCCCGTAGGCGGCCTCCTCCTCGGCCGAAGTGGCGTCGCCGGTCCCCAGCGCGCAGATCACCCGGCCGGGCGCGAGCCGCTCGAGCGCGCGCATCTGGCCCGCCAGGTGTGCGCTCGAGACGAGGCCGACGCGGGCGACGAGCGGGCCGACGAAGAGCCGCTCGCTGCGCGCGGCCACCGCCGCGAGCACCGGCAGGGGCGCGAGCGCCGGCCGGGTGGGCTCGCCGACCGGCCAGAGGTGGTCGAAGGCCATCACGGCGTCGACCCCGGCGAGCTCGGCGCGGGCCGCGAGAGCGAGGGCCTCGGTGGCGTCCTCGGCGAAGGTCGGCAGGACGACGCCGAGCCTCACGGGCGCGCCCCGAGCCGGGCCGCGCCCACCGCGCCGGCGCGGGTCCCGTAGGCGGCCGGCACCACGGCGATCGGACCGCGGGCCGCGGCGCCCTCGAGGCGCGCGCCGAGGTCCTCGAGGACCGTGGCGACGTAGAGGTCGGCCTCGGCCCCGAGCCCGCCACCGAGGACGACCCGCTCGAGGTCGAGGGCGACCACGAGGTTGGCGAGGCCGAGGGCGAGCCAGTGGGCCAGCTCGTCGAGCACGGCCGCGGCGCCGGGGGACCCGGCGCGCGCCGCGGCGACGA
>JAKAEP010000052.1:0-317 GCA_021818265.1 Actinomycetes bacterium
CCGTCGCCTCGGCGAGCACGTCGGGGCCGACGCGGCTCGGGTAGCGCGTCTCGGCGCACATGCCGTCGGCCTGGCGGGTGTCGACGAGGGGGTAGGGCGCGAGGGAGCCGTCGAGGGCGCGCACGAGCACGAGCGCGGCCTCCCCGAGCAGGTCGAGGCGCTCCTCGACGAGGACCTCGCCCTCGCTCGCCCACGCGAGGACGGTCGCGCGGGCCTCGTCGCGGCCCCCGGGGAAGGCGACGCCGCGCCCGTCGTAGCCGCCGCGGGCGCGCTTGGCGACGACGGGTCCGGAGAACGCGCCGAGTGCCCGGTCGGGG
>JAKAEP010000052.1:327-8526 GCA_021818265.1 Actinomycetes bacterium
GCACGACCGCGAAGCGCGGCACCGGAAGGCCGGCCGCGACGAGGGCGCGGCGCTGGTGGGCCTTGTCGACGGCGAAGAGGAGGGCCGACGGGCCGGGGCGCACGGCCACGCCCTCGGCGACGAGGCGCTCGAGCGCCCCGAGGTCGACCAGTTCGTGGTCGAAGGTCACCACGTCACAGCGCGCCGCGAGCGCGCGCAGCGCCGGCTCCTCGAAGCCCGTGCCGTAGAGGACCTCGTCGGCGACGGTGACGGCGGGGTCCTCGGGCGAGGCGGCGAGCACCGCGAGGCGCACGCCGGCCGCGGCCTTCGCCTCGCCCATCATGAGGGCGAGCTGGCCGGCGCCCACGACACCCACGGTCAGGTCGCGTCGGGCCCCGGGCACGAGTGGAGGCTAGCGGTCGCCTCGGACCGACCCGGGGCCGGGGGACGGGCCGGTACACTGACCGGGCTATGTCGATCGCCGCGTCCCTGCTCTCCATCGCGCTCTTCATCGCCTTCGCGACGACCGGCCTGCAGAAGGTCGTCTTCAACCCGGCCTCCTCGCGCGCGGCCGAGCACCTCGGCTACGCCAAGCGCACCTACCAGCGCGTCGGGGCGATAGAGGTCGTGGGGGCGCTCGCCCTGATGGTCGGGCTGGCCGCGCCCCGCTCGGCCCCGCTCGGCCTCGTGAACGAGGTCGGCGCCGGGGTGCTGGTCGTGCTCGCCGGCGCGCTGGTCGTCCTCCAGCGCCGCCACGGCGAGCGCCTCGCCCAGTACGCGCCGAACCTGGTGCTGGGCGTGATGGCCCTCGCGGCCCTGCTCACCCGCGCCCTCTAGGGCGACGCCCTAGGAGACTGTTGAACAATCCCCGTCCCGTCGGGGTCGGGCACCGAGACTGGAGAGGTGCAAGGCACCTCCGATCCCAACCGTGAGCTGATGGACGCGGCGGCCCTGTGCCGTCAGCTGGTCCCCGAGGGGACTGTGGCCGCCTTCTTGGCCGACCACCGTCACGAGCTCTTCCCCGACGAGATGTTCGAGGACCTCTTCCCTTCGCGCCGGGGCCGTCCCTCGATCCCTGGGGACGTCGTCGCCTCGGTGATGGTCCTCCAGGCCCTCGAGGGGCTCTCGGACCGTGAGGCGGCCCACGCCCTGGCCGATCGGATCAGCTGGAAGGTGGCCTGCGGTCTCGCCCTCACCGAGACCGCCTTCGACTTCACCGTCCTCACCTACTGGCGCAGCCGCCTGCGCGCGAGCGACGCCCCCGAACGGGTCTTTAACGCGGTGCGGGCCGTCGTCGCGGCGACCGGGGTGCTGAAGGGCAAGACCCGCCGGGCGCTCGACTCGACCCTGCTCGACGACGCCGTCGCGACCCAGGACACCGTCACCCAGCTCGTCGCCCAGCTGCGCCGGGTGCGCCGGCTCGTCCCGGGCGCCGGGGCCCTCCCCGCGCGCGTCGCCGACGACGCACGCGCGAAGCCCCTGTGTGACTGGGGTGACGAGGCGGCCCGGGCGAGCCTCGTGCACGACCTCGTCGCCGACGCCACCGACGTCCTCGAGGCGCTCGAGGGGGCCGAGCTCGACGAGCCCGCCGGCGAGGCGCTCGCGCTGCTCGCGCTCGTCGCCGGCCAGGACGTCGAGCTCGTCGACGGCCGCTGGCGCGTCGCCGAGCGGGTGGCCCCAGACCGCGTGATCTCGGTCGTCGACCCCGAGAGCCGCCACATGCACAAGAGTCGCAGCCTCTACCGCGACGGCTACAAGGCCCACCTGGCGGTCGAGCCCGAGACCGGGCTCGTGACGGCGGCAACGCTCACCCCGGCCAGCGCCTCCGACGCCCGGGTGGGGGTGACCCTGCTCGAGGGCGAGGACGAGAGCCTCGCCGTCTACGCCGACGCCGCCTACGGCTCGGGCGAGATGCTGGCGGCACTTGAGACCGCGGGCCACGCCAGCGTCGTCAAGCCCCCACCGCTCAGCGTCGCCGTCGAGGGCGGCTTCAGCCGCGACGACTTCGTCGTCGACGAGGCCGCCGGGACGCTCACCTGCCCGGCCGGTCACGTCGTCGTCATCACCGCGAAGCGCCGCGCCACCTTCGGCGTGCGCTGTCGCGACTGCCCCCTTCGCTCACGCTGCACCAACGCCACGGGCGGGCGCACGATGCACCTGCACGAGCACCACGCCCTGCTCGTCGCCAACCGAGCGCGCTTCGCCGACGAGGGCGTCGTTTCGGACTATCGAAAGTGGCGTCCCCTGGTCGAACGATCGATCTCGTGGCTCGTGAGGGGCCCCTCACGCCACGTGAGATACCGCGGCGTCTACCGCAACCAACTCGGCCTCTCGACGCGGGTCGCCGCGATCAACCTGCGCCGCCTCGTGAACCTCGGACTCGCCCACGACGGGACGACCTGGGTGCTCACCACCTGAGACGGGGCGCGCACGTCCGGGTGACAGGAAAGGACCTCACCGCGGGGACCGACCCCTCCAGGGTGGCTGACTCGCACCTTCTTCGCGCCAGCTCTTCGGTTCAGTCATCTCCGGGCGTGCACCACGGAACATACGCCCACACGGCGCGTTGTTCAACAGGCTCCTAGGCCCCCGGCTCGAGCCGCCCGTTCACGCGACGCACGATCCCCAGGGGGTTCGCGTCGCGCAGGGCCGCGGGCAGGAGGCCCTCGGGGACCGCCTGGTAGGTGACCGGCCGGAGCCAGCGCTCGATCGCCGCGGCGCCGACCGAGGTCGCCCAGGCGGCGGTGGTCGCCGGCCACGGTCCGCCGTGGTGCATCGACCAGCTGACCCCGACGCCGGTCGGGTAGCCGTTGACGAGGACGCGCCCGGCCCGACGGGCCCCCAGCGCCACCAGCGCCGCCGCGTCCGGGTCGGCCTCGGCCGCGTGCACCGTGAAGGTCAGCGCGGGCTCGGCCGCCTCCAGCGCGGCGAACAGGTCGTCGGGGCCGCCGTAGCGCACCACGAGCGCCAGGGGCCCGAAGCACTCGGCGTGCAGCGCCTCTTCGCGCGCGAAGCGCGCGGCGTCCACCTCGAGGAGGCGGGCCGCGGCGTGGGCGGCCTGCCCCGGCTGGCCGGCCACGAGCACCGAGGCCCCCCCGTCCACCTCGAGCGCCCGGGCCCCGCGGCGGAAGTTCTCCGCGATGCCCTCGCTCAAGAGGGTGACGGCGCCGTCGCGCCCGAGGTGGGCGCCCAGCGCCTCGACCAGCTCGTCCCCGTCGGCGCCCGTGGGCACGAAGATCAGGCCGGGCTTGGTGCAGAACTGGCCCGCCCCTAGCGCCACCGACGCCGCGACCCCCTCGCCGATCGCCCGGGAGCGCTCCCGCGCCGCGGCCGCCGTCACCACCAGCGGGTTGGCCGAGCCCAGCTCGCCGTAGAAGGGGATGGGGACCTCGCGGGCGTTCGCCAGGGCCCACAGCGCCCGGCCCGCGCCGAGCGAGCCCGTGAAGCCCACCGCGGCGACCTCGGGCGCCTCGACGAGGGCCGTCCCGGCGTCGAGCCCGAAGACCAGGCCGAGGAGCCCCTCGGGCGCCCCGTGGCGCGCGGCGGCGCGCTCGAGCGCCGCGAAGCAGGCCGCGCTGGTGGCCGGGTGGGCCGGGTGGGCCTTGATCAGAACGGCGCAGCCCGCCGCCAGCGCCGAGGCGGTGTCCCCCCCGGGCACCGAGAAGGCGAAGGGGAAGTTCGAGCTGCCAAAGACCGCCACCGGGCCCAGGGGGACCTTCACCCGACGCAGGTCCGGGAGCGGGCCCATGGGCGAGTCGGTGGCCTCGTCGATCGAGGCGGCGAGGAAGGCGCCGTCGCGGACCACCTCGGCGAAGAACCGGAACTGGAAGGCGGTGCGCGCCAGCTCGCCGCGCAGCCGCGCCTCGGGGAGCGCGGTCTCGAACCGGGCCGACGCCACGAGCGCGTCCGCGTCGGCCTCGAGCTCGTCGGCCATCGCCCGCAGCAGTGCCTCGCGCCGGTCGAGGGGGAGCCCGGCGTACGCGCTCGACGCGTCGCTCGCCCGAGCGGCCAGCGCGGCGACCCCCTCGGTCGTGGTCTCTGCGAGGTCGAGCTCGCGCCGCTCGCCGGTGTCCGGGTTGGTCGACGTGACGCTCACTCCGCCTCCTCGCTCAGGTGCTGGACCGGCGCCCCGCGAAGGCCCAGTCGGACCGTGGTGACGTCGTGGCCGCCAAGCGACGCGAGGACGAGGCGGTCGAGGTCGTCACCGTAGAAGGCGATGTTGGTCGGCGAGAGGATCTGCTCCCCGGACCACTCGTCGACCAGCAGCTCCAGCCCGCCGCCCGCGCTGTAGCGCCAGACCTGGTTGGGCTGGTAGCACGAGATGAGCAGCCCGCCGTCGCCGTCCACGGCCAGGCCGTCGGGCACGCAGCGCGACATCCTCACCACCGGCTCGAGGGGGCCGCCGGCGATGTCCATCGCGCTCACGCCGGGGGCCGAGGACTCGACCACCCACAGCGTGCGGCCCGTGAAGGCGAGCCCGTTGGCGAAGGCCACCGGCCGCGGCGAGACGTCGTGGGTCGTCCCGTCGCGCTCGATGGCCAGGATGCGGCCGGTGGGCTCGAAGAACGACCCGGAGTCCGACACGTAGAGCCGCCCGTCCGGGCCGAAGGCCGGGTAGTTGGGGTAGTCCACCGGGTCGCCGAAGGGGTGGACGCGCCCGGCGCCGTCGACCCGCCAGACCCGGTGCTGGGCGGCGTCGCACACGTAGAGGTCGCCGTCGCGGTCGAGGGCGAGCCCGAGGAGGGCCCCGCCCTCGATCCGGGCCGCCTCGCTCACCGAGCCGTCCAGGCCGATCCGGTAGACCTGGCCGGCCTCCCCCCCGGCCCAGACGCACCGCCGACGCGGGTCCCAGCAGACGCCCTCGACGTGATCGAGGCCGCTCGCGAGGACCCGGTGGTCGAGCTCGGGGGCGAGGTTCCCCCTCACGCGCGCTCCCGGCGCAGCGTCACGCCACGGGAGCCGTCGAAGAAGTGCAGTCGCTCCTCGTTCAGGCGCACCGTCAAGACGTCGCCGACCTCGACCCGGGCCTGGGGCGCCATCCGCGCCACCAGCATCGTCGGGCGGGCCACGGCGACGTCCTCGTCGTAGGCGACGCTGCGGGCCTGGCCGGCGTCGGCCACCGACAGGTGCACCAGGATCTCGGCCCCCAGCGCCTCGCGGCGCTCCACGCAGGTCCTCAGGGTCGGGCCGCTGGCGTCGCCGCCCACCACCTCGATGTCCTCGGGCCGGACCCCGAGGACGACCTCGGCGCCCTCCTCACGGGGCAGGTCGTGGCTGGCGCCGTAGGCGGCCGGCACGTCGAGGCGCTGATCCCCCACGGCGAGCCCGACGCGCCCCTGCGACGGCGAGGTGCGCGCGCGCACCAGGTTCATCGGCGGGGACCCCATGAATCCCGCGACGAACTCGTTCGCCGGGTGGTCGTAGAGCACCTGAGGGGGTGCGACCTGCTGGAGCTGGCCGCCGCGCATCACCGCCACCCGGTCGCCCATCGTCATCGCCTCGATCTGGTCGTGGGTCACGTACACCGTCGCCACCCCGAGCAGGCGCTGGATGCGCGCGATCTCCACGCGCATCTCCACCCTCAACTGGGCGTCCAGGTTCGACAGGGGCTCGTCCATCAAGAACGCCTGGGGGCTGCGCACGATGGCCCGCCCCATGGCCACGCGCTGGCGCTGGCCGCCCGAGAGCGCGCGGGGACGCCGGTCCAGGTACTCGCTCAGGCGCAGGATGGTCGCGGCCTCGCGGACCTTGCGATCGACCTCGGCCTTGGACTCCCCGCGGATCTTGAGGGCGAAGCCCATGTTCTGGGCCACCGTCATGTGGGGGTAGAGGGCGTAGTTCTGGAAGACCATCGCCACGTCGCGGTCCTTGGGCAGGACGTGGTTGACGACGCGCCCGCCGATCGACAGCGTGCCCGAGCTGATCTCCTCGAGGCCGGCCAGCATGCGCAGCGCCGTGGTCTTGCCGCACCCCGACGGGCCGACGAGGACCATGAACTCCCCGTCGGCGACGTGGAGGTCGAGGTTGTCCACCGCCGTCACGTCGCCCGCGAACACCTTGGTCACCCCACTGAAGGTGATCTCTGCCATTACTCGCTCCCTCGCTGCGCGGTGCTCACCGGTCGATCCCCATCGTGAGGCCCTTGACCAGGTAGCGCTGGAAGATCAGGTACACGATCATCGCGGGCAACGCGCTCACGAGCGACCCGGCCATGAGCGCGGGGATCGACGTCGTCCGCCCGGCGGCCAGGACGGCCAGGCCCACGGTGATCGGGCGCTCCGACGTGTTCTGGATGAAGAGCAGCCCCACCAGCAGGTCGTCCCAGATCTGGATGAACTGCAGCACCGTCACCGTCGCGATGGCCGGGATGGCGATCGGCACCACGAGGCGCCACAGCGCCCCGGTGTAGCCGAGCCCGTCGACGATGCCCGCCTCGATCAGCTCGTCGGGCACCCCGCGGAAGTAGGTCGCGAACAAGAACACGGAGAACGGGGTGCCCAGGGCCGCGTACACGAGCACCGCGCCGGTGTAGCCGCCGGTAAGGCCGAGGCGCGTGATGTTCACGAACTCCGGCATCAGGATCGCCTGGAGGGGCACCATCATCGCGCTCACGATGGCGAGGAAGATGACCCCCGAGGCGCGGAACTTGAGCTTCGCGAAGGCGAAGCCCGCCGGCAGCCCCACGAGCAGGATCAGCAGGATCGACACGGCGCAGATGATCGTCGAGCTGACGACCTCCTGGGCGATGGGGATGGTCGAGGTGAGGGTGCGCCAGCTCGCCCAGGAGAAGCCGTGCCCGCTCAGGAACTGGTTCTCGGACTTGAGGCTGTCGACGATCATGACCCAGAACGGGTACAGCATCACGACGGCCACCCCGACCATGACGAGGAAGAGCGCCCCCCGTCCGACCCGTCGCGCGCGCGCGCGACGGTCCGTCGGGGCCTCGGGGGCGACCGGTGGGGTGTCGAGGCTCACTCGTCCGACCCGATCAGGCGGAGCTGCACGATCCCCACGATGGCCGTGAGGACGAAGAGGATGAGTCCGTAGAGGGCGGCCGTCCCGAAGTCGCCCTGGGCGAAGCCCGTCTGGTAGATGAGGAACTCCATGGTGGTGGTGGCGTAGCCCGGCCCGCCGCCGGTCATGACGAAGATGAGGCTGAACAGCGCCGAGAAGAGCGCGATCACCGTCATCACGAAGGCGAGCTGGATGAAGCGGCTCAGGTGGGGCAGCGTGATGTGGCGGAAGATCCGCCACCGCCCGGCCCCGTCGATGCGCGCCGCCTCCTCGAGGCTGGTGTCCAGGGTGGCCAGGCCGGTCAAGAAGAGCATCGTGTTCGTGCCGATCATCGTGAAGACGAACGTGATTCCCAGCGCGCTGAGCGCGGTGGACTCGTAGCCCAGCATGTTGGTGTTGACGTGCGAGAGGCCGAAGAAGTGGAGGAGCGAGTTGAGGGTCCCCTGAAAGGCGAAGAAGCGCTCGGCCACGAGGCCCAGCACCACCCACGAGATGGCCGTGGGCAAGAAGTAGATCGACCGGAAGATCTTCCAGCCGATGACGCGCTGGTGGAGCAGCATCGCGATCAGGAGCGGGAGGCCCAGGGCGAACGGGACGGCGAGCAGGAGCCACGCGTTGTTCTCGAGCGCGGTCCACAGGTTCGGGTTGTGGAAGGCCTGGGTCCAGGTGGACGGGCCGATCCAGGTCGAGGTCAGCCCGTTCCACTGGGTGAACGAGTAGTAGATCGCCTGGCCGATGGGCACGGCGATGAGACCGACGACCAGGGCCACCGCGGGCAGCGCGAACAGTGCGCCGGCCAGCTGGCGGCGCCGTCGCAGCGTGAGGCGGGGGGCCCGCGCGCCCACTGTGGATACGGTCATCTCTCTCTCCGTGGGTGAGGGTCGGCCCCGTGCCCCGCGGTGCGGGGCACGGGGCCGACCTGCCGGTCAACCGCCGGCGAAGCTCGTGGAGCTGCGCTGGGCGGGCGGCAGCTGCTTCCAGGCCTGCTCCATGTTCTGGAGCGCCGAGAGCGCCGACTGCTGGTTGGCCAACACCGCCGGAAGGACCTTGTCCGCCGCGTTACCCACGTTGACCTGGACGAAGTTGTCCATCATCGGGTACGGCGTCATGTGGTCCTGCGTGACGAAGTTGAGCATCTCCTGGTTCACCGGGTTCGAGGTCGTCATGCCCTTGATGTCCGGGATCAGGCCGGCCTTGTTGATGATG
>JAKAEP010000053.1 GCA_021818265.1 Actinomycetes bacterium
GCGCGCTCGACGCCCCAGAGGTCGCCGAGCTCGTCGCTCCAGTCCTCGCGCTCGAGGTCGAAGAGGCCGTAGCCCGAGGCGGTCGAGGGGTCGGTCGCGAGCGCCCCGGTGAGGCGCAGGTAGAGGAAGTCCTTCGCCGAGAGCAGGCGCGCGGCCGGGGCCTCGCCGTCACGGACGCGCCGGCGCTCCATCGGCACGAGGTAGCGCCCGTCGAGGGGCGCCCCCGAGACCGTCTCGACCCGGGCGCGCGCGGTCTCGCTGAGCCGCTCGACGAGCGCGTCGGCGCGCCCGTCCTGCCAGGTGACCGCGGGCCCGAGCGGCTCGCCGTCCGCGCCCAGGGCGACGAGGGTCGGCATCTGGGCGGTGAGGACGACCGCGTCGGGCGAGGCGCCGGCGCGCGCGAGGGCCTCGCGCGAGGCGCGCGCGAGGGCCACCAGCCAGTCGGCGCAGCGCTGCTCGGCGGCGCCCGAGGCGTCCCGGGCCGTCGGGTAGGTGGCGGCGGCCGATCCCACCAGGCGCAGGCGGCCGTCCACCACGCCGACCTTGACCCGGGAGGTCCCCAGGTCGATCGAGAGGACCGTCGCCACGCCGGCGCTAGCGCCGCACGGCCGAGCGCGCGAGCACCGCGTCGAGCGCCCCGTCGGCGCTCTCGAGGGTCTCGTCGATGTCGGCGTCCTCGTGGGCGAACGAGACGAAGAGGTTCTCGAGGTGCCCGGGGTGGAAGAGGACGCCCCGGTCGAGCATCTCCTCCCACCACAGGCGGAAGAGGTCGGCCCGGCTGTGGCGGGCCGCGTCGCGGTAGTTCGCGATCTCGGCGTCGGAGAACCAGAGCTGGTACACCGGGCCCATCCCGACGACCGACCCGGCGATGCCCTTACCCGCGAGCAGGCCGTTCAGCCCCTCGCGCAGCCGGTCCGAGCGGCGGTAGAGCTCGTCGTAGGGGGCGCTCTGGAGGAAGCGCAGCGAGGCGAGGGCCGCCGCCACCGCGACGACGTTGCCCGAGTAGGTGCCGGCGATCGAGACGCGGCCCTCGCTCGCGAGGTCCATGATCTCGTGCTTACCACCGAGGGCCGCCACCGGGAACCCGCCGCCGAGGCCCTTGGCCATCACCGTGAGGTCGGGGGTCACCCCGAGGGCCGCCTGGGCCCCGCCGAGGGCGACGCGAAAGCCGGTGATCACCTCGTCGAAGATGAGGACCGCGCCGTAGCGGTCGCAGAGGGCGCGCAGGCCCTCCAGGTAGCCCGGGCGCGGCAGGATGCAGCCGGTGTTGCACATGATCGGCTCGGTGATCACCGCGGCGATCCCCTCGGGGTCCTCGTCGAAGATGCGCTCGATCATCGCGAGGTCGTTCCACTGGGCGATGACGAGCGCGTCGCCCATCTCGGCGGGCACGCCGGGCCCCTGGGGCAGGGCGACGGGCCGCTCGTCGGGCCCGGCCGCGGCGAGGTCGGGGTGCTTGGACCAGTAGATGCCGTCGGAGAAGCCGTGGTACTGGCCCTCGAAGCGCACGACCTTCTTCCGTCCGGTGTGGGCGCGCGCCAGGCGCAGCGCGTAGAGGACGCCCTCGGTGCCGGTGTTCACGACCCGCACGCTCTCCACGCTCGGCACGGCCGCCACGATCAGCTGGCTGAGCTCGACCTCGGGCGCGGTCGGCATGGCGAAGACCGTGCCGCGCGCGGCGATCGCCTCGGCGACGGCCGCCGTGATCCCGGCCGGGCGGTGGCCGAAGATCGCCGGTCCGAGGCCGAGCAGGTAGTCGATGTACTCGTTGCCGTCGACGTCGGTGACCCGGGCGCCGTCCCCGTGGTCGACGAAGATCGGGTGGGGCTCCCAGCCCGAGAAGGCCGCGCGCGCCGTCGAGTTCACCCCGCCGGGGATGGTCTTGCGCGCCTCGGCGTAGAGCTCGGCCGACCTCGCGTAGCGCTCGGGGTGGACAAATCGCGCCGCCATGGACCCTCCGGAGTTCTTATAAGGACATAATCACTTTACCACACCCCGGCCCCGCCGTCACCCGGTCTAGCGCCTCCCTACACTCGGCCCGTGAGCCCCCCGTCGAGCGTCGCGGCCCTCCTCCTCACCGGCGGGGCGAGCTCGCGGCTCGGCCGGCCCAAGGCCGCCCTCGAGGTCGCGGGCACCACCCTCGCGCGGCGCCTGGCCGCGGTCCTCTCCGAGGTCTGCCCCCTCGTCTTCGAGGTCGGCCCGGGCTACAGCGACCTCGAGTCGGTCGTCGAGGACCCCCCGGGCGGGGGGCCCCTGCGCGCGCTCGCGGCCGGGTGGGCCGCCCTTCGCGTCCGCGGCCACGAGGGGCCGGCGCTCGCGGTCGCTTGCGACCTCCCGAACCTCGGGGTCGAGCTCGTCCGCCTCGTGGCGACCTGGCCCGCGCCGGGCTCGGTCGTGCCCGTCGTCGCGGGACGACCCCAGCCCCTCCTCGCGCGCTGGAGCCCGACGGCGCTCTCGGCCACCGCGGCCATGGCCGCCGCGGGCGAGCGCTCCCTGCGCGGCCTGCTCGGCCTCCCCGAGGTCACCCGGATCGACGAGGCCGACTGGGGGCCGGTCGCTGCGGCCGGTGAGTTCTCCGACGTCGACACCCCCGAGGACGCGGCGCGCCTCGGGCTCGCGCCCTAGTCGGACTCGGGGCCGTCCTCGTCGTCGGGCGCGACGCGCGCGGCGAGCGCGCGGGCGGCCTCGGGGTCGAGCCCGGCGCGCGCGGCGAGCCAGCAGGCGAGCGGCGCGGCGGTGCGCTCCGAGGCGTGGGCCGCCACGCCCGCCAGGGCGAGGATCGCCTCGCGCTCGGCCTCGCTCGGCGCCTCGAGGCCGAGCTCGCGCGCGAACGCCTCGATCCAACCGGTCCCGCTCGTCGCCACGGCCCCATGGTAGGGGGCGCGCCGCGCCGGGCCCGTAGTCTCCAAGTGATGGAGGTCGCCCGGTGATGGAGGTCGTCGCGTGAGCCGCGTGGCGCCCGAGCGCCGGGTGACGCGCCTCACCCTCGGCGAGGCGCCCGTGAGCCGGCGCGACACGCTCGCCGGCGAGGAGCCCCTCGAGATCCGCGTCGCCGGGCGCTCGCTCGCGGTCACGATGCGCACCCCCGGGGCCGACTTCGACCTCGCGGCCGGCTTCTTGGTGAGCGAGGGCGTCGTCGCGGCGCGCGAGGACCTCGTCGGCCTGCGCTACTGCGCGGGCGAGGTCGAGGGGAAGAACACCTACAACGTCCTCGACGCGGCCCTCGCCCCCCACGTGGCCCCGCCCGACGAGAGCGCGGCCCGGGCCTTCTTCACGACGAGCTCGTGCGGGCTGTGCGGCAAGGCCTCGATCGACGCGGTGCGCACCCGCTCGCGCTACGACCTCACGGCCGACCCGCTCTGCGTCGAGGCCTCCCTCCTCGCCGCCCTCCCCGACCGGCTCCGCGAGGCCCAGGCCGTCTTCGCCGCGACCGGCGGGCTGCACGCCGCGGCCCTCGCCGACGGGTCGAGCGGGGAGATCCTCTGCGTGCGCGAGGACGTCGGGCGCCACAACGCCGTCGACAAGGTCGTGGGCTGGGCGCTGCGCGAGGGGCGCCTGCCGCTCGTGGGCACGGTGCTGCTCGTCTCGGGGCGGGCCAGCTTCGAGCTCGTCCAGAAGGCGGCCATGGCCGGGGTGGCGATGCTCTGTGCGGTCTCGGCGCCGTCCTCGCTCGCGGTCGAGCTGGCCGAGGAGACCGGGATGGGCCTCGTCGGGTTCCTCCGCCCGCCCTCGATGGTCGTCTACGCCAACGCCCAGCGCGTCCTCACGCCGACGCGCTGAGGACCCGGCGCTCGTCGCCGCCGGTGGCGACCGCGGCGCGCTCGAGGCGGATCACGACCGACTTCGAGGTGGGGGTGTTCGAGCCGAGTGCGGTCGACTCGAGCGGCACCAGCACGTTGGCCTCGGGGAAGTAGGCGGCGGCACAGCCCCGCGGCGTCGGATACGCCACGGCGCGAAAGGCGCTCGCGCGCCGCTCGCCGTCGACGTACACGCTCACCAGGTCCACCAGGTCCCCGTCTTCGAGGCCCCGCGCGGCGAGGTCGGCGCGGTTCACGAAGACGACCCGGCGCCCCCCGCGGATGCCCCGGTAGCGGTCGTCGAGCCCGTAGACGGTCGTGTTGAACTGGTCGTGGGAGCGCAGGGTCTGTAGGAGCAGGTGGCCCTCGGGCACCTCGACGGCGTCGACCTCGTTCACGCTGAAGTGCGCCGTGCCGTCACTGGTCGGGAAGGTCCGGCTGTCGCGCGGCGGGCGCGGCAGCTGGAAGCCGCCGGGCTCAGTGATGCGCTCCTCGTAGGACTCGAAGCCCGGCACGACCCGCTCGATGTGGCGGCGGATCGTTGAGTAGTCCCGGCCCATCGCCGACCAGCCGAGGTCCTCGCCGAAGAGGGCCCGCCCGATCGAGGTCACGATGTCGACCTCGCTGCGCAGCGCGGGCGAGCCCGGCTCGAGCCGCCCGCGCGAGGCGTGGACCATGGCCATGGAGTCCTCGACGGTGACGACCTGGTCGCGCCCGCCGGTGCGGTCGCGCTCGCTGCGCCCGAGGCACGGCAGGATCAGCGCCTCGCGCCCGGGAAAGAGGTGGGAGCGGTTGAGCTTCGTGGCGACGTGCACGCTGAGGGCGGTGTTGGCCATCGCCGCCTCGGTGATCGCGGTGTCGGGGGTGGCCGCGACGAAGTTGCCCCCGAGCGCCACGAAGACGTCGATGAGCCCGTCGCGCAGGGCCCGGATCGTGCCCACGGTGTCGTAGCCGTGCTCGCGGGGCGGCTCGAAGCCGAACTCGGCGGCCAGCCGGTCCAAGAAGGCGTCGGGCGCCTTCTCCCAGATGCCCATGGTGCGGTCCCCCTGGACGTTGCTGTGGCCCCGGATCGGCGAGGGGCCCGTGCCGGGCCGGCCGATGTTGCCGCGCAGCAGGAGGAAGTTCACGATCTCACGGATCGTGGCGACGGCGTTGCGGTGCTGGGTGAGACCCATCGCCCAGGTCACGACGACGCTCTTCGCGGTGACGACGTCGCCGACGAAGGCCTCGACCTCGGCCCGGGCGATCCCGCTCAGGCGCTCGAGCTCGCCCCAGTCGAGGGCGCGCCAGTGGGCGGCCGCCGCCTCGAAGCCGCTCGTGTGGGCCTCGATGAACGCGTGGTCGAGCACCGAGCCGGCCCGCTCCTCGCGCTCACAGAGCGCCTTGTTGGCGGCGGCGAAGAGGGCGAGGTCGCCGTTCACCCGCACCGCCAGGTGGCGGTCGGTGAGCGGGGTGCCCGACCCGAGCAGGCCGCGCACGCTCTGGGGGTTCTTGAACCGGCCGAGGCCGGCCTCGGGCAGCGGGTTGACCGCGACGATCCGGGCCCCGCGGCGCTTCGCGGCCTCGAGGGCGCTGAGCATGCGCGGGTGGTTGGTGCCGGGGTTCTGGCCCACCACGACGATCAGCTCGGCGTGGTCGGTGATGTCCTCTAGGGTCACGACGCCCTTGCCGATGCCGATCGTCTCGGCGAGCGCCGTGCCGCTCGACTCGTGGCACATGTTCGAGCAGTCCGGCAGGTTGTTCGTGCCGAGGCGTCGGGCGAGCAGCTGGTAGACGAAGGCCGCCTCGTTGCTCGCCCGTCCGCTGGTGTAGAAGGCGGCCCGATCGGGCGAGGGCATCGCGCGCAGCCGCTCGGCCACGAGGGCGAAGGCGTCGTCCCAGGCGATCGGCGCGTAGTGGGTCGCCCCGGGGGCGAGGTGGACCGGCTCGGCCAGACGACCGAAGTGCTCGAGGGTGTGGTCGTCCATCGCGCGCAGCTCCTCGACCGAGTGCGCCGCGAAGAAGTCGCGGTCGACCCGGGCCGTCGTCGCCTCCCAGGCCGCGGCCTTCGCCCCGTTCTCGCAGAACTCGGCGACGCTGCGCTCCTTCGCGACCGGGTCGGGCCACGCGCAGCCCGGGCAGTCGAAGCCGCTCGCCTGGTTCATCGAGAGCAGCGTGCGCGCCGCGCGCACCGGGCCCATCTCGCGCAGCGCGTAGCCCATCGCGTGGCGCACCGCCGGGATCCCGACCGAGGTCGTCTGGGGGGCCGAGACCCGCACGGCCCGCTCGTCGCCTGCGACCATGACGCCACCGCCTTCCCGCTCGAGGGGTCGATACGTCCTAGGTCGAGGCTACCGGCTCGGGGTCGGCCCGGCCCGTCGTGGGGTCGGCCCGGCCCGTCGCGCCGACTCCCTCGCCGACGCCCAGCTCGTCGGCCCAGGCCGGCGCGACCCGTCGGGCCCAGGCCCGGCTCACCCGGCCCCGGACCATCGAGACGAGGGCCGAGGGGTGGGCGAGGGCGAGGGCGACGTGGCCCACGATCAGAAGCGTGACGGCGAAGGCGAACAGGTCGTGGACGTCGGTCGCGCCGGTGCGCCAGGCGACAGGGAAGGGGGAGAACCACTGGAGCATGGCGCCCGTGGCGAGCAGCACCACGATCGTCGCGCCCACGAGAATCGTGTTGAGCTTCTGGCCCGGGTTGAACTTGTCGGCGCGAAGCGCCGAGCGCCCGAGGCGGGTGAGCCACTCGAGTTCGGCCCGGCTCCAGCGGCTCACCCGGGCGAGGTCCGCGCGCATCGAGGCCCCCCAGGGCCCGAGGAGGGACACGACGAGGGGCACGGGCAGCGCGAGCCCGCACCAGAGGTGGACCATCTCCACGACGTGGCGCTCGAGGACGAGCCCGAAGAGCGAGCCGAAGTAGAGCGGGAGGGCCGTCACGATGAGGGCGACAAAGAGCGCGGCGTTCGCCCAGTGGGCGACGCGCTGGGTGAGATCGAAGCGCACGACCTCGCCGGCGCGGCCCCGCGTCGCCACCCCTACCCCTCGGCCGGGGCCCGCGGGCCGATCGAGCCGTCGACCCAGCCGTTCACCGGGTAGCCGTTGCGCTCCCAGAAGCCCGGCTCGACCCGGTCGACGACCCGGATGGCCGAGAGCCACTTGAGCGACTTGTAGCCGAACATCGGGGCGACGTAGAGGCGCACCGGCCCGCCGTGCTCGCGGGTCACCGGCGCGCCGAGCATCCGGTAGGCGACGATCACGTCGGGGAGGCGGGCCTGGTCGAGGGTGAGGCTCTCGGTGTCGGCGCGGTCGTAGGAGTCGAAGCTCACCGCGACCGCCCCCGGACGCACGCCCGCGCGCTCGAGGATCGCCGAGAGCGCGACGCCCTCCCACTCGACGTCGGGCACCGACCAGCCCGTCACGCACTGGAACGTGCGCACGAGCCGGGTCGCGGGCATCGCCTCGAGGTCAGCCAGCGTGAGGGTGACGGGCCGCTCGACGAGGCCCGACACCTCGAGCCGGTACGCCTCGGGGGGAATCGCCGGGTAGCTCCCGGTGATCGAGTAGAGCCGGAACCGGTCGCCGAAGGGCAGAAGCCCCCCGAGCCCCGTGCCGAGCGCGCCGCGCGCCGCGCTCTGGAGCCGCGAGCCGAACACCACCCCGAGGGTCGCGAGGGCGCCCAGGGAGAGGAAGACCCGCCGGCCCACCGGCACGCGCGCCTCGCGCCCGACCCCCCCGTCGCCTTCCCCGGCCACGGCCCCGGTCTAGTCGCGCGCGCGCGCGACCGGGCCTTCGGGCGCGCCCCCTCACTACACTGCGCACGGACCGAGGAGGAGCCACAGTGACGACGGACCGGCCCTTCTCGCACCTGAACGCCGAGGGCGAGCTGCGCATGGTCGACGTCTCGGAGAAGCCCCCGACGCGTCGGCGCGCCGAGGCGAGCTGTCTCGTCGTGACGAGCGCCGACCTCGCGGCCCTGCCGGCGCGCGAGGACGGCCTCGGGGCGCGCCACGCGGCGCGCGTCGCCGGCGTGCTCGCCGCCAAGCGCACCGACGAGCTGATCCCGCTGTGCCACTCGCTCGACCTGTCCGACGTCGACGTGCGGGTCACCCCGGTCGAGGGCGGCCTCGCGGTCGCCGCCACCGTGACGGCCACCCAGCGCACCGGGGTCGAGATGGAGGCCCTGACGGCCTGCGCCGTGGCGGCCCTCAGCCTCGTCCAGGCGATCGGCGACGCCGACCCCGAGGCCCACGTCGAGGGGCTCGCCCTCGACGCGAAAGAGGGCGGCCGCTCGGGCGCCTGGGGCCGGGACGTCCCCGAGGCGCCCTAGGCGTACCGGGCCGCCGGCGACCCGGCCCGTTAGCATCGCTCCCAGTGGGACTCTCCGACCCCCGGGTCGCTCTCGGAGACGCCTCGCCCGGCGGCCCCGCGTCGCCGGTGCCGGTGTCGGTGCGCCCCCACCCCCGCGTCGCCCCGGCCCCCGACGCCTCCGGCGGGCTCGAGGGGCCCCTCGTCGACCGCTACGGGCGGGTCCACGACGACCTGCGGATCTCGGTCACGGACCGGTGCAACCTGCGCTGCGTCTACTGCATGCCCGAGGACGACATGACGTTCCTGCCGCGGGCGGAGCTCCTCACCTTCGAAGAGATCGCCCGCCTCGGGCGCGTGGCACGCG
>JAKAEP010000054.1 GCA_021818265.1 Actinomycetes bacterium
CGGCCGGCCCCCTGCGCACGCTCGGCGCCGACCCGGTGACCGGGCGCGAGGTGGTGGTGCGCACCGGCCGCTTCGGCCCCTACGTGACCGACGGGGAGACCAACGCGACCCTTCGCCTGGGGGACACGCCCGAGTCGATCGCGCTCGACCGGGCGTGCGAGCTGCTCGCCGAGCGTCGCAACGTCGAGCCGTCGTCCCGGCCTCGTCGGGCGGCGGGCGCGAAGAAGGCCCCGGCGACGAGGGCGGCGAAGAAGAAGGCTCCCGCGAAGAAGGCGGCGGCGACGGCGAAGGCCCCCGCGAAGAAGGCGGCGGCGAAGAAGAAGGCCCCCGCGAAGAAGGCGGCGGCGAGCGCCGGGCGAGCGGCCAACGACGCGCTGACTCGGGCGGTGGGCGGGGACGAGGCGTGAGCGCCTTCGTCGTCCTCGAGGGGATAGACGTCAGCGGCAAGTCGACCCAGGCGCGCCGGCTGGCCGAGCGCCACGGCGCCCTGTTCACCTTCGAGCCGGGCGACACGGCACTCGGAGCCGAGCTGCGGCGGTGGGTCCTCGACGCCTCGACCCCGATGGAGCCCGAGACCGAGGCGCTCGTGATGCTGGCCGACCGCGCCCACCACGTGCGCACGGTGGTCGAGCCGGCGCTCGCCCGCGGCGGCTCGGTCGTGAGCGACCGGTTCTTCGCCTCGACCCTCGCCTACCAGGGCTACGGACGCGGGGTCGACCTCGGCCGCCTGCGCGCGGCGAGCGAGATCGCGGTGGGCTCGTGCTGGCCGACGCGCACCGTGTTGATCGACGTGTCGCTCGAGGTCGCCGCCGAGCGTCGGGCGCTCGACCACCGCGACCGGTTCGAGGCCGAGGACCCCCACTTCTTCGAGCGGGTGCGGGTCGGCTACCACGAGCTCGCCGACCTCTACGGCTGGGTCGTGGTGGACGGCTCGGGCGACGTCGACGAGGTGTCCGCCCTCGTCGAGGACGCCGTCGACGGCCTGGCGTGGTGACCGACGTCTTCGACCGCCTGGTCGGCCAGGCCGCCGTGGCCGACGCCCTGCGCCACCACGCGCGCCACCCGGTCCACGCCTACCTCTTCCTCGGCCCGGCCGGCTCCGGCGTCCACGACGCCCTCGCGGCCTTCGCCGCCGCCCTGCAGTGCCCGGACCACGGCTGTGCCACGTGCCCGGCCTGTCGCCGGGTGCTCGAGGGCGTCGACCCCGACGTGCAGTGGGTCGAGCGCGCGGGGCTCGCGTGGCGGGTCGACGAGGTCCGCGAGGCCGAGCGGGTCGCGCGGCGCCGTCCCCTGGGCGAGGGCTACCAGGTCGTGGTCCTCGAGGACGCCGAGCTCACCGCCGCGGGCGCGTCACCCTCCGCGCCGGCCCTGCTCAAGTCGCTCGAGGAGCCGCCCGCACGCACCGTCTTCCTCCTCGGGGCCTCCGAGCTGCCCGTCGCGCTCGACACGGTGGTGTCGCGCTGCGTGCTCGTGCGCCTGGCCGCCCCGAGTGACGGCGACATCGAGGAGCGGCTGCGCGCCGAGGGCGTGCCCGCGGACGCCGCCCGCGCCGCGGCGCGCGCGGCGCTCGGCAGCCTCGAGCGGGCGCGCGTGCTCGCCGACGATCCCGCCCTCGCGGCCCGGCTCGACTGGTGGCGGGCGCTGCCCAATCGGCTCTCCGGCACCCCGGCGGTCGCCAGCGCCCTCGCTCGCGAGGCCGCCGGGCTGCTCGACCAGGCGATGGTGCCGCTCGAGCGCTCCCTCGCCGAGGCCGCGGCGCGCGAGCGCGAGGAGTCCGGCGCGCTCGGGGGGCGCGCGGCGAGCCGGCGCGAGCTCGAGGCCCAGTCGCGGCGCGAGCAGCGGCGCTTCCGCTCCGAGGAGCTCACCCTGGGCCTGTCCACGGTGACGGCCGTCTACCGGGAGCGCCTCGCCCGCGACCTCGAGGCGTCCCGCGACGGCGACGCCCGGGCCGACCAACGGGTGGCCGGGACGCTGCGGCGCCTCGACGCGCTCGCCGAGGCGCAGCGTCGGCTCTCGACGACCCTGGACGAGGGGCTCTTGCTGCACGACCTCCTCTTCGCCCTGAGCGACTTCTAGCGCCGGCGGTTCCCCCGGGGCGATGGGGTAGTCTTTCCCCCTACGCCTGGGTAGCTCAGCCGGCAGAGCAGCGCATTCGTAATGCGCAGGTCGTGGGTTCGATTCCCACCCCAGGCTCCACGTGACGGTCCCGGACACAGGGAGGGCCGCGGGCCCGTGCTCGCTGTGGGGACACCCGGCCCCTCGAGCGGGGTGTCGGTAGGGTGAGCGAGTGCAGCGGCGCCCACCGAGCCCGAGCGACCCGATCGGCACGCGCACCGGGACGTGGCTCACCTACCTCGACTACCTGCGCGAGGAGGCGATCGCCCTCGTCGAGTCGGTGAGCGAGGCCGAGGCCGCGACCAGCCGGGTCGCGTCGGGCTGGACGCCCCTGGGGCTGCTCGTCCACCTGCGCCACGTCGAGCGCCGGTGGATCGTCTGGGGCTTCCTCGGCGAGGCCGTCGACGACCCGTGGGCCGACCAGCGCGACGGCCGGTGGGTGGTCGAGCCCGGGGCCACGCGCGCCGCGCTGGTGCGGGGACTCTGCGACCAGGGCGAGGTCACCCGGGCCGTCCTCGAGTCCCACGACCTCGACGAGGCGGCCCGCCCGGGCCCCCGCTTCCTCGAGGGCGCCCCGCCCCCGACGCTCGAGCGCATCCTCTTCCACCTGCTCCAGGAGTACGCCCGTCACGTGGGGCACCTCGACCTGGTGGCCGAGGCGTGGGCCGCGGGCGCGAGCCCGCGCGGGCCCGACGCTCAGCCGAGGGCGTAGACCACCTTCACCTGGACCGAGAGCGAGGTGGTGCCCCTCTGGATGGGCACGGCGGCCGCGGCCGAGGCGAAGCTGGTCGGGGCGAAGACGACGGGGCTCGACTGGTTCTCCTCGTCGACGATCGACAGCGGCGCGCCGAGCGGCGTGCCGCTCGCCGAGGTGACCTCGAGGGCCGCCGCGCGGGCGTTGCGCACGGCGGCGCGACGCGCCAGGCCGAGCAGGCGGGACCGGCTCGAGATCGAGAAGGAGACCCCGTTGAGCTGGACGTCGTTGCCCACCGCGCGCGCCGCCGCGTCCAGCGCGGCGCCGGCCTCGTCGAGCCGGTGGGTCGTGGCGGTCAGGGTGTCGTTCACGGTGAAGCCCGTGACCTGGCCCTGGTTGTTGGTGGTGGGGTAGATCGCGAGGTTCGACGTCTGCAGGCCGGCCCGGGTGAGCCCGTGGGCGAGGAGGGCCGACTCGAGCCGGGTCATCTTGACGTTGTTCTCGCTGAGGGCGGCGCTCGCCGAGGCCGCGGTCGTCTGGACCCCGACGTCCACGGTCATCGTGTCGGGGGCGCCGCGCACCGTCCCGGTCCCGGTCACCGTGACGGTGCGCCGAGCCCCGGGGGGTCGGCTGGCCAGGGTGACCGCGACGGCCGCGGCGGCCACGACGAGGACGAGCACCCACGCGGCCGTCGCGCGGTGGCTCGCGCGAGACGACGGGGGCGGGACGGTGGGATCGGGCATGGCGCTCCTCGACGGGCTCGTCGAGCCCTCACCCAGAGATGTCGGCGTCGCGGTCGGGCTTACCGAAGTTGTGCCGAGGTTGTCTCCGGGGTGGACCCGGGTCGATGTTCTCATCAGGAGTAAGGCGTATTCTTCGAGGGACGCACCGGTTTCTGATGGGGGACTGTGGTGAAGGAACCAAGCAAGGGCACACGCGACTCGGGACGTGACAGCGCGCGCGCGCTCGCGCGCCTGGGGGCCTCGGAGCGGTGGTTCGAGGCCCTCGTCGCGAGCTCGAGCGACCTGCTCGTCGTGCTCGACGCCGAGGCGGTGCTCACCTACGCGAACCCCGCCTCGCGCGAGCAGCTGGGCTTCGAGGAGGGCTCGCGCACCGGGCGGAGCGTCTTCGACCTCATCCACCCCGAGGACCACGAGATCGCCGCCACGGCCTTCGCCGACGTCGTCTCGACCGGCGGGCCGAGCAGCCCGTTCGTCATCCGGATCATGAACGTGGAGGGGGACTGGCGCCTCATCGAGGCCGTCCTCACCAACTGCCTGGACGACCCGGCGATCCGGGGCGTCGTCGTGAACGCCCACGACGTGACCGAGCCCCTCCACCTGACCCGGGCGTTGCGAGTCCTGACCGACGTCCACCGCATCCTGGTGGGCGCGACCAACGAGGGGGACCTGCTGGAGCGAGCCTGCCAGAGCCTCGTCGCCAAGGGGGCCATCAAGCTCGCGTGGGTGGGCTACGTCGAGCGTGAGCCCCGGCCGCGCATCACGGCCGTCGCCCGCGCGGGGCGGACCGCCTTCCTCGACGACGTCGACGCGCCCGACGCCGAGGCCGAGTTCGACGGCGGGATCATCGGCGAGGTGCTGCGGACCGGGACCGCCCGGGTCGTCGACGACGTGCGCCGCGCCCCCGAGCTCTCACGGTGGTGGGGCCGCTACGACGCGACCGGTCTGGTGAGCGGCTGCGCGCTGCCGCTCGCGATCGGGTCCGAGGTGGTCGGCGTGCTCGCCCTGCACTCTGACGAGGTCGGCTTCTTCGGAGCCGACGAGGTCGAGCTGTTCGGCGGCCTGGCCCAGGACCTCGCCTACGGCGTCGGGCGGCTGCGCGACGCCGCCGAGCTGGTGAGCGCTCAGGAGCGCCTGCGCACCAGCGAGCAGCGCTTCCGCCTGGCCTTCGAGGCCAACGCCGCGCCGATGCTCTTCAGCGACCTCGGGGACCGGGTGATCGACGTCAACGACGCCTTCTGCCGCATGGTCGGGCGCCGCCGCGAGGAGATCGTGGGCCGCGAGACCCGGCCCTTCTCCCACCCCGAGGACGCCAGTCTCACCCGGGAGTGGCGCGAGCGGATCCTCGCGGGCGACGTCGACCAGGCGCGCTACGTCAAGCGCTACGTGCACCGCGACGGCCACGTCGTCACGGCCGAGATCACCCGGTCGGCCGCGCGCGACGAGCGGGGCCGGATCCTGTACTTCGTCTCCTCCGAGCGCGACGTGACCGAGGAGAGCCTCCGAGCGGCCCGCCTGTCCCACCAGGCCCTCCACGACCCGCTCACCGGCCTCGCGAACCGCACCCTGCTCGAGGACCGCCTGGGCCAGGCGTTCTCGCGCGCCGCGCGCCAGGGCGGCTTCGGGGCGATCCTGCTCATCGACCTCGACGACTTCAAGCAGGTCAACGACACCCACGGCCACCTGGCCGGCGACGCGCTGCTCGAGGCGGTCGCCCGGCGGCTCACGGGCGTGGCGCGCGCGAGCGACACCCTGGCGCGCTTCGGCGGCGACGAGTTCATCTACCTCGCCGAGGGGCTCGCCTCCCCGGCCGAAGTCGAGGTGGTCGCCCGTCGGTTCCGTGACGCCCTCGCCGCGCCGTTCGCCCTGGAGGACACCGCGCGCCGCCAGCGCGCGTCGATCGGCGTGGCCGTCTTCGACGGCAGCGAGGGCGCCCCGAGTGAGGTGCTCGCGGACGCCGACCTCGCCCTCTACGAGGCGAAGAGCCAGGGCAAGTCCTGCTACGTGCTCTTCACGCCGGACCTGCGCGAGGAGGCGGTCTTGAGCCGGTCCCTCGCCCGCGACCTGCGCGAGGCGCTCGAGGCGGGTGACCTCGAGGTGCGCTTCCAGCCGGTGGTCGACCTGGCGAGCCTCGCGGTGGTGGGCTTCGAGGCGCTCCTGCGCTGGGACCACCCCATCCGCGGGGCGGTGGCGCCCCGCGAGTTCCTCGCCGGCCTCGACGAGGGCGACCTCGCCGCGGCGGTCACGGCCTACACCGTCGAGGGCGCCCTGGAGGCGGCGCGCGGGTGGCCGACGCGCGCGGACTCCGAGCGGCCCTACCTCGGGGTCAACGTCACCGCCCGCCAGTTCCTCGACCCGGGGTTCGTCACGCAGGTCGACGCCGCGCTGGCCCGTCACGGGCTCGACGCCGCGCGGCTGGTCGTCGAGGTCTCCGAGGAGGCGGCGCTGGGCGACCCCGAGGGCTGCGCGGCGACGGCCGCGGCGCTGCGCGCGCTGGGGGTGCGCGTCGCCCTCGACGGGTTCGGCACGGGCGTCACCTCGCTCGGGATGCTGGCCGACCTCGCGCCCGACGTCATCAAGGTCGACGTCTCGTTCGTGCGCGAGGCCGTCGCGAACCCGGCCGCCGCGCCGATGCTCCAGACCATCCTCGAGCACGCCGCCCGGCTCGACCTCGGGGTCCTCGTCGAGGGCGTGGAGGACGAGACCGTGCTCGAGCGGGTGCGCGCGCTCGGGGCCCGCTACGGCCAGGGCTTCCACTTTGCCCCGGCCCTCGACGCCGAGACGGCGCGCGCGGTCGCCCGCGCGGGGCTCGGCGCACTTCAGCCGACGAGCGACCTCACGACCTGGGTGAAGTCGGCCGAGCGCTCGGCCCAGTCGCGATAGCGGTCGAAGCTCGGCGCGGCCGGCGAGAGCAGCACCACGCCGCCGCCGTCGGCGAGCGCGGCGCGGGCCCGCGCGACCGCCTCGGGCATCGTCGCGGCCTCGACGACGCGCCCGCCGGCGCCGCGCGCCTGGAGCGCCCGGGCGATCCGCCCGCCGGCCGGGCCGGTCGCCACCACCGTGGTGGGCCCGGCACGCCCGGCGAGCGCCGCGGCCAGGCCGTCGTAGTCCACGCCGCGGTCGTAGCCGCCGGCGATGAGGGCGAGCGGCTCGCCGTCGAAGACCTCGAGGGCCGCGAGCGTGGGCAGGGGCGAGGTGGCGAGCCCGTCGTCGACGAAGCGCACGTCGCCGCCGGCGCGGCGCTCGGTGGCGACCATCGTGAGCCGGCCGGGCAGGGGGGCGAAGCGCGCGGCGTGGGCGCGCGCCGCCTCGCGCGCGACCCCGACGCCGACCCCGGCCAGCGCCGCCGCGGCGGCCAGGGCGATCGCCACGTTCTGGTCGTTGTGGGCGCCCACGAGGCCGAGCTCTCCGGCCAGCCCGCTGTCGTCGGGGCCCACCCAGGTGACCGCGCCGCCGGCGAGGTCGCGGCGCGCGTGCAGCGCCTCGACGTCGGCGAGAAGGGTCACGTGCTCGCCCGGGGCGCGCGTGACGGCGAGCTTGTCCTCGTGGTAGCGCTCGAGCGAGCCGTGCCAGTCGAGGTGGTCGCTGCCGAGGGCGGTGACGGCGACCACGGCCGGGGCGACCTCGAGGTCGACGCTCTGGAAGCTCGAGACCTCGACCACGACGTCGCGGCCCTCGGTGTCGAGGGCGGGGTCGTAGGGGGGTCGACCCAGGTTGCCCGTGGCGAGTGCCGCCCGCCCGAGCGACTCGAGCACGAAGGCCGTGAGGGCCGTCGTGGTGGACTTGCCCTTGGTGCCGGTCACGGCGACGACGCGTGATCGGTCGGCGCCGAGGAGCCAGAGGTTCAGCGCGGAGGTGACGAGGGTGCCGCCGGCCTCGAGGGCCAGCACGTCCGCGCGGCGGCGGGGCACGCCCGGGCTCTTCAAGACGACCTCACAGCGCGCCAGCGCCTCGAGACCGCCCTCGGAGGCGACGAGCACCCCCTCGCCGAGGTCGCGGTCGTCGACGACCACGAGCTCGCACGTGCCCTCGAGCCGGGCCCGGGCCGCGCGGCCCTCCACGCCGTAGCCCCAGAGGCCGACGCGCCGTCCGGCGAGGTCAGCGAAGCCAGTGGGCCGGGACACGACTAACCCCCTGGGGCTCGAGCAGCTCGAGGAGCGAGTGGGTGGGGCGCAACGCGCGCGCCACCGTGGCGAGGGGCTCGGCGCCGGCCCACTCGGGGAGCGAGGCCGCCTCGAGCAGTGCCGCGGCGCTCTCGGCGGGGTCGCCCACGCACTCGAAGGGCTTGGGGGTCGTCCCGAGCCCCACCAGCGCGCGCAGCTGGGCCTCGCGGGCCGGGTCGGCGAGGGGCTCGACGCCGAGCAGCGCGGCGAGGTGGGCGCGCTCGACGAAGGGGGCCAGCACGAGGCTGACGAACAGGCACTTGTCGCACTCGCCGCACCAGCCCG
>JAKAEP010000055.1 GCA_021818265.1 Actinomycetes bacterium
CCGCTCGTCCCACGCTCGCCACAGGTCGGTGCCGGTCCCGACGCGCCGGCCCTCGAAGCGCGCGACCGGGCGCGGCCCCGAGACCATGAGCAGGCAGGGCAGGTTCGTGCTGAAGGCGCCCATCAGGGCGCCGGGCACCGACTTGTCACACGCCGCCAGGACGACGACCCCGTCGAGGGGCTGCGAGCGCAGGGTCTCCTCGACCTCCATCGCGAGCAGGTTGCGATAGAGCATCGCGGTCGGCTTCATGAGGTCCTCGCCCAGCGACATCGTGGGGAACTCGAGGGCGACGCCCCCCGCGGCCTCGATCCCCTCGCGCAACGGCCCGACCAGTTCGGCGAGCGGCTGGTTGCAGGGGTTGAGGTCACTCGCGCTGTTGGCGATGCCGATGAGGGGGCGGCCCCCGTCGGGCCGCACCGGGGCGCCGCCCATGCGCAGGGCCACCCGGGCGTCCAGGGCGACCTCGTCGTCGCCGCGCACCCACCGGTCGCTGCGCAGGGTCACGGCTCGGGTACCCCCAGTCCGGCGGCCCCGGGCTTGGACACCACGATGTCACCTGCCACGTCGCCGAGGGTGTCCACCGCGATGGCGGCCCGGCGGACCTTCTCGCGCACGTTGTTGACCACGTCGTCCATGACCTGGCGCCCCGCCGGGTAGACGGCCCGCGCGTTGCGCAGGCCGAACTTCGCGTACAGGGGCGCGGCCACGGTCACGAGCTCGGCCAGTTCGTTGCCCCGGACCATGCCGCCCATCGAGTCGGGAGCCTCCACGTACAGGTCGATCGGCGCGCCCGAGAGCGCCCGGATCTCGCTGAGCTCGGTGAGGGTCATGTCGCTCGGCACGTTGACCGTCGTGCCCCCGAGGGCCACGAGCTGGCGGAACGTCACCGCGTTCGAGGGCGCCAGGACGGCCGAGATCTTCCAGACGACCGACGCCGGGAGCTCGCCGTCGGCCACCATGCGCGAGAGGACCTCCATGAGGCCGGTGTCGGCGACGAGGAACCCGCGGATGCCCACGTCGACCGCGCGCAGGATGTCCTCAATGGCGTAGCGCAGGTGGTCGAAGCCGCGCAGGCGCCCGTTGAGCAGCGCCCCGTCGGGGCTGCGCACGCCCCCGCCGACGCCGAACTCCTCGCGCGGACCGACGAAGAGGCTCACCTCCATCCCCTCATCGGCCCCGATGCGTGCCATCTCGGACAGTTCGACCTTGCTCAACAGCATGGCGCCGCTGCCCTGGGAGACGCGGTGGACGATGACGTCGTGTCGTTGCGCCTCCTCGACGACGGCGCGCAGCGCGCTCGGGTTCTCCACGCTGGGGATCTCGATGCGCACCTGGGCGCCGTCGGCGAACCGGCTCTCGCTGGCGCGAGGCCCGCCGAGCTCGTTCACGTAGCGCGCCACCAGCCGCGTTCCCCGGGGCGTCCCCGTCCCCCTCACCATGTCGTTCTCCGTCACGCCACCACCTTCACTCGCTCGCACTCGTGGACACCTCGCGTCACGGGCTCGAGCCCGGACTCGCCGATCAGATACGTCTCTTCGATCTTCGCGCCGCCACCCAGGCTGGGGTTCCAGGCGACCGCGCACCCCACCGCGCACCGCTGGTCCCAGAACGGCGACGCGCTCTGGCCGGGGGCCAGCTCGAACTCGCGCTGCTCGAACGCGATGGGGCCGCCCTGGTAGTGCTCGGCCCAGGCCCCCTCGTGCCCGACGGCGCGATAGCCCTGCTCCAGCGCCTCGACGACGCTGCCCCAGCTGTTCCCGGGCACGCACGCGGCACGCACCGCGTCATCCACGGCCACCAGCTCGCGGGTCAGGGCGACGATCGGATCGTCCTCGCGGGCGACCGCGAGTCGTGTGGCCGCGACGTGCAACCCGCCGCGACGCGCCACCACGACCGCCATCACGGCCTCGTCGACGACCGCACCGACGCTCAAGGGGTGGCGCAGGCTCCGCACGCGGTCGTCACCGCCCACGATCAGACAGACCGGGAGGGCGCCGACGCCCACGAGCGAGCGCGCCACGTCGCCGGCCACCTCGGTGTCGCGCGACACGCCCGGGCGCCACGAGGCCACCGCGCCGTCGAGGGCGACGGCCACGTCGCGCCCGAGCTCGCGCAGGTCCTCACGCTCGGGCTCGGAGAGGACCATGCGGGTGAGGACGATCTGCTCGCTGACGTCCTCGCCGACGTCGCTCGCGTCGCTGAGGACGCGGGCGCGGGCGCCCACGAGGGACCTCACCGCCTCGACCATCGCCTCCGGTCGGTACCACGGCACCGAGACGAGCTCCCAGCCCGACGCCTCGACGTCGAAGTCGCGGGCCAGCCGGGGCGCCTCGATCTCCGTGGTCACGAGAGCCCGGGACCCCTCGGTGAGGACGGCCCAGGCGACGTCGCGGGGAGCGGTGACGTCGACGGGGTCCGACACGCCTCCGGTGACCCAGTTGACCGAGCCGGGGCGCGTGAGCACGAGGGCGTCGGCGCCGGCTCGCTCGCGCACATCGTGTGCCCGCGGCAGCGCGGCGCGCCGCCGCTCGTCCACTCGCCGTCGAGTGTTCGGCATAACAGAACGCTGGTCGGTATTGATCACGACATACAAGCAGGTGCACGAAAGCGCGTCAAGGACATCCCCCCATTAACTCGGCAGTACCGTATTGTGTTGTCCAATGCCGAACATCGACCTCGCCGATGAGCGCTACCGGGTCCAGTCGGTGGCCCGCGCGGCGGCCCTGCTCGAGCTGGTGGCGGACGCCGGCCCCCAGGGGCTCGGCGTCACCGAGATGGCCCAGGGCCTCGGTGTGGCCAAAAGCACAGCCCTCTCACTCGCGCGCACGCTGGCGGCCGCCGGGTTGTTGCGGAGCCTGGACGTCGGGGCGCGCTACGGCCTCGGGCTGAACCTGCTGCGCCTGGGCGATCTCGCGAGCCAGCAGACCTCCATCGGCGAGCTCGGCCTGCCGATCCTGCACGAGCTCTCGCGCGCGACGGGCATGACCGCGCGCCTGGCCGTGAACGAGAACGGCTACCCCATCTTCCTCGAGCGGGTCGACGGCGGCGGGCCGGTGCGCTTCCACGCGCCCCTGGGTCAGCGCGAGGAACCGCACTGCACGGCCGCGGGCAAGGCGATCCTCGCACAGATGGACGAGGCGGACGTGCGCCGTCTGATCGACGAGGCGGGAATGCGCGTGCACACGCCTAAGACCCTCAGCACGGTCGAGGACCTGCTGGGCGACCTGGAACGCGTCCGCCAGGTCGGCTTCGCCATCGACGACGAGGAGGAGTCCGAGGGGGTGTTCTGCGCGGGAGCGGCCTTCTTCGACCACCACGGGCGCTGCGCCGGGGCGCTCAGCGTCACCGACCTCAAGCTCGACGTGCCGCTGCGCGAGGTCCAGGCCCTGGGCCTCACCGTGCGCGAGCACGCCGACCGGCTGAGCATGGCCCTGAGCGGCTCGAGCCGGGCGGCCCGCCGATGAGGGCCGTGGTGACCGCGCCCGGCCAAGGGGTCGGCCCGCGCGAGGTTCCCGACCCACCCGTCCGCGACGGTGAGATCCTGGTGCGGCCCTTGTTGGTGGGGGTGTGCGGGACGGACCTCGAGCTCGTCGACGCCACGATCGATCCCGCCTACGTCGTGTACCCACTGGTCCTCGGGCACGAGTGGGTCGGCGCCCTCGTCCACGACGTACCCGGCCTGGGCGCCGCCGGCGACCACGTGGTGGTCGAGGGCATCGTCCCGTGCGGGCACTGCGCGGCCTGTCGGGCGGGCGACACCAACCGCTGCGAGACCTACGACGAGATCGGCTTCACGCGCCCGGGGGCGCTCGCCGACCTCGTGGGCGTCCCCGACGCCCTCGCCCACCGGCTCGACGACGCGGTGCCCCTCGAGGACGCGGTGCTCGTCGAGCCCATGGCCGTGGTCTGGCGGGCCCTCACGCGACTACCGATCGCATCGGGCGCGCGGGTGGCGATCATCGGTGACGGCACCATCGCCCTCCTCGCGGCGCACCTCGTTCGCGCCTTCGCCCCCCGATCGGTGACCGTCATCGGGCGTCGAGCGGAGCAGGCCGACCTGGCGCGCACGATGGGGGCGGACGCGTTCGTCCTGACCCCGCCGGAGGGGAGCTTCGACCTCGTCATCGAGGCCGCGGGCGTCGCTGAGGCGACCGCCACCGCCGTGGCGCTGGCCGAGCGCGGGGCGACGATCACCCTCCTCGGACTGCCGCCTCACGGCAGCACCGTCGCGCTCGGACCGGACGACCTCGCGAACAAGGACCTGATCCTCCAGGGCAGCTTCTCCTACACGCGTCGCGCCTGGGCCGAGGTGGTGGCCCGGCTCAACGACGGGACCCTTCGGCCCTCTCCGCTCATCACGCACCGCTTCACGATGGACGGATTCGACGACGCGCTCGCGACCCTGAGGGGGCGGCGAGACGAGGCGGCCCCCCGCGGCAAGGTGGTGATCGACGTGCGCGCCCCCGTGACGCGCGCGTGAGATTGGGCTGCGACGCGGGCCCTCCGGGTCAGGTGGCCAGACCCGCCGCGAGACCACGACCCACCTAGACTCGTTCAGGGTGAGTACGCGCCACGAACGCCGCGTCGGCCACGGTAGGACGCCCCCCGTCCGACTCCGACTCGCACTGGTCGGGCTCGTGCTGTGCGGCGCCCTCTACGTGGCGAACGTCCCGCGAGGGGCGACGGCCGCGACGACCCCGGCGCCGGCCGCGACCCACCCGCTCTACCAGTTCGCCGACACCGGGGCGGAGCCCCTGCCCTGGAACGCGAACTCCCTGGAGAGCCAGCTCCAGTCGACGACGATGCTGGGCGGTCCCCACGCCGCCACCGGTTTGTCGAACGGGGTCATCGCCTACCGCACCAACGCCGACGACCTGGCCCTGCTCACGATGTCCGCGAACGGCACCTCGGTGTGGTCCGACCTCTCGACCCAGGGGGCCATCCCCGCGCCGGGGGGCGACCCCGTCCCCTTCATCGACCCCAACGGCCACGCCGACGTGCTCTACGTGGACGGCTCGGGCGACCTCGAGCTGGTCGCGCCGAACGACCCGGTGACCCCCGACTGGAACCGACTCCACCGAGGGCTGCCCTGGCGGCCCTACGTCGCGCTCGACCTCTCGGCCCTCACGGGCCAGGCCGCCCAGGGGCTCGCCAGCGCCGTGGTGGAGGGCACGAGCGCCGTCGTCACCTATCGCACCCCCGCGAACGACCTGGAGGTCCTCACCCTCAGCTGGTCGCCGGGCGAGAACGTCCCGGTCTTCTCCGAGGTCGCCGCGACCATCACCACGCCCTCGGCGGCGGCCGTCGGGCCCGCGGCGCGCGCGCCCCGGTCGTCGACGACCACGACCAGCGCCGCGCCCACCACCACGACCACCCGGCCCCGCCCCCTGCGCGCGACGCCCTTCGCCAGCGACCCGGTGGCCCTGCCCGGGCCCACGCCCACGATTGCGGCGACCCTCGCCAACGGCGACCTCGCCGTGTTCACCTCGAGCGACTGGCTGCTCAGCGGCTTCACCCAGCAGAACCTGACGACGCTCACGGCGAGCGCGCCGCTCGTCGGACCCTTGTCGGTCGGCACCACGAGCGCCACGATCGACCTGGCGGGACTGACGTCCGGCGGCCAGGTCGAGCTCTTCTCCACGACGTACCTCACCGCCACCCCGGGCCCGCTCGCCACGCCGAGCTTCGACGCGTGGAGCGCCCTCAACGTCACCGCGGCCGCGCCGGGCGCGCCGCCGCTCACCGGTGACCTCGCCGTCGCGGCCACCCCGAGCCAGGTCGCGGTCGCGGGGCAGGCGGCCCACTGGGGCGACCTCTTCGTCCTCACCGCCGCCACGGGGTCGACGGCCTGGAGCGCGACCGACGTCTCGGTCACCGCCGGCGCGTCGGCCCGCACCGTGGGCACGACCGTCACCGACCTGACCCTCGGGGGCCAGCTCACCCTCTACGCCGCGGGCTACAGCGCGCCGCCGCCCCAGGGCGTGGGCGTCTACGCGATCCCCTCGGCGAAGTGGTCGACCGCCGTCGCCAACGGCTGGCCGATCCTCGCCGAGACCGGAGGCCTCGGCACCCGCAGCGCCCCGTGGGTCGGCTTCGTCGGCTCGCCACCGGTGAACGAGTCGCCCGACTTCCTCATGGGCCAGGCCATCTACAACGCCCACAAGCGGGTCACCTGGCTGAGCTTTTGGACCGTGAGCGGGCCGCTCGCCAACGAGACCCAGACGACCCAGACCTACTACACCCACGGCTACGACGCCGGCCAGTGGGTCGCGACCCAGATCGACAGCTACCGCTCCCTCGGGGTGGGGCTCAAGCCCGACTGGGTCATCCTCGACCCGGAGGGCTACCCCGACAACCACTCCCATCTCGACGCGCCCGCCGGCGCCTCCAAGGCCCAGAAGGCGACCTACGCCACCTACTGGGCGGCGATGCTCTCGGGCTGGCAGGCCGGTCTCAACGCCGTCGACCCGTCGCTCAACGCCGCGGTCTACGCGTCCCAGAGCGAGTACGCCAACTACGGGCTGGCCAACCTCTCGATGCCCGTCTTCGAGGCCCTCGCCTTCGCCAACAACGGCCCCGACCCGATCCCCGGGGCCAGCGGGTCGAACATCCGCGGCTACATCACCTTCGACGCGTCCTGCACCCCGCTCGCGACCCTCCAGAGCGAGGCCCAGACCCTGCAGAGCCCGCCGTGGTCGGGGCGGTTCAACACCCTGCAGTTCAACCCCGGCGTCTACTGCCCGCCACCGCCCTAGGGTTGGCCCGTGAGCGCGACCGACCCCGGCGACCCGGTGACCCCGGACGCACCCGACGGGGGCCCGGGCGCCGGCTCGCCCACCCCCTCGGCCGTGGCCGACCTGCGCCAGCGGCTCCGCCAGCTCGCCCAGCCCCTCGTCGACACGATCGACGCGCGACTGGCCGCCCAGGTCGACGCGCGGGTCGACGAGCGCGTCGAGGCCCGGCTGCGCGACCGGCTCGCCGTCATCGAGCGGGCCATCGCCGACCTCGATCGGGCGGTCGCCGCCCTCGAGGCGCGCCTGGGCGAGTGAGCGTGCGGGTCGTCGCGGCGGGCGAGGAGCGCCTCGGCGACCTGCGCGAGCTCTACCTCTCGCTCCACCACGCCGAGCTCGCGGTCTCGACCCTCGCGCTCACCGATCCCGACGAGCGGGCCTGGGCGGCCCGACTGGTCACCTACCGCGGCCACTTCGCCGCCGGGCGGGCGCGCCTGCTCGTCGCCGAGGACGAGGGCCGCCCGGTCGGCTACGCCTTCGGCCTGGTGGAGGGGGGCCACGACGACACCTTCCCGCTCGGGGCGCTCGTCGGCGAGCTCTACACGCTGGTCGTCGCCCCCGACCGGCGCGGACGGGGCGTCGGCGCGGCGCTGCTCGCCGCGCTCGACGACGTCCTCGCCGCCGAGGGCGTCACCAGCCTGCGCGTCGAGGTCATGGTGGGCAACGAGGACGCCCGCCGCTTCTACCGTCGCCACGGCCTCGTCGAGGGCGAGGTCGTCATGTACCGCTACCCGCGCCCGGGCGCCTAGGGCGCCTCGGGCCCGGACGGGTGCGAGCGACGGCGCTCGCGATCGCGGCGGAGCGCCCAGCGCACGATGAGACCGCTCAAGACGGCGAGCGCCAGGACGAAGAAACCGAAGACGGCGACGAACACGCCCGAAGGCTAGGCCGTGTGACAGGGCGCGGGCACACTCGACGCGTGCCCGCCGTCGCCCTGAGCCCCGTCCTCGAGGCCCTGCGCGGGGACCCCGAGGAGCGCCCGGCCGTCGACCTGCGCGCCGCCGCGGGCCTGCGCGCGCGCCTCGAGACGGCCGCGCGCGGCGTCGCCCGGGCGACCCCGGGGCTGCGGGTCGGCGCCGGGAGCCTGCGCGCCCGACCGACCG
>JAKAEP010000056.1 GCA_021818265.1 Actinomycetes bacterium
TCGGGGTCAACACCGACGTCACCGAGGCGCGCGAGATGGAGCTCCAGCTCCTCCAGTCCCAGAAGCTCGAGGCCCTCGGCACCCTCGCCGGCGGCGTGGCCCACGACTTCAACAACATGCTGCTCGTGATCCGCGGCTACTCCGGCCTGCTCGCCCAGCGCCTCGAGGAGCCCTCCCTGCGCGAGATGGCCGAGCGCATCGACGCCGCGGTGGAGAAGGCGGCCGACTTCACCCGACGGCTCCTCACCTTCAGCCGCAGCCAGATGATCCACCCCCAGCGCCTCGACCTGAGCGAGGTGGTGCGCGACGCGCTGAGCCTGCTCGAGCGCATGATCGGCGAGGACGTCGTCGTGCGCCTCGACCTCGCCGCCGACCTCCCCGCCGTCGAGGTCGACCGGGCCCAGCTCGAGCAGGCCATCTTGAACCTCGTGACCAACGCCCGCGAGGCGATGCCCGACGGGGGGAGCCTCGAGGTGCGCACCGCCCTCGCCCACCTGGACCGGGACTACGCCGACCTCCACCCCGAGGTCGTCCCGGGGCCCCACGTGCTGCTCCAGATCACCGACTCGGGCGAGGGGATGGGCGAGGCCACCCTCGCCCGAGCGTTCGAGCCCTTCTTCACCACCAAGGCGACCGGCACCGGGCTGGGCCTCTCCACGGTCTACGGCATCGTGCGCCGCTGCGGGGGCCACGTGCGCTTCGACAGCGCACCCGGCGCGGGCACGACCGTCCGGGTCTACCTGCCCGCGGTGGGCGGCGCGCTCGAGCCCTCGCGCGCGCCGCGACCCGCACGCGACTCGCTGCGCGGGACCGAGACGCTCCTCGTGGTCGAGGACGTCGAGGAGGCCCGCGACCTCGTGAGCGGCTACCTGGGCGACCTCGGCTACCGCGTGCTCGTCGCCGCCGACGGCCTCGAGGCCCTCGAGCGCGCCGCCGCGGAGCCCGGTCCCCTCGCCGCCCTGGTCACCGACGTCGTGATGCCCCGGATGAACGGGCGCGAGCTCGCCGCGCGCCTGCTCGCCGCGCGCCCCGAGACGGCCGTGCTCTTCACCTCGGGCTACCCGAGCCCCGAGAACGACGCCGTCACCACCCCGACCAGCCGCTCGCGCTTCCTCGAGAAACCCTACGGCCTCGTCGAGGTCGCCCGGGCCGTGCGGGACCTGCTCGACGGGTCGGCGCCGTGAGGCCGCTGCTCGACACCGCGGCCATGCGCGCGGCCGACGCGGCCGCGGTCGCCGCGGTGGGTTCCGCCGCCCTGGTCCGGCGCGCCGGGGTGGCCGTCGCCCAGGAGTGCCGCGGGCTCCTCGGCACGCTCTACGGGCGCCGCGTCGCCGTCGTGGCGGGGCCGGGGCTCAACGGGGCCGACGGTCGGGTCTGCGCGGGGTGGCTCGCGCGCCGCGGCACGAGGGTCGACGTGGTGGCCGTCGCCGACCAGCCCGCCGTCCTCTCGGGCTACGACCTCGTGGTGGACGCGGCCTTCGGCCTCGGCTGCTCGCGCCCCTACCGTGCGCCGGTCGTCGACGCCCCGGTCGTCGCCGTCGACCTGCCCTCGGGCGTCGACGCCGACACCGGCGACCTGCTCGGCTCGCCCGCGCGCGCGACCCTCACCGTGGCCCTGGGCGCGTTGAAGCCGGCCCACGTGACCGGGCCCGCCGCCGAGGTCGCGGGCCGCGTCGTCCTGCACCGGCTCGGCATCGTCGCCGCGGCGCGCGACGGCGTCGTCGAGGACCTCGACCTCGCCGGCTACGTCGCCCGTGCGCGCGACGACCACAAGTGGCGCCACGCGGTCGTGGCGCTCGTCGGCTCACCCCTCATGCCCGGCGCGGCGCGGCTCGTGGCGACGGGCGCGCTCGCCGGGGGCGCGTCGATGGTGCGCCTCGCGAGCCGCGCCGAGGTGACGGCCCTCGACCTGCCCGTCGAGGTCGTGCGCGTGGCCGCCGGGTCGCTCGACCCGCGCGCGCGCGCCGTCGTCGCGGGTCCGGGGCTCGGCGAGGGCGCCGCGGCGTGGCTGGCGCCGGTCCTCGCCCACGCCACCGTCCCGGTCGTCCTCGACGCCGACGCCCTCGACCCCGCGCTGGTCGCCACCCGCCGGCCCGACGGCCCGGCGTGGGTCCTGACCCCCCACGAGGGGGAGTTCGCGCGCCTCACCGGTGCGCCGGTGCCCTCGGACCGGCTCGCGGCCACGCGCGCGCTCGCCGCCTCGAGCGGGTGCGTCGTGCTCTTGAAGGGACCGGTCACCGTCGTCGCCGCGCCCGACGGCACGACCCGGGTCGTCACCTCGGGCACGCCGGCCCTGGCGACGGCCGGCACCGGCGACGTGCTCGCGGGGATGATCGCCGGCGCCCTCGCCCGCGGCCACGACCCCCTCGAGGCGGCCGCCCTCTCGGCCCACCTCCACGGTCGCGCCGGCGCCCGCCTCGCGCCCTACGCCGGCGCCTCCGACCTGGCCCGACGGGTGGCCGAGGTCCTCGCCCGCACGGTGCCATAGGCGAAGCTTTCTTCGCTTTCGCCCGCGGGACCCCGTCGGTAGGATGCGGGCCTGGGCGCGGGGGGCGCGTGATGCGGCAAGGGCGTCACGAGGAGGTGGAGTGACCAGTCTCGAGACCGGCGCGTCCGGCGACGCCCGCTCGCGCGCCTTCGCCCTGCTCGGGGCGAACCCGAGCGCCCTCGACGACTTCGTGCACCACTCGAGCGTCGGGCTCGCCGTGCTCGACGAGCGGCTGCGCGTGCTCTACCTCAACGAGGTCCAGGCCCGGGTCACCGGCCACACCGCGTCCGAGGTCGTGGGCCGCCCCGCGAAGGAGATCTCGGACCCGGCCGCGTGGGGCACCCTGGAGGCCCACTTCCGCCGGGCCCTCGGAGGCGTCGCCTCGGGCGAGGTCGTGATCGCCCAGGAGCCCAAGGGGCCCTACGGGGCGCCCCGCCGGTGGCGGATCAGCTTCTCCCCCCTCTACGAGGCGGGCCGCGTCGTCGCGGCCGCCGCGACGCTCGTGAACATCACCCCGAGCGAGGTCTCCGAGCGCGGGGTCGCCCTGCGCTCACGCCTGCTCGACCTGCTCGCCCCGGGCACGCGAGCCGGCCCCACGTCCTTCTTCGAGAGGGTCTGCGAGCTCGCGACGCTCGGCGGCCAGTTCAGCGCCGCCTGGGTCGGCACGGTGGGCGCGTCGGGGCTCGAGGTCGCCGGCGTCGCCGGCATCGACCGCGAGCACCTCGCGCCGGTCGTGGCGGGCCTGCGCCTCGACCCGGACGACCCGCGCTCGCGCGGGCCGGCCATCCAGGCGGTGGCGACGGGGCGGGCGCGGGTGCACAACGCCTTCGCGACCGACCCCGACGTCGCCCCCTGGCACGACTGGGCCCGCGCCAACCGGGTCGGCTCGGTCGCCTCGTTCCCCGTCCACGCCGACGGAGGGGTGCGGGCCGTCCTCACCCTCTACGCGCCCGAGTCCGACGCCTTCACCGACGAGACCGTCGCCGTGCTCGGCGACGTCACCCTCATCCTCTCGGGCGCCTTCCAGGGCATCCTCGACGACGAGCGGCGCCGGCTCGCCCAGCGCGAGCTCGAGCAGCGCGACGAGATGATCGCGGCCCTCAGCGAGGGCGTCGCGGTCTTCGACGCGCTCGGGGACGACTACCCCGCGCTCTACGTCAGTCCGGGCTTCGAGGCGCTCACGGGCTACCACGACGGGGCGTTCCTCGGGCGCAGCCTGAGCGCCCTGCTCGGTCCCGACTCCGACCCCGGGACCGTCGCCGCCCAGCGGGCGGCCGTCGAGGCGGGCCGGCCCTTCACCGGCGAGGTCCTGCACTACCGGCCCGACGGCTCGACGTTCTGGGACCGGGTCTCGCTCACCCCGTTCCGCGACGACGCGGGACGGCTCACCCACTACGTGGCCGTGCTCGCCGACGTCACCGAGCGACGCGAGCTCGCCCGTCGCGTCGCCCACAGCGAGAAGATGGACGCCGTCACGACGCTCGCCGCGGGCGTCGCCCACGACTTCAACAACGCCCTGCTCGTGGTGCGCGGCTACGCCTCGCTGCTCGCAGCGAGCAGCGACCCCTCCGCCGCCGAGGCGGCCCGTCGCATCGACGCGGCCGTCGAGCACGCCGCGACGGTCTCGCGGCGGCTCTTCGCCCTGGGCACGACCCCGACCGGGCGGCACGAGACGACCGACCTGACCCGCCTGGTCGGGGACCTCGTCGCGGGCTGGGCGGGCGGCCTCGGCGAGTCGGTCACGGTGAGCCTCGCCCTCGCTCCCCGGCTCTCGCCCGTGCGGGTCGACCGGGCCCAGCTGACCCAGGCCCTCACCAGCGTGCTCGAGAACGCCCGCGACGCCCTCGGGCTGGCGGGTGGGGTCGTCGCCGTGGCGACCGAGGAGGTCGTGCCCGACGCGCCGGCGCTCGAGCGCCACGCAGCGGGTGGGGGGCGGCGCTTCGTGCGCCTCGCGGTCGGGGACAACGGGCCGGGCATGGACGAGGCCACGCGCGCGCGCGCCCTCGAGCCCTTCTTCTCCACCAAGGACGACCGCGCCGGGCTGGGCCTGGCCGCCGTCTACGGCGTCGTGACCCAATGCGGGGGCTTCGTCGAGATCGAGAGCGCCCCCGGGGTGGGCACCCGGGTCGACCTCTACCTGCCCGCGGCCGACGACCCCCCCGAGGAGGTGGGCCCACGGCCCGGAGCGGCGCGCTCGGCGCGCGTCCTGCTCGTCGAGGACCTGGCCGAGGCCCGGGCCCTCGTGGCCCGGGCGCTGCGCGAGGCGGGCTTCGAGGTCTTCGAGGCCGAAGACGGCGCCGAGGCGCTCGAGGTGGCGCGCGAGGTCGGTCCCCTCGACGTCGTGGTGAGCGACGTCTCGATGCCCCGGGTCAACGGCCCCCAGCTCGCCGCGCGCCTGAGCGCCGACCAGCCCGGCGCGCGCTTCCTCTTCACCTCGGGCTACCCCAGCGAGGACGTCGTGCGCAACGTGGCGGTCGGCGCCCCGTCGGCCTTCCTCGCCAAGCCCTACCTCATGGACGAGCTCGTCCGGCGGGTCACCGAGCTGCTCGACGCCGGCTAGATCGCCGGCGAGAGGCCCCCGTCGACGGCCAGCCCGACGCCGGTGACGTAGCTCGCGCGCGGCGAGAGGAGGAAGGCGGCGACGTCGGCGAACTCCTCGGCCCGGCCGACCCGCCCGAGGGCGATGGACCGGCTGGCCGCCATCTCCCGGTAGAGGTCGTCGCTCGCCCGCCCGGCCAGGGCGGCGCGCCGCTCCCACTGGCCCGACTCGACCAGCCCGACGAGCAGGGCGTTGGCGCGCACCCCGCGCGGGCCGGCCTCGTGGCTGAGGGCCTTGGTGAAGGCCAGCCCGGCCGCCCGGCTCGCCGCGGTCGGCGTGGAGTCGGCCGGGGGCGTGCGGGCCATGATCGTGAGGACGTTCAGCACCGACCCGCCCGTCGCCGCCAGGTCGTCCAGGCACAGTCGCGCGAGGCGCACCGCGGCGATCACCTTGAGCTCGAGGTCCTCGCGCCAGGCGTCGTCGCTCGAGTCGGCGACCGCTCCCCCGGCCGTGCGACCGGCGTTGTTCACGAGCCCGTCGATCCGGCCGAGGCGCTCGCGCGCGGCCCCGACGAAGTCGGCCATCTCCTCGGGCGAGGTCACGTCGGCGCGCACGCACAGGGCCCCGTCCCCGAGCCGCTCGCCGGCGCGCGCGAGGCGGCCCTCGTCGCGCCCGCACACCGCGACCCGCGCGCCCTCGGCGAGGAGGGTGCCCGCGAGCGCCAGGCCGAGCCCGTCGGTGCCGCCGGTGATCAGGTAGGCGCGCCCGCCGAGACCGAGGTCCATCGGCCCACCCTACCGAGCGCTACTGGAGGTACCCCTCGACCGTCGTCTCGGAGCGCACCGTCGCCTCGTCCGGGTCGAGCCCGGCCGCCCGGCGGGCGCGGCGCTGGCGCAACAGGTCGTAGCACTGGTCGAGCTGGACCTCGATCTCGCGCAGGCGGGCCCGCTCGGGCTCGCTCATGCGCTTGCCCGGGTGGGCCTCCTCGAGGGCCAACTCCTCCTCGGAGAGCCGCTCGATCTGCTCGAAGATGGTGCCGTCGTTCATCGCTGCCTCCTTCGACCAACCTAGGTCGCGGCGCGAGGACGCGCTAGGCGTCGCCCTGGCGCGGCGCGCGCGCGACGTGGGGCATGAGGGCCCCCGGCGGGATCACGCCCAGCCGGCCCCGCTGGTAGTCCTCGAGGGCCTGGGCGATCTCGGCGCGCGTGTTCATCACGAAGGGCCCGTAGTGCTCGACCGGCTCGCCGATGGGCCGGCCCCCGAGCACCAGCGCCTCGAGCCGGCCGTCGGGCCCGCCCGGGGCGGCGTCGGCGCGAAGGCGCAGCCACCGGCCGCGCCCGAAACTCACGAGCTGGCCGGTCGTGACGGGCCGGCGCTCCGAGCCCACCGAGCCCCGGCCGGCCAGCACGTAGACGAGCGCGTTATAGCCCGGGTCCCAGGGCAGGTCGAGCTCGGCGCCCGGGGTCAGGGTGACGTGGGCCATCGTCATGGGCGTGTGGGTCGAGCCCGGTCCCCGGTGGGCGCCGACCGCGCCCGCGACGACGCGCACGAGCGACGTCGCGTCGGGCGAGGCGACGAGCGCGACGTCTCCGGCCTCGAGGCTCTGGTACGCGGGCGGGATCATCTTGTCCTTCGCGGGCAGGTTCACCCAGAGCTGGATCCCGTGGAAGAGCCCGCCCGACTCGACGAGGTCCGCGGGCGGGGTCTCGATGTGCAGGATGCCCTTTCCGGCCGTCATCCACTGGGTCGAGCCGTTGGTGATGAGCCCGCCGCCGCCGTGGGAGTCCTGGTGCTGGAAGGTGCCGTCGATCATGTAGGTGACGGTCTCGAAGCCTCGGTGCGGGTGCCAGGGCGTGCCCTTGGGCTCACCCGGCGCGTAGTCGACCTCGCCCATCTGGTCCATGTGCACGAAGGGGTCGAGGGCCGATAGGGGCAGCCCGGCGAAGGCCCGCCGGACGGGGAAGCCCTCGCCCTCGACCCCGCGCGGGGCCGTCGTCACGGTCGCGACCGAGCGCTCCTCGGCCGCGTCGGCCAGCGGCTCCACGCGGGCCAGGACCGTCCAGTCCTCGGGGGTGAGTGCCGGCATGAGACCTCCTCTACGACAATTCCCAGACTACGGGCCGGTTTGTCAGCCAACGCACAGGCGACTCACACCCCTTTCTGAGAACCCCCTGGACATAGTGGGGGGGTCCGACAGGACGAACCAAGGAGAGAGTGATGACCCACCCCACCCCCGCAGTACTCGGCCGGTCGCTGGCCGCACTCGCGGTGACGGCCGGCCTCGGGCTCGGCGTCGCCAGCGTGGCGGGCGCCGACTCCGGCCACGGACACGGCCGCAGTCACGACAACGGTGGCGGGGGCGACCACGCCGCGGGCTACGTGATGGCCATGACCGCCACGTCGCTCAACGTGGAGACCCCGAACGGCGTGACGACCACCTACACGATCAGCCCGACGACGACCTACACCCTCGACGGCCAGGCGGCCACCGCCGCGCTGCTGGTCGTCGGTGACCGCGTCGAGGTCCAGACGGCCCCGGGCGCCCCCACCACGGCCACGTCGGTCAACATCGACCTCGCCGAGATCCACGGGCTCGTGCTCTCGGTCTCGGGCTCCACCGTCTTGGTGATCGGACCCGAGGGCTTCACCCGCACCGTGCAGGCCGGCGCCTCGACGGTCGTCACCTCCGGCGGCCAGGCCTCGACG
>JAKAEP010000057.1 GCA_021818265.1 Actinomycetes bacterium
TCGCCCAGACGGTGGCCGTGGGCGACGGGGCGAACGACATCGACATGCTCTCGGCGGCCGGGCTCGGGATCGCCTTCAACGCCAAGCCCGTCGTGGCGGCCCACGCCGACGCGGCCCTCAGCGTGCCCTACCTCGACGCGGTGCTGTACTTCCTCGGGATCTCGCGCGAGGAGATCGACGAGGCCGACGCCGCCGGCGAGCCCGACGGCGGCGCGACGACTACCGGGTAGTAAGGTGCGCGCGACAGCTGTACGGGGGGTGTCATGAGGGTCGTCATCGACGCGGATCTCTGCCAGGGCCAGGGCCGGTGCTTCTCGATAGCGCCGAGCGTCTTCGGCTTCGACGAGCTGGGCAACGGCGTGGTGCTCGCCTCGGGCGAGCTCTCCGAGGGCGAGCTCGAGCTCGCGCGCCTCGCCGTAGCCAACTGCCCCGAGCACGCCGTGGGGGTGGTCGAATGACGATCGAGAAGACCCCCGTCGCCGACTTCGCGACGGACTTCGACCACACCGACCCCGCCTGGGTCGCCGACCCCTACCCGATCTGGGAGGACCTGCGCCAGCGCTGCCCGGTCGCCCACACCGAGCGCTACGGTGGCGCGTGGTTCCCGGCCACCCACGCCGGGGTCACCCAGATCGCGAAGGACACGGAGAACTTCACGAGCCGGACCGTGATCATGAACGACGGGCGGCCCGACGAGCTGGCCCTGCCCAGTCCCATCGGGGTCGCCCCGCCGATCACCTCGGACCCGCCGTTCCACCAGATCGCGCGCAAGCTGATCCTGCCCGCCTTCTCCCCCGGCGCGATCAACCCGCTCGAGCCCCAGGTGCGCTCTCTCTGCCGCTCGCTCCTGGACCGGCTCGAGGGGCGTGACGTCGTGGAGGCGAGCTGGGAGTACGCGCGGCTCATCCCGCCCTCGGTCATCCGCCAGATGCTGGGCTTCCCCGAGGCGGACACCGACGTCTTCATCGACATCGTCCACACCGTCACCGAGTCGGTCGACCTGCCGATGGACGAGCGCATCGCGGCCTTCGAGCCGATCGAGGAGTACTTCGTGGCCCAGATCGAGGACCACCAGGCGAACCCCCGCGACGACCTGACGACCTTCCTCTTGAACGCCGAGATCGACGGCCAGAAGCTGGCGGTCGAGCACGTCTTCGGCACGATGATCCTGATCCTCGTGGCCGGGATCGACACGACCTGGTCGGCGATCGGCTCCTCGCTGTGGCACCTCGCGAAGAACCCCTCGGACCTCGAGCGCCTCGTCCGCGAGCCCGACCTCATGCCGGTCGCGATCGAGGAGTTCCTGCGCTTCTACGCCCCGGTGACGATGGCCCGGCTCGTCAAGCACGACATGGAGTACCTGGGCGTGGCGATGAAGGAGTACGACTGGATCCTGCTCGGGTTCCCGGCGGCCAACCGGGACCCGGCGGCCTTCCCCGACGCCGACCGGTTCGTCATCGACCGGGCCGAGAACCGCCACGTGGCCTTCGGCCTGGGCATCCACCGGTGCGCCGGCTCGAACCTCGCGCGCCTCGAGCTGCGCGTCGCGCTCGAGGAGTTCATCGCCCGCTACCCGCGCTTCGCCCTGGCCGACCCCGACCAGGTGACCTGGTCCCAGGGGCAGATCCGCGGGCCGCGCCGCCTCCCGATCCGGGTGGGCTAGAGGCCGAGCGCGGGCGAGCCGGCCGCCCACTGGGCGGCCATCCAGGCCTCGACGTCGTCGGCGCGTCGGGGGAGCGCCCCCGAGAGGTTGCGCGCGCCCTCGGCGGTGACGAGCACGTCGTCCTCGATGCGCACCCCGATGCCCCGGTACTCCTCGGGCACGGTCAGGTCGTTGGCCTGGAAGTAGAGGCCCGGCTCGACGGTGAGGACGTAGCCCTCGCCGAGCTCGCCCGTGCGGTACATCTCGTCGCGGGCGTTGGCGCAGTCGTGCACGTCGAGCCCCAGCATGTGGCTCACCCCGTGGAGGGTGTAGCGCCGGTAGAGCTGACGGTCCTTGCGCAGCGCCTCGTCGGCCGACCCCTCGAGGATCCCCATCTCGCACAGGCCCTCGACGAGCACGCGGGTCGCCGCGTCGTGGGGGGCGACGAAGGCGGCGCCCGGCCGGGCCGCGGCGATGCCGGCCTCCTGGGCGGCCAGCACCAGCTCGTAGACGCGCCGCTGGGCGGGGCTGTAGGTGCCCGAGACCGGCAGGGTGCGCGTGACGTCGGCGGTGTAGAGCTCGGGGCCCTCCACCCCGGCGTCGAGCAGGAGGAGGTCGCCGGCGTTCACCGGACCGGTGTTGCGCGTCCAGTGCAGGATGGTCGCGTGGTGGCCGGCGGCCGCGATGGTGTCGTAGCCGACGTCGTTCCCCTCGACCCGGGCGCGCAGGTTGAAGACGCCCTCGACCACCCGCTCGCCGCGCGCGAGCGCGCTGGGCAGGGCGCGCACGACGTCGGCGAACCCGGCCACGGTGTGGTCGATGGCCAGCTGGAGCTGGGCGACCTCGAACTCGTCCTTCACCAGGCGCATCTCGCTCAGCACGCGGGGCAGCGCGGGGTCGTCCTCACTGGGCGCGACGAGCCCGTCGACCCAGGCGTCCACCCCGCGCAGGGTGACCGGCGCCGCGTGGAGCTGGGCGAGGTCCTTCTCGAGCTCCTCGAGCGGGCGGCACTCGATCCCGTAGTAGTGGGCCGACTCCTCGACGCCGCGACGCGGCCCCACCCAGAGCTCGCCGTAGCGGGCGTCGGTGAAGAACTCGTGGGTGGCGGTGTCGCGCCGGCGCGGGACGTAGAGCGTCGAGCCGGCCCCGGTCACCACGAGCACGAGGTCGGGGTCGTGGCTCGCGGTGAGGTAGAAGAAGTCGGTGCCCGCCCGGAAGCGGTAGTCGGTGTCGTTCGCGCGCACCTTGGGGTTGCCCGTGGGCACGATGAGGGGGCGGCCCTCGAAGTGGGCCGCGAGGCGCTCGCGCCGGGCCCGGGTGAAGGGGGCCGCCGGGTGGACCCCGGGACCCGGGGCCTCGGGGGCCCAGTTGGACGTCATGTGCTCGACCAGGGCGCGCGGGGTGGGCGGCCGGTGGGGACCGGTCCACACCCAGTGCTCGGAGACTGGGTGGTCGGCGGAGACGTCGGGCTCGGGGACGATGGCGTCGCTCATGCGCTCACTGTAACCCCCCTCTACGCTCGTGCCATGGGCGTGACGCGCAGCTTCGACGGACCGGTCGCCGTCCTCACGTGGGACGACGGGGAGAACCGGCTGAACCCGGCCTCCATGGACGAGCTGGCCGGGCAGTTCGCGGAACTCGCCGAGCGCGACGGCCCGCTCGCGATCGTGCTCACCGGGGTGGGCAAGTTCTTCTCCAACGGACTCGACCTCGCCTCGCTCGGCGGCGACCTCGAGGGCGTCTACGGGCTCGTCGAGCGGCTCGAGCGCCTCGTGGCCCAGCTGGTCGTCCTGCCCGCCTACACGGTGGCCGCGATCAACGGCCACTGCTTCGCCGGGGGCGCGCTGCTCGGCTGCGCCTTCGACCGGCGCGTCATGCGCGCCGACCGGGGCTACTGGTGCATGAACGAGGCCGAGATCGGCCTCGCCCTGACCGAGGGGCTGTGGGCCATCCTCGAGAACCGCCTGCCGCGCGCGAGCGCCGTCGAGGCGATGACGACGGCCCGTCGCTACGGCGGGCCCGACGCCCTCGCGGCCGGGATCGTCGAGGAGGTGGCCGACGGGGACCAGGTGCTCGAGCGCGCCGTCGCCGCGGCGTCGCGGCTCGCCCACCTGGACCGGAGGACCCTCGCGCACCACAAGCGCCTCGCCCACGGCGCGCTCGCCGCGCGCCTTGGCGCCTAGGCGCGCGTCGTGCGGTCGACGAGCCGCCAGGTGGCCGGGAGGGCCGCGCCCGAGAGGGCGGCCTTGATCACCTCGCCCACGAGGTACGGCGTGAAGCCGAGGGCAAGCGCGGTGCCCGCCCCGATGTGGAGGTCGAAGGCGAGCCAGGTGACGCCGAAGGCGAAGACGATGAGGTCACCCACGGCCATAGAGGCGAACGCGCGCACCAGCGTGCGGTCGTTGCCGCGCGCGGCCAGCCAGCCGAGCACCGGGCCGGCCACGACGAAGCCGAGCAGGTAGCCGAAGGTCGCGGCGGGGTAGCCGCTCGCGTGGTCGGCGAACCAGGGCAGACCGGCGCAGCCGGCCGCGACGTAGAGCACCATCGACAGGCCCGCGCGACGCCACCCGAGGGCCGTCCCCGCGAGCATCACACCGAGGGTCTGGCCGGTGATCGGCACCGGCGAGAAGCTGAGGTGGATGGTGACCTGGGCGAGCAGGCCCATGGCGCAGGCCGCCCCGACGACGAGGGCGGTCTCGCTGAGCAGGGTGCGCGGGACGGCGTCGGCGAGGACGCGGCGCGGGGCGGTGACGGCGATCGTGGACATGGGCCTCCTCTGCGACTGGGCCCACTCTAGGACCGCGGTCGCGGCCCCCTAGACCCAGCCCTGGTCGCGGGCGATCTGCTCGACGTCGCCCACGCGCAGCCCCGTGCGGTGCTGGATGGTCCGGATGAGCCCGCCGGCCTCGTAGAGCGACTCGTGGGTGCCGGTATCGAGCCAGGTGGTCGCCCGGCTGAGAACCTCGACGCGCAGCTCGCCACGCTCGAGGTAGAGGTTGTTGAGGGCCGTGATCTCGAGCTCGCCGCGGGCGCTCGGGGTGAGGGTGCGCGCGAAGGCGCTCGCGCGCTCGTCGTAGAAGTAGATGCCCGGCACGGCGAAACTGCTCTTGGGAGTCGCCGGCTTCTCCTCGATGGAGAGGACCCGGCCTGACTCGTCGAACTCGACCACACCGTAGGCCGTGGGGTCGGCGACCTGGTAGGCGAAGATGAGCGCCCCGGAGACCTCGCGGTGCGTCGCGAGCTGGGTGCCGAGGCCGGGTCCGTAGAAGAGGTTGTCGCCGAGGATGAGGGCGCACTTGTCGCCGTCGAGGAACTCCTCGCCGAGGATGAGGGCCTCGGCGAGCCCGTTGGGGGCGTCTTGGACCTGGTAGCGCAGACGCAGCCCGAGGTGGGCGCCGTCGCCCAGCAGCCGCTCGAAGGCGGGCTGGTCGTGGGGCGTGGTGATGACGAGGATCTCGCGCAGACCGCAGAGCATCAGCGTGCTCAGCGGGTAGTACACCATCGGCTTGTCGTAGACCGGCAGCAGCTGCTTGGAGACCGCGCGGGTGATGGGGTAGAGGCGGGTGCCGGTGCCGCCCGCCAGGATGATTCCCTTCACTCCAGTAGTATACGAACCTGCCCTTTTCGCCCCGGGAGGTGTCATGCGCGTCGTCGTCACCGGAGCGGCCGGCTTCATCGGCTCGCGCTTCGCCGAGATGCTGCTCGACGAGGCGGAACGGCTCGGCTACGACGAGGTGGTCCTGCTCGACGCGCTGACCTACTCGGGTCGGCGCGAGAACCTGGTGGGGGCGCTCGCCGACCCCCGCACTCGCTTCGTGCACGGCTCGATCCTCGACGCGGCCACGACCGACGCGGCCCTCGCGGGGGCGCACGCCGTCGTCCACCTGGCGGCCGAGAGCCACGTCGACCGCTCGATCGCGGGGGCGCGGCCCTTCTACGAGACCAACGTCGTGGGCACCCACCAGCTCCTCGAGAGCGCGCGGCGCGCCGGCGTCGAGCGCTTCGTGCACGTGTCGACCGACGAGGTGTACGGGTCGATCGAGACGGGCGCCTGGCGCGAGGACCACCTGCTCGAGCCCAACTCGCCCTACTCGTCGTCCAAGGCCGGCTCGGACCTGGCCGCGCTGGCGTACCACCGCACCTTCGACCTGCCGGTGATGGTCACGCGGTGCTCGAACAACTACGGCCCGCGCCAGTTCCCCGAGAAGGTGATCCCGCTGTTCGTCACCAACCTGCTCGAGGGCCGCGCCGTCCCGCTCTACGGGGACGGGATGAACGTGCGCGACTGGCTCCACGTCGACGACCACTGCCGGGGGCTGCTCGCCGTGCTCGAGCGGGGGCGCCCCGGAGAGGTCTACAACATCGGCGGCGGCACCGAGCTCTCCAACCTCGAGCTCACCCGGCGCATACTCGCCCTCATGGGCGCGGACGAGTCGTCGATCGAGCCGGTCGCCGACCGGCTCGGCCACGACCGGCGCTACTGCGTGGACTGGTCGAAGATCCGCGACGAGCTCGGCTACGCGCCGGCGGTCGCCTTCGACGAGGGCCTGGCCGCTACCGTGGCGTGGTACCGGGAGAACGCGGGCTGGTGGCGCCCGCTCAGGGCGACGGCGTGAGCGCGACCGCGCTCGCCGTCGAGGGCGCCTACGTCCTCGCCTCGCCGGTGTGGCCCGACGAGCGGGGATTCTTCCGCGAGTGGTTCGCGCGCTCGGCGCTCGACGAGCTCGGGGTGGAGCTCACGGTGGCCCAGGCCAACCTGTCGATGTCGAAGCGCGACGTGGTGCGCGGGCTCCACTACTCGGTCGCACCCGAGGGCCAGGCGAAGCTCGTGACCTGCGCCTACGGGACCCTGGTCGACGTGCTGGTCGACGTGCGCGAGGGGTCGCCGAGCTTCAGGGCGGTCGCTACGGTCGAGCTTGCGGCCGACGCCGACCGGGCCGTCTACCTGCCGGCCGGGGTCGCGCACGGGTTCTGCGTGACGAGCGAGATGGCCGCGCTGTGCTACCTGCTCACCTCGCCCTACAACGCCCCGATGGAGCTCGAGATAGACCCCTTCGACCCGGCGATCGCCGTGCCGTGGCCCCTGAGCGGCCCGGCGAAGGTCAGCGACAAGGACCGCGCGGCGCCGAGCCTGGCCGCGCGCCGCGCGGCCGGCGAGCTGCCCCGCTACCTCGCCTGAGCCCGGGAGCGCCGCGGTCGCGATTGGTAGCGTGGTCGGGGTGAGCCCGGCCCCCCTGCGCCTCGTCGTCGACGACGAGCGGGCCCTGCGGCCCCGTCCCGGGGCGAGCGTCCCGGTGGTCGAGTCCGAAGCCCAGCTCCGGTCCCTCCTGCGGGGCCCGGCGGGCGTGGACGCCGTGGGCGCCGAGGCGCGCGCGGCCAAGCTGGCGACCCGCTCGCTCAAGCGCGAGACCAAGCGCGCCGCCATCGACCTCGCCCTGTCGATGGTGGACCTCACGACCCTCGAGGGCGCCGACACCCCCGGCCGGGTGGCCTCGCTGTGCGCCAAGGCCCGCCGGCCCGACCCCGAGGAGCCCGACACCCCCGCGGTGGCGGCGGTGTGCGTCTACCCCGACCTCGTGGCGACGGCCCGGGCCCACCTGGCCGGCAGCGGCGTGCGGGTCGCCTCGGTGGCCACGGCCTTCCCGTCGGGGCGCGCCTCGCGGGCCGTCAAGCTCCTCGACGTGGCCGACGCCGTCGCCGCGGGCGCCGACGAGGTCGACATGGTCATCGACCGCGGCGCCTTCCTCTCGGGTCGCCTCGGTGAGGTCTTCGACGAGGTGGTCGCGGTGCGCGAGGCCTGCGGGCCGGCCCACCTGAAGGTGATCCTCGAGGTGGGCGAGCTCGTCACCTACGACAACGTGCGCCGGGCCAGCTGGCTGGCCATGCTCGCCGGCGCCGACTTCATCAAGACCTCGACGGG
>JAKAEP010000010.1 GCA_021818265.1 Actinomycetes bacterium
CGGAGGTGCCCGGTGCCACGACCCGCGCGCCGAGCGCCCACTAGCGCCACGGACCCCGGGGGGCTGCTCGCCCGGCTCGACCGCGTGGCCCCCGCGGTGCGCACCGCGCTCGCGGCCAGCGTCGCCGCCGGCGTCGTCGCCGTGGGGGCCACCGTGGCCCAGGCGGTCGCCCTCGCCCGCCTGCTGACCGACGCCCTCGCCCGCCCGGGCGCGGGCGTCGGCGGCGCCGCGGCCCTCCTCGTGGGGGCCACGCTCGTCCGGGCGCTCGGCGCCGGCCTCGCCGAGCCCGCGATCGGCCGGCTCGCCGCGCCGCTGCGGCGCGCGCTGCGCCACCGCGCCCTCGAGGGCGTGCTCGACGCCGGCCCCGCGGGTGGGCCCGACGCCACCGTCCAGCTGGCCACCCGCGGCGTCGAGGCCGTCGAGGAGTACGTCGCGCGCGCGCTGCCGACCCTCGTGCTGGGCGGTCTCGCCCCGCTCGCCCTGCTCGGCTGGCTGGCCTGGCGCGACCCCCTGAGCGCCGTCGTCGTCGCGGTCACGGTCGGGCTGCTGCCGGTCTTCATGGTGCTGCTGGGGCTGGCCGCGCGCGAGGAGATGACCCGCCGCTTCGAGGACCAGCAGCGCCTGGCGGGCTACTTCGGCGACGTCGTGCGCGGGATGGCGGTGCTGCGGGCCCACAACCGCTCCCGGGACGCCCTCGACGCCCTGGAGTCGGCGGGCGAGGCGCTGACCGCGTCGACGATGCGGACCCTGCGCGTCGCCTTCCTCTCGGGGCTCGCCCTCGAGCTGCTCTCCTCGCTCGCGACCGCCCTCGTCGCCCTCGTGCTCGGGCTGCGCCTGCTGGGGGGCTCCCTCTCGCTCGCGGTCGCCTTGGCGGTGCTGCTCGTCGCCCCGGAGGTGTTCGTGCCCCTGCGTCGCGCGGCCGCGCAGTACCACGCCTCGGCCGACGGCCTCGCGGCCGCCGCGGCGCTCCTCGAGAGGGTCGGGGCCACCGCGCCGCCGGGCGCGGCACCCGCCCCGGGCTCGGCGCCCCGGCTCGCGCTCGAGGGCGTCCGCCTGGGCCGGCCCGGCCGGCCGGCGCCGAGCGCCCCGGTCGCGGCGGTCGTGCCCTCGGGCGCCCTCTGCGTGGTGCGCGGGCCCTCGGGGGTGGGCAAGACGACCCTCCTGCGCACGCTGGCCGGGCTCAGCGCCCCCCTCGCCGGCCGGGTGCTCGTCGACGGGGTCGACCTCGCCGCGATCGACCCCGAGGGCTGGCGGGACCGCGTCGCCTGGGTGCCCCAGGACCCGCGACTGCCCGGGCGCACCGTGGCCGAGGCGCTCGACCCGGGAGGCACGCTCGGGCCGGGCGACCTCGCGGCGGCCCTCGAGAGGGTCGGGCTCTCCCACCTCGATCCCGGGCGGCCGCTCGGCGAGGGGGCCGCGACGCTCTCGGCCGGCGAGCGGCGGCGCCTGGCGCTGGCGCGGGCGCTGGCGCGCGACCCGCTCGTCCTGCTCCTCGACGAGCCCACCGCCCACCTCGACGCGCGCAGCGCCCGGGTGGTCGAGGAGGTCGTCGCGGCGCTCCCGGGCACGCGCGTCGTGGCGACGCACCGCCCGTTCCCTGGTGACGTGCTCGTCTCCCTCGAGGGCGAGGCCGTCGGTGCGCGCTAGCCCGATCCTCGGACCCGCCCTGGCACGCGAGCGGACCACGCTCACGCGCGCGCTCGCCGCGGGCGTCGCGATGGGCCTCGCCACGCTCGGGCTGGCCGGCACGTCGGGGTGGCTCATCGTGCGCGCCGCGCAACGGCCGCCCGTGCTCGCCCTCTCGGTGCCCATGGGACTCGTCCAGCTCTTCGCCCTGGCCAAGGCCGGGCTGCGCTACCTCGAGCGCACCGAGACCCACCGCGGGGCGCTGGCGACGATGGGCCACGTGCGCGCGAGCGTCGCCCGGGTCGTCGAGCCGCTCGCGCCGGCCGGCCTCGGCCCGCGCTCCGCCGAGGTCGTCGACGCCGTCGTGCGCGACGTCGAGCGGGTCCAGTCGGTGCTGGCCGCGGTGGCGGGCCCGCTGCTCGCGAGCGCCGCGGCCGGGCTGGTCGGGGTCGCCGTGTCCGGCCTGCTCGTGCCGGCGTCGGCTGGCGCGCTGGGCGTCGGACTCCTCGCGGTGCTCGTGGGCGGCCCGGCCCTCGCCGCGCGCGCGGGGGCCCGGGCCGAGCGCGAGGCCGAGGCGGCGCGCCGCGACCTCGTCGCGCTCTTCGACGACGCCGCCCAGGCCGGCGAGGAGCTGGCGCTCAACGGCGCCGGCCCGCGGCTGCGCGCCCGGCTGGACGCGCTCGAGGACCGCCACGACGCCGCGGCGCGCCGCCGGGCCCGGGTGGGTGGGCTCACGGCGGGGCTCGCCGCGCTCGCCACGGGCCTCACCGCGCTCGCGGTCGCCCTGGCGAGCGTGCGCGCGCTCGAGGCGGGCCGCCTCGCGCCGGCGCTCGTCGCGGCGCCCACCCTGCTGGCCCTGGCCGCCCTCGAGATGGCCGGGTCGGTCGCCCCCGCCGCCGTCGGCCTGGCCGCCGACCGGGACGCGCTGGCGCGCGTCGACGCGCTCTGCGACCGACCGACGCCCGTGCGCGAGACCGCCAGTGGCACGAGCCCGCCGCCGGGGGCGCTGCGCGCCGCGGGCGTCGGGGTCGAGCTCGCCGGGGCGGTGCTGTGGCGCGACGTCGCCCTCGCCCTCGAGGCGGGCGACGTCGCGGTGGTGGCGGGCCCGAGCGGGTCGGGCAAGACCACCCTCGCCCGGGTCCTCGCCCGCTTCCTCGACCCCACCGCGGGGGCGCTCGAGCTCGGCGGCGTCGACTACCGCGACCTCGCCGGAGAGGCCGTGCGCTCGCGCGTGGGGCTGAGCGAGGACGAGCCCCACGTCTTCGACACGACGCTCGCGGCCAACCTGCGCGTCGCCGCCCCCGGGGCCACCGAGGCCGACCTCCTCGGGGCCCTCGAAGCGGTCGAGCTCGGCGACCTGCTCGACCGGCTGCCCGAGGGCCTCGCCACCCGCCTGGCCCACGGCGCCGGCCTCTCGGGCGGGGAGCGTCGTCGGCTGGGCCTCGCCCGCGAGCTGCTCGCCGACCGGCCGTTCGCGGTGCTCGACGAGCCCACCGAGGGTCTCGACGAGGAGACCGCGCGCGCCGTGCTCGAGCGCCTCGCCGGCGAGCGGGGCCGGGCTCTGCTCATCGTGAGCCACCACGACACCGACCTCGCCCTCGCCGCCTCGCGCTGGCGCCTCGAGGGCGGCACGCTGCGGGTGGCGCCGGCCGGCTGAGCTACTGGCCGGCCCGGCCGTCGACGCGCTCGCGCAGCAGGTCGGCGTGCCCGCAGTGGCGGGCGTACTCCTCGATCAGGTGCACCACGATGTCGCGCACCTCGAGCTCCTCGCCGCGCCAGGCGACGCGCTGTCCGAGGTCCTCGATCCCCGCGAGCACCCCCTCGGCGTGGGCCACCTCGGCGTGCCAGGCGTCGAAGGCCCCGGCGACGCAGGCGGGTTCGGCGACGGCGCCGTTGAAGTCGGCGTCGGGGTCGTCCTCGCTCGCGAAGGGGTCGGTGACCTCGAGCCCCTCGATCACCCGGCGGAACCAGTGGCACTCGACGTTGGCCGAGTGGCGCACGAGGCCGAGCAGCGACATCGTCGAGGGCGCGGCGGAGCGCTCGGCCAGCCCCGCCGGGTCGAGGCCGACGCACTTGAGCTCGAGGGTCTGGCGGTAGGCGCGCAGGTAGCCCTCCAGGGTGTCGCGCTCCCCGCGCCCGGGGCGACCCTCGCGCGGGTCGTCCACGGGGGCGACGAACATCCCGTCCGGTCCCATGCGCCGTGCGGGGACGCGCTCGTCGCTCACGACCACGAGCCTCCCCGACCGCGCCGGCCCCGTCAAGCACCGGTCCCGGTCGCGTCGCGCGGCGTTACCTACACTGGTCCGTGCGCTCACCGAGGGTCGTCCGGGCCGGGCGCGACGCCGGATAGGCCCACCGGTGGCCGACCGGGCTCGTTCGAAGGGAGTGAACCGCATGTCCTGGCGCCGTCCGCTGCGCGAGCTGCTCTTCGACCCGGCGGCCGCGGCCACGTTCTTCTGGCTGGGCGGGGTGGCCGGCGCCGCGGTGATGCTCCTCACGAGCCACTGGCCCCGCGACGCCGTCGTGACGACCCTGGTGGTGATGGGCATCGCCCTGCTCGCCACGGCGACGCGGGCCATCGTCGGCGAGCGCCGGCCCCTCTGGACGCTCCAGGTCGACGCGGCGCTCGCGACCGGCCTGGTGAGCGTGGTGCTGGCGGTCGCCCCCTACGGCTACAACACCTTCGCGATCTTCTACGTGTGGATCGCGCTCTACGCGTCGCTCTACTTCACCCGGCTCCAGACCGTCGTCCAGATCGCCCTGGTGGCCCTGGCCTACGGGCTCGTGCTCGCGAACGGCCCGGCCGTGGACCGCCCCTACGCCTCCTGGCTCGCCATCGTGGGCACGTGCGTGACCTTCGCGACGCTCACCTCGACGCTCGTGAACGTGCTGCGCACGACGGCCCGCCAGGACCCCCTGACCGGCGTGGCCAACCGTCGGGTCTTCGACGAGCGCCTGGCGGAGGAGATCGAGCGGGCGCGCCGCTCGAAGGCGCCGCTGTCGGTCGTCGCGATCGACGTCGACGACTTCAAGGGCGTGAACGACCACCGGGGGCACCTCGCGGGTGACCGGGCCCTCGTGCGGCTCGTCGAGGGCTGGCGGGGCTGCCTGCGGCGCGCGACCGACTTCCTCGCACGCCTCGGCGGCGACGAGTTCGCCGCGATCGTCGTCGACGCCGACGCCGACCAGGTCCGCCAGCTCGTCGAGCGCCTCGGCGCGGTGACGGCCGACGGGGTCACCGCCTCGGTGGGCACGGCGACCTGGGACGGCGTCGAGGGCGCGGAGGGGCTCTTCCGGCGGGCCGACGCGGCGATGTTCCAGGCGAAGGCCGTGCGCAAGGCGCGCCGGGCGTCCTAGGGCTCGCCCTCGGGCGCCTCGAGCTCGACGAGGTGCGCCCCCGAGGCCACCTGGTCGCCCGCCGCGACGAGCACGGCCGCCACCCGGGCGTCGCGCGGGGCGAGGACCGGGTGCTCCATCTTCATCGCCTCCACGACGAGCAGGACGTCGCCCTCGGCGACCGCGTCGCCCGGCGCGCAGCGCACCTGGGCCACCGTGCCGGGCAAGGGGCTCACGAGCCGGGTGTCGCGACCGGACTCGCTCGCGGCCCGCCCCGCCGCGCCCACCGGGGCGGGCGACACCACGGTGACCGCGCCGTCGACCCACACCTCGGTGCGTTCGGCGCCCCCGACCGTGACGGCGTGACGGGTGACGCCCCCGACCTCGAGGAGGTGGCCGGTCGCCCCGTCGCCGGCCTCCTCGGCGCACGCGCGCACCGCGACCGGCCCGAGGAGCGGGCGGTCCGCGCCGGGCGCGCGTACGCTCACCTCCGCGTCCTCGTAGCGGCCGCGCACGGTGACGAGGAGCTCTTCCCCGTCGGCCTCGACGCGTACGACGCCCTCGGCGAGCCCGCCGGGCCGCCAGGCGCCCCGGGCCGTCCACACCGGGTCCGCCCCCGGCGCCCCGGCGCGCGCGAGGTGCGCCAGCGCGTAGACGGCGGCCGCGAGGGGCTCGTGCGCGGATCGGGCGTCGCGGGCGACCTCGTCGGTCACCCGGTCGAGCAGGCCGGTGTCGAGGCGGCCCTCGACGACCTCGGGCCGGGCGAGGAGCCGGCGCAGGTAGGCGAGGTTGGTCGTGAGCCCGGCCACGCGGGCCCCCCGCAGGGTCCCCTCGAGGCGGCGCAGCGCCTCAGCCCGGTCGGCGCCGTGGGCGACGACCTTGGCGAGCAGCGGGTCGTAGTGGGTCGAGACCTCGCTGCCGCGCTCGATCCACGAGTCGACCCGCACCCCGGCGGCCTCGGGGAGGTGCACGTGGGTCACCCGGCCCGACGTGGGCAGGAACCCGCGCCCGGGGTCCTCGGCGTAGACGCGGGCCTCCAGCGCGTGGCCCCGCAGCTCCACGTCGTCCTGGCGCAGGCGCAGCGGCTCGCCGGCGGCCACCCGGACCTGCTCTTCGACGAGGTCGAGGCCCGTGACGCACTCGGTCACGGGGTGCTCGACCTGCAGGCGGGTGTTCATCTCGATGAAGTAGTACTCGTCTTCGCTGCCGACCGGCACCAGGAACTCGACGGTGCCGAGGCTCTCGTAGTCGACCGCGCGGGCCGCCTCGAGCGCCGAGCGCAGGAGCCTCTCGCGCAGGCCCGGCGCGAGGCCCGTGGTCGGGCACTCCTCGACGACCTTCTGGTGGCGGCGCTGGAGGGTGCACTCGCGCTCGCCGAGGTGGATGAGGTTCCCGAAGGCGTCGCCCAGCACCTGGACCTCGATGTGGCGGGTGCGCCCGAGGAACCGCTCGAGAAAGAGGCGGGGGTCCCCGAAGGCGGCCCCCGCCTCCCGGGCGGCCACCGGGACGGCGCGCGCGAGGCCGTCGAGGTCGTCGACGACGTGCATCCCCTTGCCCCCGCCGCCGGCCGATGGCTTCACGAGGAGGGGGAAGCCGACCGCCTCGGCGGCGGCGCGCAGCGTCGCCTCCGTCGTGTCCGCGAGGGCCAGCCCGTCGAGCGTCGGGACCCCCGCCGCACCGACCCGCGCCTTGGCCTCGAGCTTGTCGGCCATGGCGCGCATCGCCGTGGCGCTCGGCCCGATGAAGGCGATCCCGCGCCCCCGGCAGGCCTCGGCGAAGTCGGGGTTCTCCGAGAGGAAGCCGTAGCCAGGGTGGACGGCGTCGGCGCCGAGGCGCTCGGCCGCGTCGAGCACGGCGTCGAGGTCGAGGTAGCTCTCGGTCGCCGGCGACGGGCCGAGGTGGGCGGCGACGTCGGCGTCGCGCACGTGGCGGGCCCCCCGGTCCGCGTCGCTGTAGAGCGCGGCCACCGACACGCCCATCGCGCGCAGCGTCCGGGCGATGCGCACCGCGACCTCGCCGCGGTTGGCGATCAGGACCCGGCGGAACATCACATCCTGAAGACGCCGTAGGCGGTCGGCTCGATCGGCGCGCCGGCGCAGGCCGCCAGGGCGAGCCCGAGCACGGTGCGCGTCTCGGCCGGGTCGATCACCCCGTCGTCCCAGAGCCGGGCCGTCGAGTAGTAGGGCTCGCCCTGGGCGTCGAACTGGGCGCGGATCGCGTCCTTGTAGGCCTCCTCCTCGTCCGCCGGCCACGGGGCGCCGCGGCGCTCCGTGGCGTCGCGCCTCACGGTGGCGAGCACGTGGGCGGCCTGGTCGCCGCCCATCACCGAGATGCGGGCGTTCGGCCACATCCACAAGAAGCGCGGCCCGTACGCCCGTCCGCACATCGAGTAGTTGCCCGCACCGAAGGAGCCCCCGATCACCACGGTCAGCTTGGGGACGCTCGCGCAGGCCACCGCCGTGACCATCTTGGCCCCGTGCTTGGCGATGCCCTCGGCCTCGTAGTCCCGGCCCACCATGAAGCCCGAGATGTTCTGGAGGAAGACCAGGGGGACGCGCCGCCGGTCGCACAGCTCGACGAAGTGGGCCCCCTTGAGCGCCGACTCCGAGAAGAGGACGCCGTTGTTGGCGACGATCCCGACGGGGTGTCCGTGCAGGCGCGCGAAGCCCGTGACGAGGGTGGTCCCGAAGTCGGGCTTGAACTCGAGCAGCTCGGAGCGGTCGACGAGCCTCGCGATCACCTCGTGCACGTCGTACTGGGTGCGAGTGCGCGAGGGCACGACGCCGTAGAGCTCCCCGGGGTCGAAGGCCGGCGGCTCCGAGGGCTCGAGCGACCACGCGGGCGCCGGGTCGGGGGGCAGCGTCGCCACGATCGAGCGGATCGTGGCCAGCGCCTCGGCGTCGTCGTCGGCCAGGTGGTCGACGACGCCGCTGCGCGTCGCGTGCAGCTCGGCGCCACCGAGCTCCTCGGCCGTGACGACCTCGCCCGTGGCCGCGCGCACCAGGGGCGGGCCGCCGAGGAAGATGGTCCCCTGCCCGCGCACGATGACGACCTCGTCGCTCATCGCCGGCACGTAGGCCCCCCCGGCGGTGCACGACCCCAGCACGCCGGCGATCTGGGCGACGCCGGCGCCGCTCATCCGCGCCTGGTTGAAGAAGATCCGTCCGAAGTGGTCCCGGTCGGGGAAGACCTCGTCCTGACGGGGCAGGAACGCGCCGCCGGAGTCGACCAGGTACACGCACGGCAGCCGGTTCTGCGCCGCGACCTCCTGGGCGCGCAGGTGCTTCTTCACCGTCACCGGGTAGTACGTCCCGCCCTTCACCGTGGCGTCGTTGGCGATGACCACGCAGGTGCGCCCCGCGACCCGGCCCACCCCGGTGATGATCCCGGCCCCGGGCACCTCGTCGTCGTAGAGGCCGGTGGCCGCGAGCGGCGACATCTCCAAGAACGCGGTCCCCGGGTCGAGGAGGCGCTCCACCCGCTCGCGGGGCAGGAGCTTGCCCCGCTCGACGTGGCGACGGCGCGCCTCCTCGGGCCCGCCGAGCCGGGCCGCCTCGAGCCGGGCGCGTAGGTCGGCGACGAGCGCGAGGTTCGCCTCGCGGTTCGCCGCCACGTCGGGCGACGCGGGGTGCAGCGGGTGGCCGACGCGAGGGGTCGGCGCCGGGCGCTCGCGTCGCGGCGGGTCGGTCATCCCCGTCAGGTTAGCAACGACTAACCTCTCTCGCTAGAGGCTCCCGTGTCGACCGTCCTTTCCCCCCTTCACGACCCCGCCGGCGCGTCGCGGCGCGAGCGGATCCTCGCCGCCGCGGCCCGCCTGTTCGCCGAGCGTGGCTTCCACGGGGTCACCATCGAAGAGCTGGGCGATGCCGTCGGCGTGAGCGGCCCGGCGGTCTACAAGCACTTCGCGAGCAAAGACGCCGTCTTGGGCGAGCTCTTGGTGGGGGTGAGCGAGTCGCTGCTCGCCGGGGCGCGCGCCGTCGTCGCCGAGGCGCCCCGTCCCCGGGTCGCCCTCGAGGGACTGGTCGGCTTCCACACGGCGTTCGCCCTGGCCGGCGCCGACCTCATCCGGGTCCAGGACCGCGACCTCGCGAACCTCTCGGCGCCCTCGGCCCGACGGGTGCGCTCACTGCAACGGGCCTACCTCGAGCTCTGGGTCGACACGCTGCGCGCCGTGCGGCCCGGTCTCGCGGTGAGCGAGGCGCGGGTGCGGGTCCACGCCGCCTTCGGCCTGCTGAACTCGACCTCGCACAGCCTCCCCGAGAGCGCCGGGGCCGACGTCACGGCCCTCCTCGCGCGCATGGCGCTGCGGGCGGTCCTCAGCTAGGCCGGCCGGCCGGCGACTAGGGGACGACGAGCATGCGCACCGTGTCGGTGACGGCCGCCCCGCCCGAGGACGATCCCGCCATGAGCACGACGGCGTCTCCGCTGCGCGCCAGGCCGATGCGCTTGAGCTCGCTGATGGCCACCTCGCACAGGGTGTCGATGTCGCTGGCCGCCGAGAGCACTACCTCCTGGACACCCCAGGACGACGCCAGCTGGCGGGCGGTGGCCCGGCTCGGGGTGATCGCCACGATCGGCATGGGCGGGCGGAAGCGCGAGATGGCCCGCGCGGTCAGCCCCGAGCGGGTGCAGGCGACGATCGCCACGGCCTTCTCGTCCATCGCCGCGCGCCAGGCGGCCCCGGTCACCGCGGCGGTCACCCGCGTCGCCTGGGTCGAGGAGGCGGTCAGGCGCTGGACGCCGAGCGACGCGCCCCACTCGGCGTAGGGGAAGGAGCGCTCCGCGCGGCGCACGATGCGGTCCATCGTCTGGACGACCCCCACGGGGTCGTCGCCGATCGCCGTCTCGGCCGAGAGCATCACCGCGCTCGCCCCGTCCAAGACGGCGTTGGCGACGTCGGTCACCTCGGCGCGCGTCGGCATGCGCGCGTGGGTCATCGACTCGAGCATCTGGGTCGCCACCACGACGGGCCGGGCGTAGCGGATGCCCGAGCGCACGATCTCCTTCTGGAGGTGCGGGACCTCCTCGATGGGCAGGCGCACCCCGAGGTCCCCGCGCGCGACCATGATCGAGTCGCTGTGCTCGATGATCTCGTCGAGGTTGTCGATGGCCTCGCCGGTCTCGATCTTGGCCATGATCATCACGTCGTCGCGGCTGAGCACCGCGCGCACCGACTCGACGTCGAAGGCCGAGCGCACGAAGCTCACGGCGAGGATCTCGAACTCCTCCTCGCGCAGGGCCTGGATCCGGGCCCGGTCGCCCTCGGTCGGCAGGCGCTCGTTCATGATCGAGCTCGGCAGGCTGAGGCCGGGCTTGCCCATCACCGCCCCGCCCGAGATCACCCGGGTGAGGGCCGGCGTCCCGGCGCGCACGACCTCGAGCGAGACCCCGCCGTCGCCGATGTGGACCTTGTCGCCCGGGCGCAGCTGGCCGACCACGTCGGCCCGCTCCACGACGATCCGCTCGACGGTGGAGGCCTCGTCGAGGCCCTCGGCCAGCTCGCACAGGTCGCCCACCTCGAGGGTGACCGCCGAGGTGCCGAAGGACCCGGCGCGGATCTTGGGACCGGGCAGGTCGACCATGATCGCGACGTCGGGGGCGGCCGCGCGCACCCGGCGCAGCCGCTCGATGCCCGAGGGGATGTCGCCGTGGGCGAAGGAGAGCCGGAACACGTCCACCCCTGCCGCTACCAGCTCGGCCAGGCGCTCCGCGGACTCCGAGGCCGGACCGATGGTGGCAACGATCTTGGTGCGCCGCACGTGGCTCCCTTCAGGCTTTCGATGAAGTCTACGGGAGCCCTTCCCGACCTTTCGTGCGGGCGGCTACCTCGCGGTAAGGCCGCGGTGCGCCGGGACGACGACGTCGGCGCCGTCGACGTCCACGACGCGCAGGTCCATCTGGTAGCTGCGCGCGAGCTCGGCGCTGCGCACGACCTCGCGCGACGGACCCTCGAGCACGACCCGGCCGGCGTCGACGAGCACGAGCCGGTCGGCGAACTGGCCGGCGAGGGTGAGGTCGTGCAGGGTCGCGACCACGCACAGGCCGCACTCGGCGACCTCGGTGCGCAGCAGCTCGAGCAGGGCGACCTGGTGGCGCAGGTCGAGGCCCGTCGTCGGCTCGTCGAGCACGATCACGCGGGTCGACTGGGCGAGGGCGCGCGCGAGCACCGCGCGCTGGCGCTCGCCGCCCGAGAGGGTCGCCACGTCGCGCCCGGCGAGCCGGGCGAGGTCGAGTCGCTCGAGGACGCCCTCGACCACGCGACGGTCGGCGCCGCTCGGGGCGCGCAGCAGGCCGTGGTAGGCCGTGCGCCCGAGGGCGACGTAGTCCGCGACGCTCATCCCCGGGGGCACCACCGGGTGCTGGGGGACGAGCGCCACCCGGGTGGCGCGGCGGCGCTCGCCGAGGCGCGCCACGTCCTCGCCCTCGATCGTGACCGTGCCGGCGTGCGCCCGGCGCAGCCCGGCGATCGTCTCGACGAGGGTGGTCTTGCCGGCCCCGTTGGGGCCGATCACCGTGCACCAGGTCCCGCGCTCGACGACGAGCGAGACGTCCTCGATGAGGGTGGCCGCACCGGCGCGCACGCCGAGCCCGACGACCTCGACGGCGCTCACGCGACCACCCGACGGCGCAGCGAGAGCACCAGGACGAAGACCGGCGCGCCCACCACGGCGGTCACCACCCCGAGGGGCAGCTCCGAGGGCGCCATCACCGTGCGCGCCACCGTGTCGCACAGGACGAGGAAGGCCGCCCCCGCCACCACCGACAGCGGCAGGATCCTCCGGTACGAGGTGCCCGCGAGCAGCCGGACGAGGTGGGGCACGATGATCCCGACGAAGCCGATCAGTCCGGCCACCGAGACGACGGCCGCCGTGCCGAGCGAGGACGCCGCGATGACGATGAGCCGGACCCGCGCGACGGGCAGGCCCAGCGAGCGCGACTCGCTCTCGCCCACGCTCATCACGTCGAGCGCGCGCCCGGCCGCGACGCAGACGGCCGCGCAGACGACGACGTAGGGCACCACGAGCACGACCGAGTGCCACGAGGCGCTCGCGAGCGACCCGAGCAGCCAGATGTAGACCCGGGCGAGCGAGTCGGTGGAGGCCCGCTGCTGGAGGTAGGTCTGGGCGCTCGTGAGCAGCGAGGCCACCGCGACCCCGGCGAGGATCAGGGTGGAGGTCCCGCTGTGCAGGCCCCGCCCCCCGACGGCCCAGGTGAGCACGACCGCGACGAGGGCCCCGACGAAGGCGAGGGCGGGCGTCCAGCTGGGTGTCGTGAGCCCTCCCCCGACGTCGGCGATGGCGATGGTCGCCCCGAGCCCGGCGCCGGCCGCCACGCCGAGGAGGTAGGGGTCGGCGAGCGGGTTGCGGAAGACCCCCTGGTACGTGCCCCCGGCGACCGCGAGCATGGCGCCCACGAGCAGCCCCAGCACCATGCGCGGGGCCCGGATCTGCCAGACGATGGTCGAGGCCAGCGGGCTCAGCGTCGAGTGTCCGAGGCCGATCCCGGCGAGCAGCGCCCCGGCGATGCGGCCGGCCGGGATCGGGGTGGGGCCGATCGCCAGGCCGCAGAGCACCGCGGCGAGGAGCGCCACGACGCACCCGGCCGCGACGGCGGCCACGCGGCGCCTCGAGGGCAACCGGTCGTTCACCGCGCCCAGAGCGCGGCGTCGGCCAGGGCCGAGCGCACGCCCGCCGCGAGCTCACCCATCAAGATCCCGATCCGGGGGCCCCAGCGCGAGGCCACGTCGTCGTCGAGTCCGACGACGTGGTGGAAGCGCACCGCCGCGACCGTGGCGAACCCGGGCCGACGGGCCACGCTCTGCGCACTCTGGTGACAGCACCGGGTGTCGGCGAGGAAGATGAGCTTGGGGTCCGCGTGCACCACGTACTCCGCGCTGAGCTGGGGGTAGCCGGCATCGGCCGCGGTGCTCTTCGCGTCGGCGATGTTCACGACACCCAGGCTCTTCAGCATCGCGCCGACGAACGTCGAGCTCGTGAGCGAGTAGTAGGTCGGGTCGAGCTCGTAGTAGACGGTGAGGGCCTTACCGGCGTGGGTGGGCACCGAGGCGACGGCGGCCGCCACCTGGGCCCTGACCCGCGCGACGAGCTGGTGAGCCGCGCCCAGGTGGCCCGTCAGGCGGCCGAGGGCGATCATCTGGTCGTAGGCGCCGGCGAGCGTGCTCGGGGCCGCCTGGGTCACGACTTTGATCCCGAAACCGGCGAGCTTCTGGGCGATCCCGTTGGCGTTATAGGAGATGACGACGAGGTCGGGCTTGGTGCTCGGGTGGGACTTCGTGGGATGGCACACGCCGATCAGCGCCTCGACGCTGGGCTGGAGGGCGTTGATCCGCTTCGTCGGCAGCCCGTGGGTCGGGTAGTTCGAGTCGGTGTCGACCGCCTGGACCTGGGGCCCGGCGCCGATGGCGAAGAGCGTCTCGGTCGCCGTCGGCGAGAGCGAGACGACGCACGACGGCCGCGCCGTCGCGGCCGAGGACGCTGACGACATGGTGGCCGCCGGGGCGACGAGGGCGAGGGCCGCCGCGAGGGCGATGAGGGCACGGCGCATCGGATGTCTCCTTTCCGTCGAAGTGGTGTGGCGACGGATGGGCATCCGAACAACCGCTCCTACCTCGAGAGCTGACTGTCACAATCACCTCGCGGCAGGCGACCTGGCTCGTGGGAGACCCACTCACAGTTGCGGGACAGCGTTGGAATCGCACCAACTTCGCTGCCTCGAGGCAGTCCGACCCTACCTCACGGCCGCCCACCCGTCGAGTGGCCGCGACGGCGAGCCGGATCCGGTCGGTGGGCGGCCGCTACCCCTCGAGGCTGAGGTCGTGCTCGATCGCGGCCAGCTCCTCGGCCGTGCCCTGGATCTTGGGCCCGGTGAACCACTTGCGCGCCGAGAGCCCGTACCAGGTGCCGGCGAAGCCGATCACGACGAGCACGGCGACCGGGGTGTAGTTGAACGACGAGGCCGTGACCGGCGAGTACGTCGGCAGGCAGAAGAGCACGCAGATCGCGATCACCCACACGATGGCAATCCAGCCGAACACCGGTCCCCACTTCCCGAGCCGCCAGGGCCCGGGCGTGAAGGCCGAGGGGTTGACCCGGCGTAGGAAGACGGGGATGAGGTAGGCGACGTACAGCCCGATCACCGCGATCGAGGTGACCGCGCCGTAGGCGGCGCTGTTCCACCACGCCGGAAGCGTCAGGATGAAGGCGCCGACGGCGCCGAACCAGGCCGAGTGCACCGGCACGTGGCGGCGCTTGCTGACGTGGTGCCAGAAGGCGCTCCCGGGCACCGCGCCGTCGCGGCTGAAGGCGTAGATCATGCGGGAGTTCGCGGTGATCGAGGCGATGCCGCAGAAGTACTGCGCGCCGATCACGATGAGCACCAGCACCTCGCCGAGCGTGCGACCGGCCTGGTACTCGAAGATGTTGGCCCAGGGCACCCCGCTCGAGAAGGCGCCGTAGCTCGAGTACGTGGTGCCGGCGATCGTGACCGAGAAGCCGTGGACGAAGTGCGGGATGCCGACGCTCACCCCGACCAGCAGGACGAAGCCGGCGATCCACGAGACCCAGATCGAGGTGACGATTCCCTTGGGGCCGGCGATCGCGGCGTTGTGGGTCTCCTCGGTCACGTGGGCCGAGGCGTCGTAGCCGGTGAAGGTGTACTGGGCGACGAGCAGGCCGAGCAGCAAGACGTAGACCGGCGTCGTGAAGCCCGAGAGCCCGCTGAAGGCGTGGTAGCCGCTCGATCCGAAGAGGAAGCCCGCGCTCTGGTGGCTGTGGGAGTGCGGTGCGACGTACAGCACGACGACGATGACGGCCACCCCGAGGAGGTGCCACCACACCGACACCCGGTTGAAGAGGGACACCACGTTCACCCCGAAGGTGTTGATCAGCCCCTGGGAGAGCAGCAGCACGGCGGTGATGACGACGACGTGGTGGTTGTCGGTCCAGTCGGCGTTGCCCCCGACGAGGGTGATGAAGGCCCCCACCGAGTAGCCGCAGCCGAAGGTGATCCCGGCCGACACCGCCACCTGGCCGAGGAGGTTGAACCACCCGGTGAACCACGACCAGATCGGACCGCTCGTGCCCGGGGCGAGCTTCGCCGCCCAGTAGTAGAGGCCGCCGGCGGTGGGGAACGACGAGCAGATCTCGGCCATCGAGAGCCCGGCGAAGAGCACGAGCCCGCCGACGAGAACCCAGCCCCAGATCATGACCGGTGGGCCCCCGTGCTGGAGGCCGTAGCTGTAGAGGGTCAGGCACCCCGACAGGATCGAGATGATCGTGAAGGAGATGGCGAAGTTCGAGAAGCGGCTCAGCCCCCGTGTGAGCTCCTGGGCGTAGCCCATCTGGTGCAGCCGCTCGGTGTCGCTGAGCATCTCGAGCGGTCGGTCAAGTCCCTCGGGCATGAGGCCCCCCTCCGCGCGGACGGTGCCGCGGTGGCGTGAGCCTATTCAGGAGGTATAGAAACTTCAATAGGCAACGAGAAAAAGAGGGCGAGGCCGAGCGCGTGGACCACTCCGACCCCCTGGCTGGCGCCGGCGGGCCCTCGCCGAGCCCGGCGCCGGCCCGACCAGGGCGGTCGGGGCCGACCGGCGCCAGGGCTACCATTCTCCGGTCCGCCAGTCGAGGGAGTTAGATGGCCACCATCCGGCGAGGGCGACCGAGCCCGGACGAGCTGATGGCGATGATCGACGACGGCGCGGTCGACACCGTCGTGCTCGCCCTCACCGACATGCAGGGCCGGCTCCAGGGCAAGCGGCTCGACGCGCGCTTCTTCGCCGAGGAGGTGGCCGAGGCGGGCAGCGAGGGGTGCAGCTACCTCCTCGCCTCCGACGTGGACATGCGCACGGTGGACGGCTTCGCCCTCACGTCCTGGGAGCGGGGCTACGGCGACTTCGCGATGCGCCCGGACCTCGCCACGACCCGGATGGTCCCGTGGTTCGAGCGCACGGCGATCGTCTTCTCCGACGTCACGACGGTGGAGGGCGAGCCCCTCTCGGTGAGCCCCCGCCAGGTCCTCCAGGCCCAGTGCGACCGGCTGGCCGCGCGCGGGTGGCACGGACTCGCCGGCACCGAGCTCGAGTTCATGGTCTTCCGCGACACCTACGAGGACGCCTGGCGCGCGGGCTACCGCGACCTCACCCCGGCCAACCTCTACAACGTCGACTACTCGCTCCAGGGCACCGGGCGGATCGAGGGGCTGCTCGGGCGGATCCGGCGCGACATGCGCGACGCCGGCATGGAGGTCGAGTCGGTGAAGGGCGAGTGCAACCTCGGCCAGCACGAGATCGCCTTCAAGTACGCGCCGCTGCTCGACAAGTGCGACGAGCACAGCCTCTACAAGCTCGGCGCCAAGGAGATCGCCGCCCTCGAGGGCTTCAGCCTCACCTTCATGGCCAAGTTCAACGAGCGCGAGGGCAACTCCTGCCACATCCACCTCTCGCTGCGCGACGACGAGGGCCGCCCGGTCTTCCCCGGCTCGGGCGAGCACGGGTTCTCCGAGGTCTTCAGCGGGTTCCTCGCGGGCATGCTGGCCCACGCCCGCGAGCTGAGCTTCTTCCTCGCGCCCAACGTGAACAGCTACAAGCGCTTCGCCGAGGGCTCCTTCGCCCCGACCGCCCTCCTGTGGGGCTTCGACAACCGCACCTGCTCGTTCCGGGTGGTCGGCCACGGCCCCTCGCTGCGGGTGGAGTGCCGCATCCCCGGCGGGGACGTCAACCCCTACCTCGCGGTCGCCGCGCTCGTCGCGGCGGGTCTCGCGGGGGTGGAGGCCGGACTCAGCCTGCCCGCCCCGTTCGCCGGCAACGCCTATCTCGCCGACGCGGCGCGGGTGCCCACCTCGCTGCACGAGGCGGTCGACCTGCTCGAGTCGAGCGCCGTCGCGCGCGCCGCCTTCGGCGACGAGGTCGTCGAGCACTACGTGAACGCCGGTCGCGTCGAGGTCGCCGCCTTCGACGCCGCCGTCACCGACTGGGAGCGCTACCGGGGGTTCGAGAGGCTGTGAGCCACGACGTCATCAATCCCGCGACCGAGGCGGTCGTCGCGACCGTCGCCGACCACAGCGCCGAGGAGACCGACGCCGCCATCGCGCGCGCGAGCGCGGCCCTCGCCGGCTGGCGCCGGGTCGCCCCGGCCGACCGGGCCCGGCTGCTCCGGCGCTTCGGCGAGGTCGTCGACGCCCACAACGAGGAGCTGGCCCGCCTCGAGGTCGCCAACTCCGGCCACACCATCGCCAACGCCCGCTGGGAGGCCGGCAACGTCCGCGACGTCCTCACCTACTACGCGGGGGCCGTCGAGCGCCACATCGGCAAGCAGATCCCGGTGGCCGGCGGGGTCGACGTCACCTTCTACGAGCCCATCGGCGTCGTGGGGATCATCGTCCCGTGGAACTTCCCGATGCCGATCGCGGGCTGGGGGCTCGCCCCGGCGCTCGCCGCCGGCAACACGGTCGTCCTGAAGCCGGCCCAGCTCACGCCGCTCACCGCGATGCGCCTCGGCGAGCTCGCCCTGGAGGCCGGGCTGCCCGAGGGCGTCCTCCAGGTGGTGACCGGCGCGGGCGGCGTCGTCGGCGGGCGCCTGGTCGCCCACCCCGACGTGCGCAAGGTCTGCTTCACCGGCTCCAACGAGGTCGGCCGGACGATCATGGAGGGCTGCGCCGCCCAGGTGAAGCGGGTGACCCTCGAGCTCGGCGGCAAGAGCGCCAACGTGGTCTTCGCCGACGCCGACCTAGAGCGGGCCGCGGCGAGCGCGCCCTACGCCGTCTTCGACAACGCCGGCCAGGACTGCTGTGCGCGCAGCCGCCTGCTCGTCCAGCGCTCGGCCTACGACCGGTTCATGGATCTCTTCGAGCGCGCCGTTAAGGCCGTCAAGGTCATGGACCCGGCCGACGACGCCGCCGAGATGGGCCCGCTCATCTCGGCCGCTCACCGCGAGCGCGTCGCGGGCTTCCTCGAGGGCGCCCGCGTCGCCTTCACCGGATCGGCCCCGGCGGGGCCGGGCTACTGGATGGCCCCGACGGTCCTCGAGACGCCCGACCGCACCGCCCCGGTCTTCACCGAGGAGGTCTTCGGGCCGGTCGTCTCGGTCGTCCCCTTCGAGGACGAGGCCGAGGCCGTCGCCATCGCCAACGAGGGCCCCTTCGGCCTCTCCGGCTCGATCTGGACCGGCGACGTCGGCCGGGCGTTCCGGGTGGCGCGGGGGATCGAGACCGGCACGATCTCGATCAACTCCAACTCCTCGGTGCGCTACTCCACCCCCTTCGGCGGCTTCAAGCAGTCGGGGCTGGGCCGCGAGCTCGGGCCCGACGCCCTGCGCGGGTTCAGCGAGGAGAAGAACGTGTTCATCTCGACAGAGGAGGCGTAGTGGGCCGGTTGGACGGCAAGGTCAGCGTCATCACGGGCGCGGCGAGCGGGATCGGGCGCGCGAGCGCTCTGCGCTTCGCGGCCGAGGGGGCGACCGTCGTGGTCGCCGACCTCGCGCGCGAGGCCGGCACGGCCCTCGCCGCCGAGGTCGGGGGCCTCTTCGTGGAGGTCGACGTCGCGAGCGAGGAGAGCGTCAAGGCGATGTACGACGAGGTCGTCGCCGCCTACGGCGGCCTGGATGTCATCTTCAACAACGCGGGCATCTCCCCGCCCGAGGACGACTCGATCCTCACGACCGACCTCGGGGCCTGGGAGCGCGTCCAGGCCGTCAACCTGACCTCGGTCTACCTGGGCTGCAAGTACGGGATCCCCCTCCTGCTCGAGCGCGGCGGCGGCTCGGTCATCAACACGGCGTCGTTCGTCGCGGTGCTCGGCTCGGCCACCAGCCAGATCTCCTACACCGCCTCCAAGGGCGGGGTGCTCTCGATGAGCCGCGAGCTCGGGGTCCAGTTCGCCCGCCAGGGCGTGCGGGTGAACGCCCTGTGCCCGGGGCCGGTGAACACGCCCCTGCTACGCGAGCTCTTCGCCAAGGACCCCGAGCGGGCCGCGCGCCGGCTGGTGCACGTGCCGATGGGCCGCTTCGCCGAGGCCGAGGAGATCGCGAGCGCGGTCGCGTTCCTCGCGAGCGACGACGCGTCGTTCATCACCGCCTCGACGTTCCTCGTCGACGGCGGCATCCACGCCGCCTACGTCACCCCGCTCTAGCCGGCGGGGGCGACGAAGTACTCGCTGAGGTACTTCTCGCCCTCGTCGCAGGCGATCGTCACCACGACCGCGCCCTCGCCGAGGCGCTCGGCCAGACCCCGCGCGACGATCATGTTCGCCCCGGTGCTCGGCCCGACGAGGAGCCCGTGGGTCGCGGCGAGCCGGCGCATCTCGGCCACGGCGTCGTCGCTGTGGACCGAGACGACCTCGTCGACGATCTCGCGGTGGCGGGCGTAGATCGTGGGCACGAAGCCGTCGGAGATCCCCTCGATCTGGTGCAGGCCGCGCTCGCCGCACTGGATCGTGCACGACTCGGCCGGCTCGAGCGCGACGAGGCGCACCGCGGGGTTCACCGCGCGCAGCGCCTGGCCGACCCCCACGAGGGTGCCCCCCGTGCCCACGCCCATCACGAAGCCGTCGGGCACCCGCGAGGGGCCGAGCTGGCCGAGGATCTCCGGGCCGAGCCACGTGCGGTTCTCCTCGACGTTCCACTCGTTCTGGAACTGGTGGGGGGCGAAGTGGCCCGGGAGGCGCCCGAGCCGGTCGGCCTCGGCGAGGGCGTCGTTGACGAAGAACGTCCCCACGGTGCGCACCTCGGCGCCGAAGGCCCGCGAGATCGCCGAGCGCTCGGGGCTCATCCCCTCGGGCATCACCACGACCATCCGGTAGCCCTTCACCGCCGCAATCATCGCCAGGGCGTTGCCGGTGTTGCCCGAGGAGGCCTCGACGATCGTGTCGCCCGGGGCGAGCAGACCCTCGCGCTCGGCTCGCTCGACGATGTAGCGGGCCATACGGGCCTTGATCGAGCCCGAGGGGTTGAGGTACTCGAGCTTGAGGTGGATCCCGTCGATCTCGACGAGGGGGGTGTGACCGACCGCGTCGAGGACCGTCGCCGTCGTGTGTGTGGGCGCCATTGCCTCACCTCCGGGTCACCCCACGCTAGACCCTGGCCCGGTCTCGCTCACGACGACGGCCCCGGCCCCCGGGCGGGCCGGCGGCTCGGCGCCGCGGCCCGCCCGGGGACCCGGACGCGACTACTCGTGGGCGAAGCTGACCTGGGGCAGGAGGCGCTCGAGCCACCGGGGCAGCCACCAGGCGGCGTGCCCGCTCAGGCGCAAGAGGACCGGCACCAGCACGAGGCGGACGACGAAGGCGTCGAGCAGCACCGCCACCCCGAGCACGACGCCCATCTCCTTGGGCGGCAGCGGGCCCGAGAGCGCGAAGGTGAAGAAGACCGCGACCATCACCGCCCCGGCCGAGAAGATGACCCGACCCGAGTGCGCCACCCCGTTGACCATGGCGTCGCGGGCGTCCCCGGAGCGCTCGTAGTGCTCCTTCGCGCTCGAGAGCAGGAAGACCGTGTAGTCCATCGAGATGGCGAAGATCATCGCGAAGAAGAAGACCGGCGCCCACGCGTCGAGGAACCCCTGGGGGGCGAAGCCGAGCAGGGCGTGCAGGTCGCCGTTCTGGAAGACCAGGCGCGCCACCCCGAAGGCGCCGGCCGTGGCGAGCAGGCTCGTGAGCACGCCGAGCAGCGCGATGAGCAGGGCGCGCAGGGCGAGCAGCAGCAGCACGAAGCCGAGGACCATCACCAGGACGATGACCTCGGTCGTCTTGCCCGCGAGCAGGTGCTGGAGGTCGACGTTCTCGGCCGCGGCGCCGCCGATGAGGACACCCGCGGGGACCTCGGAGCGCAGTCGCGTGAGCGTCGTGGCGAGGACCGGGCTCGAGGGCCCGACGGTCGGCACCACCCCGATGAAGCTGAGATCGGGTCGGCTCGCCGAGGCGACCGGTGGCGCGACCGCGGCGACGCCCCGGTCGGCGCGCAGCACCGAGACGGTCGCGGCGGCCAACGACGTGGGGGCGACGACCTGCAACTCGCCGGGCGCGCCCACCCCGAACGCCCGCTGGACCTGGGAGTAGCCCACCCGCGCGTCGGCGCTCGCCGGGACGACCTTGATCGACGGCATGGCCGTGCGCAGTCCGATCACCGGCACCGCGAGGGCGACGAGCAGGGCGAGCGCCGCGACGCCGAAGAGGAGCGGGCGGCGCCAGAGGAGCTCCCCCCAGCGCGCGAAGCGCTTCGAGCGGTGCTCGCCGGCGTGCACCCAGGGCAGGGCGAGCGCGTCCACCCGCTCGCCCAGCGCGCCCAGGGCCGCGGGCAGCAGCGTCAGGGTCGCCGCGGCGACGAAGACGACCGCGAGCATGATGCCGCCCGACACCGACCGGAAGGCCGGCGAGGGCACCACCCAGACCGCCGAGAGCGAGACCAGGACCGTGAGGGCGGAGAACGCGACGGCCTTGCCCGCGGAGTCCATCGTCTCGGCGACGGCGTGCTCGACGTCGCGGTGACGCCCGAAGTAGGCGCCGCGGAAGCGCACGACGATGAACAGGGCGTAGTCGATCCCGAGGGCCAGGGCGAACATCATCGCGAAGTTCATGGCCCAGATCGAGATGGGCGTGACCTTGCTCAGCAGGTCGAGTAGACCGGCCGCGCTGAACAGGCCCGCCAGGGTGAGCAGCAGGGGCAGGCCGGCGGCGACGAGCGAGCCGAAGGCGAGGACCAGGATCGCGAGCGTCACGGGCCACGAGAACATCTCCGAGCGCATCATCGCCGAGTGGTTGGCCCGGTTGAAGTCCGCCCACAGCACCGACGAGCCGGTCGGCGTGACGCTGATCCCGGGCAGGGACAGCGCGGCGAGCGGGGCCTCGAGGGCGCTGGCCGCCGCGACCATGGTGTTGGTGCCCCGCCCCGCCCCGGCCAGGACGAGGGCCGTGTGGCCGTCGCGGCTGATGGTGACGCCGGGTCGCGGGGCCACGACGCTCGAGACGTCGGGGTTCGCCGCCAGCACCCGCTCGACGCGCGAGACAACCCGTCGCACCGAGGGAGCGGTGACGGGCTGGGTCGAGGAGTGCACGACGACCTCGATGGCCGAGGAGGCCTGCCCCGCGAAGTACCGCTGGGCGAGGTCGCGAACCTGCACCGACGCCGAGCCGTTGGCCTGCCACCCGGCCCCGCTGAGGGCCCGCTCGACGCCGGGGGCGAAGGCGCCCATGACGACGATGACGACGAGCCAGATCGCGAAGACCAGCCGTCGTCGCCGCGCCGACCAGGCGCCCAGGCGACCCAGGGGTCCGCGCGCCAGGGGGCCGTGCAGGGGGTGAAGGGACTCCCCGGGGGCCGCGGCGTCGGTGTCGGTGGTGGTAACCGTGGATTTGAGCATCCGGGGATGCTATACCCCCAGGGGTATAGACCAGGCTAAGCGGGTTCTCAGGCGACCGTCATGCCCCCGTCGACCGCGAGGTTGGCCCCGGTCACCGCGGCCGCGGCCTCCGAGCAGAGCCAGAGGATGGCCGCGGCCACCTCCTCGGGCTCGAGGAGCCGGCCGATCGGCTGCTGGGCGGCGAAGGCCGCGGTGTCCGCCAGGCCGTAGACGCGCGCCGAGGCCTCGAGCATGGCGGTGCGCGTCGAGCCGGGGCTCACGGCGTTCACCGTCACACCATGGTCGGCCAGGTCGATCGCCGCCGAGCGCACGAGGCCCACCACGGCGTGCTTGGAGGCCACGTAGGCCGCCAGGTGGCGCAGCCCCATCGCCCCGCCCGCCGAGGCCACCGCCACGAACCGGCCCCGCCCCCGGGCGCCCTCGATGAGGGTGGGCGCGGCCGCCTCGAGGAGCCGGCGCACGCCCAGCACGTTCACGCTCCACACGGCGTCGACGGCCTGGTCCTCGAGCGCCCAGACCGGCCCGCCGGCGGCCATCACCCCGGCGCAGGCGACGGCCGCGTCGAGCCGGCCGAAGTGCAGGGTCGCCGTCTCGACCGCGAGGCGCATGTCGGCCGCGCTGCGCACGTCGCCGACGAGCCCGAGCACGGCCTCCCCGTGGCGCGCGACGACGGCGTCGAGGTCGCGCTGGGTGGCCATGGGGTAGGGCACGCCGGCGACGTCGCGGCACCGGTCGACCGCCACCACCCGGTAGCCCGCGCCCACCAGGGCGTCGACGGTGGCCGCCCCGATGCCGCGCGCGGCGCCGGTGACGACGGCGACCCGGCTCATCCGCCCAGGCGCCGGAAGAAGTCGGGCGGGGCGACGACGTCGTCGCGCCCGAGCTCGGCCACGTCGGCCCGGCCCAGTCCGAGCAGGGCCGAGTCGAGGCCCCCTCGCAGGATGTCGAGGACGTTCTCCACCCCGGCCTGGCCGTTGGCGGCGAGGCCCCAGAGGTAGGCGCGCCCGATCATCACGGCCCGCGCGCCCAGGGCCAGGGCCTTGGCGACGTCGCCCCCGCGGCGCACGCCCCCGTCGAGCAGCACCTCGACCTGGTCGCCGACGGCCTCGGCCACGGCCGAGAGCGAGCGCAGCGGCGCCGGCGTCGAGTCGAGGTTGTTCCCGCCGTGGTTCGAGACCGACAGCGCCGTCGCGCCGAGGTCGAGGACGCGTTTGGCGTCGTCGACGCGGCTCACCCCCTTGACCATGAACGGCCCGTCCCACGACGCGCGCAGCCAGGCGAGGTCGTCCCAGCTGGGCGGCGGGGTCGACATCCACTCGCCGTAGGCGGCGAAGAAGCCCGGAGCGGGCTCGGCGTCGACGGCCATGTTGGGCGTGGTGAGCTCGGGCAGGCGCCCGGCGCGCGCGTAGGCGTAGAGCCACGCCGGGCGCGCGAGGGCCTGGGGCGCGAGCTTGGCCATCGCCGCGAGGTCGAGCCGCTCGGGGATCCAGGGGCTCCCCCAGTCGCGCCCGTGGCTGAAGGTCCAGTCCAGGGTGACGATCAGCCCGCGCGCGCCGGCGGCCCGGGCGCGCGCCAGGCGCTTCTCGATGCGCTCGCGCCCCCCCGCCCAGTAGACCTGGAAGAGGACCGGCGCGCCCGTCGCGCACACGTCCTCGAGCGAGCGGCTGGCGAACGAGCTCAGCCCCATCGCCACCCCGCGCGCGGCGGCGGCCCGGGCGACGGCGACCTCGCCCTCGGGGTGCACCGCCTGGACCCCGGTCGGCGAGAGCAGCACCGGCATCGCGACCTCGAGGCCCATGACCGTGGTCGCGAGGCGGCGCTCGGGCGGCGCGCCCGCGACGTGGGGCGCGAAGCCCAGCTCGTCGAAGGCCGCCGTGTTGTCCCGGAACGAGAGGCCCTTCTCCGCGCCGGCGAGGATCGCGCCGTAGACCGAGCGGGGCAGGCGTCGTCGGGCGCGCGCCTCGGCGACCGCCACCGTCTCGAACCAGCCTCGCGCCACGCGACCTCCCGGGGCGAGACTACCGAAGCCGCCCGGGCGCCCCCACGGCGACCGCGCGCGAGTGGTCGACCGAGGGCGCCGGGCGCAGCTCGACCCGGGTCGTCGCGAGCCGGCGCTCGCCGTGGCCGAAGACGCACTCGGGGTCGGGGTCGCTCGCCTCGAGCCCGGTGAAGAACTTCGCGGCGAGGCACCCCCCGCGACAGGCGTCGTAGCTGCCGCAGCTCGCGCAGGCCCCCGGGCTGTTGGGCGCGCGCAGCTCGGAAAAGAGCGCGCTCTCGCGCCAGAGCGGCCCGAAGCCCGAGGCGCGGAGGTTGCCGGCTCTGAAGCGGTCGTGGATCACGAAGGGGCAGGCGTAGACGTCGCCGACCGGGTCGATCAGGCAGACCACCCGTCCCGCGCCGCAGAGGTTGAGCCCCTCGAGCGGCGCCCCGAGGGGCGAGAGGTGGAAGAAGGAGTCGCCGGTGAGCACGTGGGGCCGCTCGACGAGCCACGCGTGGAGCCGGCGGTTCTGGGCGGCCGTGGGGCGAAGCGCGTCCCAGACCGCGACGCCCCGGCCCGAGGGGCGAAGGCGCGCGAGGCGCAGCTGGGCGCCGTAGCCGCTCGCCAGCGCCTCGAGCGCGTCGAGCTGCTCGACGCTCTCGCGGGTCACCACGACCGAGACCTTGAAGCCGGCGAAGCCCGCCCCGGCGAGGTGGTCCATCGCGCGCCGGGCGGCCGCGTAGCTGCCCGCGCCGCGCACCCGGTCGCTCGTGGCGGCGTCGGCCCCGTCGATCGAGACCTGGACGTCGAGGTAGTCCATCGCGGCGAGCCGTCGGGCGGCGGCCGCGTCGAGGCGCGTCCCGTTGGTCGAGAACTTCACCCCGACGCGGCGCTCGACGGCGTGCTCGACGATGTCGAAGAAGTCCCGGCGGATCATCGGCTCGCCCCCGCCGACGTTGACGTAGAAGACCCGCATCGCCGCCAGCTCGTCGACCAGGGCGAGCGCCTCGGCGGTCGTCAGCTCGTCCGGGTCGCGCCGGCCCGACGAGGAGAGGCAGTGCGTGCAGGCGAGGTTGCACGCGTAGGTCAGCTCCCAGGTCAGGCAGATCGGGGCGTTGAGCCCGCCCTCGAGCCGGTCGCGCAGGCCCGACTCAGCCGACACCGATCAGCCCCCCGGCGGCGAGCGCGGCGAGGGCCCGCTCGTAGCGGGCCCGCTCGCCCGCCGCGACGAGGGCGGTGAGGGCGTCGCCGGCCGTGGCGTACTCCCCGAGTCGCTCGAGCACGCCGAGAAGGCCGGCCGACTTCACGAAGACCAGCCGACGGTTGCCGTGGTGGTAGGCGAGCGCCCCGAAGGGCTCCTCGCGCAGGGTCACCTCGGGGCTGAGCCGCCAGGGCCGCCCGGCGTCGAAGGCCTCGGCCACCGCCGGGCTAGTAGACGCCACAGAGGCCATCGATCGAGATCTCCTCGACGAGCAGCTCCTCGGGCTCGCCGACCTCGAGGGTCGTCTCGCCTCGCGCGCTGGGTGGGGTCACGGTGCCTCCTTCGACGGCCCCCATTCTGACGCGCCGGCGCGCCGCGTCGCGGACGGCCCGCCGGTGGGAGACTCGGGCGTGGCCCCCGCCCCCGCCCCCGACCCGCACGACCACCCGGTCCCCGCCGGCACCGTCCTCGAGCCCGACCCGCGCGCCCGCCTCATCGGCGAGGACCTCGTGGCGGGCGGCCAGCCCTGGCGCCTCCTGCGCCTGCCCGCGCCGAGCCGCGCGGCCCTCGAGCGCTGGCGCTCGGGCGCCCCCGTCGCCCCCGACGAGGGCGCCCTGGCGCGGGTGATGCTCGAGCGGGGCCTGGTGCACCCCCGCGTCGCGGGCCCCCTCCCCCTGGACGACGTCGACGTCGTGGTGCCCACGCGCGGCGGCTCCGCGTCGCTCGCGGGCCTGCTCGACGCGCTGCGGGGGATCTCGGTCACCGTCGTCGACGACGGCAGCCACGACCCGGGACTCGTGGCGACCTGCGCGGCGGCCGGGGCCGCCCTCGTCGCCCTCGAGCGCCACCAGGGGCCCTCGGCGGCGCGCAACGCGGGCGTCGCGGCGACCACGCGCCCGGTCGTCGCCTTCGTCGACGACGACGTCGTCCTGGCCGACCCCGCCGACGCCCTGGGACGGCTGCGCGCGGCGCTCGAGGACCCGCGCCTGGGCGCGGTGGCCCCCCGGGTGGTCGGCCCGGCCGGACCGGGGCTGCGCGTCGGCTACGAGCACCGCCACGGCGCGCTCGACCAGGGAGGGTCCCCGGCGCTCGTCGACCCCCGGGGCCCGGTGACCTTCGTGCCGAGCGCCTGCCTGCTCGTGCGCCGCGAGGCGCTGGGCACCGGATTCGACCCGACGCTCGCGATCGGCGAGGACGTCGACCTCGTCTGGCGCGTGCTCGACGCGGGCTGGCTCGTGCGCTACCTGCCCTCGGTCGTCATCGCCCACCCGGCCCGGCCGACCTGGCGGGCGTGGTGGCGCCAGCGGCGCGTCTACGGGCTCACGAGCGCGCCGCTCGCCGAGCGCCACGGCGAGCGCCTCGCCCCGATCCGCGCCGACCGCTGGACCCTCGCCGCCTGGGGCGGGCTGCTCGCCGGGTCGCCCTCGCTGGGCGCGTCGGTCCTCGCCCGCGCCCTGGAGCGGGCCCGCCGGGGGGCCCTCGCCGGCGTCGAGCACCCCGAGCGGGCGGCCCTCGCGGTCGTGGGCGGGAACGTCGCGCGCGCGGGTGGGCCGCTCGCGCGCGCCCTCGTTCGCACCTACGGGGTCGGTCTGCTCGCCGCCACCCTCCATCCCCGGCTGCGTCGCCGGGCCCTCGCGGTGCTCGCGGTCGGGCTCGCCTGGCGCCTGCGGGGCAGCCGGGTCCGCCCCCTCGACGTGCCCCTCGCCCTCCTCGACGACCTCGCCTACGGCCTCGGGGTCCTCGAGGGCGCCGTGCGCCACCGGTCGCTGCTCGCGCTCACCCCGCGGGCTACCCCGTCGCCGTCGTGGGCCGAGGTGCTCGGACTCGCCGCCGGGAGCTCAGACGCCCCCTGAGCCCACGACGCGCGCCGGCGCGGCGGGCGCCCGGCCCGCCACCACGAGCACGGTGCCGCCCTGGAGGGCGTAGACGAAGGTCGCGCGCGGCGTCGCGCGTACCGCGGCGCAGGTCGCCCCACGCCGGGGCGCGACCGCGTAGTCGAGGGCGACCGCGCCGTCGGGGCGCGCGCGCATGGCGGCGACCCCCGAGCGGCTGAGGGGCTCGAGCGCCGCGCTCGTCGTGACCAGGCGGCGTGCGTCGAAGAAGTCGACGACGCCGAGCCGGCAGGTCGCTCCCGGGGCGTGCACCTCGACCGCGACGAAGGTCGCCCCCAGCGACCTCGTGCGCACCGTCGTGGTGGCACACGCCGCCCCGTCGCGACAGAGCCGGTCGCGCGCGAGCGCCCGGCGGGCGTCGGCCGCGGCGTCCGAGCGGGCCGAGGGCGTGGGCGCGCGGTGCAGCGCCCCCACCACGAGGGTCGCCACGACGATCGCGCACGCGCCGAGCAGGAGCGTCGCGCCGCGCGGTCCGAGCAGGGGGCGACGGGCCACGACCGCGAGGCTAGGCCGGGCGCGCGAGCAGCCAGAGCCCGAGCCCCGCGCCCATCGCGGCGACCGCCCAGCGCAGCGGCGCCTCGGGCGCGCGCCGGGTGATCGAGGGCCCGATCGAGCTGCCCGCGAGCAGGCCGACGCCGAGCGCGAGCGCCGGCGCCAGGCGCACCGGGCCGAAGAGGAGGAAGGCGACGGCCGCCACGACGTCGGCCGCGCCGAGCACGACGTTCTTCAGGGCGTTCGCCCGCGCCAACGGCTCGTCGAGGATGACCGCCAAGAGCGCGAGCACCATCACCCCCGACCCCGCCCCGAAGAAGCCGACGTAGACCCCGACGGCGAAGAGCGCGACCCCGAGCAGCGCCGGGTGGGCCGCGGCGCGCCGGCGCACCAGCCAGGGCTGGGCGACGAGCGCGAGGGCCGCGGCGAGCAGGAGGTAGGGAACGACGCGCGCGAACAGCGGCGCCGGCGTCTCGAGCAGCGTCACCACGCCCACCAGGCAGCCCGCGACCACGACGGGCACCCAGCGCGCCCAGCGCGCTCGCTGGCCGGCCAGCTCGGGGCGCGCGCCGAGCGAGGAGCCCACGAGCGAGGCCGACAGCGAGACGGCGTTGGTCACGTTGGCCGACAGCGGCGTCAGCCCGACCGCGAGCAGCGCCGGGTACGACACGAGGGTCGTGATCCCCCCGGCCGCCCCGACCGTGCCGGCGACGAGGCCGGCGCCGACGAGCAGCGCGTCACGCGCGAGCGCGTCCACGCCCGCCGGGCGCCGGGCGGCTAGATGTATCCGGCCATCAGGTTGGTGCCAGTCGACTGATCGGCGGACGGCCCCCTAGTGAGCTGTGGGGTCGCTCGTAGTTGTAGCACTCCAGCCACCCATCCAGGGCCTGACGACGCTCGTCGTTGGAGGTATAGACGCGCCGATAGGCCCATTCGATCTGCAGGGTGCGGTTGAACCGCTCAACCTTGCCGTTCTGCCAGGGGCAGTGAGGCTTGATGAAGAGCTGTCGCGCGCCGAGGGCCTCGAGGGTCGCAGCCCAGGCCCGACCGTGGCGGTAGCTGAAGGCGTTGTCGGTGATGACCTCGCCGACGGCGACGCCGCGCTCTAAGAACCAGGCGACGGCCCGCGCGAGGAAGCCCGCGCAGCTCTCGACGCGCTCGTCGTCGAGGACCTCGGAGTAGGCGAGACGGGTGTGGTCGTCGACCATGGAGTGCACGTAGTCAAAGCCCACGCGCTGGCGCTTGTGGTCCTGGGTGTCCCCCGCGGCGGCGCGCCCCCAGACCCGCCAGCCCCCGCCGTCGGGGATGCGCCCGAGCTTCTTCACGTCGACGTGGACGAGCTCGCCGGGTCGGGCGCGCTCGTAGCGGCGGGCGGTGGCGCGACTCGATCGCACGATCTCGCCGGTCATCGGGTCGAGCGAGCTGAGCCGGGGCTCACCGGCCCGCGCCAGCACCCGGCTGATGGTGCGCGCGGGGACGTGGAGCTGGGGACTGAGCAGGGCCGGGCCGACGCGACGCTCGCGTCGCAGCGCCACGATCTGGGCCTCCAGGGCCGCGGGCGTGCGCCGAGGGCAGTGGTGGGGCCGGCTGGAGCGGTCCTCCAGACCGGCCTCACCCTCGAGGCGATAGCGCGCGACCCAGCGGCCCGCGCAGTGGCGCGAGACGCCCATCGACTTGGCCACGTGGGAGATCGGCGAGCCGGCAAGGACTCGTTCGACCAGGATGAGACGTCCCCGAGGGGTCAAACGTGCGTTACGGTGCGACATGAAAGCCTCCGAAGTGTGGGTTGTGTGTCAACCACCACCATTTCGGGGGCTTTCGCCTATGTCAAGGGAACCAACGTGTTGGCCCGATACAGCTAGAAGCGGACCACGCCGCGGACGTTGCGTCCGTCGCGCAGGTCCTGGTAGCCCCGCTCGACCTCGTCGATGGTGTACTCGGCGGTGACGAGCTCGTCGACGGGGAACTTCCCCTCGTGGTGCAGGCGCAGCAGCCGGGGGATCTGGAGCTTGGGGCTGAACGAGCCGAAGACCGTGCCCCGCAGCTCCTGGTTCATCATGGCGAAGAGCTGCGTGTTGAGCTCGATGGTGTTGAGGTCCTTCGCCCCGAGCGAGGTCAGCACCACCACACCGCCCTTCGCGGTGATCGAGCGGGCCTCCTCCACGAGCGCCGAGGTGAGGGTGTTCACGGTGACGATCACGACGTCGCAGTTCTTGCCCCAGGTCAGCTCGGGCAGGATGTTGAAGGCCGCGTCGAGGGCGCTGGTGGCGCCGTGGGTCGCGCCGAGCTTGCGCGCCCGCTCGACCTTGGACTCGTTGGTGTCGATGGCGATGACCGCGCGCGCGCCGGCCTCGATCGCCCCGAGCAGCGCCCCCGAGCCGACCCCGCCGCAGCCGATGACCGCCACGACGTCACCGTGGCGCACGCCGCCGCGTACCACCGCCGAGCCGTAGCCGGTGGCGATGCCGCAGCTGATGAGGGCGGCCGCGCGCAGGTCGAGCCACGGGTCGATCTTCACCAGCGAGGCCTCGGCGACGACCACGTACTCGCTGAACGCGCCGACCTGGCACATCCGGTTCAGGTTCTCGCCGTCTCGGTGGTGGCGCCAGGTGCCGTCGGCGATCTGGGGCCCGGCGACGATGGTGGCCATGAGGTCGCACAGGTAGGGGCGGCCCGAGAGGCAGTAGTCGCAGCGCCCGCACCCGGGCACGAACGAGACGGCGACGTGGTCGCCCGGCGCGAAGGCGCTCACGCCCTCGCCCACCGACTCCACGACGCCGGCCCCCTCGTGACCGGCCACGATGGGAAAGACCGAGTCGCGACCGGTGAGGAGCGTCAGCAGCTCGGGGTCGAGACCGATGCCGCCCTTGCGCAGCGTCTCGTCCGAGTAGCACATCCCGGCGAAGGCCATCTTGACCTTCACCTCGCCGGCGACCGGCTCGTCGATGTCGATCAGCTCGGTGCGGAACGGGCCGCCGGCCTCGGTGACGAGCGCTGCCTTGACCTTCATGGGGGCCCCTTCCTACGCGGACGGGCGAAGCCTACCGAGCCCCGTCGCCGCCGGGGGCTAGTAGCAGGTCACGTGGCCCGAGGGCGTGCTGTAGCAGACCGTCGTCGTGGTCACCGGCGGCGCCGTCGTCGCGGTCACCGGGGGACGGGTCGTCGCGGTGACCGGGGGGCGGGTGGTGGCCGTCGTGGGCGCCGGAGCGGCCCCGCCCGCACCGGTCGGGGACGTCGTGGCGGCGGGCCCGCCCCGGGCCGGCGCACCGGCGGGCGGGGGGGTCGGCGTCGTCGTGGTGGCCGGGGCCGACGTGGCGAGGTGCGTGACGATCAGCGCCGCGGCGAGGCCCGCCGAGACGAAGAGGCCCTGGGCGAGCAGGCGGACCCGGCCGAAGCGCTGCTCCACCGGCCAGCGCCGGGTCCGGGGCAGGCCGGACTCGGGCTCGGGCTCGAGGGGCGCGGCGACCGGCTCGGGCCGGTCCCCGGGCTCAGTTGTCCCCACCGGCGCCGTCGCCGGACGAGGAGTCGTCGCCCTGGCGGGTTCCCGAGGGCGAGGACACGGTGACCGCGTGCAGGACGCTCGGCGTGGTCGTGGTCGGGGCGACCGAGGTCGTGGTGGTGGGCGGGGTCGTGGTCGTCGTCGGGGCCGCCAGGGGCTGGGACGCCGTGGTCGCCGGTGGGCGGGCGTCGATGACCCCGCGGGCGACCCCGAAGGCGGCGATGACCGTGACCCCGGCCGTGATCACCCAGGTCGCTGTCGACTTCACTCGGTCCATACGGGCCTCACTTCCTCGTCTCGACCCCGCCATCGAACTATGGCCGCTGTCGATAAACGGTACCTAGGAGGAGTCCGTCAAAGTCCTTAAAACCCACAACCCTCGCGCTACATCCGCTCGGGCGCCTCGATCCCGAGGACCGAGAGGCCCAGGCGCAGCGTCCGGGCCGTCAGCTCGCACAGGGCCAGGCGCTCGGTGCGCGTCGGCCCGTCGGCCGCGAGCACCGGGCACGCGTCGTAGAAGGCGGTGAAGCGCTGGGCCAGGTCGAACAGGTACGTGCAGAGCCGGTGGGGCTGGAGGCTCGAGAGGGCCGCGTCGAAGGCCTCGGGCAGGGCCAGCAGACCGGTGGCGAGGTGGCGCTCGGCGGGCGTCGCGAGCGCGAAGGCCACCTCGCCCCACTCGACCGGCGCCTCCAGGCGACGGAAGATCGAGCGCACGCGGGCGTGGGCGTACTGCAGGTACGGGCCGGTGTCGCCCTCGAAGGCCACCATGCGGTCGAGGTCGAAGACGTAGTCGTGGGTGCGGTCGGTCGACAGGTCGGCGTACTTGATGGCCGCGCGCGCGATCTGCAGGGCCAGGTGGTGGCGCTCGGGCTCGCCCATCTCGGCGTGGCGCTCGGCGAGGGAGGCCTCGGCGCGCGCGGTGGCCTCGTCGACGAGCCCGACGAGGCGCACCGTCTCGCCGGCTCGGGTCTTGAACATCTTGCGGTCCGGGCCGAGCACGTGGCCGAAGTTCACGTGCTCGCAGCGCACGCCCTCGGGCAGCCAGCCCGCCTCGCGGGCGACCTCGAAGACCATGGCGAAGTGCTGGGACTGCGGGGTGCCCACGACGTAGAGGAGCTCGTCGGCGCGCAGGTTCCCCACGCGGTCGCGGATCGCCGCGAGGTCGGTCGCGGCGTAGCCGAAGCCCTCGTCGCTCTTTTGGACGATGAGCGGCAGCGGCTCGCCGTCGCGGTTGGCGAACCCCCGGGGGAAGACGCAGCGCGCCCCGTCGCTCTCGACGAGCAGCCCGGCCGCCTCGAGGTCGGCCACCACGCCCTCGAGCATCGGGTTGTAGAAGGACTCGCCGACGACGTCCTCGGGCGACAGGGTGACGTCGAGCTTGGCGTAGACCTCGCCGAAGTAGCGCACCGACTGATCCACGAGGACCCGCCAGAGCCGCAGCGTCTCGGGGTCGCCGCCCTGGAGGGCCACCACCCGGAGCCGGCTGCGCTCCTTGAACGCGTCGTCGGCGTCGAACTTCACCCGCGCGTCGCGGTAGAAGGCGTTGAGGTCGCCGATGCCGAGCGTCGCGGCGGCCCGGGCCTCGCCCAGGTCGACGAGGTGCTCGATGAGCATCCCGAAGGGCGTGCCCCAGTCGCCCACGTGGTTGCGGGCGATCACCTCGTGGCCGGCGAAGCGGTACATACGGGCCAGCGCGTCGCCGATCACCGTCGAGCGCAGGTGGCCGACGTGCATCTCCTTGGCGACGTTGGCCGAGGAGTAGTCGATCACGACCCGGTGGGCCGGTCCGGCCGGCGCGACCCCGAGGCGGGCGTCGCCGAGCAGCGCCCCGAGCGCCGCCGAGAGGTAGGCCGTGGTGAGGGTGAGGTTGATGAACCCCGGCCCGGCCACCTCGACGGTGGCGAGGTCGGCGACCTCGAGGCCCGCGACGACGGCCTCGGCCACCTCGCGCGGGGGCCGGCCGAGCGCCTTGGCGAGGGCCATGGCCCCGTTGGCCTGGTAGTCGGCCCGGTCCGAGGCCCGCAGCACCGGGTCGGCGCCGTGCCCGACGCGGTCGAACGCCTCGGTGAGCCGGGCGTCGAGCAGGTCGTAGGTCGAGGTCACGCCCCCAGTCTCGCACGGGCCCGCGCGCGCCCGACGCGCCCAGCGACGGGTGCGTCGGGGCGCGGCAGAATGGGGGCATGACCTCCTCTGCCAACTCCTTCGGCGCGAGGAGCACCCTTGACGTCGACGGGCGCTCGCTCACGTACTTCTCGCTGCACGCGGCCGACCTCGGCGTCGACGTCGACCGCCTGCCCTTCTCGATCCGGGTGCTGCTGGAGAACCTCCTGCGCCACGAGGACGGCGTGAAGGTGACCGCCGCCGACGTCGCGGCCCTCGCCCACTGGGCCGACGCCCCGACCCGCCACGGCGAGGCCGCCGGCGAGGACGCCCGGGAGATCGCCTTCTCCCCCGAGCGGGTCCTCATGCAGGACCTCACCGGGGTGCCGGCCGTGGTGGACCTCGCGGCGATGCGCGACGCGATCGTCGCGCTCGGCGGCGACGCCAAGCGGATCAACCCCCTGGTGCCGGTGGAGCTCGTCATCGACCACTCGGTGATCGTCGAGCGCTCGGGCACCGCGCGGAGCTTCGACGAGAACGTCGACATCGAGTACCAGCGCAACCAGGAGCGCTACGCGTTCTTGAAGTGGGCCCAGGGCTCCTTCGAGCACTTCCGGGTCGTGCCGCCCGACACCGGCATCTGCCACCAGGTCAACCTCGAGCACCTCGCGCGGGTCGTCTTCGAGCGTGAGGGCGTCGCCTACTTCGACACCCTCGTGGGCACCGACAGCCACACGACGATGGTGAACGGCCTCGGCGTGCTCGGCTGGGGCGTCGGCGGCATCGAGGCCGAGGCCGCGATGCTCGGCCAGCCGGCCCCGATGCTGATCCCGCCCGTCGTCGGCCTGCGCCTGGTGGGCGCGCCCCGCGAGGGGGTCACCGCGACCGACGTCGTGCTCACCATCACCGAGCTGCTGCGCCGCCAGGGGGTCGTCGGCAAGCTCGTCGAGGCCTTCGGCCCCGGCGTCGCGGCGCTCTCGCTCGAGACGCGCGCGACGATCGCCAACATGTCGCCGGAGTTCGGGGCGACCTGCACCCTCTTCCCGATCGACCAGGTCACCCTCGACTACCTCGCCTTCACCGGTCGCAGCGACGCGCACGTGCGACTGGTCGAGGCCTACGCCCGCGCCCAGGGCGTGTGGCACGACGCCGCGAGCGCGGTGCCCGTCTACTCCGAGCAGGTCGAGCTCGACCTCGCGAGCGTCGAGCCGAGTCTCGCGGGCCCGAAGCGGCCCCAGGACCGGGTGGCCCTGGGCGCGGTGCGCGACGCCTTCACCACGGCGCTCGGCCGCGAGCGCCGCGAGGCCCGCGGCGAGGGGGCGGCCGAGCGCCTGGCCGACGGGGCCGTCGTGGTCGCGGCCATCACCTCGTGCACCAACACCTCGAACCCCTCGGTGCTCGTCGCGGCCGGCCTGCTCGCGCGCCGCGCCGTCGAGCGGGGCCTCAGCGTCCCGCCGTGGGTGAAGACCTCGCTGGCCCCGGGCAGCCGGGTGGTGATGGACTACCTCGAGCGCGCCGGCCTCGTCGAGCCGCTCGACCGGCTGGGCTTCTACCTCGCGGGGTTCGGCTGCACCACCTGCATCGGCAACACCGGGCCCCTCCTCGAGGGCGTCTCGGAGGCCGTCACCGCCAACGACCTCGCGGTCGTCTCGGTGCTCTCGGGCAACCGCAACTTCGAGGGTCGCATCCACCCCGACGTGAAGCAGAACTTCCTCGCGAGCCCGCCCCTCGTGGTCGCCTACGCCCTCGCCGGCACGGTCGACGTCGACCTCACGACAGAGCCGATCGGCGTCGACCGCGACGGCGTGCCGGTGACGCTGGCCGAGCTGTGGCCGAGCGACCTCGAGGTCGCCGAGGCCGTGCGGGCCTCGCTCACCCCCGAGATGTTCGCCGAGCGCTACGCCGGCGCCTACACCGGCGACGACCGGTGGCGGGCCATCCCCACCACCGACGCCCTCACCTACGGCTGGGACCCGGTCTCGACCTACGTGAAGCAGCCCCCCTACTTCGAGGGGCTCACGCCCGAGCCCGGGGCGATCGCCGACGTGCGCGGCGCGCGGGTGCTGGCGCGCCTGGGCGACTCGGTCACGACCGACCACATCTCGCCGGCCGGCTCCATCCGCCCGACCAGCCCGGCCGGCCGGTACCTCGTCGACGGGGGCGTGGCGCCGGAGGACTTCAACAGCTACGGCACGCGCCGGGGCAATCACGAGGTGATGGTGCGCGGCACCTTCGCCAACGTGCGCCTGCGCAACCTGCTCGCCCCGGGCACCGAGGGCGGGGTCACGCGCAAGCTCCCCGAGGGCACCGAGATGTCGATCTTCGACGCGGCCATGGCCTACGCCGCCGAGGGCACGCCACTGGTGGTGCTCGGGGGCAAGGAGTACGGCACGGGATCGTCGCGCGACTGGGCCGCCAAGGGCACCCGGCTGCTCGGGGTACGCGCGGTGCTCGCCGAGAGCTTCGAGCGGATCCACCGCTCCAACCTGGTGGGCATGGGCGTGCTGCCCCTGCAGTTCCTGCCGGGCGAGAGCGCCGAGGGCCACGGGCTCACCGGCACCGAGGTGTTCGACGTCACCGGGCTCGCCCCGCTCGAGCGCGGCGAGCTCGTGCCCCGGGTGACCCTCACCGTGACCCGCGAGGACGGCTCGAGCGAGGCCTTCGACGTGCGCCTGCGCATCGACACCCCGACCGAGGTCGAGTACTACCGCCACGGCGGCGTGCTCAACTACGTCCTGCGCCAGCTGGCGGCCGGCTAGCCCGAGAGCGCGCCGCGCACGGCGGTGTCCACG
>JAKAEP010000058.1 GCA_021818265.1 Actinomycetes bacterium
GCAGCGTCCAGCTGCCCCCGAGCTTCGGGGTGTGGCAGGCGAAGATCCCCCAGAACCAGCAGTACAACAACAACCCCGACAAGGCGAAGAAGATGCTCGACGCCGCGGGCTACAAGATGGGCCCGAACGGGGTGCGCCAGAACAAGAAGGGCGACCCGCTGAGCTTCCGGCTCATCGCCATCGCCACCACCACCGAGGACGTGCTGGCCGGCCAGATCTTCGTGAAGGCCGCCGAGGCCGTCGGGATCAAGCTGACCTTCAACACCCTCGACGCGAACACCCTCAACAACGTCGTCTACAACGCGAAGGCCCCCAACTGGGACATCTTCATCTGGGGCTGGGACTCGGGCACCCCCGACCCGAACTACCTGCTGAGCGTGGACCTCTCGAACCAGATCGGCAACAACAACGACGTCTACTACGCCAACCCGGCCTACGACCGGCTCTACAACGAGCAGGCCACCCAGCCCAACCCCGCCAAGCGCATCCCGCTCGTCCACGCCACCCAGAAGCTCTTCTACGATGACTGCGCGTACCTCATCATGTGGTACCAGAGCAAGCTGCAGGCGTACCGCACCGACACCTGGAAGGGCTGGACGCCGACGCGAGGTGGCATGATCTACAACTTCACCCGGGACAACTACCTGAAGATCACGCCGGCCTAGCCCGGCGTCCCCAGCCCGTCCATGACCGCTCGGTACCTGGGCCGCAAGGTCGCGACCCTCGCGCTGACCCTCTACGTCACCGTCTCGTTCAACTTCCTGCTCTTCCACGTCCTGCCGGGCAACCCGGTCCAGATGCTGGCGCGCTCGGGTCACTTCAGCCCGGCGGCGCGGGCCGAGCTGGTGCGGCTCTTCGGGCTGAACCACCCCCTCTTCGACCAGTACCTCATCTACCTGAAGAACATGCTCCACGGGAACCTGGGCTTCTCCTACGTCTACCGCGAGCCGGTCACGACCGTCATGGGCGGGGCGATCGGCAACACCCTGGTCCTCGTGGGCACGGCCACCCTGGTGACGATCGTGGTGGGGGTCTTCTTCGGGGTGATCGCGGCCTCGCGGGCCCACTCGATCACCGACGCCTCGATCACCGTGGGCAGCCTCGGGCTCTGGTCGATGCCGGACTTCTTCACCGGGATGATCCTCATCTTCCTCTTCGGGGTGTGGACCCACGCCCTGCCCGTCTCGGGGATCGTCACCTCCGGGGTGACCGAGGGACTCTGGGCCCACACCCTCGACGTCGGACGCCACCTGATCCTGCCGGCCCTCACCCTCGTGCTCGTGAACGCGGCCGAGTTCTCCCTCATCACCCGCAACACCCTCGTCGACGTGCTCGTCGAGGACTACGTCGTGACGGCCCGGGCGAAGGGCCTCTCGCGCCGGCGCGTCGTCTGGGGCCACGCGCTGAGAAACGCCATGCTGCCCGTGATGACGGCGGCCGGGCTCTACGTGGGCATGATCCTCGGCGGGGCCATCCAGGTCGAGACGGTCTTCTCCTGGCCGGGGATGGGGCTCCTCATCTACAACTCGGTCGAGCAGCGCGACTACCCCGTCCTCGAGGGCTGCTTCTTCCTCTTCGCCATCGCCGTGATCGCGACGAACTTCATCAGCGACCTCCTCTACCACTTCCTCGACGCGCGGGTGCGGCGCACGTGAGCGACGACGCCCTCGCCGTGCCGGGCGCCCCGGCGGCCCTCGAGGCGACGCCCGCGCGCGCCGGGCTGTGGCGCCGTCTCTGGCGCGACCCGATGGGCCGGGCCGGTGTGTACCTGCTCGCCGTGGTGCTGCTCGTCGTGCTCGTCGGGCCCCTCGTCTTCCCCTTCAACGCCCAGGACTTCGGCACCTCGGCCGCCTCGATCCTCCAGCCGCCCTCGGCCGCCCACTGGATGGGCACCACCGAGCTCGGCCAGGACGTCTTCAGAGAGTTCCTCGCCGGCGGGCGGATCTCGCTCTACGTGGGGATCTCGGCGACCCTCATCGCGATGGTCCTCGGCGCGGGGCTCGGGCTCGTCTCGGGCTACTACGCCGGCTGGCGCGACACCGTCCTGATGCGGATCACCGACTTCTTCCTGGTGCTGCCGACGCTGCCCTTGATCATCGTGCTCGCGGCCCTCTTCGGCCAGAGCGTGATCGTCACCTCCCTCGTCATCGGGCTCACCAGCTGGCCCCAGACGGCCCGGATCATCCGCTCCCAGGTCCTCAGCCTGCGCGAACGGCCCCTCGTCCAGCGGGTCCGCTCCCTCGGGGCGGGGGACCTGCGCATCATGCGGGTCCACATCCTGCCCAACGTGGCGCCCCTCATCTTCGCGAACCTCGCCCTCGTGCTCTCGGGCGCCATCCTCGCCCAGGCGGCCCTCGCCTTCCTCGGCCTGGGCGACCCGGTGCAGGTCTCGTGGGGCACGACCCTGCACAACGCCTTCGACTCGGGGGCGATGAGCTCGGGCGCCTGGTGGTACGTCCTCACCCCGGGGGTGGGGATCGTGGCCATGGTGCTCGCGTTCTCGCTCATCGGCCACAGCCTCGACCGGGTCCTCAACCCCCTGCACGGGGGCCGCTCGTGAGCCTGCTCGAGGTCACCGACCTCTCGGTCGAGTACCGGGTCGGCTCGGGCGTCGTGCGCGCCGTCGACGAGGTGAGCCTCGCCCTCGCCCCGGGCGGGGCGCTCGGCATCGTCGGCGAATCGGGGTGCGGCAAGACCTCGCTCGGCCTGGCGATCCCCGCGCTGCTGCCGGCGAACGCCCGCGTCGCGACCGGCTCGGTGACCCTCGAGGGCCGAAACCTCACGGGGCTCTCCGAGCGCGAGCTCGAGGCGCTGCGCTGGACCTCGGTCGCCCTCGTCTTCCAGGGGGCGATGAACGCCCTCAACCCCGTCCAGCGCGTCGACAAGCAGATCCGCGAGGCCATCACCGCCCACGAGCCCGAGACCACCCGCGCCGAGGCCGACCAGCGCGTCCTCGAGCTGCTCGAGGTGGTGGGGATCTCCCCGAGCCGCGCGCGCAGCTACCCCCACGAGTTCTCCGGCGGCATGCGCCAGCGCGCGATGATCGCGATGGCCCTCGCGTGCCGGCCGGCCCTGCTCATCGCCGACGAGCCGACGACGGCCCTCGACGTGATCAGCCAGGCCCAGATCCTGGCCCTGCTCGCCTCGCTGCGCACGACCAACAACCTGAGCCTCATGATGATCAGCCACGACCTCTCGGCGATCAAGCGGGTCTGTGACACCATCGCCGTGATGTACGCCGGCCAGGTCGTCGAGTACGGCACCACCGAGGAGGTCCTCGGCCGCCGGGGACGGCCGGCCGCGGCGGCCCACCCCTACACGAGGGCCCTCCTGCGCACCCACCCCGACCTCAACGGCGAGCGGGCCCTCGCCGAGGGCCTCGGGGGCCACCCGCCCGACCTCTCCAAGCCCATCGTGGGCTGTCGCTTCGCCGACCGCTGCCCCTCGGTGATGGAGGTCTGCCGGCGCGAGGCGCCCGCGACGACCGAGGTCGCCCCGGGACACCGCGCCGCCTGCCACCTGCTCGGGGTGCGCCCGTGAGCGCCCCCTCGAGCCCGGGCGAGGCGACCGGCCCCGTCCTCTCGGTGCGCGACCTCGTCGTGCACTTCGCCGGAAGGCGCAAGACCACGGTGCGGGCCGTCGACGGGGTCTCCTTCGACATCGCCCCGGCCGAGATCCTCGCCCTCGTGGGCGAGTCGGGCTGTGGCAAGTCGACGATCGCGCTGTCGGTGATGCGCCTCGTCGAGCCGACCTCCGGGACGATCCTCTCGGGGGGCGAGGACCTCGCGCGCCTGAAGGGCCAGCGCCTGCGCCGGGCCCGCCGGCGGATCCAGATGATCTTCCAGGACCCCTTCGGCTCGCTGAACGCCCGGCGCAGCGTCTACGACACGGTCGTCGAGCCCCTCCTCATCCACGGCATCGCCCCCACCAAGGAGGAGCGGCGCGAGCGGGTGAACGAGGCCCTGGCCCTCGCCCACCTCACCCCGCCCGAGCGGCTCGCGGCGAGCTACCCCCACGAGCTCTCCGGGGGCCAGCGCCAGCGCGTGGCCATCGCCTCGGCGATGGTGCTGCGCCCCCCGCTCGTGGTGGCCGACGAGCCGGTCTCGATGCTCGACGTCTCGGCGCGCGCGGGCATCCTGCGGCTCATGATGGACCTGCGCGACCGGCTCGGGACGAGCTACCTCTTCATCACCCACGACCTCGCCACGGCCTGGGTGGTGGCCGACCGGATCGCCGTGCTCTACCTCGGGCGCGTCGTGGAGATCGGCCGCTCGACCGACGTCGTGGCCGCCCCGGCCCACCCCTACACGAGGGCCCTGCTCGAGGTCTCGGCCGACGACGAGCGGCTCTCGGACCGGCGGGTCGCGGTCTTGCCCGGGGAGGCCCCCTCGGCCTCGAAGGTGCCCCCCGGGTGCCGGTTCCACCCGCGCTGCCCGCGCTACGCCGCCCTCGGCGAGCCCGAGGCCTGCCGGGTGAGCGACCCGACGCTCTCACCTTCCCCCACCGCGGGCGAGGGCCACGCCGTCGCCTGCCACTTCCCCCTAGGAGAGAACCCGTGACCGACCCCCTCGCCCCCGTCGTCACCGAGGCCGAGGTGGAGGGGCTCATCGCCGACCTCGTGCGCATCGACTCGGTGACCCCCTGGCTCGTCGAGGGGGGCGCCGGCGAGGCGGCCGTCGCCGCGTACCTCGCGCGCTGGGTGGCCGACCTCCCGGTCGAGGTCGAGCTCGACGAGATCGAGCCGGGGCGGGTCAACTTCGTAGCGACCCTGCGAGGCACGGGCGGGGGGCCGTCGCTCTGTCTCAACGCCCACGCCGACACCGTCGGCTACGCCGGCTGGCCCGAGAGGGCGCTCGCCCCGCGGCGCGAGGGGGACCGCCTCTACGGGCTCGGGGCGAGCGACGACAAGGGCTGTTGCGCGGTGGCCCTGCTCGCCCTGCGCCACCTCGCGACGCACGGCCCGCGCCTCACGGGCGACCTCACCGTCGCCTGTGTCGCCGACGAGGAGGGCGTCTCGATCGGCACCGAGCGGCTGGTCGCGACGAGGACCTTCGACCTCGCGATCGTGCTCGAGGCCGACGCGCTCGACCGCGTCGTCGTCGAGCACCAGGGCTTCGGCTGGATCGACGTGGTGGTGAACGGCCGGGCGGCCCACGGCTCGGCCCCCGAGGCCGGCGTCGACGCGATCGTGGGCCTCGCCGAGGTGGTGACCCGCCTCGGGGCCTGGGGCCGGGCCCAGCGTGCCGTCTCGCCCGCTCCGCGAAACGGCGCCACCGTCTTTCACACCGGCACCGTGTCGGGCGGCACCGACTACGCGACCTACCCCAGCCGGGCGGTCCTCGGCATCGAGATCGGCACCCAGCCCGGCGAGCGCCTGGCCGACCGGGTGGCCGAGATCGAGGCCGTGATCGACGAGGTCGCGGCGCTCATGCCCGGGCTCACCGGCGAGGTGGTCGTGCGCCTCGAGCGCGAGCCATTCCGCGCCGCCGGCCACGAGGCGCTGCTATCGAGCCTGCAGGCCGCCGCGCGCGCGCGACTCGGCGCCACCCTCGACGAGGTCGGGCTCAACGCCTGGACCGACGCGGCCCTCATGCAGTCGGCCGGGATCCCTACCCTGCTGCTCGGCCCGCTCGGGGGCAACTTCCACAGCCCCGACGAGTGGGTCTCCCTGCCCGAGGCCGTGGCCGCGGTCGGGCTCGTCGTCGACACGGTCGCCGGGGTGCTCGGGTGAGGCCCTCGCGCGAGGCGGCCCGCCGGGCCCTGGCGCGCGTGGCGCCGCTCGCCGAGTCGACGACCCGTCACTTCCCCCTCGCCGGGGGCGTCGTCGCCCTCTGCGACCGCGACGGCCTCGTCGACTCTCTCGCCTTCGGGCGGGCCGACCTCGAGCGCGGGGTGCCCACCAGCGCCGAGCACCTCTTCGAGATCGGCTCGATCAGCAAGCTCTTCACCTCGCTCGTCATCGACCGGCTCGTCGAGTCGGGCCGGCTCGCCCACGAGGACCCCGTGGGGCCGCACCTCGCCTGGGCCGGCCTCTCGCCCTCGATGGCCCGCGCGCGCGTCGTCGAGCTCTTGACCCACACGGCGGGGCTCCCCCTGGGCAGCGACGGCCTCGCCGACGACGCCGGCGAGCTGTGGGCCTCACGCGAGGTCGTGGCAGCCGACGTCGATCCCCCCCGCTTCCACTACTCCAACCTCGGCTACCTCGTCCTCGGCGAGGTGGCGCGCGCCCTCACCGGACGCCGGCTGCCCGAGCTCGTCGCCGACTGGCTGCTCGGCCCGTTGGGGATGACGACGGCCGTCGCCGAGATCGCCTGGGACGATCGGGGGGCCCTCGCGACGGGCTACGCGCCGGCCCGGCCCGAGCGGCCCTGGGTGCCGGGCGACCCCCTCGCCCCGGCGCCCTTCGTCGAGACCGACTCGGCGGCCGGCAACGTGGCCGCGAGCGCCCTCGACATGGCCGGCCTCGTCGCGGCCCTGCTGCGCGCGGCCGCGGGCGAGGCGGGCGGGCCGATCTCGCCCGAGACCTTCGCCCGGGTGACGACGACCCTCGCGCCCTCCGGCGAGCCGACCCACACGCCCGCCGGCACCCTCCCGGTCTCGATGAGCCGCTACGGCCTCGGGCTCAACGTCGAGCGCGTCGCCGACAGCCTCTGTGTGACCCACGGCGGGGGGATGGTCGGCCACTCGACCTTCCTGCTCGTCGACTGCACCCTCGGGCTCGGGGTGGTCGTGCTCTCCAACGCGAACGGCGACACCCTCGCGGCCCACCTGCTCGCGCGCGCCGCCCACGCCCAGCTCGTCGCCGAGGCGACCGGGACGGCCCTCCCCCTCCCCGACCTCGACCCGGCGGTGCGCGGGGGGCTCGCCGGCGCGGGCGCCTTCAGTGACGACGAGGGCGAGACCCTCGAGGTCACCGCGGGCGACGGCGCGCGCGTCGCCTACCGCGGGCGCGAGGGCGCGCTCTACGCCACCCCGACCGGCCGGTTCGTCACCGACCACCCCGCGCTGCGCCGCTTCCACCTCGACTACCACGACGGGGGCACGTGGACCCACGGGCCCACGACCTTCACCCGCGAGGGCGCGGTACCGCCCGACGAGCGCCGGGCGGCCCCGGCCCTCGTCGGGCGGTACCGCAGCTACTCCCCCTGGTACCCCGAGTTCCGGGTCGTCGCGCGCGACGGCCGGCTCTACCTCAACGCCCCCGGCGGGGTCGAGG
>JAKAEP010000059.1 GCA_021818265.1 Actinomycetes bacterium
TGCTGGACCTGCACACCCACTCGACCTTCTCGGACGGCTCCGACACGCCCGACGAGCTGGCCGCCCGGGCGGCCGCGGTCGGGCTCAGCGCGATCGCCCTGACCGATCACGACACCACGGCCAGCCACGAGGCGATGCGCGCGGCCTGCGCGCGCGTGGGCGTCGAGCACGTGGGCGGCCTCGAGGTGTCCCTGCGCGACAACGAGTTCCCCAAGGAGCGGGGCGGTCACCTCGGCGCGCGCAACGTCCACCTCCTCGCCTACTTCCCCCCGCTCGAGCCCACCCACCCCCTCCAGCGCGAGCTCGCGGCCCTGCGCGAGGACCGCGAGACCCGCAACGCCGAGCTCGTCGCCCTGCTGCGCGCGAACGGCTTCTCCCGGCTCACCCTCGACTACCTGGTCACCCTGTCGGGGCGGCTCGAGTCGATCGGCCGGCCCCACTTCGCGCGCGCCATGGCCGAGCTCCACCCCGAGATCGTCGGCGCACCGAGCGACGCCACGACCCAGCGGGTCTTCACCGAGTGGCTCGGCGCGTCCGGCCGGGCCTACATCCCCAAGACCTCGATCGCCATCGAGCGCTTCGTCGAGTCCGGCCGCGGGTCGGGGGCGGTCTTTTCGATCGCCCACCCCCTCGACAACTACCTCGACGAGCCCGGCGACATGGAGCGCACGATGCCGCGCGTGCTCGCCTCGCTGCGCGAGCGCGGCGTGGTGGGCGTCGAGGCCTACTACGGCTCGAGTCCGCGCGAGACGCGCGAGGCCATGGTGAGCCTCACCCGCGCGGCCGGCATGGTCCCGACGGGCGGCTCGGACTACCACGGCACCTACAAGGTCGGCGTGGCCCTCGGCCGGGGCCTCACGGGCGACCTCGAGGTCCCCGACGGGGTCCTCGCCGAGCTGAAGGCGGCCCGCTAGAGCCCGAGCGCCGCCGGCAGGGCGCTGGCGCGCCGCTCGGCGAGGCCACCGACGGCGAGGTCGCACAGCTCGCCCAGGGTGAGGCGTCCACCCCCGGCGACCCCGAGGACGCTCGCCTCCACGCCGGCCGCCTCGGCGGCCCCGGTCAGGCCCGCGGGGTCGCGCGTCGCCACGACGAAGCGGCCCGGGGCCTCGGTGAAGAGCTCGGCGTGCCCCCGGGGACTGGCCCAGGCGAGGCCGACCCCCGAGGCGGCGGCCATCTCGGCGAGCGCCGCCGCCAGCCCCCCGGCGCTGACGTCGTGGACCGCGGCGACGGGCGACGCGCCCCCGGCGCAGACCCGCGCGACCTCGCCCGCGACGAAGCGACAGGTCGCCAGGGCCCGATCGTCGAAGGCGGGCAGGCGCCCGCCCCGACGACCCCGCCGGCGCGCGAAGAGCGAGCCCGCGAGCGGGAAGGGGTCGGGGCGCGCCTCGCGCGGGCCGACGAGCACCACCGTGTCACCCTCGCGCCAGGTCCAGCCGGGCGGCGGCGCGACCAGGCGCTCGACGAGCCCCAGTACCCCGAGCACCGGGGTGGGGTCGATGTCGCGCCCGCCGGACTCGTTGTAGAGCGAGACGTTGCCCCCGATCACCGGCAGCCCGGTCGCGCGGCAGGCCTCGGCCAGGCCGTCGACGGCCTCGCTCAGCTGCCACATCACCTCGGGGTGCTCGGGGTTGCCGAAGTTGAGGCAGTTCACGACGGCCGACGGCGTCGCCCCCACGCAGGCCAGGTTGGCGATTCCCTCGACGAGCGTGAGGGCGGTGCCGGCGCGCGGGTCGATCGCGCACCAGCGCGGGTTGGAGTCGGTCGTGAGGGCGAAGCCCCGCTCGCTGCTCGGCAGGCCCGGCCCGGCCAGGCGCAACAGGGCGGCGTCGCGGCCCGGGCCGACGACGGTGTTCAAGAAGAGCTGGCTGTCGTACTGGCGATACGCCCACGCGGGGTCGACGAGCGCGGCGAGGACCTCCGCCGCGACGTCGCCGGCCGGCTCGTCGGCGGGGTCGTCGCTAAGGCGCGCGTCGAGGTCGCCCGGGCGGGCCCGCGGCCGGTCGTAGAGGGGGGCCTCGTCGGCCAGGGCCGCCGCCGGCGCCTCGGCGAGCACCGGGCCGTCGAAGCCCTGGCGCACCCGCAGCATCCCCACCGGCCGCCCGGCGACGTCGGGCACCGGGGCCGTGACCCGGCCGACGACGGCGCTGCGCACCTCCCAGCGCGCGCACAGCGCCTCGACCGCGGCGAGGTCCTCGGGGCGCACGATGGCGAGCATGCGCTCCTGGCTCTCGCTCGTCATGACCTCCCAGGGGGCCATGCCGGGCTCGCGCAGCGGGACGGCCGTCACGTCGACGTCCATGCCCACCCCCCCGCGCGCGGCCGTCTCGCTGGCCGCGCAGGTGAGCCCGGCCCCCCCGAGGTCCTGGATCCCCACGACCAGGCCCTCGTCGAGCAGGGCCAGGCAGGCCTCGATCAGCCGCTTCTCCTCGTAGGGGTCGCCGACCTGGACGCTCGGGCGCTTCTCCTCGTCGAGCGAGGTCGCCCCGTCGGCGCCGGCGAAGCCGGCCGAGGCCAGCACCGAGACCCCGCCGATGCCGTCGCGCCCGGTGCGGCTGCCGAGCAGGACGGCGAGGTTGCCCACGCCGCTCGCGCGCCCGAGCACCAGGCGCTCGCGGGGCAGGGCCCCCACGCAGAGCACGTTCACCAGGGGGTTCTGGGCGTAGCCCTCGTCGAAGGTCAGCTCGCCGCCGATGGTCGGCACCCCGACCGAGTTGCCGTAGCCCGAGATGCCCGCGACCACGCCCTCGACGAGCCAGCGGGCCCGCGCGTCGTCCGGCGGGCCGAAGAAGAGGGGGTCCATCACCGCGAGGGGCCGCGCGCCCATGGTGAAGACGTCGCGCAGGATCCCCCCGACCCCGGTCGCCGCCCCCTGGTAGGGCTCGATCGCCGAGGGGTGGTTGTGGCTCTCGATGCGCAGCGCGATCGCCACCCCGTCGCCGGCGTCGATCACCCCGGCGTTCTCGCCCGGGCCGACCAGCACCTGGGGGGCGCTCGTGGGCAGGCGGCGCAGGTGGAGACGCGAGCTCTTGTAGGAGCAGTGCTCGCTCCACATGACGGCGAACATCGCGAGCTCGAGGTGGTTGGGCTCGCGCTCGAGCACCCCTTCGACGAGGGCGTACTCGTCGTCGGTGAGCCCGAGCGCGCGGTGCAGCGCCTCGCCGGTCACGGCGCGGTGACGAGGGGGCGCGCGGCCGCGGCGTCGTCGGCCGCGGCGAGGAACCCTTCCAGCAGGACCCGGCCGTCGGCGCTGCCGAGCAGCGCGGTGAGGGCCCGCTCGGGGTGGGGCATGAGCCCCACCACGTTGCCGGCCTCGTTGGCGATCCCCGCGATGTCCCCGCGGCTCCCGTTGGGGTTGTCCTTGTAGCGCAGGACGACCTGGTCGCGCTCGACGAGGGCCCGGTACGTCGCGTCGTCGCAGACGTAGCTGCCGGCGAAGTGGTTGATCGGCACCACCAGCTCCTGGCCCACCGCGGCGCCGCGGGTGAGGACCGAGCGCGTCGAGGCGACGACGAGGGTGGTCGGCTGACAGAGGAAGGTGAGGCCCCGGTTCTTCTGCAGGGCCCCGGGCAGGAGCCCGGCCTCGGTGAGGACCTGGAAGCCGTTGCAGATCCCGAGCACCGGGCGCCCGGCCTCGGCGAGGGCGGCGACGGCGCCCATCACCGGGCTGAAGCGCGCGAGCGCGCCGGGGCGCAGGTAGTCGCCGTGGGCGAAGCCCCCCGGCAGGACGACCGCGTCGTAGGCCGAGAGGTCGGTCTCGGCGTGCCAGACGAGCTCGGCCCGGCCCCCGAGGGCGGTGAGGGCGCTCACCACGTCGTGCTCGCAGTTCGAACCGGGGAAGACGACGACGCCGACGCGGCTCACCCGACCCCCACCACGGTGACCGCGGCGTCCTCGATGACCGGGTTGGAGAGGAGCCGGGTGGCGAGCGAGCCGGCGACCTCGCGCGCGCCCGCCTCGGAGTCGGCCTCGACGACCAGGGCGAAGGCCTTGCCGGTGCGCACCGAGTGCACGCCGGCGTAGCCCAGGGCCGGCAGGGCCCGCTCGATCGTGGCGCCCTCGGGGTCCGCGATGCCGCGCTTCAGGGTCACGTCGACCCGCACCGCGTACTCCACTCAGCCACCGTACCAGTCGCCCAACGGCCGCCCGGTCACGCGCTCGTACGCCTCCGCGTAGCGCTCGGCCGTCGCGTCGACGACCTCGAGGGGCACCGGCGGCGGCGGCGGGGTGTGGTCCCAGCCGAGCGCGTCGAGCCAGTCGCGGAAGGGCTGCTTGTCGAGCGACGGCGGCACCCGTCCGGGATGCACCGCCTCGGCCGGCCACAGCCGCGAGGAGTCCGGGGTCATCACCTCGTCGCAGACCACGAGGCGCCCGTCGACGTAGCCGAACTCGAACTTGGTGTCGGCGAGCACGACGCCGACCTCGGCCAGGCGGGCCGCCCCGAGCGCGAAGAGGGCGAGGGAGGCCTCGCGCACCGCGAGGAACGTCCTCTCGCCCACCAGGTCGATCGCCGTGGCGTGGTCGATGTTCTCGTCGTGGCCGCTCGCGGCCTTGGTCGACGGGGTGAAGACCGGCTCGGGGAAGGGGTCGCACATCGCGAGCCCCGCCGGCGCGGGCATGTGGTGCACCGTGCCGTCGCGGCGGTACTCCTCGTAGGCCTGGCCGAAGAGCCGGCCGCGCACGATGCACTCGAGGGGGACCATCTCGGCCGCGCGCACGAGCATCGTGCGCCCGTGGAGCTCGGCCTCGTCGATGAAGCCCGGCACCGCCGCGTCGATCTCGACCGGGTCGCACGTCACGAGCGCCGACTCGCCCACCCCGACCTCGCGCGCGAGGCGCACCCAGTAGTCGGTGATTCCGGTGAGGACCCGGCCCTTGTTCGGGATCGTCTCGCCCATCACGACGTCGAAGGCGCTCAGCCGGTCCGAGGCGACCATGAGGAGCCGCTCGTCGTCGAGCGCGTAGACGTCGCGGACCTTGCCCGAGTAGACGTGGCGGAGCGCGAGGGTCACGGGGCCTCCCAGTCGAGCGCGTCGAGGAAGCGGCGACGGTGCGCGAGGAGCCGTTCGAGGTCGAAGGCCCGGGCCACCCGGGCCTCGTCGAGGTGGACCTCGGGGTCGTCGGCGACGACCTCGCGCAGGGTGCGGCCCTCCTCGAGGGCGCGCCGGGCGAGCCGCTGGGTCAGTCGGTACGCGTCGTCGCGGGCCATCCCCGACTCGACGAGGGCGAGCAGCACCGACTGGGAGAAGACCAGGCCGTGCGAACCCTCGGTCAGGGTCGCGAGGGCGCGCTCGGGGTGCAGGACCAGCCCCTCGGCGAGGTGGGTCGCCTGGCGCAGCACGTAGACGCACAGGATGAGCGCGTCGGGCAGCACCACCCGCTCGACGCTGGAGTGGCTGATGTCGCGCTCGTGCCAGAGGGCGACGTCCTCGAGGCCGGCGACGAGGTAGCCCCGCAGGACCCGGGCGAGCCCGCAGAGCCGCTCGGCCGCCACGGGGTTTCGCTTGTGGGGCATGGCCGAACTGCCCTTCTGGCCCGGGCGGAAGGGCTCCTCGGCCTCGCCGACCTCGCTGCGCGCGAGGTGGCGGACCTCGAGGGCGAACTGCTCCACCGTCGTGCCGATCGCGGCGCAGGCGTACAGGACCTGGGCGTGGCGGTCGCGGGCGACCACCTGGGTGGCCGGGGTCGGCACGAGCCCGAGCCGCTCGCACACGTACGCCTCGACGAAGGGGTCGACGTTCGAGTAGGTGCCCACCGCCCCCGAGAGCTTGCCCACCGCGATCGCCTCGCGCGCGGCGAGGGCGCGTCCCCGATCGCGCTCGGCCATGAGCGCGAAGAGCGCGAACTTGGCCCCGTAGGTCGTCGGCTCGGCGTGCATCCCGTGGGTCCGCCCGGTGATCGGCAGGTCGATGGTCTCTCGCGCGCGCGCACTGAAGGCGTCACGCAGCCCGACGACACCCGCCACGACGAGGTCCATCGCCCGGGTGAGGGTGTGGCAGAGCGCCGTGTCCACCACGTCGCTCGAGGTCAGGCCGTAGTGGACCCAGGCGGCCTCGGGCCCGCCGACGCGCTCTTGGACGACGTCGACGAAGGCCGCGGTGTCGTGGTTGGTCACCGCCTCGCGCGCGGCGACGGCCTCGACGAAGTCCGCGTCGACGCGCGGGGCGCGCTCGCGCAGCGCCGCGACGGCCTCGCGGGGGGCGACCCCGAGCTCGGCCATCGCCTCGGCGGCCAGCAGCTCGACCTCGAGCATCGCGGCGAAGCGCGCCTCGTCGCTGAAGAGCGCCGCGACGTCGGCCGGGGCGTAGCGGCCGATCACGCGATCCCCCGCGCCACGTCGGGGCGCCGCTGGCAGCCCGCGAAGTCGATCCGGCTCGCCCCCTCGTAGGCGCGCGCGCGCGCCGTGGCGAGGTCGGGGCCCGTGCCGGTCACGGCGAGCACGCGTCCGCCCGCGGTGACGAAGCGGGCACCGTCGAGCGCGGTGCCCGCGTGGAAGACGACGACCCCCTCGAGGGGCTCGCCCAGCTGGCCGTCGGGGCCGAGTCCCTCAATGACCGCGCCGGCGCGCGGGGCCTCGGGGTAGCCGGCCGCGGCCAGAACGACGGTGACGGCGGCGCCCGCGGGCGTCGGCACCGGCCCGAGCCGGCCCTCGGCGGCCGAGCCCAGCAGGTCAGCCAGGCCCTCGCGGTACAGCGGGGCGAGGACCTCGGCCTCGGGGTCGCCGAAGCGCACGTTGTACTCGATGAGCTTGGGGCCGTCTCCCGTGAGCATCATCCCGGCGTAGAGCACGCCCCGGTAGTCGACGCCGCGCCGGCGCAGCTCGGCGAGCGTCGGGGCGAGGACGGATTCTTCGATCGCGCCGAGCGTTCCCGCGTCGAGGCGCCCGACCGGGGCGTAGGCGCCCATGCCCCCGGTGTTGGGCCCGCGGTCGCCCACGGAGAGCCGCTTGTAGTCCTGGGCGACGGCGAGGGTCGCGAAGCGCTCGCCGTCGCAGATCGCGTGGATAGAGCACTCCTCGCCGACGAGGCCCTCTTCGATCACCAGGCGCCGTCCGGCGTCGCCAAAGGACCGCCCCGAGAGCTTCTCGCGCGCGTCGGCGATCGCCGCCTCGAGCGAGTCGGTGACGAGCACGCCCTTGCCGGCGGCGAGCCCGTCGGTCTTGACGACGTAGGGCGGACGG
>JAKAEP010000060.1 GCA_021818265.1 Actinomycetes bacterium
CACGAGCCCGTCGGGGGCCTGCTCATCCTCACCGGTGCCGCCGTCTCCCAGGACCGCTTTCGTCGCCGACCCACGAAGGGTCCGGATTCGCCCGCCCGCACCCGCTGAGTCACGGTCGACTTTCGCGCGACGGTCCTAGTGGTCCGTCTCCCTCGTCGCCGTCGCCGTCGCCGTCGCCGTGGTCGGGCCCGCGCCGCAAGGGTCACTCGTCACCTCGCGGAGACGGGCGAGCGGGTGCTGGTCGTCTGTCGCACGGCGGGCCGTGTGACGCCCGGTGAAGTGGGGAGACCCGTGGCGCCCCCGGCAGGACTCGAACCTGCGCACATGGCTCCGGAGGCCAATGCTCTATCCGCTGAGCTACGGGGGCGGTCCGACAAGACTACCGGACCGTCCCGCTCGCGGCTCGGGGGCCGCGGCGGCCTCCCGTAAGGTCGTCCCATGGGAACCGGCCCCGTCCCGCTCTCGCTCCTGCCCGACACCGCCGAGGTGCGCGAGGACGGCGTGTCGATCGGCGGCGTCGACCTGGCCGAGCTCGCCGAGCGGTTCTCGACGCCGCTGTTCGTCTACGACGAGGCCACCGTCCGCCACCGTTGCGAGGAGGCCGCCGCGGCCTTCGACGACGGGGTGGCCTTCGCCTCCAAGTCCTTCCTGTGCGGGGCGGTCGCGCGACTGGCCCACGAGTCGCGCCTGTGCGTGGACGTGGCGACGGGGGGCGAGCTGGACCTGGTCCTGCGGGCCGGGGTGCCGGCGGACCGGGTGATCCTGCACGGCAACAACAAGTCCGACGACGAGCTCGCCCGGGCGCTCGAGGTGGGGGTGCACCGGGTGGTCGTCGACAACGCCGAGGAGATCGAGGCGCTGGGTCGGCTCCTCGCGGGGCGCTCGCTCGACGTCCTCGTGCGGGTCACCCCTGGCGTCGAGGCCCACACCCACGAGTACGTGCGCACCGGCCAGGAGGACACGAAGTTCGGCTTCTCGGTCGCCTCGGGCGCGGCCCGGCGGGCGATCGAGCGGCTGCGCGCGCTGGCGGGGGTCCGCGTGCGCGGGGTTCACGCGCACATCGGCTCGCAGATCTTCGAGACGCGCGCCTTCGAGGAGTCAGTGCGGACCCTCGTCGAGTTCACCCGGGGCGACGACTTCGACGAGTTGTGCGTCGGCGGCGGGCTCGGGGTGCCCTACGTCGAAGGGGAGAGCGCGCCGTCGATCACCGCGTGGGCGGCGGCGGTGCGCTCGGCCGCCGCCGCGGCCGGTCTCGACCCCGCGGTGCGGATCGTCGCCGAGCCGGGCCGTGCGCTGGTGGCCCAGGCCGCCGTCACGCTCTACCGGGTCGGGGTCGTGAAGGAACTCGCCATGCGGACCTACGTCGCGGTCGACGGGGGGATGAGCGACAACCCCCGCCCCGTCCTCTACGGCTCGGGCTACGAGGCGTTCGACCTCGCCCGCCCGCTCGCGCCGCGCCCGCGACGGGTGCGCATCGTCGGCAAGCACTGCGAGAGCGGCGACGTCCTGGTCGACGAGGGGTTCTTGCCGGTGGCCACGGGACGCGGCGACCTCGTGGTGACCCCGGTCACCGGTGCCTACGGCTACTCCATGGCCTCGAACTACAACCGGGTCCCCCGCCCGGCCGTCGTCTTCGTGCGCGACGGCGAGGCGAGGGTCGTCCTGCGGCGCGAGACGTTCGACGACCTCGCCCGCCTCGAGGTGGAGTGACCCGCAGGGGCGTGGGTTACCCTTGACCGATGGAGAGCGGGGCCGTGCGCGTCGGCGTGATCGGCGCGGGCAACATCGGCGCGGCCCTCGTGGGGATCCTCACCGACCCGAGCCGCCGCCACGCCCTCCTCGACGGGGCCACGGCGCCGCTCGAGCTCGTCGGCGTGGCGGTGCGCGACCTCACCAAGGCCCACCCCGGCGTCGACGCGTCGCTGCTCACCGACGACGTCGCGTCGCTGCTCGCCAAGGACCTCGACGTCCTGGTCGAGGTGGCCGGCGGCCTCGAGCCGGCCGGCGGGTACGTGCGCGCGGCGCTCGAGCGCGGCGTCTCGGTCGTGACGGCCAACAAGGCCCTCATGGCCGCCCAGGGCAACGCCCTAGCGCGCCTCGCCCACGAGAACGGGGCCGACCTCTTCTACGAGGCGGCCGTCGGTGGCGCGATCCCGATCCTGCGCGCCCTGCGCACCTCGCTCGCGGGCGAGCGCATCAGCCGCGTCCTCGGCATCGTGAACGGCACGACCAACTTCATCCTCACCCGCATGACCCAGGAGGGCTCGGACTACGCCGGCGCGCTGGCCGAGGCCCAGGCGCTCGGCTACGCCGAGGCCGACCCCCGTGCCGACGTCGAGGGCGCCGACGCGGCGGCGAAGGTCGCGATCCTCTCGGCGCTGGCCTTCGGCACGCCCCTCGCCGGAGAGGAGGTCGCCCACGAGGGGATCACCGGCGTGCGGCCGGTCGACGTCGAGTTCGCCCGCCACGCCGGCTACGTGATCAAGCTGCTGGCCGTCGCCGAGCGCGTCGGCGAGAGCGGTGTCTCGCGTCGCGTCCACCCGACCCTGGTGCCCGTCGCGCACCCCCTGGCGGCCGTGAGCGGGGCGACCAACGCCGTCTTCGTCGAGGGCGCCAAGGCCGGCCCGCTCATGTGGCTCGGCCAGGGGGCCGGCGGCGAGCCGTCGGCGACCGCGGTCCTCGGCGACGTCCTCGACGCCGCGCGCAACAAGGTGAGCGGTCGCCACGACGCGCCCTTCAGCGGCGACCGTACCCTCGAGCTCGTGGAGGCCGGCGACCTGGAGAGCGCGTACTACCTCTCGGTCGACGTGGTCGACCGGCCGGGGGTCCTCGCGGAGGTGGCCGGGGTCTTCGGCCGCCACGGCGTCTCGATCCGCTCGATGGAGCAGTCCGGCCTCGCCGACGAGGCCCGACTCTCCTTCCTCACCCACGCGGCGCGCGACCGGGACGTGCGCGCGACCGTGGACGAGCTCGCCGCCCTCTCGGCGGTGGACCGGGTGGGGGCGTGCACGCGGGTCCTCGGGGGCGTGGCGTGATCGGCTGGCCGGGGCTGCTGGGCCACTACGCCGAGTGGCTCGACCTCGACGGCGTCGAGGACGTGGTGACCCTGTACGAGGGCAACACGCCCCTGCTCTACGCCGAGCGGGTCTCCGAGCGCGTCGGGGCCCACGTGTGGCTGAAGTTCGACGGCATGAACCCGACGGGCTCGTTCAAGGACCGCGGGATGACCATGGCCATCACCAAGGCGCGCGCCCAGGGCGCGCGCACGGTGATCTGCGGCTCGACGGGCAACACCTCGGCCGCGGCGGCGGCCTACGCCGCGCGCGCCGGGATGGACTGCGTGGTCCTCGTCCCCGAGGGCAAGATCGCCCTGGGCAAGCTGGCCCAGGCCATGGTCTACGGCGCGCGCGTTCTGCAGATCCGCGGCAACTTCGACCAGGCCCTCAACCTGGCGCGCGAGCTCTGCCAGCACCTGCCGATCACGATCGTGAACTCGATCAACCCCGACCGGATCGAGGGCCAGAAGACGGCCGCGTTCGAGCTGGTCGACGAGCTCGGCCGCGCGCCCGACATCGTGGCGATCCCGGTGGGCAACGCCGGCAACATCACCGCCTACTGGCGGGGCTTCACCCAGTACCACGCGGCGCGGCGCTGCGACACCCTGCCGCGCATGTGGGGCTTCCAGGCGGCCGGCGCCGCACCGATCGTCCTCGGCCACCCGGTGGCGAACCCCGAGACGATCGCCACGGCGATCCGCATCGGCAACCCGGCCAGCTGGGTGCGGGCCCTCGAGGTGGTCCACGAGTCCCTCGGCGACATCCGGGCCGTCACCGACGAGGAGATCCTCGAGGCGTACGGCTTCGTCGCGCGCCACGAGTCCGTCTTCTGCGAGCCGGCCTCGGCGGCGTCGGTGGCCGGGCTCTTCAAGTACGGCGCCCCGGCCGGCTCCACGGTCGTCTGCGTCCTCACGGGCAACGGGCTGAAGGACCCCGACACGGCCGTGGCCCACACGCGCGCGCCCGAGGTCGTCGACGCCACGCTGCCCGCGCTGCTCGGGGTGCTGGGCTAGCGACGGGGGTGTTGGCGCCCCCCGGCCGACCCGCTACAATGGTGACGTCGTCCGCTCGGCCCCGCCGGACTGCGGTGTTCTTCCGAGACGACTCCTCGTTTTTCTCCTCTGCCCTGGCGTGTCCACGCCGGCGGTGAGAAAGGATCATGCATGGCTGTCAAGCCCTCCCCAGACCGCGCGGACCTCGAGTCCAAGACGCGTGAGGACCTCCAGACGATCGCCAAGGTGAAGGGCGTCGACGTCTCGACGCGCGCCACCAAGTCGGCCCTCATCGAGGCGATCATGGGCACCGACGCGCCCGCGCCGGCCAGCCGGGCGGTGCGATCGCGCCGCACCGTCGCCACGCCCGAGGACTTCGAGGCGTTCCTGGGCGAGTTCGACGCCGACCCGTCGGGTGCCGGCCCGGCTCCCGCGGCCCGCGAGCGCGCCGCCGCGCCCGCCCCGTCGGGCGACGCCCGCCCGGCCGAGGCCCCGGCCGAGCCCTCCGCCAACGGCGACGGCGCCGGGCGCGCGCACGCCCCGAGCCGGCCCGAGCGCCAGCCCCGCGACTTCAACGAGCCGGGCTCGCGCAACCGGCGCAACCGGCGCAACCGTGGCCGCGAGCGCTTCGGGGGCGACGCGATGCCCAACGCCGACCAGCCCTACGCCGGCGAGCTCATCGAGGTCGAGGGCCTGCTCGACCTGCGCGACGACGGCTACGGCTTCTTGCGCACGCGGGGGTACCACCCGTCGCCCAACGACGTCTACGTCTCGATCAACATGGTGCGCCGCTACGGCCTGCGCAAGGGCGACTCGGTCGCCGGCGGCTACCGGCCGGCCGCCTCGAACGAGAAGTACCCGGCGCTGCTGCGCGTGGACAAGGTCGCCGGCTTCGACCCCGAGGTCGCCAAGATGCGTCCGCGCTTCGAGGACCTCACGCCCCTCTTCCCCGACGAGAAGCTCCGCCTCGAGACCAACGAGGGCAAGACCGACCTCACCCCGAGGATCGTCGATCTGCTCGCCCCGATCGGCAAGGGCCAGCGCGGGCTCATCGTCTCGCCGCCCAAGGCCGGCAAGACGACGGTCATGAAGCAGATCGCCCAGTCCATCGAGGCGAACAACCCCGAGGTGCACCTGATGGTGCTGCTCGTCGACGAGCGGCCCGAGGAGGTCACCGACCTGCGCCGCTCGGTGCACGGCGAGGTCATCTCCTCCACCTTCGACCGCCCGGCCGAGGAGCACACCCACGTCGCCGAGCTCGCGATCGAGCGGGCCAAGCGGCTCGTGGAGCAGCAGAAGGACGTCGTCATCATCCTCGACGGCATCACCCGACTCGCCCGCGCCTACAACCTGGCCGCCCCGGCGACCGGGCGCATCATGTCCGGTGGCGTCGACTCGGGCGCCCTCTACCCGCCCAAGAAGTTCTTCGGCGCCGCGCGCAACATCGAAGAGGGCGGCTCGCTGACGATCCTCGCGAGCGCGCTCGTCGAGACGGGATCGAAGATGGACGAGGTCATCTTCGAGGAGTTCAAGGGCACCGGCAACATGGAGCTGCGACTCGACCGCCGCCTGGCCGAGCGGCGCCTCTACCCGGCCATCGACGTGAACGGCTCGTCCACGCGCAAAGAGGAGCTCCTCTTCAGCCGCGAGGCCCTCCCCCAGGTCTGGCGGCTGCGCCGGGTGCTCAACGGGCTGGCGGCCGAGGGCCGCGAGGCGGCCGGGCTGGAGTTGCTGATCGACCGGCTCAAGACCACCCGGTCCAACGAGGAGTTCCTGGCCGAGATCGCCAAGGGCCCGTCGCCCACGAGCTGAGCCCCGCTAGACTCTCCCTTCGCTTTCGCTAAGGAGCGCTATGAAGTCCGACATCCACCCGCACTACGGCCCCGCGACCGTGACCTGCTCGTGCGGCAACACCTTCAGCGTGGGCTCGACCAAGTCCGAGCTGCACGTGGAGCTGTGCAACGAGTGCCACCCTTTCTTCACCGGCAAGCAGAAGCTCGTCGACACCGGTGGTCGCGTCGAGCGGTTCCAGCGCCGCTACGCGCAGAAGGCCAAGCCGCGCACCAAGTCCTGATCGCCGTCGAGGCGTCGTGCGCTCCCTGGACGAGACCCTCGACGCCCTCACCGACGAGTTGCGCGCGGTCGAGGAGGAGTTGGCCCGACCCGACGTCGCCGACGACCGGGCGCGCCTACGCGACCTCTCGCGGCGCCACAAGGAGCTGACCGAGGTCACCACCACCTGGAGCGACCTGCGCACGGCCCGCGAGGACCTGGTGACCGCGCGCGAGATGCTCACCGAGTCCGAGGGGGCCGAGCGCGAGCTGTGGCGCGAGGAGGTCGACGACGCCGAGTCGCGCATCGCCGGGCTCGAGGAGCGCCTCGAGACCCTGCTCTTGCCCCACGACCCCAACGAGGGGCGCAACGTGATCATGGAGATCCGCGGCGCCGAGGGCGGTGAGGAGGCCAACCTCTTCGCGGCCGACCTCGCGACGATGTACAAGCGCTACGCGGCCCTGCGTGGGTGGCGGGTCGAGGTGATCGAGGAGCGCCCGAGTGACCAGGGCGGGCTCGACGAGGCCACCTACCTCGTCAAGGGCGAGGACGCCTGGAGCCGTCTCCAGTTCGAGGCCGGGGTGCACCGGGTCCAGCGCGTCCCGGTGACCGAGGCCAAGGGACGGGTCCACACGTCGTCGGCGACGGTCACGGTCCTGCCCGAGGCCGAGGAGGTCGACGTCGAGATCAACCCCAACGACCTCAAGATCGACGTCTACCGCTCCTCGGGCCCCGGGGGCCAGAGCGTGAACACGACCGACTCGGCGGTGCGCGTCACCCACCTGCCGACCGGCATCGTGGTGTCGATGCAGGACGAGAAGAGCCAGATCCAGAACCGGGCGAAGGCCCTGCTGGTGCTGCGCTCGCGCCTCCTCGCGGCGGCCCAGGAGGCCCAGGCGGCCGAGCTCTC
>JAKAEP010000061.1 GCA_021818265.1 Actinomycetes bacterium
CCGAGGTGCGCGGCCGGGTCTTCGCCGCGGCGACCGGGGTCTTCACGACGGGCCAGATGGGCTCGATGGTGATCGGCGGGGCGCTGCTCTCGGCGATCTCGCCGCGGTCGGTCTTCGTCCTCGCGGGGGCGGTCGCGGCCGTGACCGTCGTCGCCGTCATCCCCCTCGAGCGCCGCTTCGGGCGGGCTCAGGGCGAGTACCGGGTGAGCTCCCAGCCGCCCGAGGCCGGGGTGTAGACGACCCGGTCGTGCAGGCGGCTAACGCGGTGCTGCCAGAACTCGACGCGGGTCGGGCGCAGGAGGTAGCCGCCCCAGTGCTCGGGCCGGGGCACCTCGCGCCCGGCGAAGCGGGCCTCGGCCGCGGCGACGCGGGCCTCGAGCTCGGCCCGGCTCTCGAGCGGGGTCGACTGGGCCGAGGCGTGGGCGCCGACCTGGCTGCCCCGGGGCCGGGAGGCGAAGTAGGCGTCGGAGAGCTCGGGGGCCATGACCTCGACGGGGCCCTCGAGGCGCACCGAGCGCCCGAGCGGCTCGGCGTACCAGGTGACGGCCGCGACCGGGTTCTCGGCGAGGTCGGCGCCCTTGCGCGACCCGTAGTTCGTGTACCACCCGACCGCGTCGGGGCCGCGGTGGCGCAGGAGCACCATGCGCGCGCTCGGCACGCCCCGGGCCGAGGCCGTCGCGAGGCAGACCGCGTCGGGCTCGGGGAGGAGCCCCCTCGCCTCCTCGTACCAGCGGGCGAACTGGACGAGCGGGTCGGGGTCGCAGTCGGCGACCTCGAGGGGCACCCAGCGCTCGTCGGCCGTGCTCACGCGACCTCGCGCAGGTCCCAGTTCGGCCGGGCCGAGAGCGTCAGCGGGCTCGCCCCGCCGTGGGCCAGCCGGTGGAGGCCGGCGGCCGCGATCATCGCGGCGTTGTCGGTGCACATCGCGAGGGCCGGCAGGTGCGCCGCGACCCCCAGCTCGGCCGCGAGCGCGGCGACGCCCTCGCGCAGCGCGCTGTTCGCGGCCACCCCCCCGGCGAGGGCCACCGAGCGCGCGTCGTGGTGCGAGAGCGCCGCGCGCAGCTTGCGCAGGAGCTGCTCGGCGAGGGTGGCCTGGAAGCTGGCGGCCACGTCGGCGAGCGCCAGGTCGTCGCGCCCCTCGGTCGCGCGCACCACGGCCGTCTTCAGCCCCGAGAAGGAGAGGTCGAGGCCCGACCCGAGCATCCCGCGCGGCAGCGGGAGGCGCGCCGCCGAGCCCTCGAGGGCCAGCCGGTCGATGACCGGCCCCCCGGGGTAGCCGAGGCCCAGCCAGCGCGCGACCTTGTCGTAGGCCTCGCCGGCCGCGTCGTCGACGGTCTCGCCGAGGACCTCGTGCTCGCCGGGCCCGCGCTGGTAGACGATCATCGAGTGCCCGCCCGAGACCAGCAGGGTCATGAGGGGCCACTCGAGCCCCGGCGACTCGAGTAGGGGCGCGAAGAGGTGGCCCTCGAGGTGGTTCACCCCGACGTAGGGGAGGTCCCAGGCGAGGGCGAGGGCCTTGGCGAAGGAGAGCCCCACGAGGAGCGAGCCCACGAGGCCCGGTCCGGCGGTGACGGCGATGCCGGTGATCCCCGGGCGTTGCGGGTCGAGGCCGGCGTCGGCGAGGGCCCGCTCGACGACCGGGCGGATCGTCGCCACGTGCGCCCGCCCGGCGAGCTCGGGCACCACCCCGCCGAAGTCGCGGTGCTGGTCGATCGAGGACTCGACGACCGAGCTCAGGGTCACCAGGTCCGCGCGCACGACGGCCGCGGCCGTCTCGTCACAGCTCGTCTCGATACCGAGGACGCTCTCCACGGTCTCAGGCTAGGTCCGGCGCCGGAAAGGCCAGGTCGGCCCAGAGCACCAGGGCGTCCTCGCCGGTGCGCTCGTAGTAGCGCTTGCGCACCCCGACCGGCGCGAAGCCGAAGCGCCGGTAGAGGGCCTGGGCGCGAACGTTGGAGACGGCGACCTCGAGTGTGGCGCGCACCGCGCCGCGCTCGCGCGCGGCGCTGAGCCCCTCCTCCAGCAGGCTCGTGGCGATGCCGCGGCCCTCCTCGCCCGGGGCGGTCGCGATCGTGTTGACGTGCACCTCGTCGGCGACGAACATCAGCCCGACGTAGCCGACGACGCGGTCGGCCTCGACGGCCACGCTGTAGCGTCGGTTCTCGAGCCGGGCGATCTCGTCGAGCAGCATCGACCGGCTCCAGGGCTCGGGGAAGGCCTCGTCCTCGATGCGCACGAGCGCCGGCACGTCGCGGCGCTCGGCCGGGCGGATGGTCCAGTCGCTCACGTCGCGCGGGTGCGGGTCGTGAAGTTCGCCACGGCGTCGGCCTCGCGCAGGTAGAGCGGCACGACCGTCTCGGCCGGCTCGCGCCCGCGGGCGAGCTCGAGCGCCGCCGACGGCGGCGGGACCGCGAGGTCGAGCACCTCCGCACCGGCGAAGGCGTCGCGGTAGCGGCGGGCGCCGTCACCGCACAGGAGGGCCGGGCGCGCCGCGAGCTCGGGGGCGAGCGCCTCGGGGCGCAGCACCCGCGCGCGGTCGAGGGCGGTCACGGGCTCGAGGGAGAAGCGCTGGGCGAAGACCTCGCCGCGGCGCCCGTCGACGAGGGCCACCAGCTCGCCGGTGGCGCCCGCGCGCGCCGCGGCCGTGGCCAGCACCTCGAGCGACGTCACCGGGAGCAGGCCCGCCCCGGTCGCGAGGGCGAGGCCGAGGGCCGTCGCGATCCCCACCCGCAGCCCGGTGTACAGGCCGGGACCGCGGTCGACGACCACCCGGTCGAGGTCGGCGGGAACGACGCCCGTCGCCGCGAGGAGGCGCGCCACGCCCGCCGCGAGGACCTCGGTGTGGCGGCGCTCGAGGTCGAGGACCTCCTCGGCGACTGCGCCGTCGACCTCGAGGGCGACGGCGCAGGCGGGCGTCGCCGTCTCGATCGCTAGGGCGATCACGCGGCCGCCCAGCGGGCGAGCGCGTGCTCGCGCGTGCGCACGAGCGCGCCCTCCACCACGAGGTCCCGGCCGCCGGCGTCGTCGTCGGTGATGGTGACCTTCAAGAAGTCGCCGAAGACCGGGGCCGCCGTCTCGCCCCACTCGACGAGGGCGACGGCGCTCTCCTCGATCAGCTCGGTGAGGTCGAGGTCGAAGACCTCGGCGAGCGAGCCGGCGCGGTACACGTCGGCGTGGTACAAGGTGGTGACCCCGTGGTCGTTCTCACAGGCGTGGGGCCGCACCAGGGTGAAGGTGGGGCTGGTGACCCTCTCTTTCACCCCGAGGCCCCGGGCGACGCCCTGGACGAAGGTCGTCTTGCCGGCGCCGAGCCGGCCCGAGAGCAGGACGACGTCGCCCGGGCGCAACACGGCGGCGAACGCCTCGCCGGCCGCCTGGGTCTCCTCGGCGCTCGCGCAGTGCCGGGCGATCACGCGCCCATCGCCTCTCGCAGGGTGGCCAGGTCCGCCCTCATCACCTCGACGAGGCTAGGGCCGTTGCGCAGGGCGGCGGCCGGGTGATAGGTCCCTAATCCCGGTCGCCCGGCGACGGTGACGAGGCGGCCGTGCATCGCGCCCATCGGCACCGCAAAGCCCAGGACCGACTGGCCGGCCACCAGGCCCAGGGTCAGGACGGCCCGGGGCGACACGTGCTCGAACTGCCAGCGCAGCCAGGGCCGACAGGCCCCGACCTCGGCGCGGGTCGGGGTGCGGTTGCTCGGCGGGCGGCACTTCACGACGTTGGTCACGTAGCACCGGTCCCGGGTGAGGCCCATGACGTCCTCGATCAAGGTGAAGAGCAGCCTCCCGCTCGGCCCGATGAAGGGCAGCCCCCCCTCGTCCTCGGTGCGCCCGGGGGCCTCGCCGATCACGAGCAGCTCGGGCTCGTCGGGCCCCGAGCCGACGACGACCCGGGTGCGCGAGCGGCTGAGGGCGCAGCGCTCGCACGCCAGCAGTTCGGCCGGCGCCTCCACGGCTAGTCGACCAGGACCCGGGGGACGCGCGCCCCGATCCCGCAGAGGATCTCCCAGCTGATCGTGCCGGCGCGCGCCGCCCACTCGTCGGCCGTGATCGCCTCGTCGCCCTGGCGCCCGAGCAGCACGACGTCGTCGCCGAGGCCGACCTCGTCGTCGCCGACGTCGACGAGGACCTGGTCCATCGTCACCACGCCCGCGAGCGGGTAGCGGCGCCCGCCGATGAGGACCTCGGCCCCGGCCTCGAAGAGCCGGCGCGGGTAGCCGTCGGCGTAGCCGAAGGGGACGGTCACGACGAAAGAGGGGCGATCGAGGGCCCGGCGCCGCCCGTAGCTCGGCCGCTCCCCGGCCGCCAGGCGACGGCGCGCGACGACCTGGGCGCGAAGGGTGAGGGCCGGCTCGAGGGCGACCCCGCGCTCGGCGAGGGCCGCCCCCAGCCACGGGGCGGGCAGGTAGCCGTAGAGGGCGAGGCCCACGCGCGCGAGGGAGCGCCGCGTCGCCGGGTAGCCCAGGGCGCCGGCCGAGTTGGCGAGGTGGACCTGGCGCGGGGCGACGCCGCGACCGGCGAGCCCGTCGAGCACCTCGTCGAGGAGGCGGATCTGGGCGGCGGTGAAGTCGCGGTCGCCCTCGCCCTCGCCGTCGGCCACCGGGAAGTGGGTGTAGACGCCCTCGAGGTCGACGTAGGGGCTGTCGAGCACCTCGACGACCCGAGCGACCCCCTCGGGGGCGACGCCCATGCGGTGCATGCCGGTGTCGACCTTGAGGTGCACCCGGGCCCGGGCCGCACGACGCGTCGCCACCGCGACGACCGCCTCGGCCCCCTCGAGCGAGCCCACCGTGAGGGTGAGGTCGTTGGCCATCGCCGCGTCGAGCGCCGAGGGCTGGATCTCGGCCAGCAGCAGGATCGGGGCCGTGACCCCCACCCGGCGCAGCTCGAGGCCCTCGTCGACGATGGCCACAGCCAGCAGGTCGGCCCCCGCCTCGAGCGCGGCCGGGCCGACGAGGGTCGCCCCGTGGCCGTAGCCGTTGGCCTTCACGACGGCGCAGAGGAGCGTCCCTCCCAGCACCGCGCGCAGCGCCGCGACGTTGTGGCGAAGCGCCGAGCGGCTGATCTCGGCCCAGGCCGGCCGGTGGACGCCCTCGGCCGGCATCAGGACACCGGCTCGGCGACGGCGAAGGCGATCGCCGAGAGGTCGCTGTGGGTGAGCGACACGAGCACCTCGGCGACGCCCCGGCTCTCCGCGAGCTCGGCGGCCGCGCCGTGCAGCGCGATGCGGGGCTTGCCCGAGCGCTCCTTCACCACCTCGATCGAGCGCCACGGCACCGAGCCGAGGCCGACCCCGAGGCTCTTCATCACGGCCTCTTTGGCCGCGAAGCGCGCCGCCAGCCGCTCCGCGCGCCCCTTGCCGTCGCGCTGCTCGCCCTCGGTGAAGAGCCGCTCGACGATGCGCGGTCGCCGGCTGAGGGCGAGCGCGAAGCGCGCCACGTCCACGACGTCGACCCCCACCCCGCGCGCGGCCACTACTCGACCGTGACGGTCTTGGCGAGGTTGCGCGGGCGGTCCACGTTGCGCCCGAGGCCCCGGGCCATCGCGTAGGCGAAGAGCTGCAGGGGCACCACGTCGACCATCGGCGAGAAGAGCGGCTCGGTCGCCGGCACCCGCAGCACGTAGTCGGCGACCGCCCCGATCGTCTCGTCGTCGTCGGTCGCCACCACCACGAGCGACGCGCCCCGGGCCTTCACCTCGGCGAGGTTGGAGAGCATCTTGTCGTACATCGCGGGGTCGGTCGCCACCGCCACCACGACGACGCCCGGCTCGATGAGGGCGAGCGGCCCGTGCTTGAGCTCGCCCCCGGGGTAGCCCTCGGCGTGGACGTAGGTGAGCTCCTTGAGCTTGAGGGCGCCCTCCATCGCGGTGGGCAGGCCGACGTGGCGGCCCAGGTAGAAGAAGTCGCGCGCCCCCACGAGCTGCTTGGCGACGTCGGTCACGGCGTCGCGCCGGGCGAGGGCCGCGGCCACGAGTCCGCCCACCGCGCCGAGGCCGCGCACGTGGGCCTCGACGTCGTCGGCGGGCAAAGTCGCGCGCAGCTGGGCGAGGCGCAGGGCCAGCATCTCGAGGGCGGCCACCTGGGCGACGAAGGACTTGGTCGAGGCGACCGACACCTCGAGCCCGGCGCGGGTGTAGAGCACGGCGTCGGCCTCGCGGGCCAGCGAGGAGTCGACGACGTTGGTCACGGCCACCACCCGCGCCCCGCGCCGGCGGGCCTCGCGCACCGCCTGGATCGTGTCGATCGTCTCGCCGCTCTGGGAGACCCCGATCACCAGGGTGCCGACCTCGACGACGGGGTCGCGGTAGCGGTACTCGCTGGCGATGTCGACCTCGGTGGTGAGACGGGCCCAGCGCTCGAGCGCGTACTTCGCCACGAGGGCCGCGTGGTGCGAGGTGCCCGTCGCCACGATGACGACGCGGCGCACCTCGAGCAGCTCGGCGTCGGCGACGCGCAGCTCGTCGAAGGTGATCGTGCCGTCGCCGCGGCGCCGGTCCAAGAGGGTGTTGGCGAGGGCGGTGGGCTGCTCTTCGATCTCCTTGGTCATGAAGTCCTCGAAGCCGCCCTTCTCGGCGGTCTCGAGGTCCCAGTCGATGGCCAGCTGGCGCAGCCGCACCGGCGCGCCCTCGAGGTCCACGGCGCTGAAGCCGGCCGGCGCGAGGCGCACGACCTGGTCGTCGTCGACGGCGTAGAAGGCGCCCGCCCGGTCGAGGATGGCCGGGACGTCGCTCGCGAGGTAGGTGCGCCCGGGAGCCGTGCCCACGATGAGCGGCGAGACCCGCCGGGCGGCGACGATCACGTCGGGCTCGGTCGCGTCCACCGCCGCCACAGCGAAGGCGCCGCGCACGCGCCCCAGGCTCTGGCGCATCGCCTCGACGAGGTCGGCCCCGGCGCGGCGGGCCTCCTCGATGAGGTGGGCCAGCACCTCGGAGTCGGTGCGCGAGGAGAAGGCGTGGCCGCGCTCCTCGAGGCCGGCCCGCAGCTCGGCGTGGTT
>JAKAEP010000062.1 GCA_021818265.1 Actinomycetes bacterium
ACGACAGGCGCCGCCGCGTACAGGCCGTCACCGGGCTGGCTGAGGTCGACCACGCAGGTGCCCACGCTGGTGAACGAGAGCGTCGTGCCCGACAGGGTGCAGACACCGGACGACGTGGGGTCGACCGCGTAGGCGACCGGCAGGCCCGAGCTCGACGTCGCGCTCAGCACCACGGTGCCGCCCACCGACGGGGTGGTCGACGGCGGGACGACCGTGATCACCTGGCTCTGCGGGCCGCCCCCACCGCCACCGCCACCGCCGCCCGCCGGCGGCCTCAGGATCACGGTGATGGTGAGGTCGACGGGATCGGCCGGCGCGTAGACGTCGTTGCCCGCCTGGGTGAACTCGATCACGCACGTCCCGAGGCCGGTGAAGGACACCGTGGCGCCGTCGAGGACGCACACGCCCTCACCGGTCCCCTCGCCCAGGGCGTAGGCGACCGGGAGGCCCGAGTCGCTCGTGGCCGAGAGGGTCAGCGTCTCGCCGTAGTAGGCCGTGGAGATCGAGGGCGGCGTCACCGTCTGGGGGTGCGGGGTCACGTCGAGGGTGATCGGGAGTGTCGGGGCCGCGGTGTAACTCGCGTCACCGGACTGGTCGGCGTCGACCACGCAGGTCCCCACCGCCAAGAAGGTCAGCGTCGAACCCTCGAGCGAGCACGACCCGTTCGTCGTCGCGGCGTCGAGGGCGTAGGTGACCGGCAGGTCCGACGAGCTCGTCACGGCGAGGTCGTAGGTGTCCGAGACGTACGCCGACGGCAGTGGGCCGCTGGTGAGCGTCTGGGACTCCGGGGCGAGCGTCGTCGGGACGCTCGTCGCGTAGACGCCCGCCCAGCTGGCCGAGGTCACCGGGTCGAGCATCGACAGGCTCAGCGTCAGCCACCGGCCCCGGAAGCCGTCGCGCTCGAGCGCGACGCTCGTCACGGCCGCGCCGGCCGGCGCGGCGGGGTCGATCTTTGTGGCCACGTCGGAGGTCTTGACGACGACGATGGTCCGCGGGGTGCTCGGCCCCTGGCTCAGGTAGATGGTCGAGTCACCGTCGGTCGCGGCGCCCTTGTAGGCGACCTGGAAGCCGCCGCTCGGGTCACCCGAGACCGCGACGAAGGCCGCCGCGCGCCAGTGCGGGGGCTCCTTGGTCGTGTCGGTGCTGCCCCCCACGCCCGGGGGACTCCCGGCGAAGGTCCAGAAGAGGAAGTCCGCGAAGCGCGTGTCGGTCGCGGCCACCGGGTAGGCCGTGGCGGTCTGGGTGTCGTAGACGAAGATGCCCTGGTTCACCGGGACGGTCGTCGTGTAGCCGTTGGGGTAGGTGGTGTTGCAGTAGGCGAGCAGCGACGCGTTGCCGTCGGTGACGCACGCGAGGTTGATGGTGCGCGTCGCGGATCCCCACGAGCCCCAGAAGGCCACGTAGCGGCCGTCGAAGGAGAGGCCCTCACCGAAGTTGGTGAAGGTCTCGCCCGCGGGCTGGCCCGGCACCTGGTCGCCGATGCTCACGAGTGGGGTGATCGTCGGCGAGGGTGACTCGGGCGCCATGTAGATCCCACCGAGCGCGGGGGCGTCCTCGTTGTCCCACCCCGTGAAGACGACCTCGCCGTTGGCCGCGCTCGGCGGAGCCGTCGCGCCGAAGGTGACGGTGCCGTCACCCGGCTGACCCGGGATCACCGTCGAGGTGTTGGCAATCAGCTCGGTGGGCTGGGTCGCCGAGGAGAGGTTGCGGTAGAAGACGCCGGTCGCCGAGGTGGTGCCCACGGTGTAGTTGCCCTTGTAGGCGATCGTGGTGCCGTCCACCGCGGGCGCCCCGGGGAACTGGTCGAACTTGGTGTTGGCGGGGGCGCCGGGAACGGCGTAGATCTCCTCACCCGGGGCGACGCCGACCATCGACGCGCCGGTCGCGAGGCTCCCGCCCGGGGTGGCGTAGACCCCGCTCGTGCCCACCTTGGTGTCGGTGCCGTTAACGCTGTAGGTCCACACCGGGGTCGACTGGCCCCGCGTGGCGACCATCGAGCCCGACTCCGAGATCCGGGCGAAAGACGGGAACTCGTTGAACGTGCCCCCCGAGTTGTTCGGGTCGGGGACGGCGTTGCCGGTCTGGGCGACCGTCGTGACGGCGCCGGACCCCGAGGTGTCACCCTCGTACACGCCGCGCAGCGGCGTCTGGGGCCCGGTCGTGCGCCCACGGAAGGCGACCGTGCCACCGGTGTTCACCGACGGCTGGCTGAAGCTGCTGAAGGTCTGGGTCGAGCCCGGCACGACCGTCGCGCTGTTGGCGACCGTGGCCCAGGCGAGTTGGCTCGACACCGCGGCGGCCGGCGATGAGCCGAGCGCCTCCAGGCCGCCGAGCGCCATCGCGGCCACGACCGCGAGCCGTGCGGTGCGCCGTGCCGTCACGGCGCCGCGCGTCCGCTGGGAAGTCCTCGTGTGCATGTCGCACCCCTCTTCACTCGCTCTTCCCCTCCACGACGACGATACGGACGGGCCCTTCGGGGCCCCAGGGGAGAACGTCACCTCTCTCGCGCGCGCGTCGACGACGTGACCTTCAGCCCGAGGGACCGGGCGCACGTCTTCGTAGCGTCGGGTTATCAGCGAGTAGGAGGTCTAGATGACCCGACGACTAGTAACAGTGATAGTCCTGACGGCCGCCCTCGTCGCCTCGGCGGTGACCGTCGTGGGCGAAGGGGCGGCCTCGGCCGGCGGGCCACCGGCGAAGACGTTCACGATGACCGGGACCGTGACCTCGGTCACCGTCCCGGGCCACCAGTTCACCGTCCTCGTCGGCGCGGTGCGCTACCCGGTCTTCTGGACGGCCCAAACGCGATTCACGCTCAACGCCCGCACGGCGACGTTCCGCGCGCTGCGCGCCGGCCAGAGCGTGACCACGACCGGCGTCTTCCGCGCCCGGTGGCGCGTCGCGGTGCGCGTGATGCTGCGCACCACGGCCCCCACGACGACGACGACCTCGGCCACGCCGCCGAGCGCCAGCCTCACCACGGCTCTCACCGAGGTGATCGGCCAGGAGCGCTACGCGCTGGCGACCTACCAGAACGTCCTCGCCAAGCTCGGGTCGATCCCGCCGTTCTCGAACATCGCACCCAGCGAGCAGCAGCACGTGTCCACGATCACGGCCCTCATGAGCGCCCACGGCGTCACTGTCCCGCCGGCGACATCGACGGGTGCGGCCTCGCCGGCGACGCGCGTCGCGGCCTGCCAGCTCGGGGTCACGATCGAGACGGGGCTGATCGCGACCTACACCAAGGACGTCGCCCTGGTGAAGGCGTACCCCGACGTCACCCTGGCGTTCAACCACCTGCTCGACGCCGAGCAGTACGGTCACCTGCCCGCGTTCTTGCGCTGCAGCTGAGCCCGTGGCCCGCGGGCTGCCCGGAGTGGGCGGTCCGCGGGCCTCGTCGCGCGTGTGGCCGCGCCACGCACGTCGAGGTCGCCGCGGATCAGCCGCCGGCGGCCATGTCGACGGCCGTCACCCGGGTGGGCCGCAGCGTGACGACGACGCGGGACGCGTTGTCCCCGTCGAAGGCGCGCAGGTCCGCGCCGTACTTCGCGCCGACCCGGTCCGCGAAGGAGTAGTCGGGGTCGTCGGCGATCTCGGCGTCACCGCGGACCTCTAGGTAGCGGGTGGGCGCCGCGAGGTCGAGCAGGAGCAGTCCCACCGACGGGTCGCGCCGCAGGTTCCTCACCTTGTAGCGCTCGGTGTTGAGCGAGAGACGCAGGACGTCGCCCTCGGCGAGGAACCAGACGACCGTCATCTGGGGACGGCCGTCGCGGTCCAGCGTCGCGAGCACGCCCACGCCGGCGTCGAGGAGGTCGCGGTGCGAGTCGGGGATAGCCGTGGTCATGGCCGGATGCTACGCCGGGTCGCGCGAGCGCGCAGGCGCGACCCGTAGGCTCGGGGCGAGAGGGTCGGAGGGTCATGGGCGCGATCGCGTCACCACACAGCGTGCGCGTCGCCCGCCCGGGGCTCGCCCTGGTCACCATCGCCCTCGCCCAGCTGATGGTGATGCTCGACATCACGATCGTGAACATCGCGCTGCCCACCCTGCAGCGCTCGCTGGGGTTCTCCACCTCCAGCCTCGCGTGGGTCATCGACGCCTACGTCCTCACCTTCGGCGGCTTCCTCCTGCTCGGCGGGCGACTCGGCGACCTGGCGCGGCGCCGTCGGATGCTCATGATCGGGGTGGCCCTGTTCGCCGTCGCCTCGCTCGCGGGCGGCCTCGCGGGCAACGCCGCCCTCCTGATCAGCGCGCGCGTCGTCCAGGGCCTCGGGGCGGCGATCGCCTCGCCGACGGCGCTCTCGCTCGTCGTGACCACGTTCCCCGAGGGCCACGCGCGCCACCGCGCCATGGCGGTCTTCGCGGCGATGACGGCGGCCGGTGGGGCCAGCGGGCTCGTGCTCGGCGGCATCCTCACCGACTACGCGTCCTGGCGCTGGGTCTTCTTCGTCAACGTGCCCATCGGGGCCCTGCTGCTCGCCCTCGCCCCCCTCTCGCTGCCGCGGGGCACCGCCGGCCGGGGACGTCTCGACGTGCCCGGGGCCCTGCTCATCACCGCCGCGGTGTCGGCACTGGTCTACGGCCTCGTGCGCGGGCCCGAGGCCGGGTGGGGCCACCCGAGCACCGTCGTCGCGTTCGTGGCGGCCGCGGTCTTGCTCGTCGGCTTCGTCGTCGTCGAGCGGCGCAGTGCCGCGGCGCTCGTGCCCCTCGACTTCCTCGTCCACCACGGCCGGGCCGTCGGCTACGTCGTCATGGTCCTCATCGGCGGCGTGATGCTCGCGATGATCTACTTCCTCACCCAGTTCTTCCAGAACGTGCTCCACTACTCGCCCGTGCTGGCCGGCGTCGCCTACCTCCCGGTGCCGATCCTCGTGGCGAGCACGAGCCAGCTCGTCTCGCGCCTCGTGGGTCGCGTCGGGGTGAAGCCCTTCCTCGTCGTCGGCCCCCTGCTCGTCGCCGGCGCCCAGTTCACCGCGGGCACCCTGCACGAGGGCTCGGGGTACCTCGTCGCCTTCGTCGCCCTCTGCCTCATGGGGGCGGGCATGGGCCTGCTCTTCGTGCCCCTCATGCTGAACGCCGTCGCCGCCGTCGGCCACGACCGCGCGGGCCTCGCCGCCGGGCTCCTCAACACCGCCCAGCAGATCGGCGGGTCGCTCGGGCTGGCGGTGCTGGTGAGCGTGGCCACGTCCACCCTGCGCCACGAGGTCGCCCACCCGGTGGCCGGGGCCGCGGCGTATCTCGACCCCGTCCCCGCCTTCCAGGCCGCGATGCACACGAGCGGCGCGATCGCCCTGGTGGCCTTCGTCGCCGCTCTGACCCTCCCGCGGATCCGCCCGGCCGACGCCGCCGCGCTCGAGGGGCTCGCCCCGCTCGAGTAGGGGGCGAACGTCCCTATCCCCCCGGCGGTCACCGGCCGTAGGGTCGGGCCCGAGAGGGGGCCCCGATGACTTCGAGCCCGTCACGGCGATTCGAGGGGCGCAGCGTCGTGGTCACCGGCGCGGGCTCGGGCATCGGCCTCGCGACGACCGAGCGCCTCCTCGCCGAGGGCGCCCGCGTCGTCGCCGCCGACGTCTCCGCCTCTCGCCTCGCCGACCTCGAGGGCCGTCACGGCGGCGAGCCCCTCGCCTGCGTGGTCGCCGACGTGTCCTCCCAGGCCGGCGTCGACCAGGTGGTCGCGGCCGCCGCGGGGCCGGTCGACGGGCTGGCCAACGTCGCGGGCATCATGGACGGCTTCGTGCCCCCGGCCGAGGTCACCGACGAGCACTGGTTCCACGTCTTCTCGGTGAACCTCGACTCGATGATGCGCCTCACCCGGGCGGTCCTGCCCGGGATGATCGACGTCGGCCGCGGGGCGATCGTGAACGTCGCCTCCGAGGCCAGCCTGCGGGGCTCGGCCGCCGGGGTGGCCTACACGGCGAGCAAGCACGCCGTGGTCGGGCTGACCCGCTCGACGGCCTTCTTCTACGCGCCCAAGGGCGTGCGCGCCAACGCGGTCGCGCCCGGCGGGGTCATGACCAACATCGACGCGACCTTCACCTCGGACTGGGGGCGTGAGCGGGTGATGCCCTACCTCACGACCGACCTCACCCCGGTCGCCACCGCCGACCAGCTGGCCGCGGCGATCGCCTGGCTGCTCTCGGACGAGTCGGCCGACGTCAACGGCGTGGTGCTGCCCGTCGACGGGGGCTGGTCGACGATCTAGGTGGTGACCGGTGTCAGGACCGGGCGCGGTGGGACACTGAGCGGGTATGGGGAGACGACGCGCCTGGGCCGCTATGGCCCTCGCAATCGCCGCGACGGTGTGGCCCGTGGCCGGGCTGGCCGGCGCGGCGGGCGCACCCGTCGCGGACGGGGCGACACGGCTGGTCGTCCGCGTCGACCGGGGGGCCGACGCGACCGGTCCGCGCTACTCGGCCTCGAGCACCGCGGACCGCTCCATCATCGACCGGCTCATCGCGGGCGTCGACGCCCTGCCCGCGGCCCCGACGGGCACCACCGGCTGCCCGATCGACCTCGGGGCGCGCGTCGTGCTGCTCTTCTTCCGCGAGGGCGCCGACCACCCCTACGCCGTGGTGGTCGCCGACCCCCAGGGCTGCGGGGACGTCGCGGTCATCACCCGCGACGGGGCCGGACGCGACGTCGAGCGGCTCAGCGGGGGCCACTCGCTCGCCACCGCCGCCCTCGCGGCCCTCGGCCTCGCGCCCCTCGACTGATCGGGCCCGCGGCGCGGGGCGAGCCGGCTCAGCCGCCCTCGGAGACCATCCGCCGGGGCTCGAAGAAGGCCCGCAGCAGCGCGGCCGACTCCTCGGCCA
>JAKAEP010000063.1 GCA_021818265.1 Actinomycetes bacterium
GCTGGATGGCCTCCTCGGTCGCCACCGGGTTGCGCCAGTAGCCGCGGATCAGCGTCGGCGAGCGCAGCCAGATCTCCCCGCGCTCGCCCGGGCCGAGCGCGCGCCCGGCCTCGTCGCGGATCTCGACGTCGGTGACGATCGTGGGGACCCGCCCGGTCGAGGCGGGGTGGGTGACGTACTCCTCGCCGTAGTTGCCCGGCCCGTAGGCGTTGGTCTCGGTCATGCCGTAGCCGAGGTTGGGGCGGCCCTTGAAGGTGCGGTCGACCCGCTCGACAAGCGTCGGCGGGGCCGGCGCCCCCCCGCCGCCGATCGAGCGCAGCGACGAGGTGTCGTAGCGCGCGAAGCTCGGCGACTCCATGAGGTCCCACGACTGGGTGGGCACGCCGACGAAGGACGTCACCCGATGGCGCTCGATGAGCTCGAGGGCCCGCTCGGCGTCCCACTTGTACATCATCACGAGCTTGAAGTGCCACAAGAAGCACGAGAGCATCACCGGCACGCACCCGGTGACGTGGAAGAGCGGCACGATGAGGATGAAGCACTGCGGGCCGCTCGGCTCGCCGTCGCCGGCCGGGGCGTCGCGGCGCGCCTCTTGCACGGTGCCCCCCGAGGCGAAGGCCATGAGGGCCTGGCAGATCGACCGGTGCGTCGAGACGGCCCCCTTGGGGAAGCCGGTCGTGCCCGAGGTGTAGAGGATCGTCGCGTCGTCGTCGGGCTCGAGGGGCACCACGGGCATCGCCCGGCCGCTCACCACCACGTCCTCCCAGCGCTCGACGCCCGCGGGCGCGTCGGCCCCGAGGCGCACCCCGAGGACCGCGACCCCCTCGCGCCCGGCCGGGCCCCGCGCCCGCTCGACGCGCTCGGCGTCGGCGATGAGGACCGACAGGCCCGCGTCGGTGACGGCGAAGGCCAGCTCGCGCTCGGTCCACCACGCGTTGAGAGAGACCGAGATCGCCCCGATCGAGGTGATCGCCGCGAAGGCGACCACCCACTCGGGGTAGTTGCGCATGGCGATCCCCACCCGGTCGCCCTTGGCGACGCCGTAGTGGTGCACGAGCGCGTGGGCCAGGCCGTCGACCTGGTCCATGACGCGCGCGAAGCTCCACTCCTCGTCCTCGAAGACGAGGAAGGTCTCGGCGAGGCCCCGGGCCGGGGCGAAGACGTCGCGCAGGGTGGGCGGGGCGTTGACGAAACGCCGGACCGGGCCCCCGTCGAGCTCGACCTCGGTCGTCTCGAAGGGCTGGCCGGGCGCGGTGACCGCGGCGAGCGCCTCAGCCAGACTGCGCACACGACCTCCCCATGATGCGCTCATCCTAGTGAGCGCGTACCCCCGGGTAAGTCCTAGTGGGCGGGGGCGGTGCGCGACGCCAGCTGGCCGGCGCGCTCGGCCATTCGCTCCACGGCCGCGCTCAGCCGGGCGCGCACGCTGACCAGCTCCTCGCGCGCGGCCTCGGCCTCGCGCGAGAGCCCCTCGACGTGCTCGACGTCCCAGAGCCCGAGCACCGGGGTCAGCACGTCCGAGAGGAACTGGCCCAGGCCGTAGATGCCCTCTTTGGCGATGCGCACCGCGTGGCGGGTGAAGCTCGGGATGCCGGTGCCGGGCATCGCGAACGTGCTCACCTGGCGGGTCAGGGCGATCATCAGCGTCGACGGGTCGATCGCGAAGGCGGCACGGGTGAGGTCGCGGTAGAAGAGGTAGTGCTTGGTCTCGTCGCCGGCGATGAGACCGAGCACGGTGCGGCCCATCTTGTCGTCCTTGGGCAGCTTCGCGCCGGTGTTGCGGTGGGCGATCTGGGTAGCCCGCTCCTGGAGGGCGACGTAGACGATGAGGTCGGCGAAGGTCGCCGGCCGCGGGGCCTCGCCCTTGGCCATCTGGACGCGCCGCCCGTCCTCGAGGACGGTGGGGTCGAGGCAGCGGCTCACGTGGACCCAGTCGCGCATCACCATCGAGTGGCGGGCCTCCTCCATCGTCCACTGGTAGGTCCAGTCGCGGAAGGGGTGGTCGCTCGGCGCGTGGCGCAGGATCGAGTCGGTGTAGTAGGGCAGGTTGTCCTCGGTGAGCAGGTTCACGTAGATCGAGCTGCGCACCCCCTCGCCGACGGGGTAGTCGCTCGCCGACCACGGGTGCTCGCCGAAGTCGCGGGCCTCGCCCCAGTCGATCTGCTCGTGGGGGTACCAGTCGCGCGGCGACTCGAGGTGGCGCTCGTAGAGGCGCGTCACGTCGGGCGTGATCTCCTCCAGCAGGTCGACCCGACTCCGGGGCGCTCGACTCATCCCGCCTCCCCTTGGTGCGTCGTTCCACATTATGGCCGGGGCGGCGAGGGCCCGGGCGCTTGTGCGACGTCGCACGAGGGCCCCACTAGCCTGCGCCCTGGTGAGCCTCGTCGACGCGGTCATCCCGCCGATCCACCGCGCGACGGTGGGGGCCCCGTCCCGGGCGCTCGGGGCGCCGTGAGCCCCCTCGCGCGCGTCGCGGTCGACGACGGGCCCGCCTTCGCCGCCTGGTTCGAGTGCTACGACCGCGCCCAGCGCGACGCCTCGGGCTCGGACGAGGGCTGGCTCGCCGAGGAGTGGCGGGCGCGCGCCGGCGACGACACGGCGCCGGTCCACTCGCGCCTCTACCGCCTGGGGCCGGTGGGGTCGCCCGACGGGGTGGCGGCCGCTGAGTACAACGACCTCGACGACACCCGCCTCGCGGTCGCCGAGCTCTACGTCGAGGGCGCGCGCCGGCGCCGGGGCCTCGGCACCGCGCTGCTCGCCGGCCTCATCGACGAGGTGCGCGCCCTCGGGCGCGACACGCTCATGGTCCGGGCCCTCGTCGTCCCGGGCGACGAGGCCGCGAGCGCCGCGCTCGGCTTCGCGCGCGCGCGGGGCCTCGCCCACACCTCGACCTCGGTGCGCCGGGTGTGGGACCTCGACGACCCGCGACGTCTCGCGGACCTCGAGGCTCGCGGGCGCGACCGGGCCCGCGGCTACGAGGTGCTGGTCCTCGACGGGCCGACGCCCGACGCGCTGGTGGCCGAGCGGGCGCGCCTCGCCGGGCTGATCGCCGGCGACGTGCCCGACGCCGGCGCCGGGGTCCGCGAGGAGCACTGGGACCCCGCCCGCGTGCGCGACCTCGAGCGCCACGTCGCGGCCATGGGCCGGCGCCTCGTCGTCGCCCTCGCTCGGGACCGGGCGAGCGGCCGCCTCGTGGGCTTCAGCGAGGTCACCGTCTCGCGGACGCGCCCGCGCACCGCCTACCAGTGGGGCACCTTCGTCGAGCCCGAGCACCGTGGGCGGGGCGTCGCCACGTGGATGAAGGCGGCCGCGGCCCGCGGCCTCGTCGCGGCGTCGCCCGCGACGAGCCGGATCGTCACCGAGAACGACGCGCGCAACGCCCCGGTCATCGCGATGAACGAGGCACTGGGCCTCCGGGTCACCGCCGAGTGCCTGGTCTTCGTCGCGGGGCTCTAGGGGCGCGACGCCGGCACGTGGATCCAGCCCTCGCGCGCCGCGCGCGCGGCGAGCGCCGTCGGCGGGGGGATCGTCCGGCCGGCCAGGGCCGCCGCCACGACGAGGGCCGCGAGAGCGGCGTCGAGCACGTGGTCGGAGTCGACGGCCGCACCACGGAGGTCGTCGGCGAGCGCGACCGGCCCGGCGGCCCCTCCCGCGAGGTCGGCCACGATCCGCTCGCGCAGCGCGCGCGGTCCCGGTTCGGCCACCCGCCCGCCCTTGTAGCGCTCGCCGCGGCGCGCGAGCAGCCCCCAGGCCCGCAGCGCCGCCGCCGGGTAGACCTCGTAGACCCCGTCGCTCCCGTCGCGCGCGAGGGGCCGGCCCCTCGCGCGGCCGAGCGCCGTCACCAGCCCGGCCGCGCGCCAGGCGACCGCGCCGATGAGGTCGCTCGAGACCGAGAGCGGCCGCACCCCGAGGTCGAGGTCGATGACGAAGCGGTCCGTCGCGCGATAGCGCAGGTCGGCCCGGTCGACGTCGCCGGGCCACGGCCGGTGCGCGTGGTGGGCGTCGATCGCCCCGACGAAGGCGTCGGGCCAGCCGAGGGGCGCGTCCAGGCCGACCGCGGCGCCGGCGGCGCGCTCGAGAATGGTCCCGTCGTCGCCGGGGAGGGGCCCGGCCAGGCGCCAGGCGCCGTCGCGCCAGGTGGCCTCGACGAGCCCGGTGCGCGCGGGCTCGGTCGCGAGGTCGACCCCGAGGACCCGCCTAGGCGCCGAAGTCCCAGGTGCCACCGGACTCGTAGTGGTGCACGACGTTCTTCGCCATGAGGATGCGGTGCACCTCGTCGGGGCCGTCGGCCAGGCGCAGGACCCGCGCCGAGAGGTACATCTGGGCGAGCGGCAGGTCGTTGGAGACCCCGGCCCCGCCCCAGACCTGGATCGCCCGGTCCACCACCCGGTGGAAAGCGTTGGGCACGAAGACCTTGATCGCCGAGATCGCGGTGCGCGCCTGGGGGCTGCCGGCGGCCACCTTGTCGGCCGCGTCGATGGTCATCAATCGGGCCGACTGCAGGTCGAGGTAGCTGTCGGCGATGAAGCCCTGGACGAACTGCTTGTCCTTCAAGAGCCCCCCGTGGACCTCGCGGGCGACGGCCCGCTCGACCATGAGGTCGAAGGCCCGCCACATCTGGCCCACGGCGTTCATGCAGTGGTAGACCCGGCCGGCGCCCAGGCGGTCCTGGGCCGCCTGGTGGCCCTCGCCCACCCGGCCGAGCAGGTTCTCGAGCGGCACGCGCACGTCCTCGTAGCGGATCTCGCAGTGGTCCGAGGTGGGGTGGCCGAAGACCCCGATGCCGCGCACGATGTTCACCCCGGCGGTGTCGGCCGGCACGATGATCTGGGCCATGCGCCCCGAGGGGCCGTGCTCGCCGGTCGGGTCGACGGCCCGGCACATCACGATGAAGAAGTCGGCGTCCACGCCGTTGGAGGTGAACCACTTGTGGCCGTTGATGACCCAGTGGTCGCCGTCGCGCACGGCCTCGGTCGTGATCGAGCGCGGGTCCGAGCCGGCGTGCTCGGGCTCGGTCATCGAGAAGCCCGACTCCAGCTCGCCGGCCACCAGGGGCACGAGCCACCTGCGCTTCTGCTCCTCGGTGCCGTACTTCACGAGCACCGAGGCGTTGCCCGAGTTGGGCGCGGCGATGCCGAAGAGCGTCGGCCCGCCCACGGCGTAGGCGAGGATCTCGTAGAGGTAGGCGAGCGAGAGGAAGTCGAGCCCCGCCCCGCCGTACTCGGCCGGCAGGTGGGGCGCCCACAGGCCGGCCTCGGCCACGGCGGCGCGGATCTCCTCGCGCCGGGCCCGGCTCGCGCGGCGACGGCGCGCGCGCTCGTCGTCGCTGATCTCGGCCTCGCGCGGGGCGCGCCAGAGCTCGTCCTCGTAGGGCAGGATCGCCTCGTTGACGAGGCGGGCCGCGCGCGCCCGCAGGTCGTTGATGGCCGGGTCGAGCCCGGCGATGGGACTGACCGAGATACCCATGGCCTCGCCGCCGACTCTAGGCCGCCGCGGGAGGCCCCCCGACCGCCGGCAAGAACCGGCCCCGCCCGGACAGACTCTCGGCATGGGAGCGAACGCGCGAGGACGCCTCGCCACGGCCGCCGCGGCCCTCGCGATCGCGGGCCTCCTCCTCGGCGCGCCGGCGACGGCCGCCTCGGCGCCGGCGCGGGACCGGATCGCTCCCGGGGCGACCCTCGTCACGCTGCGCGGGGGCCCGCCCCCGGGCCCAACCCGCTCGAGCCGGGACGCCACGGTGATCGCCCGCGTGCGCCGGCTCGTGAACGACCTGCCCGCCTACCGCCCGGGCCCGGTGTGCCCCGACGACCTCACGGTGCCCTCCGTCCTCGCCTTCTACCGCCCACGGGCGTCCACGCCCTACGCCGAGGTGAGCTTCCAGCTCGGCGGCTGCCCCACGGCCACCGTCACCCAGGGCGCGCGCGTCGTCGCCCCACCCCTCGGCGGGCCCCACCTCCTCGCCACCTTCGGCCTGATCCGCCGGCTCATCGACCGCCCGACCCCCACGACCTGAGGAGGCCCCATGACCGTCCGCCACCGACTCGCCGCGCTCGCGGGCGCGGGATCGCTCGCCCTCGCCACGGGACTCGTCGTTGCCGGGACCGGCCCGGTGGCGGCGAGCACCGCCGTGCCCTCGTGCCGACCGGCCCAGGTCCGGGTCACGACCGGGGTCGCCGAGGGCGCCGCGGGGACGATCTACGTCCCGCTCGTCTTCACCGACCGCGGGGCGGCCTGCGCGATCTGGGGCGTGCCGAGCGTCCAGGCGGTGACGGCCGCCCACCGCCCGGTCGGCCCGCCGGCGCGCAACGACTCGATCGGCCAGATGCCCGCGCGCCACGTCCTTCGCCGCGGGCAGTCGGTGGCGAGCGCCTTCGGGGTCGCCGAGACCGGCAACTACCCGGCCGCCCTCTGCCACGCCCGTCGGGCCTGGGGGGTGCGCGTGCGCCTGGGCTCGTTCGCCGGACCGGCCTACGTGAGACTCGCCGTCAGCGTGTGCACGTCCCAGGCGTCGACCCACGTCCAGCTGGTCGTCCCGGGCCGCACCGGCGTGCCCACCTCGTGAGCGGCTTCACGAGCTCTCCCGCCCGCTAGGGAGCCCTCCGACGGCCCTCGGAGCGACAATCTGAAAACATAACTCCTGGTCAATAGGGGTTCATGGTCACGGACGACCCCCGTCACCCCCTAGAATGGCCCGATCACGCGCTGACGTGAGGTCGCCGCACCCCCGGGGTGGACCGAGTGACCCGCCTCCCACCAACCCACGGGACGCACAACGCCGTGACGGGTGCCCGAACGCGCCC
>JAKAEP010000064.1 GCA_021818265.1 Actinomycetes bacterium
CGCGTGCGGGGAGCTGTGCGCGCGCGCCTTCGCCGACGCCGAGATGTTCTCGCTGTTCTTCCCCTCGCCGCGGTCGCGGGCGCGCTCGATCGCCGCGCTGCACCGGACGGCGCTCGCCCACCTCGGCTCGGCGGGCCGGTGCTCGGTGGCCCGGGGCGGAGACGGCCGGGTCCTCGGCGTCGCGGCCTGGCTGGCCCCCGGGGGCTTCCCCCCGCCGGTGCGCGAGCAGGTCGTGCGCCTGCCGAGCGTGCTCGCTGCGTTCGCCCCGCACTGGGGCGCCCTGCGGCTCGCGGCGCGGGCCGAGGCGGCGACGGTCGCCCTGCACCCCCGCGAGCCCCACTGGTACCTCCAGCTGCTCGCGGTCGAGCCCGCGGCCCAGCGCGCCGGCATCGGCTCGGCCCTCCTCGCCCCGGTGCTCGAGCGCGTCGACGCGGAGGGGGCCCTCGCGTACCTCGAGACCCAGGACGAGGCCAACCTCGCCTACTACGCGCGCGTGGGCTTCGCCCTCGATCGGCGCGTGGACCTCGGCCCCGGCCGGCCCGGCCTCTTCACGATGCGCCGCGAGCCGCGCCGCTAGGGCGCGACGACCCCTCAGTCCCCGGGCGCGTCCGCGAGGGCCAGGGCCACCCGCGCCGCGGCGCGCAGGAGCCCCTCGCGCACGTCGCCGGCGTGGACCCAGTGGCGCGAGTCCCAGCTGTCCCCGGTGAGGGAGTCCCCCGCGTAGAGGAGCTGGGCGAAGCGCACCCCGAGGAACCGGGTGGCGGCGATGAAGGCCGAGGACTCCATGTCGACCATGGCGCAGCCCTCGGCGACGCGCCGGGCGATGCGCGAGGGCGTCTCGCGGAAGAGCGCGTCGGTCGTCCAGGTCCGGCCGACCTCGTAGGGGGCGCCGAGGCGGTCGAGGGTCTCCATGGCCAGGCGCACCCCGACGGGGTCGGCGTCGATCACCCTCGACGGGGCGGCGTAGTGGAAGCTGGTGCCCTCGTCGCGCAGCGCCGAGTCGACGACCATGACGTGGCCGAGCTCGCGCTCCACCAGCGCCCCCGCGCCCCCGCAGGCGACGAGCGTCGTCACCCCGAGGCCGACCAGCTCCTCGGTGAAGCCGACGGCGAGCGGCGCCCCCACCCCGGGGTGGGTGACGGTGACCGCGCGGCCCTCGACGTCCATGACGTAGACCGGGTTCACGCCGAACTCGCTGCGCAGCCGGTAGCGCTCGACCAGCTCGCCGCTCGCGGCGAGGTCGGCGAGCACCTCGTGGAAGAAGCACAGCACGGCGACCTCGGGCAGGTCGGCCCCGCGCCGGTGCATGTCTCGCCCGGAGATGAGCCCCGCCTCGGCGAGGTCGTCCTCGAACAGGGGGAAGGTCACGCGACCTCGCCGGCCAGCCAGGCCGTCAGGGGCACGAGGGTGGCGGCGTTGCCGCGCACCGTGAGCTGTCCGGCGCGCAGCGCCGCGGTCGAGGTGACCCGACCCTCGACGAGGGCCGCCGCGTCGTCGACCGACAGGGTGACGACGACGTCGCAGACCCCGGGGTCGCCCGGCTCGAGCCGGCCGCCCGCGGGCTCGAGGACGAGGGTCAGCGCCCCCGGGCCGCCCGAGGGCGCGTCGGTGAGGACCAGGGCGACGCGCAGCGCGGTCGCGACCCCGGTCGGCCCGCGGCCGGCGAGGGCGGCGTTGCGCTCGGCGAACCAGGCCGGGCTCAGGAAGTCGGCCACGCTAGGGGGCCGGTTGGACGGCCGCCTCGGCGGCCGAGGCCTTCTTCTTGCGCCGGATGGCCCGGCCGAGCCAGGCGATGGGGTCGTAGTGGGCGTCGACGACGCGCTCCTTCAGCGGGATGATCGCGTTGTCGGTGATCTTGATGTGCTCGGGGCAGACCTCGGTGCAGCACTTGGTGATGTTGCAGTAGCCCAGGCCCATCTCCTCGCGCACGTACTCGCGCCGGTCGTTCTGGTCGAGCGGGTGCATCTCGAGCTCGGCGTAGCGGATGAAGAAGCGCGGGCCGGCGTAGTGCTGCTTGTTGTCCTCGTGGTCGCGGATCACGTGGCAGACGTCCTGGCACATGAAGCACTCGATGCACTTGCGGAACTCCTGGCCGCGCTCGACGTCCTCTTGGTACATGACGTAGCCGCCCTCGGGCATCGGCGGGGGCAAGAGGGCGGGCACCTGCTGGGCCCGCACGAAGTTGAACGAGACGTCGGTCACCAGGTCCCGGACGATCGGGAAGGTCCGCATCGGCGCGACGGTGACCGGCCCCTCGGGCAGCGAGTCCATCCGGGTCATGCACATCAGCCGGGGCTTGCCGTTGATCTCGGCCGAGCACGAGCCGCACTTGCCGGCCTTGCAGTTCCACCGGCACGCCAGGTCCGGCGCCTCGGAGGCCTGGATCCGGTGGACGACGTCGAGCACGACCTCGCCCTCGTTCTGGGCGAGCGTGTAGGAGGTGAACTCCCCGCCCGACGCGTCGCCGCGCCAGATCCGCATCGTCACCTCAGCCATCAGTGCGCCTCCTCGAGTAGGGCCTTCAACTCCGCCGGCATCGCGAGCAACGGGGACTCCTCGATCCGGTACTCCCCGTCCCAGGCCCCGCCGGGGCAGGTCTGGGCGAAGTTCAGCGTGCCGAGCCGGTCGTCGGCGGTGGGGAAGTCCTCGCGCGTGTGGCCCCCGCGCGACTCGGTGCGCAGGCGCGCCCCCTCGGTCACGCAGCGGCTGACCGTGATCATGCTCGGCAGGTCGGTGGCCAGGTTCCAGCCGGGGTTGTAGGCCCGCCCGCCGGTGACCCGGACGTTGTTGACCCGCTCGGCGAACTCCACCAGGCGCTCTTTCGCGTCGTCGAGCTCGGACTGGGTGCGGATGATGCCGACGTTGGCCTGCATCATCTCCTGGAGGTCGTGGTGGAGGTCGTAGGGGCTCTCGCCCGACTCGCGCTCGAAGGGCGCGAGCGCGGCCGCGACGGCCGCCTCGACCTCGCCGGCCTCCATCGAGGTCGCCGCCTCGCCGGATTCGACCCAGTCGGCGGCGCCCATCCCGGCGCGCCGGCCGAAGACGACGAGGTCGCTGAGCGAGTTGCCCCCGAGCCGGTTGGCGCCGTGCATGCCGCCGGCGACCTCGCCGGCGGCGAAGAGGCCCGGCACGGCCGTCGCGGCGGAGTCGGCGTCGACCTGGACCCCACCCATCGCGTAGTGGCAGGTCGGGCCGATCTCCATCGCCTCGCGGGTGATGTCGACGCCGGCGAGTTCCATGAACTGGTGGTACATCGAGGGCAGGCGCCGGCGGATGAACTCGGGGCTGCGCCGGCTGGCGATGTCGAGGAAGACCCCGCCGTGGGGGCTCCCGCGGCCGGCCTTCACCTCGGCGTTGATGGCCCGGGCGACCTCGTCGCGCGGCAGCAGCTCGGGCGGGCGCCGTCCGGCGCTGTGGTCCTCGTACCAGCGGTCCCCCTCGTCCTCGGACTCGGCGGTCTCGGCCCGGAACATCGGGGCGACGTAGTCGAACATGAAGCGCCGGCCCTCGGAGTTGCGCAGCACCCCGCCGTCGCCGCGCACGCCCTCGGTCACGAGCAGGCCGCGCACGCTGAGCGGCCAGACCATGCCCGTGGGGTGGAACTGGACGCACTCCATGTCGATGAGCCGCGCCCCCGCCCACAGGGCCATGGCGTGGCCGTCGCCGGTGCACTCCCAGGAGTTCGAGGTGAACTTCCAGGACTTGCCGAGCCCGCCGGTCGCGAGCACGACGGCCTTGGCGGCGAAGGTGACGAACTCGCCCGTGGCGCGCCAGTAGGCGACCGCCCCGGCGGCCTTGCCCGAGGCGTCGTGGACGAGGCGCAGGACCTTGCACTCCATGAAGACGTCGGCGCCCATCGAGACGACCTTCTGCTGGAGGGTGCGGATGAGCTCGAGGCCCGTGCGGTCGCCCACGTGGGCGAGCCGGGCGTAGCGGTGGCCGCCGAAGTCGCGCTGGAGGATCTTGCCGGCCGGGGTGCGGTCGAAGAGCGCTCCCCACTGCTCGAGCTCCAGGACCCGGTCGGGGGCCTCCTTGGCGTGCAGCTCGGCCATCCGGTAGTTGTTGAGGTACTTGCCCCCGCGCATGGTGTCGCGGAAGTGGACCTGCCAGTTGTCCTCGGGGTAGACGTTCCCGAGGGCCGCCGCCATGCCGCCCTCGGCCATGACGGTGTGGGCCTTGCCCAGGAGGGACTTGGTCACGATCGCGACCCGCAGCCCGCGCTGCTTGGCCTCGATGGCGGCGCGCAGGCCCGCGCCGCCGGCCCCGATGATCAGGACGTCGTAGTCGTGGTGCTCGTAGGTGTCGGTCACGTCGGTCCTTAGAAGAGGCGGTAGTCGGTCAGGACGCCCGAGGCGACCAGGCGCACGTAGACGTCGGTCAGCGCCACGAAGATGAGCGACGCCCAGGCGAAGTTCATGTGGTGCGCGTTGAGCGGGGTGAGCGCCTTCCAGATCCGGTGGCGGATCGGGTGGGCGTGGAAGCTCTTGACCCCGCCGCCGCAGAGGTGGCGACAGGCGTGGCAGCTGATCGAGTAGAGCCACAGGAGCACGGCGTTCACGAGGAGAACCAGCGTGCCCACGGTCACGCCCCAGCCGATTCCGGGCTGGCGGAAGGCGCGCACCGCGTCGTAGGTGAGCATGATGTTGAAGAGCAGGCCGAAGTAGAAGAAGTACCGGTGCACGTTCTGCATGATCAGCGGGAAGCGCGTCTCACCGGAGTAGGTCTTGTGGCCGTCGGCCACCGCGCAGGCCGGCGGCGACCACCAGAAGGCCCGGTAGTAGGCCTTGCGGTAGTAGTAGCACGAGAGCCTAAAGCCCAGCGGGAAGATGAGGATGAGCAGGGCCGGCGAGAGGGTCCAGCCGCTGAGGACGAACCCGTGGGTCGAGCCCGCGACGCAGCTGCCGGCGAGGCAGGGCGAGTAGAACGGGCTGATCAGGTCGCGGTGGACGTTCGCCCCGACGTAGTAGTTGGCGTTCTGGAACGCCGCCCACGTCGAGTAGATGATGAACGCCGTCAGCACCGAGACCGTCACCACCGGTTGGACCCACCATCGGTCCTGGCGCAGCGTCGGCTGGTCCGGACCGCCCCTCCTTCCGCCCAGTTGTACCTTCGTCGAGCTCTCCAGGGCCGTCACGGGACCTCCTTACGCGGTCTGCGCGCCGCGGACCATACTTAGCACGGGCAGTGGGTGCCCTCGAGATGGCTCAGTGCTGTCCGCCACGCCGGCTCTCGCCCGTCGCGCCGATCACGGCCCAGAACGTGAGTCCCAGGCCGGGCACGATGAGCCACACGCCGAACACCAGCGCGAGGACCATCACGAACGACGCCATCCCGAGCGTGAAGGGCCAGATCGAGGTGCCGGGGAACGTCCCCACGACACCCGCGCCCTGGGCGGGCTCGGCGTGCGGGTCGTCCTCGGGACGAGGCCGCATGCGCCGGCTCCACCAGAAGTAGTAGAGGCCCGGGAGGAAGCAGAGCAGCGTCCCGGCGATGATCATCACGCCGCCGGCGTCCTCCTTCGACCAGACCCAGTAGACCGCGTCCATGATCGCGAAGAAGACGCCGAGGCTGAGCAGGACGCGCGCCTCGGTCCTCACTTCGCGCCCCCCTCGGCCGCCGGCTCGTGGTGGCCGTGCTCGAGGGCCCGGTGCTCGGGGTGGTTGTAGTCCCAGGTCGGGCGCTCCGAGCGGATGGGGGGCAGCCGGTAGAAGTTGTGGTGGGGCGGCGGCGAGGTGGTGAACCACTCGAGGGTGTGGCCGTCCCACGGGTTGTCCCCGGCCGGGTAGCGCTTCCAGCTGTAGACGACGTTGACGACGAACAGGATCGTCGAGACGCCGATGAGGATGGCGCCGACGGTCGCCCAGTCGTTCAGGTACTGCCAGGAGGGGTGCTCGGGGTAGATCGCCATGCGCCGCGGCATGCCCCGCAATCCCAGGAGGTACATCGGCAGGGTGAAGACCTGGGTGCCGATGAAGAGGAACCAGAACTGGGCCTTGCCGATGCGCTCGTTGAGCATGTAGCCGGTGATCTTCGGGCCCCAGTAGTAGAGGCCGCCCATGGCGCCGAGCACCAGGGCCATCACGACCGAGTGGAAGTGGGCCACGACGAAGTAGGTGTCGTGGGTGAAGAAGTCGAGCGGCGGGCTCGCGAGGTAGATCCCGGTGATGCCGCCCACGAGGAAGGTGATGAGGAACCCGATCGCCATCAGCATCGCCGTCGAGAACCAGATCTGGCCGCGCCACATCGTGCCGATCCAGTTGAACATCTTGATGCCGGTGGGCACCGCGATGAGCAGGCTCATGATCGAGAAGAACGGCAGCAGCACGGTGCCCGTGGTGAACATGTGGTGGGCCCACACCCCGAGGCTCAGAGCGCCGATGGTGAGGGTCGCGAAGATCATCCCCTTGTAGCCGAAGACCGGCTTCTTGGAGAAGACGGCGATGATCTCGGTCACCATTCCGAAGAACGGCAGGGCGAGGATGTAGACCTCGGGATGGCCCCAGAACCAGAAGATGTTCTGCCAGAGGACGGGCACGCCCCCGCCGGCCACCGAGAAGATGTGGGTCCCGAAGTGGCGGTCCGCGTAGAGCATGATCAGCCCGGCCGTCAAGACCGGGAAGGCCAGCAGGATCAGGATCGCCGTCACGAGGAGGTTCCAGGTGAAGATCGGCATGCGGAACATGGTCATGCCGGGCGCGCGCAGGTAGAAGACCGTGGCGCAGAGGTTCACCCCGGTGAAGATGGCCGAGAACCCGGTGAGCAGCAGCCCCCCGA
>JAKAEP010000065.1 GCA_021818265.1 Actinomycetes bacterium
CCGTGCGGGCCTCGAGGTTCGCCGTCGTGGCGTACTGGTCGCGCACGCGTCCGTCGTCGTCCCAGCGCACGGGCCGACCCTACGCCACGGGCTCATCGGCCTCACCGTCCGCCATCACCGGTTCGGGCGCTCGGCGCGGCCGTACCCTCTCCGGGGTGAGGGCCGACGGGTGACACGACGGTCGTCTACTCGGGCCCGTCGGTCAGCCCGAGAGTTGTGCCCTTTGGCGAGTTGCGACGGAGCCGGACCGTGCCTCCGGTTGAAGGCTTGGGGGCGGGCCGAGTGGCGAGCGGGGTGGTCGGGCTAGTTCGTCTGGGTCGCCCAGACCCATTCCGTGATGGTCTGGCTGAACCCGCAGCTGCCGGTCTCGATGTTGCACTGGGCGACCAGGGTCACCCCGCCGTTCGCGGGGTAGTCGTCGAAGGTGACCCGGGCCTCGAGCTGGGGGGCGCCCTGGCAGGTCGCCTCACTGCCGTGGTCGAAGGTCGTGGAGCACGCGTAGAGGGTGACGACCCGGGTCGCGGCCTGGGGGAGGCTCACGGTCGTCTGGCACCAGACGTCGATGGTGTAGCCGTTCACGTCCAGGCTCGAGGTGGTCCCGCTCGTGGGGGCCCAGCAGTAGCCGGCGGGCTGGACGCCGTAGCCGTTGGCGTCGAGCGTCGGGTGGGAGGGGACCGGGGTGTTGCGGATGGCCTGGATGGCGGTGTCGACGGTGCTCGAGAGGGCGTAGTCGAGGGTCCGGACGTTCTGGAAGGTGCCGGTGTTGTTGAGGCTGCTCGCCGCCCAGTCGGCGAGGGGGATCACGATCAGGCTCACCGCCACGATGAAGACGAGGGCCAAGATGAGCGAGGCGCCCCGCTCGTCCCGCCTGCGCCGCCCCGTCCCCTCGCGTGTCGTCGCGACGACGTCGCGTCGTGACACCGAGGGCGCGGTGCGGAGGGGCGGACGGGCCATGGCGGGCTAGACCCCCGTGCCCGTGTAGTCGTTCAGGGTCGCCGTCCACCCGTTGGCGTCCTGGACACTCGTCGAGAGGCTGAATGAGGTGCCCGACTGCACGTTGCCCGTGACGGTCTCGGTGCTGCCCGAGATCGTCACGCTCGGGCCCGATAGGTAGCCCGAGTAGCCCGTGAGGCTCCAGTTGGTGTACGGGCTCGCGCCACCGCTGACGCTGAAGACGACCGTGACCTTGTCGTAGTAGATCCACTGGCCGTGACTCTTGTAGCGCCCGGCGTACTGGTTCACCGTCGTCTGACCTGTCACCGACGGGTCGGAGTACACCCGGATGGTGAGGGACCTCGATCCCCGGCCCCCGACCCCGTCGGTGGCCGTGACGGTCACGGCGTACGAGCCCTGCGCGACGGACGAGGTCTGGCTGATCAGGCCGGACGGGCTGAGCGAGAGGCCCGAGGGCAGACCCGTCGCCGACCAGGTGTACGAGCCCGTCCCGCCGGTCGCCTGGAGCTGGGTCGAGGGGTAGGTCTGGCCGACGTCGATCGAGGGGAGCGACGAGGTGGTCACGGTCGGGCCCGCCTGGACGACCAGGGTGTACGCCTGCGAGGCGGTCTTTGAGTTGGTGTCGGTCACGGTGATCGTCACGTTGTAAGTGCCCGCAGCGGCCGACGTCGAGCCGCTGATCAGCCCCGACGAGGGGTTGATCGTGATCCCCGAGGGCAGACCCGTCGCCGACCAGGTGTACGAGCCCGTCCCGCCCTGGGCGGTGGCCGTCGTCGCGGGGTAGCCCTCGCCCTGCTCGACCGAGGGGAGGCTCGCCGGCCCGGTGATGACCGGGGCGTTGGTCGCGGCGAAGGTGTAGGTCGTCTGGGTGGCGACCCCGTTCGCGTCCGTCGCGGTCAGGGTGAAGCCGAAGGTGCCGCTCGTCGCGCTCGTCGTGCCCGAGAGCGTGGCCGTGGTGCCGGTGACGCTCAGGTTGAGACCGGTCGGCAGGTTGACCAGGCTGGACACCACGGTGAGGCTGCCGGTGCCGCCCGAGGCGGTGATGGTCTGGCTGTAGGCGACGCCGGTGTGGGCGTCGGGGACGGTGGACGGCGAGAACGACGGGGCCGGGTTGACCTGGAGGGTGTAGCTACCGGTCACGGTCACGCCGTTCGAGTCGGTGGCGGCGAGGGTGAAGGCGTAGGAGCTCGCTGGCGCCGTCACGTTCGAGGCCGTGATCGTCCCGGTCGCGGCGTCGAGGGTGAAGCCCTTGGGCAGCGAGCCCGAGGTGACCGCCCAGTTGGCGAAGCTCCCCGTGCCGCCCGAGGCGGTGATCGACTGGCTGTAGCTCGTCTGGCCGTCGGTCGCCGCCGCCAGGGCCCCGCCGCTCGGGCTGAGGGTGGGTGCCGCGTTGACGACCAGGGAGAACGTCTGGGTCGCGCTGACCCCGTCGGCGTCGGTCACGGTCACGGTGACGGTGTAGGTGCCCGGGGTGGCGGTGTTGGTGCCGCTCTCGGCGATCACCCCGCTCTGGGCGTTGATCGAGAGGGTGCTCCCGGCGGGGAAGCCCGACGCGGACCAGGTGAGAGGGGTGGTGCCGCCGGTGGCCACGACCGGCTGGTGGTAGGTGGTCTCGGTGTCGTCGATCGAGGCGAGCGAGGTCGTGGTGATCGCGGGCACCGCGTTCACCGTCAGTGTCACCGGGTTGGAGGTCACCCCGTTGGCCGACGCCTGGACGGTGACCGTCCCGGCCGTGGCGCCGGTGACGGCGTCCACGGCGACGCCCGAGGCGTCGTTCGAGGTCGCGAGGCCAGTGAGCGAGCCGGTGCTCGAGGCGAGGGACGAGAAGGTGACCGGGGTCGAGCTGTCGGCCGTCTCGACGTTGCCGAAGTTGTCGGTCAGGGTGGCCGTCAGCGTCGAGTCCGTCGTGGCGGTGAAGTTCGAGGTCGAGGCGACCAGGGCGATCTCCGACATCGGCCCGGGCCCGGTGGGCGAGATCGGCTGGCTGACGGCCGGGGTCAGGTTGCCCGAGCTCGCGGTGATCGTGTACGGGGTCCCGACGACGCCGCCGAAGGTGCAGTTGGTCACCGTGGCGGTGCCGCCGATGGCCGTGAGCCCGGCGCAGTTGGCGATCACCCCGTTGCCCGACGAGCTGAGGCTGATCACGTTGGTCGAGGTGGTCACCACGTTGCCGGCCGAGTCCTCGACGGCGATGATCGGCTGGGTCGTGAGCACGGCGTCGGCCGCTCCGGCGACGGGTTGCTGGGTGTAGACGAGCTGGGTGGCTGGCCCGGGTCCGGTCGGCGAGAAGGGGGCGCTCGGCGACGAGGTCAGCCCGCCGCCGGTCGCGGTCATGGTGTACTGGGTCCCCACCAGGCCGGCGAAGGTGCAGTTCTGGACGTTGACGTACCCCAGGTCGGGCACGAGGTTGGTGCAGTTGGCGAGCGTCCCGCTGCTCGGCGAGACCGAGAGCGAGATCGTCGCGGTGGCGGCGGTCACCACGTTGCCGCTCGCGTCCTCGTAGGCGAGGACGGGCTGGACGGTGAACGACGACCCCGAGGCACCGGCCTGGGGGGAGGTCGTGAAGACGAGTTGGGTGGCGACCCCGGTGATGTTGAAGGCGGAGCTGGTCGCGCTCGATAGACCGCTCCCCGTGGCGACGAGGGTCAGCCCGTTGCCGTAGGCACTGCCGTGACAGCCCGAGTAGGTGTAGGTGCCGTGGCTCACGGAGTAGCTGCATCCTCCGAGGGTCTCGCCCGAGCCGGTGAAGGTGAGGCTGACCGAAGGCGAGGAGTTGATCGCGACGTTGCCGAACCAGTCCTCGACCTGGACGATCGGCTGGACGGGGAAGGTGCTCGAGGGCGAGTTGCTCGCGACCCCGGTGGGGCTGCGCTCGAAGGAGAGTTGGGAGGCCGGGCCGGGGCCGGTCACGAAGTAGGCGTTGGACGTCGCGGGCAGGGCGGCGTCGGACTGGCTGGTCGGGTTGGCGACCGCGGTCATGGTGTAGTTGGTCGCCGTGGTGGGCGGGCTGGAAGCGGGGTTGTAGAAGTAGCCGCCCCAGAAGAGGCAGCTCGAGGGGATCGCGGCCGTGCCGTTGGTGACCGTGACCGTGACCGTCGTCTGGGTCGAGGCGTTGGCGCAGCCGGTGAACGCCCCGCCCGAGGAGGTGAAGGTGATCGTGCCCTGCCAGGCCGGGTTGACCTGGCCGTTCGCCACGTTCTCCACGGCGACCGTCGGGGCGCTCGAGAAGGGGCTGCCCGCGGCAGCCGCGACCGGCTCGGTGCTGAAGACGAGCTGGAACTGCGCGGACGCGACGGTGAAGGCCTGGCTGTCGACCGGGGTCAGGCTGCCGTCGCTGGCGGTGAGGATGAAGTCGCCGCCCGAGCCGAGGGTGCACCCGGTGAAGGTCACGACGCCGAGGACCTCGTTGCCCTGACAGCCCGAGAGGATGCCCGTCGAGGGCGAGTTGGCCGAGATCTGCAGGATGACCGGCGAGAGGTCGGTCGTGACGGGGTTCCCAGCTGAGTCGACAACCGCGACGACGGGCTGCTGGGTGAGCGGCGAGCCGGCGTAGCAGGTCGCGCCCGGGCAGCCGGGCTGCTTCAAGAAGACCAGGTGGTCGGCGCCGCCGCTCGCGAGGGCCGCGCCGGTCGTGCCGATGGGGTAGTCCACGACGAAGCTGTTGGAGTACTTGGTGCCCTGGAGGCTCACGGTGACCAGCTGGGGCGCTCCGGCGACGCACGTCGGGGTGAACGCCGTCCCGTCCCAGTACTCGATCGGGTCGGTCGACGCGTACTGGACGGTGTAGCCCGCGGTGCCGTTGGCGGCGTCGGTGGTGTAGGGCTCGGGCAGGGGGAAGCCCTGGCTGGTGCTGTAGAAGGGGTAGCCGCTGACGGGTGTGGAGCAGGCGTCGGTGAAGAGCGTGGGCTTGGCCTCGATGGCCGCGATGGCCTCCTCACTCGCAGTGGCGAGGATGGTGTCGGTGCGGGCCAGTTGGCGGTGCTGGGCCGAGGCGGCGATCGTCGTGGTGAAGGCGATGATCAGGGCGAGGGCCGCGAGGGCGAGCACCACGAGGGCGAGCAGCACCTCGATCAGGGTGTCGCCGCGCTCGGACCCCCGCCGGCGGGCGAACCAGGACGTCGCCGCGGCGCGCGCGGTGGTGCGGGCCGTCTCCGGGACCGGGCGCACGGGACGGGACCTCACGATGCCTGACCTGGTGAGCGCGGGTCCATCGTCACGAGAGGAGCAGTCCGAAGGCCGCGGCCTCGAGGCCGGCGCCGTGCAGGGTCATGGTCCAGGTCTTGGGCGTCTCGGACTCGACCATGGCGGTCCCGGTCTTGAGTCCGATGTTCACGTTGCTCGGCACCGAACAGAGCACCGAGTCCGCGCTCCCCTGCCAAGTGAGCCCGGTCCCGTTCACGCAGGCGTTGCCGACGGGGTCGGAGGGGAAGGCGTCGCCGTTCGCCACCCACTGGGCGTAGTTGTAGGTGGAGGCCGAGTTGTTCGGCATCACCAGGATCGGCTGGTCCGAGGTCCAGCCGATGTACTCCCCGGCGTCGGTCGACTCGGCGTCGGCCCCGACGGCCCACCAGCCCGTCGCCTGGGATCCGTTCGCCGTGATCACCGAGATGTTCTTGAGCGTGATGGTGGTCGTGCCGCCACCGGTCTGGTAGAGGGCGGGCTTGCCCGAGATGCCCGTGTAGAACGGCGAGCCCGTCGAGCAGCCGCTCCCGCTCGAGGAGCAGTAGTTCCCGAGGAAGGCGTTCTGCCAGGTCGGCAGGCCCGAGGGGTTCACCGGGACCCCCGATATCGAGAGGCAGAAGTACAGCTCCGACCCGCCGGGCAAGTTGACCTCCATCTGAAGGCAGCCGCTCTCCGCCGCCAACAGGTTGTTCCCGGTCAGGCTGGAGAAGTCGACCAGGCACATCGAGGAGGCGTAGTAGCCGGTCCCGGGGGTCGCGAAGTTGCAGCCGGCCGTCGAGGAGACGGTGATGGGCTGGCCTCCGGTCGAGATCGAGGGCGAGGCGGCGGCCGGCACCGCGGCCAGGGTGTACTGGTAGGCGTTCTGCTCGGTCGCGGTCTTCGCGGCCAGGGCGAACTCGACCCGGGTCACGTTGAGACTGCTGTCGGTCGCGTCGACGACGGGGACCCACGAGGTGTTGGCGGCGGTGTCGAGGATCCCGGCGAGGCCGTTCGCGTCCTTGCTCGTGGGCTGATTGAAGATCGAGGCCGAGGCCTGGCAGCCTGAGGTAAGCCCTGATGCGCAGGGTGGTAGCACGTTGTAGGCGACGGTCGTCGAGGTGGCGGGCGTCTGGGAGTAGCCGGCCGTGCAGTACTGGCGAACCAGCTCCCACTGGCCGCCGGTGAGGACCTCGGCGTAGCTCACGACCGTCGCGTAGCCGCCGCTCGTGCGCCCGCCCCAGGCGAGCCCGAGGAGTTGGTACTCCCCGGCCGGACCGCACTGGTCGAGGGTCTGACCTGAGGCCGCCGTCACCGCGAGGGCCGAGGAGACGTCGTTCTGGTAGGTCGAGGCCACGACCTGGGAGTCCACGGTGTCGCCGAGCCGGCTCGACACCCCGCTCTGGAGCTTGAAGACCGAGATGAGTCCTAGGGAGAGGGCTCCCACGATGAGCGGCATCACCGCGACGACGATGAGCAGCTCGATGAGGGTGAAACCGGCCTCCTGCTCGCGCCGCGCGCGCACGCGCGCGACGAGGGAGGGCCGTCCCCCGTGCCGACGAGCGGCCCGACACCCGCCCCGCCGCACCACTACTGCACCTTCACCTGGTTGTAGACGCCGTACATGGCCGAGATGAGCGCCACGGC
>JAKAEP010000066.1 GCA_021818265.1 Actinomycetes bacterium
GCAGCGCAGCCCGGCGAGCCCCGCCCCGACCACGACCACCGGTGCCGAGTCCGCCACGGCGTCGAGGCTACCGAGGCGAGGGCTCGGGACGTCCTAGGGCTGGCCGGTCGTCCCCGGCACCCAGCCGCGCACGCTGAGGCTCGCGACCTTGGCGCAGACCCGCAGGGAGACCCGCGCCACCAGGCGCACCTCGGGGAGCTCGACCGACAGCGCGCGGGCGCCCGTCGGGGCGCAGCTCGCGCTCGGGTAGTTCCCGACGTTGCCCACGCCGAGCGCCGTGGCGACCGTGGCTCCCGGGGCGAGGGCGATCGTCGGGGCGTAGTCGGGCAGGCTCAGCCGGCGCGCGGGGGGCCCGACCGGGGGACCGGTCGGGGTGCGCAGCGCGCGCACCACCGGGAGGCCCGCGAGGGCGCAGGCGACGCGCGCGGTGTTGCGCAGGCGCAGCGGGTAGTAGGAGGTGCCGGCCGCGCCTTTGGGCGGCCCGAGTGAGAGGGCCAGCTGGCCGGTGGCGCAGCGCGCGAGCGCCACGCGGGACTCCACGACGCTCGTCCAGGCCGTCGTGCCGCCCACGCAGACCCCGATCGACCGCGGCAGGGCGACGTCGAGCGGGGCCAGGCGGCCGGGTACCGTGACGCGCACGCGCGCCGCGCTGCGGGTGGTGCAGTTGACCCCCGACATCGTCGTCACCCGCGCCACGACCGAGAAGCCGTAGGGGAGCGCCACCCAGTGGATGGCCGACGGGTGGCGCTGCGGGTAGACGACCGGTCCGAGGGTCGCCCCGCTCGGGTCGAGGAACTGGTAGCCCGTCGGCACGGCCCACCGGCACGACGGGACCTCGCGCGAGGTCAGCACGACCCGGGCCGTGGTGCCCCCGGGGCGGCTGGAGAGCGTCGCCACGGCGCTCACGTGCTCGGGCAGGCACGCGGGGGGCGCCGTCGAGGCCGCGGACGGCGACGGAGCGACCGCGAGGCCCCCGAGCAGGGCGAGGGCCACGAGCGCCGTCGCCGCGCGCGGCGCCAGCGTCCGACCCGTGGGGCGAGGGTTCACGGTCCACCTCCTAGCGCGAACCTAGCGAGGGATCGGGCGAGGTGGAGGGGACCAAGGTCTCGGTTGCTCATTTCGGGCACCCCCGCGCCGGGACCGTCCCGGTTGCGTCGAAGGGCGCGAGCGGGCAGGATTCACCCACCGTCTGCGAGAGGGGACCGATGAGCCGGGTCAGCACCTACCTGAACTTCCCGGGCACCACCGAGGAGGCCCTCACCTTCTACGCCGGGCTCTTCGGCACCGGCTTCGTCGGGCCGGTCACGCGCTTCTCGGACATGCCCGGGCTCGAGGTCGCCGCGTCCGAGCGGTCGCTCGTGATGCACGCCGAGGTCGAGATCCTGGCCGGCCACATCCTCATGGCGACCGACATGCTCGCCTCGCTCGGGCACGAGTGCCGCGTGGGCAACAACACCACCATCGCCCTCGAGGTGGACAGCCGTGACGAGGTCGACCGCCTCTACGGGGCGCTGAGTCAGGGCTCGACCGAGTACCAGGCGCCCCAGGTGATGGGCTGGGGCCAGTACTGGTCCACGTGCCTCGATCGATTCGGCGTGCGCTGGATGATCTCCTCGGACTGACGCCGGTCAGGGCCGGTCGAGCGCGGCGAGGAAGCCGCGCACGAGGGCCGCGAGGCGATCGGGCCGGTCGAACGGGACGCCGTGACCCGCGCCGGCGACCACCTCGACGCGCATCTCGGGGCGGAGTCGGCGGATCTCGTCGAGGACGTCCGCCTCGACGACGGGCTCGGTGTCGCCGACGACGAGCAGCGACGGCACCGTGAGGGCGCGCACGAGCGCGCGGTAGTCGGGCGCGGGCGGGACGAGGACGTCGAAGGCGGCGCGCTGGGTCGCGCGACGCGCGCGCCACAGCTGTTCGACGACCTCCTGGCTGCGGCCGGGGTGCCGGGCCCGCACGTCGGCGACCCCCTCGTCGTCGCGGCGTCCTAGGGATGCGGCGTGTCGGGCCGCGACGTCGCTCTCGTGCACCTCGCGCTGGCGCGCGGGGGTGAGGAAGGTCGGGTCGACGAGGACGACGCCCGACAGGGCCACCCGCGCCCGAGCGGCCACGACGCCCGCCGTCACGCCCCCCATCGAGTGGCCGACGAGCACGGGGCGGTCGAGGCCGAGCCCGCGCACCAGCGCCTCGACGTCGCGCGCGTGGTCGTGGTAGCGGTGGCCGTGCCCGGGGGCCGACGAGAGGCCGTGCCCGCGCGCGTCGGGCGCCACGACCTCGGCCCCCTCGACGAGCACCCGGGCGACGGGTCCCCACGTCGCGCCGTCAGCGGCCAGACCGTGCAAGAGGACGACCGGGCGCCCGGCCCCCGTGCGGCGCACGTGGAGGACCCCGTCCTCGGTGGCGCACGCGCCGCTCGTCCAGCCGTCCAACGGGTCGTCTGCGCTCCTCGGGGTGAGGGACATCTTGACCCATCTGCGCCGGGCGGACCGGTCCCGCCGGGCCGGCGGGCCCGCGCCGCCTGGTAGGACTGTCGGGCCACCCCCAAGGAGGAGCGATGCCCGACCTCTTCGAGCCCGTCTCGTTCGCCCACGGCCCCACGGCCCCGAACCGCGTGATGCTCTCGCCGCTCACCAACCAGCAGAGCCACGCCGACGGGACCCTGAGCGACGAGGAGTTCACGTGGCTGGTGATGCGCGCCGAAGGCGGCTTCGGGATCACGACGACCTGCGCGTCGCACGTGCTCCAGCGTGGCCAGGGGTTCCCCGGCCAGCTCGGCTGCTTCTCCGACGACCACCTGCCCGGCCTCACCCGGCTCGCCGCGGCCATCAAGGCGAGGGGATCGCTCGCCCTCGTCCAGCTCCACCACGCGGGGCTGCGCTCACCGGTCGAGCTGACCGGCCACTCCCCGGTCGCCCCCTTCGACGACGGTGAGACCGGGGCTCGGGCCCTCACGACCGCCGAGGTCGAGGGCGTGGTCGAGGCCTTCGCCGCCGCGGCCCTGCGCTGTCAGCGCGCCGGCTTCGACGGCGTCGAGGTCCACGGCGCCCACGGCTACCTGCTCTGCCAGTTCCTCGACGCCGAGCGCAATCGCCGTGACGACCGCTACGGCGGCACGCCGGAGAACCGCTCGCGGGTCTTCCTCGAGGTCGTCGAGGCGGTGCGCGAACGCTGCGGGGAGGGTTTCCTCCTCGCGGTGCGCCTCTCGCCCGAGCGTTTCGGCGTCTCGACCGCTGAGGTCGTCGAGCTCTACCGGCGCCTGGTGGCGACCGGTCAGGTGGACCTAATCGACCTCTCCCTCTGGGACGTCTTCAAAGAGGCGATCGACCCGGCCTTCGAGGGTCGCCGCCTGGTCGACCTCTTCACCGCGCTCGACCGGGGGGCCACCCGCCTCGGCGCGGCCGGCAAGCTCTACGCGGGGGCCGACCTGCGCGCCGGGCTCGAGGCGGGCCTCGACCTCGTGGTGCTGGGGCGCGCGGCGATCACCAACCACGACTTCCCCCGACTGGTCGAGGCGGACCCGGACGCGAGGATGCGGGAACTCCCGGTGAGCGTCGGGACCCTCCACGCCGAGGGGCTCTCGGACCGCTTCGTCGACTACATGCGCGGCTGGAGGGGCTTCGTCGAGGAGTGACGCCCGGCCCGTGGGGCCACGTCGCGGGCGGTGACCCCGTGACGGGCGGGGCGGGTCGGACGTCTCGTCGAGGCCCTCTCGGGTCCTCGGCACCCGGGGATGGCCCGTGCCCGGGTGGGACGCTCGTGAGGCGGCGTCGCGTCGGGATGCGAGGTTGATCCCGCGAGGGGCGGCCACCCCGTGGGGGTGAGCGGGGGCGAGGTGGGCCGACCGCGCTATCGGTGCCGCACCCAGACGTTCGGCTCGACGTAAGTGCCGAGGTCGAGGGCGCGGTCGATGTGCAGGGGGGCCATCCCCCTCGGGATGATGTAATCACCAGACGTCGGGAACTCGAGACCGGTCCACTCTCGCCACTGCGCCACCGTGCCCGTCATGGTCTGGGCCCTCGGGGCGACGCCGGTGATCGTCGCCCCCATTCGCACGTGGAGGCGCAGCCACGGATCCCAAGGGAGCCCGTCGGATCGGCGGAGGGCGACGTAGTCCTCGATGGCCAGGAGCGGGTAGGTCTCCTTGCGGGTCGGTCGCACGGGTGCGACGACTCGCGCGAGGTCGTGGTCCGTCGCCACCTGACAGAGGGCCCTCAGCAGCTGCTCGGCGACGCCGCGACCCTTGTGGTCGGGACGCACGACGGCCCCGCAGACGACGAGCGTGTCCGCCGCCCCGCCCTGGTGGAAGAGGTCCAAGGAGCGACCCAGCACCTCGGCGAACGTGGGCGGGAGCGCCGACGTTTCACCGCTCCAGGCGAGGGGAACCCCCCAGCCGGTCGCCGCGGGCTCGAGGTCTCGGTCCACCAGGGTGATGTCGAAGGCCGGGAAGGACTCCCGGATGCGCGGGATGATCGCGTGGACCGCCACGTCGCCGACGATGAACTCGGGGAAACCGTCGGCGAAGAGTGACGCGAGCTGGGCGTCGGTCCAGGAGCGGCTGTTGGTGCGGGTGACGTGCAGTTCCGGCGCTGGTCCGTCCACGTGTCTCCTCCATCGCCCGGCTCGTCTCGTCGACCCGCTCCGGCGAGGTGAGCGGCCCCGAGCGGTGGTGACGGGTCCTGACCGTCCCGTTCCTGGTGGGCGAGGCGGGACTTGAACCCGCACGTCCTTTCGGACACAGGCACCTGAAGCCTGCGCGTCTGCCAATTTCGCCACTCGCCCGTGGACCCAGAGACAATAGTGCACGTCCGGAACGGGCCCTCCCTGGCCTGAGTTCCGGCCCCCCGGACCGGTAAAGTCGGGGGGACTATGCCCCTGCGGAAGGTCGAGAACCGCCTCGAGCGGGCCTTCGAGAAGACGTTCTCGCGCCCCTTCAAGAACGCCCTGCAGCCGATAGAGATCGCCTCGCGCATCGTGCGCGAGGTCGACCTGACCCGGCGCCTGTCGACCCAGGGGGAGATCTCGGCCAACGTGCTCACGGTCTGGCTGGGCCCGGACGACGCCCAGCGCTTCGAGGGGTTCCAGAAGGCCCTGGTCGCCGAGCTCGAGGAGACGGTCCGCCAGCACGCGCTCGCCGAGGGGTACGCCTTCGTCGGCCCGGTGCGGGTCGAGGTCTACGTCGACGACGACCTGAAGCTGGGCGAGCTCGAGGTGCGCTGCGAGTTCGAGGCCGGGGCGAGCCAGCCCCGCCTGGTGGCGAGCGACGGCCGCTCCTTCGCCGTGGGCGACTTGCCCCTGGTCATCGGACGTTCCCCGGACGTCGAGGTCGTGGTGAACGACCCCAACGTCAGCCGCCAGCACGCCGAGGTCTGGCGCACGGCCGAGGGGGTCGCGATCCGCGACCTCCAGTCCACCAACGGGACCTACGTCAACGGCCACCGCGTCTCCGCGGTATCGCTGTCGCCCCGTGACGAGGTGGTGGTGGGGACGGTCCGCTTCCGGATCGAGCTGGCTTGACGAACCTCCTCGCGACGACGAACTACGCCGCGATCGTCCGTCCCCTGCAGGTCCTGGTCATGGTGGTGGCCGTCTTGTTCCTCCTGCGCGTGCTGCGGGTGGCCCAGGTCCAGGCCCGCCCGCCCGAGGACCAGGTCGGCCGGCGCCGCCGCCGGCGCGGGGGGCTCGCCCTCGAGATCCTCGAGCCCGAGGAGCGCAGCGGCGAGCGGGTGGACGTCGAGGGGGCACTGCTCATCGGCCGCAGCCCCGACTGCGACCTCAGCGTGCTCGACACCTACATCTCCTCTCGCCACGCCCGGGTCACCAACGACGACGGCGACCTCTCCATCGAGGACCTGGGCTCGACCAACGGCACCTACGTGAACCAGGAGCTCGTGCGGGGGCGGGTGCACCTCGCCAAGGGCGACATCGTCCAGGTCGGCGGCGTGCTGCTCGAGGTCGTTCGTTGACCCGGTGGCGGTGCGCCGCGGCGACCGACATCGGACTGGTGCGCCAGACCAACCAGGACGCCGTCTACGCCGACGGGGCGCTCGCCGTGGTGGCCGACGGGATGGGCGGCCACGCGGCCGGCGAGGTCGCGGCCCAGATCGCCGTGGAGACGGTCCGCGAGGGCTACTACGCCGACGAGTCGGTCGAGGGCCTGGTCGCGGCGGTCGAGCGGGCGAACGCCGCGATCGTGGCGGACGCGAAGGCGAATCCCGAGCGCTTCGGCATGGGCACGACGCTGCTCGCGGTCGCGATCACCCACGACTTCGCCGGCGCCGCGTCGCCGACGCTCGTGCACGTGGGCGACTCGCGGGCCTACCAGCTGCGCGACGGGGCGCTGCGCCAGCTCACCCAGGACCACAGCGTCGCCGAGGAGTGGGTCCGCCTGGGCCGGCTCACCCCCGAGGAGGCGGCGGTCCACCCCCGCCGTCACCAGCTGACCCGGGGGGTGGGCGTCGAAGAGGAGGTCGCCGTCGACGTCCTGTCGATCGACGCGATGGCCGGCGACCGGATCCTCCTGTGCAGCGACGGGCTCTCGAACGAGCTCGTCCCCGACGAGCTCGCGCGCCTGGCCGGCGACCCCGTCGACCTCGAGGACGCCGTCGAGGGCCTCGTGGCCGCCGCCCGGGCGTCCGGCGGCCACGACAACATCTCGGTGGTGCTCCTCGAGTTCGACGAGGTCACCACCTCGGCGGCGCCGTTCCACCGCACCGTGACGAGCG
>JAKAEP010000067.1 GCA_021818265.1 Actinomycetes bacterium
GCCGCCGTGTCGAGGCCCGCCCGGCCGAGGCGGCCGAGGGCGCGCCCGCCGACGAGGCGACCGAGGCGACCGAGGCGATCGAGGCGATCGAGCCGACGACCGAGCCGGCCGTCGCGGACCTGCTCGCCTCCACCCCGGAGGACGAGGCCCGCCTCAGCGTCGAAGAGGAGATCGAGCGTCGCACGACCGGCGAGCACGCCGACGCCCCCCACTTCCGCAAGGACCAGGAGTAGCCATGTTGATGCCCCGTAAGGTCAAGCACCGCAAGCAGATGCGCGGTCGGATGACCGGCAACGCCAAGGGCGGGACCGACCTCAACTTCGGCGACTTCGGGATCCAGGCCCTCGAGGCCGGCTGGCTCACCGCCCGCCAGATCGAGGCCGCCCGTATCGCGATGACCCGCCACGTCAAGCGCGGCGGCAAGGTGTGGATCCGGGTCTTCCCGGACAAGCCCGTCACCCAGAAGCCGGCCGAGACCCGCATGGGCTCGGGCAAGGGCAACCCCGAGTTCTGGGTCGCCGTCGTCAAGCCCGGCCGGATGCTCTTCGAGCTGGGCGGCGTGGACGAGGCACTGGCGCGCGCTGCCATGGAGCGGGCCATCCAGAAGCTGCCGATGAAGGCGAAGTTCGTCGTGCGTCCCGGCACGCACGGCGCCCCGGAGGTGACGATCTGATGGCCAAGACCCGCGACCGCGTGGCCGAGCTCAAGATGCTCGGCGACGGCGAGCTGCTGAACCGCCTGGGCGAGTCCCGGCGCGAGCTGTTCAACCTGCGCTTCCAGCTGGCGACCGGCCAGCTGGACAACTCGGCGCGCCTGGGCGAGGTCCGCAGGGACATCGCCCGGTTGTCGACCTTCCTCCGCCAGCGCGAGATCGCCGCGGCCGAGGCCCTCGGAGAGGAGCAGTCATGACCGACGCCACGCGCCCCAACCCGCGCAAGGAGCGCGAGGGGATCGTCGTCTCGGACAAGATGGCCTCGACGCTCGTCGTGGCCGTCAACGAGCGCGTCGCCCACCCTCGCTACAACAAGACCGTGCTGCGCACGAAGAAGCTCTACGTGCACGACGAGAAGAACGAGGCCAAGGTCGGTGACCGCGTCCGGGTCCAGGAGACCCGCCCGCTCTCGAAGCTCAAGCGCTGGCGCCTCGCCGAGATCGTGGAGCGTGCCCGATGATCCAGCAGGAGTCGAGGCTCAAGGTCGCCGACAACAGCGGGGCCAAGGAGGTCCTGTGCATCCGCGTGCTCGGCGGCTCGCGGCGGCGCTACGCGTCCATCGGCGACGTCTTCATCGCCACGGTGAAGGACGCGATCCCCGGCGCGGCCGTCAAGAAGGGCGACGTGGTGCGCTGCGTCGTCGTTCGCACGGCCAAGGAGAAGCGCCGCCCGGACGGCTCGTACATCAAGTTCGACGAGAACGCGGCCGTGCTCATCAACGACCAGCTCCAGCCTCGGGGGACGCGCATCTTCGGGCCCGTCGGGCGCGAGCTGCGCGACAAGAAGTTCATGCGCATCATCTCGCTGGCCCCGGAGGTGCTGTGATGAAGATCCGCAAGGGAGACGAGGTGCTGGTGCTCGCGGGCAAGTTCCGCGGCGAGCGGGCGCGCGTCGTGGAGGCCCTGCCCAAGGCGAACAAGGTGATCCTGGACGGCGTCAACATCGCCAAGCGGGCCACCAAGCAGCAGGGCGCCACGATGCAGGCCGGCATCATCGACAAGCTCATGCCGCTCGACGCCTCGAACGTGGCCCTGTGGTGCGACAAGCACAAGGGCCCGGCGCGGGTCGGCTACGACACGGCCGACGGCGCCAAGTCGCGGGTCTGCCGCAAGTGTGGAGAGGTGCTATGACGACCACGACGCGACCCCGCCTCAAGGTCCGCTACGACGAGACCCTCCGGGCCCAGCTCAAGGACGAGCTCGGCCTGGCCAACATCATGCAGGTCCCGCGCCTGGAGAAGATCGTGATCAACGCCGGCGTCGGCCGGGCCACCCAGCAGGCCTCCCTGCTCGAGGGCGCCCAGCGCGACCTGGAGGCGATCACCGGCCAGAAGCCGGTCGTGACCCGGGCGAAGAAGTCGATCGCCAGCTTCAAGCTGCGCGAGGGCCAGTCGATCGGGGCGAAGGTGACCCTGCGTGGCGACCGGGCCTGGGAGTTCTTCGACCGGCTGCTCAGCCTGGCGATCCCGCGCATCCGGGACTTCCGGGGTCTGTCGCCCAAGTCGTTCGACGGCCGGGGCAACTACACCTTCGGGATCAACGACCAGCTGATCTTCCCGGAGATCGACTACGACAAGATCGACGCCCCCCGCGGCTTCGACATAACGATCGTGACGACGGCCGAGACCGACGAGCAGGGGCGAGCGCTCCTGCGGGCGTTCGGCTTCCCCTTCAGACAGGAGAACCGCTAGAGATGGCCAAAAAGGCTCTTCGCATCAAGCAGCAGCAGACCCCGAAGTTCTCGACGCGCGCCTACACGCGCTGCGAGCGCTGCGGGCGTCCTCGCTCGGTGTACCGCAAGTTCGGCCTGTGCCGGATCTGCCTGCGCGCGATGGTGCACGCGGGCGAGGTCCCGGGCGTCACCAAGGCGAGCTGGTAGGGAGGCCGACATGACGATGACCGACCCCATCGCCGACATGCTCACGCGCATCCGCAACGCCAACTCGGCGGCTTTCGACTCGGTGGCGATGCCCAACTCCAAGCTCAAGGAGAGCCTGGCCGAGCTGTTGAAGCGCGAGGGCTTCATCGCCGACTACCGGGTTTCCGCGAACGCGGACAAGCCGGGCTCGACGCTGGAGATCTCGCTCAAGTACACCGACGACCGCAAGAAGTCGATCATGGGACTCAAGCGCGTCTCCAAGCCGGGGCTGCGCGTCTACACCAAGTGCGACCAGATGCCCAAGGTCCTCGGGGGCGTGGGCGTGGCCGTGGTCTCGACGAGCCACGGCCTGATGACCGACCGCGAGGCCCGACGGGCCCGCTTGGGCGGCGAGGTGCTCTGCTATGTGTGGTAGCCCCGTCGCCGCCAGGAGGGAGGACTGATGTCGCGCATCGGACGCAACCCGATCGCCGTGCCGGCGGGCGTCACCGTCGAGGTGGCGACCGACGCCATCACCGTGGCCGGCCCCAACGGGACGATGACCCGGGTGCTGCCCGCGGGCGTCGCCGTGGAGCGCGAGGGGGACACCCTCCTCGTGACCCGCGCCAGCGACGAGACGGCCCACAAGGCCCTCCACGGCCTCACCCGCACGCTGGTCGCGAACATGGTCACCGGCGTCACCGAGGGGTGGCGCAAGGAGCTCGAGATCATCGGCGTGGGCTACCGCGCCGCGGCCGCGGGCCCCGACGCCCTCGACCTGTCGCTCGGCTTCAGCCACCCGGTGAAGTTCACCGCCCCGGCCGGGGTCACCTTCGAGGTGCCCAGCCCGACGCGCATCGTCGTCAAGGGCGCCGACAAGGAGACGGTCGGCCAGGTGGCCGCCAACATCCGCAAGATCCGCAAGCCCGAGCCCTACAAGGGCAAGGGCGTGCGCTACCTGGGCGAGCGGGTGGCGCGCAAGGCAGGAAAGGCCGCTAAGTAATGGCACGCACCACCAGAGAACTGCGCCAGCGCCGCCACGCGCGCCTGCGCAAGAAGATCTCGGGCACGCCCGAGCGCCCGCGCGTCGCGGTGAGCCGGACCAACCGGCACATCTCGGCCCAGGTCATCGACGACGTGGCCGGGCGCACGCTCGCCGCGGCGTCCTCGGTCGAGTCCGAGCTGCGCGGGGTCGACGGCGGCAACGTCGAGGGCGCCCGCGCCGTCGCCGAGGTGCTGGCCCGTCGGGCCAAGGAGGCCCAGGTCACGGCGGTCGTGTTCGACCGCGGTGGCTACGACTACCACGGCCGGATCGCGGCCTTCGCCGAGACCCTGCGCGCGCAGGGACTGGAGTTCTGATGTCAGACGTCGAGCAGTTCGAAGAGCGCACCATCAAGGTGAACCGCGTGAGCAAGGTCGTCAAGGGCGGCCGGCGCTTCTCGTTCACCGCGCTCATGGTCATCGGCGACGGCAAGGGCCGCGTCGGCCTGGGCTACGGCAAGGCCAAGGAGGCCGGGCTCGCGGTCCAGAAGGGCATCGAGGAGGCCCGCAAGAACCTCTTCGAGGTGCCCCTCGCCGGGTCGACCATCGTCTACCCGATCCTCGGCGAGGCCGGGGCCGGGCGGGTGCTGATGAAGCCGGCGGCGCCGGGCACCGGCGTGATCGCCGGCGGCGCCGCGCGGGCCATCCTCGAGCTGGCCGGCGTGCGCGACATCATCGCGAAGTCCCTCGGCTCGTCCAACTCCATCAACGTCGCCCACGCCACGATCGAGGGCCTCATGCAGCTGCGCCGGCCCGAGGAGCTGGCCGCGGTGCGCGGCAAGGCCCCCGACGAGGTCGTGCCGGCCGGGACGCTGCGGGCCTACCGCGAGCGTCAGCGCGAGGGCGACCTGTTCAAGGTCACGGAGTAGCGATGTCACTCAAGGTCACCCAGATCCGCTCGTCGATCGCCACCAAGCCCAAGCACCGCGGGACGCTGCGCGCCCTCGGGCTGCGCGGCATCGGCCAGTCCAACGTGCTGCCCGACCGTCCCGAGATCCGTGGGATGATCGCGCGGGTGCCGCACCTGATCAGCGTGGAAGAGGTCTAGAGATGAAGCTGCACGAACTCACCTCGCCCGAGGGCGCGACGCACCGGCGCAAGGTCGTCGGCCGCGGCATCGCGGGCAAGGGCGGCAAGACGGCCGGGCGCGGCACCAAGGGCCAGAAGGCCCGCCGCCAGATCCCGGCCGGCTTCGAGGGCGGCCAGCTGCCGCTGCTCGCGCGCATCCCCAAACTGAAGGGGTTCACCAACCCCTTCCGGGTCGCCTACACCCCGGTGAACCTCGACGCCCTCGCGGCGCTCGGGGTGAGCGAGATCACCTACGACGTCCTCGTGGCCCGCGGGCTCGCGAAGAAGGGCGACCTCGTCAAGGTCCTCGGCCGGGGCACGGTGTCGAGCGCGCTCGCCGTCTCGGCCCACGCCTTCAGCGAGAGCGCCCGCGCGGCCCTCGAGGCCGCCGGGGGGACCCTCACGGTCCTCGACCCGCCCTTCAGCGTGCGCCCGCCGGCCGCCGGCAACCAGCACCAGAACCGATAACACCGAGGGGGGACGGTGCTCCAGCGCCTGGCGAACATCTTCCGCGTCCCGGACCTGCGCAACAAGGTCCTGTTCACGGTCGCGATCATCTGCCTGTACCAGCTGGGCGCGAACATCCCCATCCCCGGGGTGAGCTGGACCCAGGTCCAGCTCCTCGAGTCCAAGGCCGGGGCCTCGGGCGTGCTCGGGTTCCTCAACCTCTTCTCCGGCGGCGCCCTCACCCGCCTCGCGGTCTTCGGCCTGGGCGTCATGCCCTACATCACGAGCTCGATCGTGATCCAGCTGCTCACCACGGTCATCCCCAAGCTGACCGAGTGGCGCGACCAGGGCGCGGTCGGCCAGAAGAAGATCACCCAGACGACGCGCTACCTCACGATCGCCCTCGCCCTCTTGCAGTCGACGGGCCTCATCTACGCCTTCCACGGCCACGACCAGGCGCTGCTCGGCTTCAACATCGACCTCATCCCGAAGTTCACCCTCTGGCTGGGCCTGTTCATGGTGGTGATCCTCACCGCGGGCACGGCGTTCGTGATGTGGCTCGCCGAGCTCATCACCCAGCGCGGGGTCGGCCAGGGGATGAGCCTGCTCATCTTCGCCAACGTGGTGGCCGGGCTGCCCTCGGGGGGTCGCGCCGTCTACGCCGAGGGCGGGCCGCTCAAGTTCTACACGATCCTCGTGATCTCGCTCGCCCTCGTGGTCTTCATCGTCTTCATGGACAACGGCCAGCGGCGCATCCCGGTCACCTTCGCCCGGCGGGTCGTGGGCCGGCGCGAGATGGGCGGCCAGTCGACCTACATCCCCTTGAAGGTCAACCAGTCGGGCGTGATCCCGATCATCTTCGCCTCGTCGGTGCTCTACATCCCCGTGCTGCTCTCCAACATCGTGCCCTGGGCCACGTTCCAGCACTTCGTGACCAACTCGCTCTCGCCGACGAACCTCTTCTACATCCTCGCCGACTTCATCCTGATCTTCGCCTTCACCTTCTTCTACGTCTACATCGCCTTCGAGCCCCACCAGCAGGCCGAGCTCTTGCGCCAGCAGGGCGGCTTCATCCCGGGCATCCGACCGGGGCTGCCGACCGAGCGCTACCTGAGCCGCACGCTGAGCCGGATCACGGTCGTGGGGGCGCTCTTCCTCTCGGCGGTGGCGGTGATCCCGAGCATCCTGATGTCGCTGTGGCAGATCAACCGCTTCCCGTACTACGGGACGACGCTGCTCATCGCGGTGGGCGTCTCGCTCGAGACGATGCGCCAGATCGACAGCCAGCTCATGATGCGCAACTACGAAGGCTTCTTGAAGCGCTAGCCATGGCCGCTCCCACCTACGTCGTCCTGCTGGGCAAGCAGGGGGCGGGCAAGGGCACCCAGAGCGACCTGCTCTCGGCCCGCCACGGCCTCGTCCACCTCTCGACCGGGGACATCCTGCGCGCCGCGGTGCGCGC
>JAKAEP010000011.1 GCA_021818265.1 Actinomycetes bacterium
AGTCCCGGTAGGGAACGACACCCGACACCAGGTGGACCGCCGCGGCGAGGTACACCCCGGAGTCGTAGAAGGAGAGCTGCTCGGGCACCGAGAGCTGCCAGAGGTAGGTCCCGAGGGCCAGCAGCCCAATCCCGAGCAGGATCAGGGCCTCGTCCGAGGGGCGGCGCACGGCCTTGGCCGACGTCGTCGGCTCCCTTTCAGCGGCGAGGACGGTCACCCCTCAAGTCTGGCAGTCGCACCCCTCGTCCTCGTGCCGCGCCGGTCGGTCCCTTCGGGTTCGGAGAGCGATTAGTCCCACCTTCTGGGGGGACGTTTCGTACAATGGCCCCGTGCGCATCCCACTGCGGCCCGGATCCGTCAGGACGGGGCGCTCGTGACCTCGGTCCTTGTCATCGACGACGATCCCGACATCACCAAGATGCTCGAGACCCACCTGGTCGGCGAGGGCTACCAGGTCTCGGTCGCCCACGACGGGGCCCGAGCCCTGGCGCTCGCCTCGGCCGACGAGCCCGACCTCGTGATCCTCGACATCGTGCTCGGCGAGGAGGACGGGAGGGAGCTACTCGGCGAGATCCGCCTCCTCTCCGACGTCCCGGTGATCTTCCTCACCGGTCGGGGCCTCGAGACCGAGCGGATCGCCGGGCTGAAGCTCGGGGCCGACGACTACGTCGTCAAGCCCTTCAGCCTCGGCGAGGTCTCGGCACGGATCGAGTCGGTCCTGCGCCGGGCCGGGGTCGCGGCGAACCACCACCGCATCGAGGCCCCCACCATCTCCTTCGGGGACCTCCAGATCAACGAGAACACCCACGAGGTCCGCCTGAGCGGCCGCCTGGTCGAGCTGACCTCGCGCGAGTTCGCCCTCCTCGCCTTCATGGCCAAGTCGCCCCGGCAGGTCTTCTCTCGGCCCCAGCTCCTCGAGCACGTGTGGGCCTCCTCGCCGGAATGGCAGAACGAGGCCACCGTGACCGAGCACGTGCGCCGGCTACGCCTCAAGCTCGAGGCCGACCCCGAGAAGCCCACCTGGATCACCACCGTGCGCGGGGTCGGTTACCGCTTCGAGCCCCCGCGCTAGGGCGCACCTAGCGCGCGACGTACTCGGCCACCCAGTCGACGTCCATCTGGGTCGGCTGGGTCGGGCACTGGCGGTTCTCCGAGCAGATCTGGCGCTGCTCGAAGTCGAGGGTCATGCGCACCCTGGGGATGTGGGCCGGGTCGAGGTATCGCCCCCAGATCCGCCCGTCCACCGTGTAGATGACCGCGTGCTTGGACCAGATGACCCCCCAGGTGTGCCATTGGGTCATGTCGATATGGATGACGCTGCGGGTGATGTTGTTCGCCGCGCCCCAGTGCAGCGACGTCGTGGTCGACGTGATGGCCCCGCCGGTCTCGTTGAAGTCGATCTCCGGCGGCCACCGGTTCGACAGGGGCCAGAGCAGCTCGGCCTCGTTAGGACCCGCCGCGCTGTAGCGCGAGCGAACGAAGTAGGCGCCGTAGATGCGCGCGACGCCGCACTGACAGATCCCGCCGGTCACCCACCGGTTCCCCCAGGCCGGGTTGCGGTACGTGAGGAGTTCGAGCACCCCGTTGACCATCTGCACGTGGGAGATGCCGAAGTGGTCTCCCGGCGCACCGCCGGGGATTCCGGTGAAGACGTCCCACCCGGGGGGCACCGTCGCACCGGCGAAGTCGGTGACGTAGGCCAACCGGTAGCCGACGAGGGCCGTCGGGCCCGGCGGCGCGTAGCCCGACGGCTCGGAGGCGTCGGGCACCCCGACCGGGAAGTGGCCGTTCAGGTTGACCAACCGACGCGCAGGGGTGGCGACCGGCGACACCGCGACGACCGCGACCGCGACGAGAGCCCACGCGACGCGCTGGACGCGAGCGACCGCGCTGGTGGTGCGAGCCCTCATGAACCCCAGAGACTAGCGACGGGACGGGTCGCCGGTCGTTCAGTTCCGCCGTGCCAGAAGGTCGTGAACCCCGTCAATGAGCGCACTCGGGCGGAAGGGCTTGGGCAGGAAGGCCGACGCCCCCGCGGCGAGACCCTCGAGGACCGACGCGTCCGCGGTGCCCGAGGTGAGCAACGCCCGCAGCCCCGGGCGGCTCTGCTGGAGCGAGCGAGCGAGCTCGGCCCCGGTGATGCCGCCGAGGGCCACGTCGCTCACCAGGAGGTCGATCGGGCCCTCGTAGCGATCGGCGATCCCGAGCGCCTCCTCACCCGTCGCGCCGGCCAGCACCTCGTAGCCGTTGCGGCTAAGGACCTGGACCATCAGCCGCCGCAGGCCATCGTCGTCCTCGGCCACGAGGACCGTCGCGAAGCCCCGCGCGGGGGTGGGCGCGGTGCTCGCCAGCTCCACCACAACCGCCTCGCGGGTCAACGGGAAGAAGGCCTCGAACGTCGTGCCCGCCCCAAGCGCGCTGTGCACCGCGATCGCGCCGCCGCTCGCCTCGGCGAGCCGGCGGGCCGAGGCGAGTCCGAGGCCCGTCCCGCGCAGGGGTCCCTTGGTGGTGAAGAAGGCGTCAAAGCAGTGCGTCATGGTCTCCTCGTCCATTCCCGTCCCCGTGTCCGCCACCGTCACCAGGACGTACGGCCCGGGCTCGACTCCCAGCCTCGCGGCCCTCGCGGCCGGCACGTCGACGCGCTCCACGCCCACTCGCAGCCGACCCCCGTCCGGCATGGCGTCCCGGGCGTTAATCGCGAGGTTCAAGATCATCTGCTCGAACTGGCCCGCGTCGACCCGCACGGCTCCCGCACCGTCATCGATGACGAGCTCGAGCACCACGTCGCCACCGAGGACCCGCTCGAGGACTTCGGCATTGGCGCGCACGACGTCACCGGGGACCAGCACGACGGGATCGAGCTCCACCGAGCGTCCGATGCTCTGCAGTTGCGCCGTGAGGCGCGACGCACGCGACGCGGTCGACTGGATGTCGCGCACCATCTCGACCAGCCGCTCGTCGTCGATCGAGTGCTCGAGGATCTCGGAGTAGCCGGTGATCAAGGTGATGAGGTTGTTGAAGTCGTGGGCGACGCTGCTCGCGACCTGGCCGCGGAGCTCCATCTGCTGGGCGTGGGCCACCTCCGCCTTCAGCTGTCGATGGTCCGTGACGTCGTCTATGAGGACCATGAGGGTGGGGTCGGACTCCTCGGGCAGTGCGACCAGGGCCGCCGACGTCGTGAGATCGCGCACCCGGCCGCGCACCTCGACGTCGACGAGGTCGCGCAGCGCCGGACCGCCCCCGACCCGGGCCTCGGCGGCGAGCTCGTCGATGGCCCTGGCGAGGGCTGGGGGGACACTCGCCACGCCGCCGCGCTCGGGCGACGGCCAGCCGAGGACGCGCTCGGCCGCTCGGTTCCACCAGCGCGGCGTCCCGTCGGTGCTCGCCTCGACGATGCCGATCGGTGCCGCGTCGACCAGGGCCCTGAGACGGGCCTCGCTGCGCTCGACCCCGCGCGCCAGCGCTCGCGACTCCAGCGCGGCCGACGCCGCCTGCGCCAGGAGTGTGGCGATCTCAACGTCCTCGGAGGCGAAGGCGGCCGCCCGGCGCCGCACGGCGAGCAGTCCGCGATTCGCGGGATCGACGGTGCCGACCCCGACCACCAGCCACTCCCCCTCGACGCGGGCACGCTCTCCCGAGACGGAGGGCACCGCGAGGTCGTCACGGTGGCCCCGGGTCGCACGGGCCATCCCACGGCCCACCCACGCCGCGACGCGCCCGGCGTCCAGGTCGATCACCGCGACGTCGGCGTCAAAGACGCGCCGGGCGCTCTGGACGACTGCGGTCGCAACGTCGGACTCGTCGCGGGCTCCTGACACGTTGAGGGTCGCGGCGAAGAGCTGATGGAGCTGGCGCGCCATGCGCTGGGTCGCCCGCAGCGCCTGGCGGCTCTCGTCATGGAGCATCCGCCGCTCGATGATCGAGGCGAGGCCCCACGCGGCCTCCTCGGCCGCCACGACGTCACCGCGGTCGTAGGGGCGGCTCTCGGGGGCGAGGACGAAGCCGACCGCCCCGAAGGCGCGGTCCTTCACCCTCAGTCCGACGACCACGGCGCGAGCGTCCCGCCCGACCGCCGGCCAGGTCTCGGTCGTCCCCGAGGTGATCACCCGGTCCACCACCCCGGCAAGGCCCGGCACGACCCCACCCGGATCTCCGCCGACGCCCCCCGGACCCGACACCAGTCGGGCCCGCACGGTCGCCCCGGCCCCGTCGACCAGGTCCACCACGACCCAGTCGGCGAAGCCGTCGGCCGCGAGGGCGGCGAAGTCGTCGAGCAGGGCGTCCTGCTCGGAACGCGGCCCCGGCCCCGCGTAGCGATGGGTACCGCGGAAGCCGACGTAGCGCGCCCGCAGGCCGTCCGCCCGACCACCGCCGCCAGCGTGCTCGCTCACCGCGGACTGGGGAGGGGTAGCGCGCCGAGCCATCGTCCCTACAGAGGCTTGCCCGAGAAGATCGAGAAGTCCTCGAGGACGCGGTCGATCTCGTCGGCCTCGTAGGGCTCGGAGAGACCGAACCCCTGGCCGGTGGCGATGCTCTCGCGTGCCAGGACCTCGCGCTGGTCGGCGTCCTCGATTCCGGCGGCGATGACCGATATCCCGAGAGCCTCGGCACGCGCCGCGAGGGTCGCCACCGCCGCGCCGAGCTCGCCCGACCCGGTGCGTCCGGCAAGGAAGGTACGGTCGATCTTGACCACGTCCACGCCGAGGTCGGCGAGCCGTTCGAGCTCGCCCTCGTCGGGAATGAAGTCGTCGACCGCACGGTGCACGCCGAGCTCGGCCAAGGAGCGTAGGCGGGCACGTGCGTGGGGATCCGACTCGAGGGTCGAGCGCGACACCTCCAGCACCAACAAGGTGGGGTCGAAGCGGCTCGCTCCGAGCGCGTCGCGCACGTCGTCGTCAATGCCCCCCGCGCCCCACTGCCTCGCCGAGACGTTGACCGACACCCGAAAGCGATAGCCGGCGTCGTGCCAGACGGCACCCTGGTCACAGGCCGTCTCGAGCGTCCACTGCGCCACCGGGCGCACCAGGTCGCTGGAGTCGAGCACGTCGATGAACGCGTCCGGTGTGAGCAGCCCCCGCTCGGGGTGGCGCCACCTGATCAGGGCCTCCACGCCCACGAAGGCACTCGTCTGGAGGTCGTAGATGGGTTGGTAGACGAGGAGGAACTGGCCGGACTCGAAGCCCTCGCGAAGGGCCGCCTCACTGAAGGGACCGGCATCGGAAACTGGCACGGCCCCTCCTCTCCCCAACGGGTGCCCCACGACGCTGGCGACGCTACCAGTCGTCTCCCAACGCTTCCCCATGGGATTCTCTCCTGCGACCCACCCCGCGCCCCACGGTGGTTGCGCGGGTCGGTGTTACAGTGCCTCGCGTGACGAGGCCGCCTCGCGGGCGACGGGTGTTCGGGTGAGGGTCCTGGTCACCGGGGCTGCAGGCTTCATCGGCGCCACCACCGCCGAGTTCCTGCTGGACCACGGGCACGAAGTGGTGGCCCTCGACGACCTGAGCCACGGACGGCGCGAGAACGTCCCCGTCCGCGCCACGTTCGTGCAGGGTCGATGCGGTGACGAGGCGCTCGTGCGCACTCTCGGACCGCTGGACGCGTGTGTCCACTTCGCCGGACGGATCGAGCCGGCGCTCTCGATGGTCGAGCCCGAAGAGTTCCTCCTCGCCAACGTGGGCGAGACGACCGCCCTCTTGCGCGCCCTCGTGCACCTCGGGTGCCCGAAGGTCGTCTTCTCGTCCTCGGCCGCCGTCTACGGGGTCCAAGACGTGACCCCGATCGACGAGGGCCGTCCGGCCCGGCCCCAGAGTCCCTACGGCCAGTCGAAGCTGATCGTCGAGGAGTGCCTCCATTGGCTCGCCGTCACGGGCCGGGCTCGGGCCGCGAGCCTGCGCTACTTCAACGCCGCCGGGGCCACGCCGGCCCACCCCGAGCGCCACGACCCCGAGATCCACCTCATCCCCCTCGCCCTCGACGCCGCCGACGGCCTGCGACCCGGGCTCGACCTCTTCGGCGACGACTACCCCACGCCGGACGGCACGTGCGTGCGCGACTACGTCCACGTCCTCGACCTCGCCGCGGCGCACGCGCTGGCCATCGCCGCCCTCGACGAGCACACTGAGATCGTGGCCAACCTCGGTTGCGGAGTGGGCTACTCGAACCTCCAGGTGATCGAGGCCGTCCGGCGGGTCACCGGTCGGACGTTCGAGGTGCGCCGCGCGCCGCGTCGGCCGGGCGACCCCCCGTCGGCGGTCGCCTCGAACGCGCGGGCGAGGGAGATCCTCGGGTGGGAGCCCCGGCACTCCTCTCTCGAGGAGATCGTCACCGACGCGTGGCACGCCCGCCGAGCTCACTGAAGAGCGAGGGGACCGTCGACGGCGGCGCCAAGAGCGCCCATAATCCCTCATCACAACAGTTGATGAGAATTGACGGGACGTTGAGGTCCAGTAGGTAGGCGCTTTTTCTAGGGCTGTGAGTTTGGCCCCATGGCAAAGGGCAACTTCACGGCGTTCCTCCGGGGATCGACCACTCACCGGGTCCCCAAACTGGCCACCTTGGTGGCCGCATCGGCCGTACTGGCGACGATGATTACGATCGACGCCTCCGCGACCCCCGCCACCCTCACCGGGGTGGGCGGCGCCGCGCTTTCCCGCGCCGCGCTCGCGCCGCACCTGGCCACTCTGACCGACGTCGCCCCCGGGCGAGGCGGCCACCGCGGGACCCGCGTCGCCGTCCGGCACGGAGCGACGACCACGACGACCCGGGCCCGGGTGCTGATGACGGGTCCTCGGCCGGGCAGCTCGACCGCCCCCCAGGGCCCGGTGCGCTCAGCCCCGACTCCGGCCGACTCCGGCCCGGCGGCCCCGACGACGACCACGACCACTCCCGCGCCGACGACGACCACGACCGCGGCCTCCGCACCGACGACGACCACGACCACCCCGGCGCCGACCACCGCCTTCCCGATGGGGACGCCCGACGGCTCGGAGCCCTCGGGCTACGCACCCCCGGCCGCGAACGCGCTCGCCGGCTACACCGAGACCTACGTGACGGACTTCCCCGGGACGTCGGTCCCCGCCGGCTGGGACGTCTACCACGGGAATCCGAGTTCGGACCCGGGCGCCCAGTTCGGGAGCGCCCACGTCACGGTGTCGAACGGGATCTTGTCACTCAGCACCTGGCACGACCCGGCCTACGGCGGTGAGTGGGTGACGGGCGGCCTGTCCACGAACATCCCCCAGACCTACGGCGCGGACTTCGTCCGCAGTCGCGTCACCGGGGCCGGGCCCACGATGGTCGAGCTGCTCTGGCCGGCCAACAACCAGTGGCCACCGGAGATCGACTTCGCCGAGTCCGGGGGCGACACGAGCAGCATCTCCGCCACGGTCCACTGGGGGACGACGTCCTCGAACCACCAGGATCAGCGGGTGCTCAGCGGGATCGACCTCTCCCAGTGGCACACCTGGGGCGTCATCTGGACGCCCACCAGCATCACCTACACCGTCGACGGCCGAGTGTGGGGACGGGTGAATAACACGGGTGAGATTCCCAACGTTCCAATGACCCTGGACCTTCAGCAGCAGACGTGGTGTGGCGCCTCGCCGGCGTGGGCCTGCCCGTCGGGACCTCAGTCCATGGAAGTCGACTGGGTGGCGGAGTACACCTCAAATAGCTAGTCGCACGCTGAAGGGGCGCGCCCCACGCGAAGACATCGGACGACCGGGCTAGGCGGGCCGGCGAAGGGCAGCGGAGATGAGCGCTAGCGAATCACACAACGGTAATTCAGGGTCGCGGTTGACAGACCTGAACCAGTCTGCAACCATCGAGGGCGCGGGGGCCGATGAAGAGAGTCATGACGACGTGGTAACCATCGACCCTGATAGGCGCCTTGGGCACCCTGAAGCCGGAAGTGGCTTTCCGGTTCAGCCGAGACCGTCGGTGACGGTAATGATCCCCACTCTCAACGAGGCGGGCAACCTCCCTTACGTGCTCAACACCATCCCGGCGTGGGTTGACGAGGTTTTGATAGTCGACGGGCGCTCCAGCGACGACACGTTGCGCGTGGCACGAGTGCTGCGACCGGACGTGCGCATCATCCATGAGACGACGCCGGGCAAGGGTGCCGCGATGCGCGCCGGCTTCGACGCCGCCAAGGGGGACTTCATCATCGCCCTTGACGCCGACGGCTCGATGGACGGGTCTCGAATCCCCGCCTTCTACGCCGCCCTCGCCAACGGGGCCGAGTACGTCAAGGGGACCCGATTCGGCCCGGGTGCCGGCTCTGAGGACTTCACGCGGTTCCGGCGTCTCGGTGACCACGGTATCTCCCTGCTCATCAGGGTCCTCTTCGGCGGACGCTACAGCGACGCCACCTACGGCTACGTCGGCGTGCGCAAGAGCGCGGTCGCCCGCATCGGGGTCGACTCGCCCGGCTTCGAGGTCGAGACCCTCATCGGCATCCGGGCGGCGCGGGCCCGACTCACGACCGCCGAGGTCCCCTGCTTCGAGGCGAAGCGCATCCACGGGGTCAGCAACCTCCACGCCCTGCGGGACGGGCTGCGAATCTTCTCGACGATCGTCAAGGAGCGACTACGGAGGTATCGCGTTGTCGACTGCTGACGCGCGCCGTGGGGGTTCGGGCGTGCACGTGGTCGTGGCCGGTCCGAGTTCGACCCTCACGGTGCCTGGGAACATGGCCTCCCAGATCGTCTCGGCCCTCGCCGACCGGGCCGTGGTCACGCGGATCGAAGTGAACTCCAGCACCGACTTCGACGCCGGACTCCACCGGGTGCCCTCGCTGGCGGCCGCCCACGACTGGGCTCGACTCCTCGCGATCCCGAGTCACGAGGCTCCCGACTCGCCACGTCTGCGCGCGAGGGCCTTCCGTGAGTGGGTGGACGACGACGTGGAGCTCGCGGTCGCGTTCCTCTGGCCGGGCCTCGACGCTTCGTGGGTGCGCACGTTCTTCCAGGCGGCCAACCGGGTCGGTGCCTACGGGGTGGCGCTCTGCGCGAGCCTGCCACGACGCGGCTCCTCCAGCGTGGCGAACCTCGCGGGCGCGCTCGCCCAGGCCGATCGGATCGTCGTCGGCGACGACGTCGACCGGCGAGCCCTCCAGACGTCCCTCGGCCGCTACGGCCCACCAGTCCTCGCGCATCCTGCCCTGCGTCTCACCGGGCGCCCGACCAGCGGTGAGGTGCAGCAGCTCATCACGGCCTTCCTGCCCCGAGACGACGAGCGCTCCCTGCGGGTCCTCCTCGCGGCGTTCGACGCAATCCCTGACGCCTGGGTGTCGGGCTACCTGCTCCGCGTCGTGATGCGCCACGAGTCGACCGACGTCGCCTCCCTGGTGGCCCAGAGCCACCACGCGTCTCACGTCGAGCTCGTCGGCGAGACCCTCGACGACGACGCGGTGCGGTCGCTCAACGAGCAGTCCTCAGCCATCATCCTGGCCGATCCCGCGGTCGACTCGAGGGCCTTCAGCATCGCCATCCACTGCGGCGTCGCCACGGTGGTGCTCACGTCGGCCACCGTGCCCGACGTCGGCAACGGCTACGTGGGCGGCCTCCTCGCGGACCAGGAGCTCCCCGTGTCGGTCCACGTCGCGCTCCACCACGCGTTGCGCCTCGCGGGTCTGCAGTTCCCCTCGCCCGGGGCGTGGGACGACCTGGCCTGGTCGCTTATCGGGGTCAGCACGACCCCGCCGGACGCAATGAGCGCGGAACCCGCGTTGAGTCCGCGCGGATGAGGATCAGCGTCGTCATCTGCGCCTACACGATGGAGCGCTGGGACGACATGGTCGCCGCCGTCTCTTCGTCTCGGGCCCAGAGTCGGCCCCCCGACGAGGTGGTGCTGGTGATCGACTACAACGACGCGCTCGCCGAGCGCGCACGAGAGTCCTTGCCCGAGGTGATCGTGACCGCGAATCGGTTCACCAAGGGGCTGTCGGGAGCGCGCAACACCGGTGTGACGGTGTCGACCGGCGAGGTCGTCGCCTTTCTGGACGACGACGCGGTCGCCGAGCCCGAGTGGCTCGAAGAGCTGTGCCGCCCGTTCGAGGACCCTGAGGTCGCGGGCACGGGCGGGTGGATCGTCCCCGCCTACGATGATCGCTCCGAACCCCGTTGGTTCCCCCGGACGTTCCTCTGGGTCCTCGGCTGCAGCTACGACGGCCTCCCACCCGACGGTGCGGCGATCCGAAACCCCATCGGCGCGAGCATGGCCATGCGTCGAGAGGTCTTCGATCGCGTCGGCGGCTTCTCCTCGAGCCTCGGGCGCATCGGCAAGAACGCCCTCGGGTGCGAGGAGACCGAGTTGTGCATCCGGTACGGGCGCGCGAGTGCCACCCAGCGCTTCGTTCTGGCTCGCCGCTCGGTCGTCCGCCACCGAGTGCCCGCGGGCCGTCTCACTACCCGCTACTTCCTGGCACGGTGCTGGGCCGAGGGGATCTCGAAGGCGGCGGTGGCGTCGCTCCAGGGGGCCGACCGGAGCCTCGCGGCCGAACGGCGTCACGCCACGAGGGCGCTGCCCCGAGAGGCCCTGGACGCCCTCGGATCCGTTCGCGCTGACCCCCTCACGTCGCTACGACGGCTCGCCCTCGTCGCGGCCGGGCTCGGCGCCACCGTCGCGGGAGTGGCCAGGGGAACCGTGGCGCTACGCCGCCGCCCATTGCCGGCCTCTCGTGACCAAGCGGCAGTCCTGTTGGGCTCGCGTGAAGTCCACGGCCGCCGGCCGGGCCACGCTGACGACCGGTAGGTTGTCAGCGTGCCCCGAGACGACGCCGAGGGTGTCGGTGCGAGGCGACGGCACCACGCGTGGGAGCCCGTGCTGCTCGTCAAGCTCGACGTTGACTACCCCGAGGAATCCGACCTGCGCGACGTGCCCCCGGGGCGGCGGGCGTGGATCGAGGTCGTGCGCACCGGCCAGGTGATCGGGCTGGTCGAGGCGCGGGGCGAGGAGCGGGGGGTGCCGCACGAGGTGGTCGAGGCCGTGCGACGGGTCTTCGGCACCACGCCCGTCTCACCCGTGGAGCTGGTGGCCAACCCGCAGCTGCCGAGTGCCACCGTGGTGGTCCCGACCGTGGGGCGCGACGTCGACCTCCTGAACGAGGCGGTCGAGGCGATCCTCGAGAGCGCCTACCCCACCTTCGAGGTCATCGTCGTTGACAATCGCGCCGAGGCGAGCCCGCCGCTCGGGCTCAAGAGCGTCGACGAGCGCCTCCGTGTCACCCACGAGCCGCGCCCCGGCGCGGCCGCGGCGCGCAACAGGGGGGCGCGTGAGGCCCTCGGCCAGATCGTGGCCTTCACCGACGACGACGCCACGGTCGACCGCACCTGGCTGCGCGCTCTCGGTGCGCGATTCGTCCTCTCGCCCGAGGCCGCCGCTGTCGGCGGGCTGGTCCTGCCCAAGGAGCTCGACACCCAACCCCAGTTGTGGTTCGAAGAGTTCTACGGCGGTCTGAACCGCTCGTTCAGGGCCGAGGTCGTCGACCGGGCCACGGCCGCCCGCCAGGACCGCCTCTCGCCCTACGCCCCCGGACGCTTCGGCAACGGGAACAACATCGCCTTCCGACGCCAGGAATTCCTCGACGCCGGGGGATTCCTCGACACCCTCGGCCCCGGAACGCCCGCCATGGGCGGCGAGGACCTCGAGGTGCTGTTCCGACTCCTCGACCGAGGGGCGTCGCTCGCTATCGAGCCCGCCGCCGTGGTTCGCCACGTCAATCGACGTACCCGCGCGGAGTTCGTCACCCAGGTCCTGCGCTACGGAACCGGCCTGACCGCCATGTACACCGCCATCGTCATCGGCGACCCGCGCCACGCGCCCGCGATACTTCGGCGTGTCCCGGCGGGTCTGCGCCGGCTGTTCCGGCGCCGGAGCCACCGCTCGCCCAGCGCCACCCCGTCCTGCCCCCGACGAACTTATGCTTACCAGGTGATCGGAATGGCCTTCGGACCCGTGGCGTACCTGATGAGCGCGGCTCGCCTCCGGCGAGGGCGGTGAGGGCGCACGCGCGGACCGGCCGACGGCGTCGAGCGCACTGCCGCGCGAGCCGTCCGTGACCGCGTCCCCCGCCACGGCCACTACTGCGCGCGGCCCTTCAGCCGAGGTCATCGCTGACCTGCGTCGCGCGCGAACCCGCGCCCGGGTCGACCTCGCCCTCGTCACCCTCGACGTCGTCGCCTTCGCGCTGGCCCTCGCCGGGACCGGTGGTCCCGTGCGCTTCGGCGTCGGCGTCGCCTTCGGCCTGCTGGTCCCCGGGTGGGCCCTCGTCGGCTTCGTCCGCCTGAAGAGCCTCCCTCTGGAGCTTGGACTCACCCTGGCCACCAGTCTCGCCGTGGTGATGGTCCTGGCCCAGCTCATGATGACGTTCCACCTCTGGGACCCGGAGGGACTAATGGTGTGGCTCTCGGCTGCGTGCGTCCTACCTCTGACGCTGTTGCGCCGGCGGGACCGGCGCGACGCGGTGGACACCGCGAGGAGGGGGCGTCGGTGAGCATCGCCGCCCTGCACTCCCTCGCCCTCCCTGTCGTCTCGTTCGCCGTGCTGGCGGCGGGCATCCTCCTGGCCTTCCTGCGAGCCGCGGCCAGCGAGCTGCACCTCGAGTTGAGCGACTCCGTCCACCGGCTCCTCGATCTCACGACGATCGGCTTCGCGGCGCTCTTCCTCGCGGTGACGGTCCTCCGCTTCTTCATCGTCCACTAGGCCCGTGCTCGAACGTCTCGCCTCGTGGCGCCACAGCCTCCCGGCGTTCGCCTCCACCGGGCTCGGCGCCCTCGCCCTGGGCCTCTGGCTGTACACGGTGCAGACCGCGGACCCGGGGGCGATGAACTCCTACGGCCTCGTCTCGGTCGTCCACCCGCCGTTCTTCCTCGGTCTGGCGTGCCTCGTCTCGGCCCTGGCCATCGAGATCCTCCGCCCACGGCTCCGTCCGGCTCGGGTGGTCGTCCTCACCGGGCTGCTCGTCGTCTACCTCTTCGGGACCGCTTGCGCCGTCGAGCCGGTGGCGTCCCTCTACGACTCCTGGCTGCACTCGGGCTTCACCCAGTACATCATCGACCACGGGCACTCGCTCAACGGCTTTGACGCTCGGTTCTCCTGGCCCGGCATGTTCGCCCTGGCCGGGACCATCGCCGGCTTCGCGGGCCAACACACGACGCTGGGATTCATCCGGTACTTCCCGCTCTTCATCGAACTCGCGTACATGGCGCCGCTCTACTCGATCGCCCACTTCAGCGGCGCCCGTCCGCGCACCGCGTGGCTCGGCGTCGCCCTCTTCTACGCCACGAACTGGATCTACCAGGACTACTTCAGCCCACAGGCTTTGAACTACCTCTTCTTCCTCGTCGTCATCGCGGTCGTGCTCGCGCTGTGGCGGCCGGCGACGCGGCACCGGCCGCGCCGGGGCCGAGGATTGACGCTTGCCTCGCGGCTCAGCGGCGTCGTCGACGTCGTGCGCCTGCGTCGACTGCTCGGGCGCGACACGGTGCCGGTCTACGGACCCTGGACGACCCTCGGCGCCTTCACGCTCATCGCCCTCATCGAGCTCGCCTCTTCGATGAGCCACCAGTTGACGCCCTACGCCATGATCGTCGCCCTGGGTGCGCTGCTCGCCACGCGACGCCTGGGCCGGCCCGAGCTCGCGATCCTCGGCGGCCTCTTCGCCGTCGGGTGGCTCAACCTCGGCGCCTCCAACTACTGGGTGGGCCACCTCAACGCGATCTTCGGCTCCGCCGGCCAGTTCTCACAGATCCTCGCGTCGAACGTCACCAACCGCCTCACCGGGAACGTGAGTCACCGGCTGGTCGTCGATGCCCGAATCCTCGACGTGGTCGTGCTGTACCTCTTCGGCGCCGTCGGGGTCGTGCGCCGGGCCCCGTCATCACGCTCGCTCGAGCTCCTAACCGCGGTGCCCTTCCTCCTCATCGCCGCGCAGAACTACGGCGGCGAGGGGCTCTTGCGCGTCGTGCTCTTCGGCCTGCCTTTCGTCACGGTCCTCGCCGCGTCGGCGATCCTGCCGACCAACGAAGAGGGCGCCGTGCCCCTGGTGCCTCTGCGGATTACCCGCGACCTCGGGCGCCTCGGCCGGCCCCTGCGGGTCTCCGTCATGGCCCTCGTTCTCCTCGGATTCGCGTCGGCGACCTTCGTCGTGCGCGGCGGCAACGACGCCTTCGAGTCCTTCACGACCGGCGAGCTCGCGGCCTCCCGGTTCGTCTACGACCACGCGCCGCCGGGCCAGGCCGTCTGGCTCGTGACACCCTTCATGCCGATCGAGTTCGAGAGGGTGGACGTCAACCCGGTGAAGATCGCCGCGTACCAGGGCGGAGGCGCACCGACCCGGAAGTTCGACCTCTTCACCCTGCTCGCCAACAACGCCCACTGGATCATCCTCAGCCGCTCCCAGGCCGCCTGGGGCACTGACGTCGGGGGCTACCCGCCGGGGTGGATCGGACCTTTCCAGACCGAGCTCGAGCGCGACGGCTACACCGTCGTCGCCCGCTGGCCCACCGCCACCGTCTTGCACCTCGGCCCCCTCTCCGGGGGAGGCTGAGGCGCTACGAGCCCTGGGCCAGCACCCGCCGGTTCAGTGCGCGGCCCGCGGCGGTCGCGTTCGAGGCGAGCGGCTCGCCGAGACCCCGGGCCGCCGTCACGACGGCGAGGTCGCTCCGGCCGCGCCGCGAAAGCCCGGAGCGCACGAGCGCGGCGACTGCCCCCGCCCGGGCTCGGCTGAGCGCCGCCGCCCGGGCGGGTGAGGGCCGGTCGTCGCTGAAGCCCGTAAGGGTGACGCGACGGTCTCCGTTGACGACGAGCGCATCCACGAGCGCGCCGACCTGGGCGCGCAGGGCCGAGGTCACGGTGGCCGAACCCTCGGGGAAGGGGCCGAGGTTCACCCACACCGGGCCCCCGACGACCGGGACGCGCCGTGCACTCCCGCTCTCCTGACGGGGCATCGACTGACGTGGAGGAAGGCTGAGCACACCCGGACCCGCCGGCAGGGGAGGGCTCGTGCCCACGGTGGTGCCAACCTGGCTCGACCAGCTCGTCGTCGTGGGCAGCGACGGCAGCCTCGTGCCTGACGTGGCGGCGAGGGTCGAGGTCAGGTCGCCCGTCACGCTCCGGCGCCAGGCGGAGATGTTCGGGCAGCGGATGGCGAAGCGCTCCTCGAGGAAGCGGATCTGAGAGGTGTGGTCGAAGACCTCCGAGCACACCCAGCCGCCGGCGCTGAAGGGGGAGACGACGAGCAACGGCACCCGAAAGCCCAGTCCGACGGGGCCGGCGACCGACTGCGCCGCCCCGCTGAGGGGGCGCTGCGTGAGGTACTCCCCGGGTGTGCCCGGCGGCGGGGTCGGAGGGGGCACGTGGTCGAAGTAGCCGTCGTTCTCGTCCCAGGTGATGAAGAGGACGGTCTTGGACCACACCGTCGGGTTCGCGGCCAGAGTGCGCAGGACCTGGTCAATCAGCCACGCCCCGGTGTTCGCCGAGAGTGGTGGGTGCTCGTCGTAGCCCACGGGCGGGATGATCCACGAGACGGCCGGCAGCGCGTTCGACGCGACGTCGTGGATGAAGTCGGCGGGGTACGCGGGGGTGAACGCGTTCGCGTAGAGAGGGGTCGAAGGGTCCTGGTACGCCTGGAAGTACTGGAGGATGGCGTCCCCAGCCACCGCGCCCGAGTCGCCCGCGCTGTAGCCCTGCCCGGGGGCGGTGTAGGTCTTCCAGGTCACGCCCCGATCCTGGAGGAGCTCGGGCACCGTCACCCAATCGAGCGTGAAGTTGGTTTGGGGACCCGCGCTCGTCGTGATGACCGGTCCCCCGTGACGGCCGGCGGGGTCGATGGTCCCGGACACCATCATGACGCGGTTCGGGTCGGTCGGCCCCAGCACCGAGCAGTGATAGTGGTCGCCGATGGTGTACGCGTCAGCAAGCGCGTAGTGGAAAGGCAGGTCGGCTCGGGTGTAGTAGCCCATCGTGAACAGCCCGTAGTCGGGGCCGTCGATGTCGGCGCGCTGGTGCGCCGAGACGAAACCGTCCATCCGCCCCCCGTTCCAGCTGAGGTGCTGGGCCAGCCAGTCGTGGTTGAGGTCCTTCACGCGCGCGTTCTGGCCGTCCGCGGTCGAGAGGTGGAGCGGTAGCTGGACTCCAAGGGGCGGCCGCGTGGTGTTCGCGGCGAAGGGCTGGGCGAAGGGCCCGAGCCTGCCCCCGGGCCGGTCGTCGAAGCCGCGCACACCCCGATAGGAGCCGAAGTAGTGGTCGAACGAACGGTTCTCCTGCATGAGGAAGACGACGTGCTCGATTGCCCCGATGTCCGAGCCCGCGGCCCGGGTCCGGAGAGCTCGCACGATGCTCGCCGACGACGGCGCGCCCACGACGCCCGCGCCGAGCGCCGCACCCGCTCCGAGGAACGCCCGCCGGGTGACCCGCGGCGAGCGCGCGGTCTCGTCACCCCAAGGGTGACCCTCTCGCGAACGCACGTGCCTACCCTACGTGGGAGCCCGCGAGCCTCCGGGCTCACCCCGGGTCAGCCCGTAGACTCACGGCCCAGGCCCGCAACGATATGACCACCCGACCCTCTTCGCCCGGCGCGGTCGCGTCACTCCGTCGTCTCCTCACCGGGCGACTCATGGGCAACGCGATCGCCCTCATGATCTCCTCCGGGGGCACCTCGGTACTCGGCGTCGTGTTCTGGGGGCTTGCCGCGCACCTGGCGACCGCCACCATCGTCGGGCGGACCACGGCGGAGATCGCCGCGATGATGCTCTTGTCCAATCTCGCCCAGCTGAGCTTCCAGTCGATCTTTGAGCGCTTCTTGCCGGTCGCGGGCGTGCGCACCCGCGCCTTCGTTCAACGCGCCTACGTGATGTGCGTGAGCGTCGCGCTCGTGCTCACGACGCTCTACGTCACCGTGGGCTTCGGCCACGGCTACCTTCCCGCGGCCTGGTGGGGGCGGGTCCTGTTCGTCCTCGCCGTGGGCACATGGACCGTCTTCGTCCTCCAGGACTCGGTGCTCGTGGGCATGCGCGCCTCCAAGCTCGTGCCGGTGGAGAACCTGCTCTTCGCCGTGGCGAAGCTGGCCCTCCTCCCCCTCCTCCTCAAGGCCTCCTCCACCCAGGGCATCTTCCTCGCCTGGACGCTCCCGGTACTCGTGGCCATCGCCGTGGTGACGTGGTACATCTTCTCGGTCCGGATTCCCGCCCACTCGTCGGCGACCCGAGCGAGCGAGGAGCTACCCACTCCGCGCGAGCTCTTCGTGTTGGCCGGCGCACAGTACGCGACGATGGTGTTCACCGTGTTCACGCCCTCGCTCGTCTCGTTGATCGTGATCCAACGCCTCGGCGCCGTCGCCAACGCGCACTACTACATCCCGTCTCTGTTCCTCGTGGGTCTGATGCTCGTCACCTGGAGCGTCGCACGATCCTTCCTCGTCGAGGCGGCGCACGAGCCCGACCACCTTCGTCACCACGCGAACACCGCCATCCGGGGGATGGCTCTCGTGGTCGCCCCGGCGGTCGCCGTCGGCGTGGTCCTCGCACCCGAGCTGCTGCGCGCCTTCGGAAGCGAGTACGCGAGCACCGGCGTCACCCTCCTGCGGATGCTGCTGCTCTCCCTGCCGCTCTACGCGATCAACTTCCTCTACTCCTCTTTCGCCTGGTACGACCGGCGCGTATGGCGTATGGCCGTGGCCAACGTCGCTACCGCGGCGGTCTACCTGGCCGTGGTGCTCTCGCTCATCGGCCGGCTGGGCATCAACGCCATTGGGGTCGCCTCCCTCGTCGCATCGGGACTGGAGGGGGCCTACTTCCTCCCCCAGCTCGTGCGCCGTTACCGCTCCCTCGACCATCGCTAGGGACAGCGCCCGCGAGGGGCCTAGCGGCTCGACGGGCCCGGCCTCTACCATTTGCCGGTGCAGAGCGCCGACCTCCTCCTCGAGCTCGACGAGCTCGTCACCGGCGCGCGCGAATCCGGCGAGGCCGGGAACTGGCTCGACGCGTACCTCCTGAGCTCGGCGGCGCTCCAGGTCATCGAGGACGCGGCCGCCGTACGGAACCTCAAGGTTCTCTCGACCCAGAAGAGGCTGGCCTCCGGCGGCGGGCCGCTGGCCCGGCGGGCGGTGTCGCTGTGGTGGTCCCTGCGCGAAGCCGCCCACACCGTGGGTCGGGCCTTCGGGGCGGGGGTGCGCGCCGACGACGTCGTTGCCCTCCAGTACCCCCTCGTGGTAGAGCTCGCGACGCGCGTGCTCTCCTTTGACGGCTCCGTCCCCGTCACGGCGGACGACCCCGTCCTCGCCACACTCGCCGACGTCGAGGGCCTCGCCCGCCAGCTCCCTCGACCCTTCCGTCGCACCCCGTGCCGTCTGCCGTCGTCCTTTCGCAGTTTCGACCAGCGACCCGACGACGTCGTCGCCCTGGTTGACCTATTCCTCCAACGGTGCGAACGACCTGAGTCGGTCTGCGCGGTCGGGGTACGGACCTCAGGCTCGTACCTCGCCCCCTTCGCCGTAGCCGCCCTGGCCGCTCGAGGAGTCGGCTCGGTTGCCCTGGCCACGGTGCGCCCCGGCGCGCACCTCGGCCATCACGCACGACGGACCATCCGAGGGTTCCCCGCGGGCACGCCCTTCCTCATCTTCGACGACCCCCCGACGACGGGCTCAGCCCTCGCGACGTCGGTGCGTTGCCTGGAACGCGTCGCACCCCCCGAGGCGAAGGTCGTCCTCGCGCTCGCCGTCGCCAACGAGGACGGCGCGCTGCCCACGGACCTCGACGAGTTCGAGCGGGTCACGCTCGCGTGGCGCTCGTGGGCGATCCACGGGGAGCTCTCCGAGGGCGCGATCGCGCGAGATCTCGCGGTGCACCTCGGGCCGGGAACCAAGGTGATCGACGTGACCGCCCGCGATGCCGATCCGACACCACGGCGCGAGCACGTCGAGCGGCGCTACGTCGCACGGCTGCGCTCCGCACGCGGTTCAGTGCGCGAGCTCGAAATCGAGGCTCGGGGCGTCGGGCTGGGGTACCTGGGCGACGACGCCCGTCTGATCGCACGGCTGCTGGGCGACTTCCTGCCCGAACTCATCGGCGTCTCCCACGGCGTCATGCTCTCGCGTGCGGTCGACCCGGGTGGCGCGCACGCGATCGATGCGAGCCGGGTCGCCGAGTACCTCCAGCACCGGCGACACGTCCTCACCACGCCCCGGGACCGCAGTGCGTCGTCCGGGGTACCCCAGAGCGTCCCGGTCGTGGCGGCGCAACTCCTGACCCGGGTCGCCGGAGAGAACGCGGCGTTCCTCCTGGGCGCGATGATCGAGCCCGTCGTGCGGCGCATGCTCACCGTCGACAGTCCTTGCGTCATCGACGGACGGATGACCGCGTCGTCCTGGGGCCGCAGCGGGGGACGGGCAGTCAAGCGCCACTACGCGGACGGGGCCTTCTCCAGCCACGACCTCGCGTGCTACGACATCGCCTACGACCTCGCGTCGGCGGCGGTTGAGGGCGGGCCCGGGTACGGCCCCGAGCTGCGCCAAGCGTTCGAGGAGCGCGTCGGCGAAGCCGTCGACGACGACCGGTGGCTCGTCTACACCCTCGTCGCCCTGTGGGAACGCTTCCGCTTCGGCCTCGTGGACGACTCCGCATACGGGCGGCTCCGCTCGGCCGCGGTCCTCGAGTACCTGGCGTCGGTCTACCTCGCCGACCTCGAGCCGGTCGAGTCGGGCCCGGTCGTGGCGCTCGACCTCGACGGCGTGCTCGAGTCGAACGTCGGCGGATTCTCCGCCCCCGGACGACTCGGGGCGACCTGCCTGCGGGCGCTCGCCGCTCACGGCTTCCGGGTCGTGGTGGCTACCGGACGCAGCCTGGCCGAAGTCCGCGATCGGGTTGAGATCCTCCGGCTCGCGGGCGGTGTGGCCGAGTACGGGTCAGCTATCTACGAGTACGGCGGCGCGCCTCGGACGGCCCTCGACCCCGAGGACCTGCACGCACTCGACGCGGTGCGACACTCGGTCTCGTCGGACCCCGACTTCCGGGTCAACCCCGAGTACACCCATTCGGTGCGACTGGCGCACCGGGTCACCGCGGGCCGTCTGGGCCCCGACGAGTGGTCCGCCCTTCGCCAGAGGATGGACGAGGCGACCACGGCCGCCCTCACCACGATCCCCGGCCACAACCAGGTCGACCTCGTCGTCGCGGGGGTGTCGAAGGCGACCGGACTCACGACCCTCCTCGACCACCTCGCCGTTGAGAGCGATGACCGCGGCCGACGCCTGGCGCTCGCCATGGGCGACGGCGAGCCCGACCTCGGGATGTTCGAGCTCGCTCGACGGGCCTACGCGCCACGCAACGGTGCCGGGAGTCTCGCGCGCCACGGGGTGACGGTGCTGCCCGGCCACAACCAGGCAGGGGTGGCCCAGGGCGTCACCCGGCTCCTCGGCCACCACCCCGGCGACTGTCCGGCCTGCACGGTTCGGAGACTCTCTCCAAACTCAGAGTGGCTGGTCCGCCTCCTCTCAGTTACGGACGGGGGGAAAAGCCGTGCAATTGCAAGGCTCGCACGCCTCCCGGTCCAGGCACTGGCCTCCCTGGCTTAGAGCCGGCGGGCCGAGCCCCTGTACAGGCCAACCAGAATTTGATAGAAGTCTTTGACCATTTTTATGTGGGTCTTATGACAACGACGACGCTTCCCCTGCCCCGAGCCGAGATCGCCCTCCGCGACCGCTACGAGCGGCTCCTCTTCGGCCTGCGCCGACGTCGGGTCGACGAGGCGCTGCGCGCGGTCGTGGACGAGGCCCGCGCGACCGACGAGCGCGTCGAGGAGCTCGAGCGGCTCGCGCGACTTGACATCGAGCCCCTCATCACGAGGACGGGGCTGGCCGTCACGCTCGTGCCGGACCCGGCCGGACCAGGCTGCGTCGTCGTGAAGGTGGCGACCGACCGCGCCTCGGCCCGAGAGCTCCGTGCGGAGTCGCGGGCCGTCACCGCCCTGCGCGAGGACCCGGCCATCGCCGCCTGGGTTCGCCACATACCGGTGCAAGTGCTACGCGGTCTCGACCGAGGCCGACCGTGGGTGATCGAGCGCTCCCCTTCGACGACGACCTGCCTCCACCTCGAGCGACGCCTCGGCTCCTCCGACGAGCTCCTGCGGGGGGCGCTCGCCGCCATCGAGGAGTTCCAGCGCCTGACCTCGCGCGCCACGACTCTTACCCCCACGCTGGTTGAAGACATCGTTGCCTCACCTCTGCGCTCGCTGGCGGCCGCGTGGCCCGCGTGGGCGGGGGCGGATGTCGCCAGTCGGACGCTGGACGAGGTTGAGGATGTCCTGTGCAGCGCCGTGAGCGGGGTCACGGCGCAGGTCGGTTGGACGCACGGGGACTACTGGCTGAACAACATCCTCGCCGACCCCACGGACGGCACCGTCGTCGGGGTCATCGACTGGGGTGGCGCGTCCCCCACGGACCTCTCGGGGCGCGACCCGACGCTATTGACCCTCAGCACCTACTCGCTCGCCCACGGAATGGACCTCAACACACTCGTGGGCCGGCTCATCGCGATCTACACCGCCGCGACCGCCCCGACGGCCGCCGAGGCCCGCCTGATGAACGACCTCGAGAACATCTGGCCATCGAGCCAGGGCATCACCGCCCGCCAGGGGCTTGTCCTCACGTGGAGCGCTTACGCCGCACTCATGATGCGCAAGCGTTCGGGCAACATCCTGCTCCCGGGCTCGTGGGTCCACCTCCGATTCGCTCAGGTCGTGCGCACCCTGCGCGAAGCCGGCGTCCGCCGGCTCCTGGCCCCCTAGCCGACACTCAGGCGTCCCACCACGTGTCGGCCGTCCGCCACGGCTCCCGCTCGTCAGCCGCCAGGTCCTCGGTCAGGTAGTCCCAGTTCGTCTTGGGAGTGCGCCAGTCGCCGTACATGGCCGTCAGCTCAGCCTCGTGGTCGTCGGGCTTGAGCCACGTACGGCCCACGAACTCGAAGGGGGCCAGTGCCCTAGCCCGCACGGTCGCCCCGATCTGCACGCGCTCGCCGCGAGGGCCCCCATAGGTGAAGTAGCGCCACTCCTCGCCCTCGGGGAAGAAGACAAAGAACTCGAATCGGGCCCGGCCTCGGCGGAAGGTGTACTCGGTCACCTCGCCGGCGTTGTTCACGAAGCGCATGAGCGGCAAGAAGCCCGCCCGTCGCATCGCCGGCAGCGCGGAGAGCAGGCGCGGCACGTCCTCGGGCAGGAGGGCGAAGTCGGCGTCACGGTCGTGTGCGAGGGGGGCGCCCTCCCTCGCCCAGCCGAGCAGCAAGCCGGCCCACACCCAGTAGCGCCCCGCCAGCTCGGTGCCCTCGAGGACGTCGTGGAGGCGCTGGAGGTCGGGGACGAACCGGCGAGCGAACAGGCGCCCGTTGATCCGCGACAAGGTCGGCCCGACCAGCGGCGCCGCCTCAGCTCGGCGGGTGGCGTAGGCCGCGGCTCGCCACACGAACGCACGCCCGCGTGCGAAGGAACTCACTGGTGCGCGGTGTACTCGGCCACCCAGTCGACGTACATCGACACGGGCTTGGTCGGGCAGTCGAAGCCGAACGAGCACATCGCCCGCTGCTCCAGGTCGAGGTTCATCGGCACGTGTGGCACCGCTCCTTTGGTCGTGACGGTGGCCCACTCCCGGCCGTCCAGGGTGAAGACGATGGAGTGCTGGGCCCAGACCACGCCCCAGGTGTGCCATGACGTCAGGTGGGCGACCACCGAGTGCTGCTCGATGTTGTTGAGCGACCCCCAGTGGACCGTCGCGGTGGTCCCGTTGATACCGCGACCCGACTCGTTGAAGTCGATCTCGGGCGGCCACGAGTTGTCGGCCGGCCAGAGCAGCTGCACCTCATTCGGGCCGAGGCCCGTCACGCGAGAGCGGACGAAGTACGCCCCGTACACCTTGGACACGCCGTTCTGGCTGAGCCCCCCGGTCACCCACTTGTTCCCGTAGGCGGGGTCGCGCCACGTGTTGAGCTCCAGCCGTCCCTTGGCCACGACCACGTGCGCCGTGCCGAACTGTCCGCCCGGGTCGCCGCCGGGCACCCCACTGAAAGACTCCCAACCGGCCGGCAGGGCGCTCCCGGTGAAGTCGTTGACATAAGTCTCGACGTACCCCTTGAGCGCGTGGGGCCCGGGGGGCGCCATGCCCGAGGGCTCAGCGAGGTCGACGGTGCCGATCGGGTACTGGGTCGTCGTGCCCAGCTGGCTCGACGAACTCGAGACACCCGGGGAGCTCCCGCCGTTGCCCGTGAGGGCGGCGCCGACCACGACCCCGATCACCGCCACGGCCAGGCCGACAATGGCGACGGTGATCCTCGTGTTCCACGAGCCGCGCCGCGGTCCCGTGAGTGTCGGCGTCGGCGGCCCGCTCACCCCGTCCATGCCCCGGTCAGGCTAGTTGGCCCGGCCGCGTCAGAGGTCGTCGCCAGGCCCGGACGAATGCCCTGGTCGGGACGAACCTCCAAACCGGTTCCGCTGAGGACCTCCGGCTCGGGCCGCGTTGTTCTAGCCTGGGGGAAACCCCGTCGACGCCCATGCCAGCCCGACCCTCTCCCCGCAGCCGATCCGGCCCCGCTCGGCGACACCCCTTCGGGGCCGTCGCCCTCGTGGCGATGGCCACCGTGATTGGCCTCGCCCTGCCCGCTGGCGCGGGTCCGCGGCCGCCCCGGCTCGTGCGGCCCGGAACGCACTTCCCCGTCGGCACCCCCGACCGACACGAGCCCTCTTTGCTCGCGCCCCCCGGTGCCGCCGCCCTCCAGGGGTACCACCGGATCTACGTCAGCGACTTCTCGGGGAGCGCCCTGCCGGCCGGTTGGGAGGTCTTCACGGGGAACCCGTCGGGTGACCCCGGTGGCCAGTGGGGCGCCAGCCACGTGACCGTCGGAGGCGGGATGCTGGACCTCAGCACCTGGCGCGACCCCGCCTACGGGAACGAGTGGGTGGCGGGTGGCGTGAGCCAGCCCGCCGTGAGCCAGGTCTACGGGGCCTACTTCGTGCGCTCACGCATGACCGGGCCGGGCCCGACCCAGGTCGAGATGCTCTGGCCGACGGTCGGCTGGCCCCCGGAGATCGACTTCAGCGAGACCTACGGCGGCGTCGGCTCATCGATGGCCACGGACCACTTCGCCTCCGCGAACCTCCAGATACACCGTACTATCAGGATAGACATGGAGCAGTGGCACACCTGGGGGGTTATCTGGTCCCCGTCGCGCATCACCTACACGGTGGACGGCCGGATCTGGGGCGTCGTGAGCCAGTCCTCCGCCGTGCCGAGCCAGCCGATGAGCCTCCACCTGCAGCAGCAGACCTGGTGCAACGCGAACTTCGCCTGTCCGACGAGCGCGCAGTCGACTCTGGTGGACTGGGTCGCTGAATACGCGCCCAACACCGGGTCCTAGGTCCGCCGAGACTCGACTGTCGCGTCGACCGGGTTCGCGCTAGCGCGAGACGGCGGTCAGCGCCGCGACGAGTCGAGCGTTGTCCTCGGGGGTGCGCACCGCGATCCGCAGACGCGGGCGGCCGTCGGAGAACTTCCCGGTCACGTCCTTCACCTCGATGGCGTGATCGGCGAGGAGCCGGCGACGAAGCCGAGGCGCGACGTCGCCCTCCCCCACCAGGTTCACCAGGAGGAAGTCCCCACCGCTCTCGGGCACGGACTCGACGACGTCGAGCTCCGCGAGAGCCCGGCGCAGGGACTCCCGGTCCTGGGCCGTGCGCTCGAGTGAGCCCTCGTACGCGGGCCGGAACTTGAGCAGCAGTTCCAGCATGTACTCCGCGGGTGCGGAGAGGTTCCACACGGGCAGGTCTGACCCAATCGCATCAATGACCCCGGGGTCCCGGGAGTAGACGTAGCCCAGGCGGAGCCCGGGGATACCCAGCGACTTCGAGAGGCTCATCAGCACGACCACGTTCTCGAGCGGCTCGCGCTCGAGGGCCTCGACCAGTGACGCCTGGCCGCTGAAGGGGAGGAACGACTCGTCGACCCAGAAGGTCGTTTCCGGCCGCTGCCGGGCCAGTCTGAGGATGGCGTCGGTCCGCAGGGTCGTGCCCGTCGACGTGTTGGGGTTCACCAGGACCACGACCTCGTGGTCCTGCGCACTCGCGACCACGGTCTCCCAGTCGAGTCCGGGCCGGTCCTCGTAGACGTCGGCCGCCGGGAACATCCTCGTGTACTCGCCGAACGTCGCACTCGGGATGGCGATCGTCCGACCGTGGTAGAGGCGGGCCATGACCGGGAAGACCTGGGAGGCTCCGTGGAGGACCTGCACTCGGTCGGGGGGACAGCGCAAGAAGTAGCCCAGCTTCTCGTTCAGGACCGACTGCGCCGAGCCGTAGCTGGCGACGAGGGTGGGGAGGGCGTGGCGGAACATCGCCATCATCGCCCCCGTCGGGAAGTAGGCGTTGCGCATGAAGGAGAAGTCGGTCACATCGAAGTTCCAGTGTCCGCCGAAGGTCCGATCAAGGATGGCGGCGCGCTGGTCGGGCGAGAACTGGAACGTGGCGACGGCCAAGTCGTTGGGGTCGTCGACTTCCACCCACCGCTCGCCCTCAACCACCTCGGCGCTGACCCGGTGAGCGCGGATGTTGTTGAGCATCCCGAGGACGAGCTCGTAGTAGGAGGACGAGTCGATGTCGTGTGCGTAGGTGTGCAGCAGGGGGCGGTAGGCCCGTTCGCAGAACTCCCGATCGAACCGGTAGATGTTCAGGGTCTTGAACTTGTCCTCGTAGGAGAAGTCCGCCCCCTGGGCGTCGGATGGGAAGACCTCGGTGATCAGGCCGTCCTCGAGTTGGACCACGGTCCCGTCCATGCCGGTGCGGTAGCGGTCCACCAGCGCGACGTTCCGGCCGGGATTGGCCATCAGGCGGTCCATGAGGGCGGGGTCGAACAAGAGATCGCACTCAACCAAGATGACGTCGCGGTCGAAGTCCATCACGTCAAAGGCCATCGAGAGGGAGACGACGTTGTTGGTCTCACGGAAGCGCGCGTTGTGGACGTAGCGCAGGTCCACGTCGGGGTAGCCGGCGTCGAGGAAGGCGGTGACGTCCTCCGCCCGGTAGCCCGTGGCCACCGTGACCCGGCCCACACCCACCCTGACCAGGCTGTCCATGATCCGCCCAAGGATGGTGACCCCGTCGATCGACAGCAGTGCCTTGTGGCAGTCGTCGGAGAGGGGCTGCATGCGACGCGCGTAACCCGCGGCCAGGATCACGGCCTGCGGCGTCTCGGGCCGACCGTCGGCTCGCGTCACGTTCGCGTTCCCACGGGCTCGGTCACCCGCGAATCGTACAACCGGCCCCCGGGGCCACCGCGGGGACACGACATCCACAAGAGCCGCTCAAAACCATCACAATCAGGGAAAACGGCGGCTCTCACGGGGGAGAATGGACGCGCCCTTCGAGTTCTTCGAAGAGGTCTCAGTCTCAGCTGAGGTGGCTCACTCCTAAATGCCCTTGCGGGGTGAGCCACGTCCCGGCGACCTCGACCGAACGGGTGTCGGAGCGATTCTCCGCCAGGGGCCGGCCCGCACCTACACTTTCGCCGGTATCGGGGCCGCGCGAGCTCGGGTGCAGGGGCGGAGACAGGCGTGGGCGACGACGCGACACCAGAGGACGGGGAGGCCGCGACACGTCACCCCCACCGACTCTCCGACCCCGTGGCCGCGGAGCGCTTCACGGCCCTGGAGGCGGTGGGCCACAACTCCTCGGACGTGATCGCGGTGCTCAACCACGGGGGCTTCGTCGTCTACGGGAACCCCGTCGCTCTGCGGTTCTTCGAGCTGAGCGCCGAGCAAGGCGTGGGGAGCAACGCGCTCGCCCTGATACACCCCGACGACCGTGAACGCGTCGTTCAAAGCTTCCTCGGGCTCATGGAACAGCCCGGCGGCTCGATCCGCGAGAGCCTACGCGTGGTGACGCCCTCGGGACTGGAGAAGGACCTCGATCTCGTCGCCACGAACTCCTTCGACAACCCGGCCATCGGCGGCGTCCTCATCAACGGCCAGGACGTGACCCAGCGCAACCGCGATCAAGTCGAGCTCGCCTCGCTCGCCGAGCGGTTCCGCGTCGCCTTCGCCGAGAACATGGCGCCGATGACTTTCACCGACCTCGAGGACCGGATCATCGACGTGAACGATGCCATGTGTGAGATGGTCGGGTACTCCCGTGACGAGCTCGTCGGACGAGACTCGACGACCTTCACCTACGCCGAGGACGTCGGCATCACCGAGGAGAGCCACCGCCGCGCCCTCGCTGGAACCGCGCACCAGACCCGTTACGTGAAGCGTTACCGCCGCAAGGATGGCCGGGTCATCACGGTTGAGGTGTCGCGCGCGACCGCCATCGGACCCGATGGGCACCCCCAGTACTTCGTCTTCTCCGAGCGTGACGTCACCGAAGAGCGCAAGATGACGGCGGAACTCTCCAAGCGGGCGCTGCACGACCCGCTCACCGGCCTCGCGAACCGGTCGCTCTTCGAGGACCGGCTCGACCAGGCCCACGCCCGCGCGCGCCGTCGCGGCGGCTTCGGCGCCGTGCTGCTGATAGACCTCGACGACTTCAAGGGTGTCAACGACACGTACGGGCACGTCATCGGCGACGAGTTGCTGGCGGCCATCGCCGATCGGCTCCGGCGCGTTGCCCGCGCGACGGACACCCTCTGTCGCTTCGGCGGCGATGAGTTCCTGGTCCTCGTGGAGGAGATGTCCAACGCCGACGAAGCCCGGGTCATCGCCGAGCGGATCCTCGAGGAGATGGTGGCACCGTTCAGCCTTCGCGGGACGACGTTCGTTCAGCGGGCCAGCGTCGGTGTCGCGGTCTTCGACCCTTCAGCCGAAGACGTCTCCACACTCGTCCAGAGCGCCGATATCGCGCTCTACGAGGCCAAGCGCCAGGGTCGGGGGCGCGTCGTGGTCTTCACCCCATCGATGCACCAAGAGGCCGTGAGCCGCTTCACCCTCGCCCAGGACCTCAGCCGCGCCCTCGAGCGGAACGAGATGTCGATGGCGTTCCAGCCCATCATCGACCTCGCCAACGGCGCGATCGTCGGGTACGAGTCCCTGATGCGCTGGCGCCATCCGGAGCGGGGCGCGGTATCCCCGGACGTGTTCATCCCGCTCGCCGAGCAGTCGAACCTCATCTACGACCTCGGGGCGTTCGCGCTGCGCGCCGCGGCAGAGGCGATGACCGAGCTGCCGCGCACCGACGGCTACCCACCCTACGTGACGGTGAACCTCTCAGCCCGCCAGTTCCACGACCGCAACCTCCCCCGGCTCGTGGGCAGCGCCCTGCGCCACCACGACGTGGCCCCTCACCGCCTGCTCCTGGAGATCACCGAGAGCGTCGCCCTCGAGGACATCGCCGGGTCCCTGGAGATCATCGAGGAGCTGACGGCCCTCGGCGTCGGCATCGCGCTGGACGACTTCGGCACCGGGTTCTCCTCCCTCTCGTATCTCGTGCAGTTGCGCCCTCGAGCCATCAAGATCGACCAGTCCTTCGTCCGCCCGGCCGCGCCGAGTCCTCAGAGCGACGCGATCCTCGAACTCATCATCCTGCTGGGACGAAAGCTCGGCGTCATGATGATTGCCGAGGGAATCGAGACCCCGACGCAGTTCAACCGACTCCGCGGCGTCAACTGCCGGTACGGACAGGGATTCTTGTGGTCCGAGGCGGTCTCGCTGGACAAGGTCGACGACCTGGTCCAGCGACTCCACAGGGAGCCCCCGGTGGATCACAACCGGCGGCGCCCGGGCCGCCACTCCCCTTCTCGTTAGGGCCCCCGGGTGGTCGGCTGGACCGGACGACACCTCTTCGTGCGCGCGTCGTCACTGCGATGGATTGTCGCTCCGTGCCTCTTTCTGGAGTCGGTCCACCATTCGACCGAGCCGAGGATGACGCTCTCGCACGACGCTCATCGACCCAAGAGCGCGGACGGCTCGCGCGTAGAAGCGGGCGTAGGTGTGGTCGATCCTCCCCCCGGTAACGAGCAGGAGGGTCGTCATCCGATGCCGGTCCGGGTAGAGGGCCTCGAGAGGGTGGTTGCCCTCGAACGTGCAGCTGTCCATCCAGGATGTGTCGGACTCTTCGAGGACGCGTCGGATGACCTCGTGATGCAGGAGGCTCCCGGGACCGAAAGCCGCGTAGTGCTCGTCGTATGTTCTGTGGATCTCGAACCATCCCGTTCCGGCGCGAACCATCAGGTGGAGGGCGATGACCCCACCGGCGCCCTCAAGCGTGTACAGGGCGAGGTCACCCGCTTCACGCCATCGTCGGCACGCGTCCGACAGCCACTCGGCTTCACCGCGATGCGAGCGTGTGTCCAACCCTTGGCGGCCCTTGTAGCCGGCGGACTCGATATCCAAGAACTTGGTCACGGCCGTGGGATCGTCACTCCGGTCGACCACCGCCAGTGCCGGCACGGCCGCCTCCAACCGGCGGCGATGCTTCGCGAGTGTCGAACGGGCCTTGGCTCCTTTCGCCAGGACTGACGAGAAGTCCTCGTGCGACCTCAAGATGGGGCGAGTCCACTCGTGGTAGGTGATGAGAGGCAAACGCGCTCGCGACGCGGCGTCGCGGATCATCCCCAGTACCTCTCCGTCGGCACCCACGGACTCGAGCACCGCAAGACCCGCCCCCAGCGCGTCTCGGGCGTCCCCTAGAGCGCCGAGCAATGCGTCCGCCGCCTCGGGAGCACGGTCACGGTCGAGCAGCGGCGTCCCATCGAAGCGAAGTCGTCGGACGAGGGATGTGACCGCGGGCCTCCGCAGTGGCGCCAGCCCCTCAACGGCGCGATTGATGGCGGGAACTCTGAGCAGCGGGACGGCCCCGTGCATCTCTCGACCATCGAAGGCCGCCGCCAGCCAGATTCTCGGACCATGAGGGAGGTGGCGGGCGGCCGGTATGAGGCAGTCCGGCGCGAAGAGCGGGTTCGGTTCCAGTGCTCGTTGCGAGAGCTCCCTCCACGCCGACTCCTCTTCTGGAGTCACCTCAGCGACACGAAGAAGACGACGCTCCAACACTCGGCCACACTACGTCGCACGTCCAGACTCATCCCAGGAGCGCCTCAAGGGGGTCACGCTAGTCGCTCTCCTGGTCAGAGGTCCCGCTACGGGGATGGCGTGCGCGAGCCGTCCCTCTCGGCAGAGGAGTGTCGGGACTTTCGTGCCTAGTTGCTCGAGTGCCCATTCCCCTAGAACATCACTGGGGAGAGAGACGAGGTGAGCATGCACCGATACGAGTCGTTCGACGACCGCCACAGCCCGATGGCGCTGGGTCGGCGCTGCGCCGCTCGCGTCGCACCCCTGCTGGGGATGATGGCCCTCGCCGCAGCCGCGGCGCGGATCGCCTCGCTGGCCGAATCGCACTCGCACGACCACTGCTGCGGCCACGACGGGTGGGACGATCGCCATGAAGAGGAGTCGGAGCACCGCCGTCATCGCGGCCGCGGTGGGGACGCACGTCGTTTCCGCACAGAGGAGTGCGAAAGGTGTGGGCACCATCGGCATGGGGACTAGGCCCCAGGTGCACTGACTACCAGCGCGCGGGCAGGGCGTCGGCGATGGCTTGGGCGATGAGCGAGTAGCCGGCGTCGTTGGGGTGGTCGTCGGGACCGAACGGCGTCGTGTAGCAGAACCACGTGTAGGCGCAGGCCGCGGCGACGTTCTGGGGGATGACGCCGACGTTGTCGACGGGCACGCGCGTCGTGACGTCGGTCTGGAAGAGGGCTGGTACGTTCGCGACCGCTACGCCCTCGGCCTGGTAGACGTGGGCCATCACGGCGTTCAGTCGGTCCATCGACTCCAGGGTGTAGGTGGCGGCCGCGGGGCCGCGGGCCCCGTCGAGGAAGTAGCCGAGGTACGGGTCGTTGTAGAGCAGTCCCACGAAGCGGACGTTCGGCCCGGCCGAGGACTTCAGGTCCCGCACGATGACCGGGAGGTCCGCCGCCACGTGGGCGAGGGCGCCGGCGACACACGTCGAGCTCGCGGGGATGTGGTTGAGGCACACCCGGATGTCGTTGAAGCCCAGGTCGATGGTCACGAGGCCCGTCTGGCCCTTGTCCGCCTGGAGTATCTGCTCGGCCCGGCGCAGCTGGGTCATCGGCAGCTGGTAGCAGTGGTCGGCAGTCGTGGTGGAGAGCATGGACTCGACCGTCTCGCCCGGGCAGCCGATCTGGTCGAGGGTGAGGGTCACACCCCTCAGTGCCTCGCGGAAGACGAGGTCGTTCGCGTACCCGGTGTTGGTGCGCGCTCCGTTGTGGTGGGGGACCCCCGTCGGCTGGAAGCCGAGCGAGGCCGACGCCCCCACGTCGAGGTAGAACGCGGACAACGTGCTCGCCGACGCAGCGGTCGTCGAGGTGGTCGTCGTCGAGTCGGCCCCCGAGCTCTGGCGCCCGGCCAGGTAGACCCCGGCCAGAACCACCAGGGCCACGACGGCGCGCACGACGTACTTCACAACACTCCTCCGTTGGGGGCGGTCTCACACCCC
>JAKAEP010000068.1 GCA_021818265.1 Actinomycetes bacterium
CGTCGGTGACCCGAGCGCGACCACGAGGCCGACCGCCCACTCTCTCGTGCTGGGTGTCGGGGCGACCGAGCACGACCTCCACGGCGCGGGGCGGTCATCGTTGCCACCTCCCCTGATCGACCGGTCAGGCTCGTCCTCGGAGAGCCTCCGACGCCTTCAACCCGCCCGGCGTGTCGGAGGCTCGAGCAGGTACACGGCCGTCCGACCCGCACCGGGTGAAGCTGAGAGCACCGCCTGCGTCGTCCCTGCGTCGCGTGCCACGGAACCGCGGCTCTGTCGAAGGCGCGGACGACACTCCCGCCCTCGGCACCGCCACCCCCGACGTGGCCCCGCTCTCGCGCCGCGAGACCGGGTGACTTCGCGGTACGGTCAGGACAGTGGAAGCATCCTCGACTCTCTCCGTCGTGCGCCGCTTCAACCTCCTGGCGGGCGCGCTGCACGCCGCATCGGGAGCCCTCATCGTGGTCCTCGCGAATACGTTCTCGTTGCCCGTGACGGCCGACTACATGGTCGGCCCCCCGGGAACAGCCGGTCGCCAGCTGGTGCAGATCGCCGACCTCCGCCTGGCGTGGATCGTCGCGGCCTTCTTCTTCTTGTCCGCGGGCGCGCACCTCCTCCTCGCCAGCGTGCTCCGGAAGCGCTACGAGAACGAGCTCGCGAGGAGTCGCAATCCCTATCGTTGGATCGAGTACTCCCTCTCGTCCTCGTTGATGATCGTGGCCATCGCCCAACTCACGGGCATCGCCGACGTGGCGGCCCTCGTGGCACTCGCCGGTGTCAACGCCTGCATGATCGGCTTCGGCTGGATTCAGGAGCGCTACGAGCGTCCCGGCGGTGGTCTGCTCCCCTTCTGGCTGGGCTGCGGCGCCGGGGCCATCCCGTGGATCGCGATCGGGATCTACCTCATCGGTCCGGGAGCCCCTGGCCACCCACCAGGGTTCGTGTACGGCATCTACGTCTCGCTGTTCGTGGCCTTCAACTGCTTCGCCCTGGTGCAGTACTTGCAGTACCGACGAGTCGGCCGATTCGCCGACTACCTGGTGGGTGAGAAGACCTACCTGGTCCTGTCCCTCGCGGCCAAGTCACTCCTGGCCTGGCAGATCTTCGCCTCGGCGCTGGCGGCCGCCGCAGTCCACTGAGCCGGCCGTCGGCCGCCTCGCGCCCTCGTGGCCGCCGCCGTCGGACCCCGGTGCTCCACGCGACGTCGTGAACGCGCCCTCGTCACGACGGCGCTCGGTGTCGTGGGCGGGCCCCGGCAGAAGCGAGGCGGGCGACCGACCACGCCGCGGGTGAGAACGCCCCCTGGACGGCCGGCCGAGCGCGGCGGGACCTAGGGCCCTGGACCGCTTCGGGCGCCCCGACGAGACTCGGGACGTGCCCACCGTCGACATCACCCAGCGCCTCCTCGAGCCCACCGCCACCGCGGTGGTCCGCGGGAACGTCTACCCGAGCGAGATCTCGGACTTCCTCGGCCGCGCCTACCGCAGCGTCGAGCGGGCCCTCTCCCTCCAGGGACGGTCGCCCACGGGGCCGCCCTTCGCGCGCTACCGCCGTGGCACGGGCGACTTCGACGTCGAGGCCGGCTTCCCCGTCGGGGACGTCGTGGTGGCGTCGGGGAAGGTGATCCCCTCGTCCCTCCCCGGCGGGCTCGCCGCCGTCGCCACGTTGGTCGGCTCCTACGACCGGGTGGGCGCCGCGTACCGCGAGCTGCTCGAGTGGGTCACGGCGCGCGAGGGCCGTCCCCAGGGCGACCCGTGGGAGGTCTACCTCACCGATCCCGCGACCTCGCCCGACCCGTCGACCTGGCGCACCGAGATCGTGCTCCCCTTCACCGACCTTCCGTGACCCGCGGGCCCGGCGCGGCCCGCGGGTAGGGTCGACCGGTGAACGAGGGGGAACGAGGCCCGACGCGGCGCGAGCGCCTCCGACGGGCCGTGCCCGAGCCGGGTCCGCTGCGCACCCTGACCAAGGCGACCCTCGCCAACACCGTCGGCAACGGCCTCTACTACACCGTGGAGGTCCTCTTCTTCACTCGCTCGGTCGGCATCCCCGTCCACCGGGTCGCCCTCGGGCTCGGCGTCGCGGCCGTCGCCGGCCTGCTGGTGTCGATCCCGGCCGGACACCTCTCGGACCGCTGGGACCCCCGCGTCGTCGTGGCCACCAGCGCGACGGGCATGGGCGTCGTCATGGCCGGCTTCACCCTCGTGCACTCCTTCCTCCCGTTCGTCCTCCTGAACGTCCTCGCCGGCGCCCTCTCCGGCGCCGCCGGCGCCGGGCGCTCCGTCGTCCTCGGCCGGATGGGCGAAGGCGAGGGCCGGGTCCAGGTGCTCGCGTACCAGAGGGCCGTGACCAACCTCGGCATGTCGGTCGGGATCGCGTTGTCGGGGGTGGGCCTCGCGATCGACACGCGCGGCGCCTACGTCACGATGGTGCTCGCCAACGCGGTGACGTTCCTCCTCTCCGCCGGCTACATCCTGCGGCTCCCCGCCATGGCGGCGCGCCGCGACCCGCCGGGCCGGCGACGCGAGCCGATGACCGTGGTCCTGCGCGACGGCCGCTTCCTCGGTGCGACCCTCCTCAACGGGCTCTTCGGGGTGCACTTCGTGATCCAGAGCGTCGCGCTGCCGCTCTGGGTGGTGGAGGACACGAGCGCGCCGCGCTGGTGGGTCTCGGTCCTGCTCGTCGTGAACACGGTCCTGGTCATCCTCTTCCAGGTCCGCGCGAGCCGGGGGTCGGGCGACCTCTCGCGCGCCGCGCGCGCCTACCGCCGTGCCGGCCTGCTCGTCGCCGTGGCCTGCGCGCTCTACGCCCTGGCCCACGGCCTCGACCCCGTCGTCGCGAGCGCCGTGCTCGTCCTCGCGATGGTCGCCCACACCCTCGGCGAGATCCTGAGCTCGGGCGCCGCGTGGGGCATCGGCTACGGACTGGGCCGCGAAGACCTCATGGGCCAGTACCAGGGCGCGTACGCCCTCGGGCGCAGCCTCACGGGCATCGTCGGGCCGAGCCTGGTGACCGCCCTCGCCATCGGCCTGGGGCCCGCGGGCTGGCTAATCATGGGCGGCGGCTTCGTCGTGCTCGGGGCGGCCTTCACGCCCCTGGTGGCCGGGGCGCGTCGCCCGGGCGCGAGAGCCCTCGACGAGGCGGGAGCGTCGTAGCGTCCCCGCGTCCCCGGGTCCCCGCGGCGTCGCGCCCCGCCGCGCCGGGCCCGGCCCGCTCAAGACGCGCGGATGAAGGTGAAGAGGCGCACGCCCGTCCGCAGCGGCTGCGGCTCCCCGCGCAGCTCGTGCGACCCCACACCGAAGCCGCCGGTCCCCGAGGAGTCGAACGCGCGCTCCGCGAACCCCGCCTCGCCCAGCCAGGCCCGGATGGACGGCGTGAGGTCCGGCTCCCCTCGATGGCGCGTCCAGAGAACCGTGGCGCCCTCGGAGCACAGCTGCGGGAGCGCGCGGACCGTCCGCTCGACGTCGGCGTCGGAGATGTTGCCGAACACGCCGCACACGAGGACGAGGTCCGCCGGCACCGCCCCGACGACGGCGTCGGTGGTGCTCGCGTCGCCGGTGACGACCTCCACGCCCTCGAGGCCCGCCGCGCGGGCCGCCGCGCGGGCCCGCTCGGCCAGCTCGGCGTCGGACTCGACGAGCCGCGCCCGCACGCGTCGGCCGGCCGGATGGTCGGCGAGCACCGGCAAGACGTCGGCGCCCGAACCGCTGCAGAGGGCGACGGCCCGGATCGTCGGGGCGTCGCAGCGATCGAGGAAGGAGCGCAGGTGGGCCTGGACGACCGGCAGGCGCTGGGCGATCCGCGTCGTCGGGTCGGCGTAGCCGTCGTGCCAGGCAATCCAGTCCATACGCGTCTCGCCGCGCAGACTACGCCTCCGGCGGCACCCCGCCGAGGACGAGCGCGGCCCGGGCCCGATCAGGGCCCCGTGGCGCCTTGACGGCTCCGGTAGCCTGGACGGTCCTATGGCCCTCTCCATCGGCATCGTCGGGCTCCCCAACGTCGGCAAGTCCACCCTCTTCAACGCGCTGACCAAGAACCACGTCCTCGCCGCGAACTACCCCTTCGCCACCATCGAGCCCAACGTCGGGGTCGTCAACGTCCCCGACGCCCGCCTCGCGGTGCTGGCCGGCATGTTCCACTCGGCCAAGGTCGTCCCGGCGACGGTCACCTTCGTCGACATCGCCGGGATCGTGCGGGGGGCCTCGACCGGCGAGGGCCTGGGCAACCAGTTCCTGGCGCACATCCGCGAGTGCGACGCCATCTGCGAGGTGGTGCGCGCCTTCGCCGACGACGACGTCATCCACGTCGAGGGCCGTATCGACCCGGCGGGCGACATCGCCACGATCGAGACCGAGCTCATCCTGGCCGACCTCCAGACGGTGGACCGGGCCCTCCCGCGCCTCGAGCGCGACGCCAAGCGGGCGAAGGAGGCCGTCGCCGCCCTCGAGGCGGTCCGGGCGGTCCGGGCGGCCCTCGACCAGGGCGTCACGGTCGCGCGCATGGCCGGCGTCGACCACGCGGCGATCGCCGAACTGCACCTGCTCACCGCGAAGCCCTTCATCTACGCCTTCAACGTCGACGAGGCGACCCTGGCCGACCCGGGTCGGCGCGAGGCCCTCGCGGCGTCGGTCGCGCCGGCCCCGGCGGTCGTGCTCTGCGCCAGCGTCGAGGCCGAGGTCGCCGACCTCGACGACGCCGAGGCCGCCGAGATCCTCGAGGCCTACGGCCAGGACGAGTCGGGCCTCGCCCAGCTGAGCCGGGTCGGCTTCGCGGCGCTCGGCCTGCAGACCTTCCTCACGGCCGGCGAGAAGGAGACCCGGGCCTGGACGATCCGCCGGGGCGCGACGGCCCCCGAGGCGGCCGGTGTCATCCACTCGGACTTCCAGAAGCACTTCATCCGCGCCGAGGTCGTCGGCTACGACGACCTCGTCGAGGCGGGGTCCCTCGCGGCGGTGCGCGCGGCCGGCCGGGCCCGGGTCGAGGGCAAGGAGTACGTCATGGCCGAGGGCGACGTCGTGGAGTTCCGCGTCGGGGTCTGAATTACACTCGACCCAGGCGTTATCGACAGAGGTCGGCGCCTGGAAGACCACGTACGGGAGAACACCATGACCTCTGACACCCTCGACTACAAAGTCGCCGACCTCTCGCTCGCGGGCTTCGGGAGGGCCGAGATCGCCCTCGCCGAGCGCGAGATGCCCGGCCTCATGGCCATGCGCGCCGAGTACGGCGAGACGAAGCCCCTGGCGGGGGCGCGGATCGCCGGCTCGCTGCACATGACGATCCAGACCGCCGTCCTCATCGAGACCCTCGTGGCCCTCGGGGCCGAGGTGCGCTGGGCCAGCTGCAACATCTTCTCGACCCAGGACCACGCGGCGGCGGCCGTCGTGGTCGGGCCCGAGGGCACGCCCGAGCGGCCGGCGGGCGTGCCGGTCTTCGCCTGGAAGGGCGAGAGCCTCGAGGAGTACTGGTGGTGCACCGAGCAGATCATGCGCTGGCCCGGTGGCGAGGGCCCGACGATGATCCTCGACGACGGCGGCGACGCGACCCTGCTCGTCCACAAGGGCCTCGAGTTCGAGCGGGCCGGCTTCGTGCCGGCGCCCGAGTCGGCCGACTCCGAGGAGTACCGGGTCGTGCTCGCGCTGCTCGACCGGATCGTCTCGAGCGGCGAGGCGCTCTTCGAGCCCGTCGCGGGCGGACTGCTCGGGGTCTCGGAGGAGACCACGACCGGCGTGCACCGCCTCTACGAGATGGAGCGCGACGGGACCCTGCTCTTCCCCGCGATCAACGTCAACGACGCCGTGACCAAGTCGAAGTTCGACAACAAGTACGGCGTGCGCCACTCGCTCGTCGACGGCATCAACCGCGCGACCGACAAGCTCATCGGCGGCAAGGTCGCCGTCGTCTGCGGCTACGGCGACGTGGGCAAGGGCTGCGCCGAGGCGCTGCGCGGCCAGGGGGCGCGCGTCCTCGTCACCGAGATCGACCCCATCTGCGCCCTGCAGGCGGTGATGGACGGCTACCAGGTCACGACCCTCGAGGACGCCCTCGCCGAGGCCGACTTCGTCATCACCGCCACCGGGAACCGCGACATCGTCACCGTCGAGCACATGCTCGCGATGAAGGACCTGGCGGTGCTGGGCAACATCGGCCACTTCGACAACGAGATCGACATGGCGGGCCTCGCCGCGCTGCCCGGGGTTACCCGCGAGACGATCAAGCCCCAGGTCGACAAGTGGAGCCTGCCCAACGGCCGGGCGATCATCGTCCTCTCCGAGGGGCGCCTGCTCAACCTGGGCAACGCGACGGGCCACCCGAGCTTCGTCATGAGCAACTCCTTCACCAACCAGGTGATGGCCCAGATCGAGCTCTACGTCAACCACGACCGCTACGAGCGGCGCGTCTACACGCTGCCCAAGCACCTCGACGAGAAGGTCGCCCGGCTGCACCTCGACGCCCTCGGGGTCGACCTCACCC
>JAKAEP010000069.1 GCA_021818265.1 Actinomycetes bacterium
CGAGCTCGAGGGCATCGCCAACCGCGGCGACTACGACCTCACCCAGCACGCGACCCACTCGGGGGTCGCGCTCGACTACTTCGACCCGGCGACCAACGAGCGCTACACCCCCTACGTCATCGAGCCCGCGGCCGGGGCGACGCGGGCGATGATGGCCTTCCTGCTCGCCGCCTACCACGAGGACGAGGTCGGCGGCGAGCGCCGCGTGGTGCTGCGCCTCGACCCGCGCCTCGCGCCCTACCAGGTGGCGGTGCTGCCGCTGTCGAAGAAGCCCGAGCTCGACGCGGTGGCGAGCGAGGTGCTCGACCGGCTCGCGCCGCACTTCATGTGCGACTACGACGTCACCCAGTCGATCGGGCGGCGCTACCGCCGCCAGGACGAGGTCGGCACCCCCTACTGCGTCACGGTCGACTTCGACTCGCTCGAGGATCGGGCCGTCACGGTGCGCGACCGCGACACGACCGCCCAGGTGCGCGTGGCGATCGACGACCTCTTCGGGCACCTCGCGGCGACGCTGCGCCCCCGATGAGCGACGGCCGGGGCCGGCTCTTCGGCACCGTCGCCGACCTCTACGACCGCTACCGGCCCGACCCGCCCGAGGGGCTCGCCGCGTCCCTCGGCGAGATCGAGGGGCGACGGGTGCTCGACGTGGGCGCCGGCACGGGCAAGCTCACCCGGTTCCTCCTCGCGCGCGGGGCGAGGGTCAGCGCCGTCGAACCCGACGACGCGATGCGCGAGGTGCTCGTCGCGCGCTCGCCCGAGGTCGAGGCGGTCGCGGCGTCGGCCGAGGCGCTGCCCTTCGGAGAGGCCACCTTCGACCTGGTCGCCTCGTCGTCGGCCTGGCACTGGTTCAGCCACCCCGCGGCCGAGGTCGAGATCGGCCGGGTCCTCAAGGACGGCGGGCGGATCGCCGTCGCCTGGAACGGCCTCAGCCGCTCCGAGGCGTGGGTGCGCGACCTCGTGCGCCTGCGCGAGCGCGACGACGACCCCGGCCGCCGGCCCCGGGGCTGGCACGCCGACCTGACGGCGGGGCCCTTCGAGGACCCCGCGGACTTCGAGCTCGAGTGGGTGTGGCGGCGCAGCGTCGAAGAGCTGGTGGGGGTGTTCGCGACCTACTCGGGCGCGCTGGTGCGCGAGGAGGACGAGCGCCTCGAGCTCTTCGAGGCCGTGCGCGCGGTGGCCGAGGCACGCAGCGTCGACGGGGTCGTCGCGGTCCCGATGAGCCTGCGCGGCACGACGGCGCGCCGCGTCGCGCGCTAGGAGTCGGCGCCGGCCACCGCGCGCAGCGGCCGCGGCGCGGCGCTGCGCCGCCACAGCACGGCCGGCACCACGAGGCCGACCCCGAAGAGGGCGCCGAGCCCGCAGTCGCCGTACCAGCCGAAGTGGGCGTAGGCCTCGCCCGAGAGGTACGAGCCGAGCGAGGCGCCGGTGAAGCCGGCCACCATGTAGGCGCTGTTGATGCGGCTGCGCGCCTCGGGCAAGAGGCCGTAGATGACCGACTGGTTGGTGATCTGGGTGCCCTGCATCCCGGTGTCGAGCAGGACGATGCCCACCGCGAGCGCCGCCACGTCGCCCCGGCCGAGGGCGAGCATCCCGAACGAGGCGAGCAGGAGCGCGGTGAAGACGATGGTCGTCACCGACTGGCGCTGGCGGTCGGCGTGGTGTCCCGCGGCGTTCGCGGCCAGCACCCCGCCGACCCCGAAGAGGCCGAAGAGCCCGATCACGGCGTTGGAGTAGTGGAAGGGCGAGCCGGCGAGCAGGTAGGAGAGCGTCGTCCACAGCACGTTGTTGCAGGCGAAGATCATCGCCCCGAAGTAGGCCCGCCGGCGCAGCACCGGCTCGGTGCGGTACAGCGAGAAGACCCCGCCGATGAGCCGCCGGTAGGCGACCCGGGGCCTCGGGGCCTCGCTCGGGATGTTCGCCCACAGCAGCGCCGCCATCACGCTGAGCGCGCCGGCGGCGATGAGATAGACGCTGCGCCAGCCGGCCCACTGGGCGATGAGCCCCGAGAAGGTCCGGCTGAGGAGGATCCCCACCAAGAGCCCGGACATCACCCGGGCGATGACCCGCCCGCGCTGGGACTCCGCGGCGAGGTCGGCCGCCAGGGGGATCAGGACCTGGCCGCCGACCGAGGTGAGCCCGATCACCAGCATGACCAGGGTGAGCAGGAGGAACGAGTGCAAGGTGGCGGCGAGCAGCATCATGGCGGCCGCTAGCACGAAGATGCCCACCGCCAGCTTGCGCCGCGCGACGACGTCGCCGAGGGGGACGACGAAGGCCAGCCCGATCGCGTAGCCGGCCTGGATGAGGGTCATGAGCAGGGTCGCGTGGGTGATGCCGACCGAGAAGTCCTTCGAGATCTGGTGCAGGAGCGGCTGGAGGTAGTACAGGTTCGCGACGATGATGCCGATGGCCACGGCCATCAGGGTGGTCAGCCGGCTGGTGAGGGGCCGGGTGGCGTCGGTCGGCGGGGTCACGGTGGGCCCACGCTAGCGGCGGGCCCTAGTCGCGCGGCGGTATCGAGTAGGTGACCGAGGCCTTGGCGACGAGCTCGCCGGTGGCCCGCGAGGTGATCGCCACGTCGACCACGGCCAGTCGCCGGCCGAGCTTCACCAGCGTGGCCGTCGCCGCGATCGCGTCGAGCGGGGGCTTGCGCAGGAAGTCGATGTGCAGGCTCGTCGTCACCGCGAGCAGCACCGGCCCGATGTGCCCGAGGATCACCAGCCACGCGGCGTTGTCCGCCAGGGCCATCATGGTCGGGCCCGAGACGGTCCCGCCGGGCCGGCCGTGGCGGTCGTCGACGCCCTGGACGACGACGAGCGTGTCGCCCTCGAGGGACTCCACGACCGGCGGGGTGTGGTCGGGGAAGGCCTCGTCGACGATGCGCTGGAGGTGCTCGACGGTGAGCCGCGTCGCCATCAGGCGACCCGGCGGTACCGGGCGACGGCGAGCGGCGCGAGGACGGCGACGATGCCGATCGACCACGCGATGGATATCCACGTCGAGGCGCCGTGGGCGGTGCCCATCATCAGCCCGCGCACCGCGAAGGTCGCCTGGCTGACGGGCTGGTTGTTCGCGAAGGGCCGCAGCCACCACGGCATCGAGGCGACGGGCACGAAGACGGCCGAGGCGAAGGTGAGCGGGAAGATCAGCGGGAACGTCATCGCCTGGGCCGCCTCGGAGTTGGGCGCGGCGAGCCCCACGAAGGCGAAGCCCCACGAGAGGCAGTAGGCGAAGAGCAGCATCACCAGGCAGGCCTGCAGGTAGGTCCACACCGAGCCCGTCGGGCGGAACCCCACCGCGAAGCCCACCCCGGTGATGAGCGCCAGCACCAGGATGTTGCGGCCGGTGTCGGCGACGGTGCGCCCGGCGAGCACCGCCATGCGGGCCATGGGCAGGGCGCGGAAGCGCTCGATGAGGCCCTTCTGGAGGTCCTCGGAGAGGCCGATGGCCGTGTTCACCGAGCCGAAGATGGTCGCCTGGGTGAGGATCCCCGGGATGAGGAAGTTCACGTAGTTCGTGCCCGGCACGTTGATGACGCCGCCGAAGACGTAGCGGAAGAGCAGCACGAACATCACCGGCTGGACGAGGGTGAAGACGAGCGCGACCGGGATGCGCACGATCGCCATGAGGTTGCGCCGGGCGATGGTGAGGACGTCGGACACCGCCCAGAGGAACGCCGGGCGGCTCGACGCGCTCGGGGGCAGCGCGGCCCCGCGCGCCAGGTCCGTCACGGCCGCCCCCGTCGGGGCCCGCCGGCCGCGGCCGGCTCGAGGTCGCTGCCGTCCTCGGCCTTGTGGCCGGTGAGGGCGAGGAAGACGTCGTCGAGGCTCGGCTCGCGCAGCTGCAGGCCGGTCGGACTGATGCCCGCCCCGTCCAGGCGGCGCAGCGCGACGGCGGTGGTCGCGGGGCCGTCGTCCACCGTGACCTCCAGGTTGTGGCCCTCGAGGTTGGCCGGGGTCGCCGACAGGTCGGCGAGCAGGGGGACCGCCCGGGCGGCGTCGTCGGTGGTGGCGAAGCCGAGCTCGAGGACCGTCGCGCCCATCTGGGCCTTGAGCTCGCGCGAGGTGCCCTCGGCGATGATGCGCCCGTGGTCGAGCACGACCAGCCGGTCGGCCAGCCGGTCGGCCTCGTCGAGGTACTGGGTCGTGAGCAGCACCGTGGTGCCGCCCTCGACGAGCCGCTCGATGATCGTCCAGAGCTCCGAGCGGCTCTGGGGGTCGAGGCCGGTCGTGGGCTCGTCGAGGAAGAGCAGGGGCGGCTCGGCCACCAGGGCCGCCGCGAGGTCGAGGCGACGGCGCATGCCGCCCGAGTAGGTCTTCGCGATCCGGTTGGCGGCGTCCGAGAGGCCGAAGTCCTCGAGGAGCTGGCGGCTCTTCGCCACCACGTAGGGCTTGGCGAGGTGGTTGAGCAGGCCTACCATGCGCAGGTTCTCGAACCCCGTCAGGTTCTCGTCGACCGTCGCGAACTGGCCGGCGAGGCCGATGCGCCGGCGCACCTCCCCGGGCTGGTCGACCACGTCGTAGCCGGCGACGATCGCCCGCCCGCTGGTGGGGCGCAGGATCGTCGAGAGGATGCGCACCATGGTCGTCTTGCCCGAGCCGTTGGGTCCGAGCAGCCCGAAGACCCGGCCGGTCGGGACCGAGAGCGAGACCCCGTCGAGGGCGCGGACCTCGCCGTCTTTGAAGGTACGCACGACCTCGTGGGTCTCGACCGCGACGTCGGGCATGGCCGGAGTCTAGGGTGCGCCCGACCCGCGCACGCCTCCCACCCACCCGGTACCGTCGTGAGCGTGGCCCTATCGGAGGACGAGATCGCCCGCGTGCGCGCGGCGACCGACATCGTCGCGCTGATCACCGAGTCGGTCGCCCTCAAGCGCTCGGGCCAGCGCTGGGTGGGCCTGTGCCCCTTCCACGGCGAGCGGACCCCGTCGTTCTCGGTCAACGCCCAGGAGGGCCGCTACTACTGCTTCGGCTGCCGGGCGGCCGGGGACCAGATCACCTGGGTGCGCGAGACCCAGCACCTCGACTTCGTCGAGGCCGTGCGCCACCTCGCCGAGCGCGCCGGGATCGAGCTGCGCGAGGACGCCTACGCCGGCCCGGCCCGCAAGGAGCGCCAGGCCGCCCTCGAGGCGATGGCGAGGGCCGTCGACTGGTACCACGAGCGGCTCCTCAGCGCGCCCGACGCGCGGCCCGCGCGCGACTACCTGCGCGCCCGGGGCATCAGCGGCGAGGTCGCCCGCACGTTCCGGCTGGGCTGGGCGCCCGACGAGTGGGACGGGCTCACCCGCGCGCTCTCGCTCGACGCCAAGGTCCTCGAGGCGACGGGCCTCGGCTTCGTGAACCGCCGGGGGCGGCTCCAGGACTTCGTGCGCGGCCGGGTGATCTTCCCGATCTTCGACCCCTCGGGCAAGGCCGTCGCCCTGGGTGGGCGGATCCTGCCCGGGGCGGCCGAGCGGCCCGACGGGCGCGTCGAGCCCAAGTACAAGAACAGTCCCGAGACCGCCATCTACTCCAAGCGCAAGACCCTCTACGGGCTGCACCTGGCGAAGGACGACGTCGTGCGCACCGGGGAGATCGTCGTGTGCGAGGGCTACACCGACGTAATCGCCTTCTTCGGCGCCGGTGTGCCCCGGGCCGTCGCCACCTGCGGGACGGCCCTCGGCGAGGACCACTTCCGCGTGATGCGCAACTTCGCCCGGCGCATCGTGCTCGCCTACGACGCCGACGGCGCGGGCCAGAGCGCGGCCGCCTCGGTCTACCAGTGGGAGCGCCAGCACGAGGTCGACGTCGTCGTCGCCCGCCTGCCCGACGGTCTGGACCCGGCCGAGCTCGCCCAGCGCGACCCCGCGGCGCTGGCCCGGGCGGTCGCCGAGGCCGTGCCCTTCCTGCGCTTCCGCCTCGAGCGGGTGCTCGACGGCGCCGACACCTCGAGCGTCGAGGGGCGCGCCCGCGCGGGCGAGCTCTGCGCGGCCGTGATCGCCGAGCACCCGAGCGACCTCACCCGCGACCAGTACGTGATGGACGTGGCCGACCGGCTCCGCCTCGAGCCCCGCGCGCTGCGCGAGGCCGTGGCGGCGCACCAGCGCGGCGCCCGCCCGGCCGAGGGCCCGCCCGCGCGCCGCGAGCCCGCGCCGGCGCGCCCCCGCCCGCGGCCACGCCCGGGCCACCAGGCCCTGCGCTTCGCGGTCCACGGGTCGCGCGACCTGCGCGAGCGCCTCGCCCCGGCCCTCTTCGTCGACGAGGCCCAGCGCGTCGCCTTCGAGGCCCTGGTCGAGGCGGCGAGCACCCAGGGGGCGATCGAGGCGCTCGAGCGCCGCGGCGAGGAGGAAGCGGCCCTGGTGCTCGCCGAGATCGCCGTCGAGCCGCCCGAGGAGACCCT
>JAKAEP010000070.1 GCA_021818265.1 Actinomycetes bacterium
AGGCCTGCGGGCCGGCCCACCTGAAGGTGATCCTCGAGGTGGGCGAGCTCGTCACCTACGACAACGTGCGCCGGGCCAGCTGGCTGGCCATGCTCGCCGGCGCCGACTTCATCAAGACCTCGACGGGCAAGGTCGCGGTCAACGCGACCCTGCCGGCGACCCTCGTGATGCTGGAGGCGGCGCGCGACTTCGCCGAGTCGACGGGTCGCCTGGTCGGGGTGAAGGCCGCCGGTGGCATCCGCACGACCAAGGAGGCGTTGCGCTACCTCGTCGTGGTGAACGAGACGGCCGGCTCGGCGTGGCTCGACCCGGCGCTCTTCCGCTTCGGGGCCTCCTCGCTCGTGAACGATCTCCTCCTGCAGCGGCGCAAGCAGCGCTCGGGCGCCTACGCGCGCCCCGACCGGGTGTCGGTGGACTGATGGAGGAGCGGCCCGCCTCCACGCTCTCGGCCCTCGAGTACGACCCCGCCCCGGAGTCGGCCGCGATCGCGCGGCTGCGCGAGAGCTACGGGCTCTTCATCGGCGGGGCCTTCGTCGAGGCCGCCGACGGGGCCACGTTCGAGACCCTCAACCCCGCGACCGAGGAGCCCCTGGCCCGCGTCGCCCAGGCCGGCGAGGCCGACGTCGCCGCGGCCGTGGCGGCCGCCCGGCGCGCCTACGACAAGGTGTGGCGCAAGACGACCGGCCCGCAGCGATCGAAGTACCTCTTCCGGATCGCCCGGCTGATCCAAGAGCGCAGCCGCGAGCTCGCGGTGCTCGAGAGCCTCGACAACGGCAAGCCCATCCGTGAGAGCCGGGACATCGACGTCCCCCTGGCCGCGGCCCACTTCTTCTACTACGCGGGATGGGCCGACAAGCTCGAGCACGCCGGGTTCGGTCCCGATCCCCGGCCCCTGGGCGTCGCCGGCCAGATCATCCCGTGGAACTTCCCGCTCCTCATGGCCGCCTGGAAGCTCGCACCGGCGCTTGCCGCCGGCAACACCTGCGTCTTGAAGCCGGCCGAGACGACGCCGCTCAGCGCGCTCGTCCTCGCCGAGATCCTCCAGCAGGCCGAGCTGCCCGACGGTGTCGTGAACGTCGTCACCGGCGACGGCTCGACCGGCGCCGCCCTCGTCGCCTCGCCGGTCGACAAGGTGGCCTTCACCGGCTCCACCGAGGTCGGCAAGGTGATCCAGCGCCGCCTCGCGGGCCGGCCCACGCGCCTCACCCTCGAGCTCGGGGGCAAGGGGGCGAACATCGTCTTCGACGACGCCCCGATGGACGAGGTCGTCGAGGGCATCGTGGACGGGATCTTCTTCAACCAGGGCCACGTGTGCTGCGCCGGCTCGCGACTCCTCGTCCAAGAGTCGGTCGCCGAGGAGGTCCTGCACCGGCTGCGCCGCCGGGTCGACCAGCTGAGGGTGGGCGACCCCCTCGACAAGAACACCGACGTCGGGGCGATCAACTCGGCGGCCCAGCTCGAGAAGATCCGCGAGCTCACCGCCTGGGGCGAGCGCGAGGGCGCGACCCGCTACTCGAGCCCCTGCCCCCTGCCCGAACGGGGCTACTGGTTCGCCCCGACCGTCTTCACCGACGTCGCCCAGACCCACCGGATCGCGCGCGAGGAGGTCTTCGGGCCGGTGCTCTCGGTCCTCACCTTCCGCACGCCCGAGGAGGCCGTGGCCAAGGCCAACAACACGACCTACGGGCTGGCCTGCGGGGTGTGGAGCGAGAAGGGCTCGCGCACCCTGTGGGTGGCCGAGCGGCTCCGCGCGGGGGTCGTGTGGGCCAACACCTACAACCGCTTCGACCCGGCCAGCCCCTTCGGGGGGGTTCGGGAGTCGGGCTTCGGGCGCGAGGGCGGTCGCCACGGGCTGGAGGCGTACCTCGATGTCTGAGCGCCTCGACGTGCGAAAGACCTACAAGCTGCTCGTGGGCGGGGCCTTCCCCCGCTCGGAGTCGGGGCGCAGCTACGAGGTCCTCGACGCGAAGGGCCGGTTCCTCGCGAACGTCGCCCAGGCCTCGCGCAAGGACGTGCGCGACGCGGTGGTGGCCGCGCGCTCGGCCCAGCGCGCCTGGTGGTCGCTCACGCCCTACAACCGGGGCCAGGTCCTCTACCGGCTGGCCGAGATGGCCGAGGCGCGCGCCGGCGAGCTGGCCGAGCAGGTCGGCCGGGCCGAGGGGATCCGGGCCGCCGAGGCCCGAGCCACCGTCGCGCGATCGATCGACCGGCTCGTGTGGTACGCGGGCTGGTGCGACAAGGTCGCCCAGGTCCTCGGCGGCCAGAACCCGGTGGCCGGGCCGTACTTCAACTTCTCGGTGCCGGTGCCGAGCGGGGTGGTGGGCGTGCTCGCCGACCAGGCCTCGTCGCTCGAGGCCTTCGTCGACGCCGTCGCGGCGCCGCTCGCTACGGGCAACGCCGTGGTCGCCCTGGCGAGCGAGGCGCGCCCGATCCCCGCGGCCCTGCTCGGCGAGATGTCCGCGACGAGCGACCTGGTGCCGGGCGCGCTCAACGTCCTCACGGGGCGCACCGGGGAGGTCGCCCCGGTTCTCGCGAGCCACGAGGACGTGGACGGCCTCGACCTCGCCGGTGCCGACGACGGCTTCGCCGGCGAGCTCGCGGCGCTGGCGGCCGAGACCGTCACGCGGGTCCTGCGCGGCGCCGACCCCCAGGACCGGGGACTCAAGAGGCTGCGGGCCTTCGTCGAGACGAGCACGGTATGGCACACGATCGGCCAGTAGAGGACCCCTACGGCCTGGCGGCGCGGGCGGCCGACGAGCTGCGCGCGCGCGCCGGGGTCGAGCGCTACGACCTCGCGATCGTGCTGGGCTCGGGCTGGCGCGAGGGCGCGGCGGCCCTCGGCGAGCCCGAGAGCGTCGTCGTCTCCTCGACGTTGCCCGGCTTCGCCGCCCCGAGCGTGGCCGGTCACGACGGGGCGATCCTCACGGTGCGCCACGCCGGGCGCACCGTGGCGCTGGTGAGCGGGCGGGTCCACCTCTACGAGGGCCACGACGCCCACCGCGTCGTCCACCCGGTGCGCACCGTCGTGGCCGCCGGCGCCCGCACGGTCGTGCTCACCAACGCCGCGGGGAGCGTCGATCCCGCGATCGGGCCGGGGTCGGTCGTGGTCGTGCGCGACCATCTCAACCTGACCGGGACCTCGCCGCTCGAGGGCCCCGTCCCGCCCGCGCCGCTCGCGGGGCGCTTCGTCGACCTCACCGACCTCTACAGCCGCCGGCTGCGCGAGCGCGTCGGCGAGGTGGCCTCCCTCCCCGAGGGCGTCTACCTCGGCCTGCGCGGCCCCCACTACGAGACCCCGGCGGAGATCGAGATGGCCCGACGCCTCGGCGCGACCCTGGTCGGGATGTCGACGGTGCTCGAGGCGATCGCGGCCCGCCACCTCGACGCCGAGGTCGTGGGGCTCTCGCTCGTGTCGAACTTCGCCGCGGGGGTCAGCCCGGCCCCCCTCGACCACCGCGAGGTGCTCGAGGCCGGCCAGCGCGCGTCGGCGTCGCTGGGCGGGCTCCTCGCGCGGCTCGTCCCGGTGCTGTGAGCGACTGGGCGGCGCGGGTGAGCGCGTGGTGCGCGCTCGACCCCGACGAGGGCGACCGGGCCACGCTCCAGGCCCTGCTCGCCGCGGGCGACGAGGCGGCCCTCGCGCGCCACTTCGAGCCGCCGCTCACCTTCGGCACGGCGGGGCTGCGCGGCCCCGAGGCGGCCGGGCCGGCGGGGATGAACCGGGCCACGGTGCGCCGCGCCACCCAGGGGGTCGTCGCGTGGCTCGCCGAGCGGGGCGCCGCCGACCCGCTGGTGGTCGTCGGCCGCGACGCCCGCCGCGGCTCGGAGCGCTTCAACGACGAGGTCGTGGGCACGCTGCTCGGCGCCGGGGCGAGGGTGCTCGAGATGCCCGGGCCGCTGCCCACCCCGCTCGTGCCCTTCGCCGTGAAGGCGGTCGGGGCGAGCGCCGGGGTCGTCGTGACCGCGAGCCACAACCCGCCCCAGGACAACGGCTACAAGCTCTACGCCGGCGACGGCGCCCAGATCGTCCCGCCGGACGACGAGGTCGTCGAGCGCTACATGGCCGGCGCGGGACCGGCCCGGCTGGGGACGCGCGGGGCCCCGGGCCACGCGACCGCCGACGACGCGCTCCTCGACCGCTACCGCGACCACCTCCTCGGTCGCTTCGCGGTGGGCGAGAGCGACCTCGCCGTCACCTACACGCCCCTGCACGGCGTGGGCGGGGCGACGGCGACCGACCTGCTCGCGCGCGCCGGCTACCGCCGCCTGGACGTGGTGGCGGCCCAGTTCGATCCGGACCCGGCCTTCCCGACCCTGCCCTTCCCGAACCCCGAGGAGCCCGGCGCCCTCGACCTCGCGATCGAGAGCGCCGAGGCGGCGGGCTCGTCCCTGGTGCTCGCCAACGACCCCGACGCCGACCGGCTCGGGGCGGCCGTGGCGACCCCCGAGGGCTGGCGCACGCTGCGCGGCGACGAGATCGGGGCGCTCCTCGCCTCGGCGCTCCTCGAGGGCGCCCGCGCCGAGGGGCGTCCCGTGGCCACGTCGCTCGTCTCGTCCTCGCTGCTCGCGGCGATGGCCGCCTCGGCCGGGGTCGCCTGCGCGACGACGCTCACGGGCTTCAAGTGGATCGCCCGCGCCGGGGGCCCTCGGGGCCTCGCCTTCGGCTACGAGGAGGCGCTCGGCTTCGCCGTCGACCCCTTCGTGGCCGACAAGGACGGCCTCTCGGCGGCGCTGTGCCTCGCCCGGCTCGCCCACGAGCTCGCCGCCCGGGGCCAGACCCTGCTCGAGCGCCTCGACGAGCTCGAGACGGCCTTCGGGGTCCACGCGACCTCGGCCCTGTCGGTGCGGGCCCCGGGCGTCGACGGGGCGACGCGCATCGACGCGGCCGTGGCCGCCCTCGTGGACGACCCCCCGGCCCGCCTCGGGGAACTGGCCGTGACCGGCGTGGAGGACCTCGCCCGGGGCTGGCGGGGGCTCCCGCCGACGGCCGGGGTGCGGCTCACGCTCGGCGGGCTCGGCCGGGTGGTCGTGCGCCCCTCGGGCACCGAGCCCAAGGTCAAGGCCTACCTCGAGCTCACCCCGCCCCGCGAGGGGGGCCTGTCGGACCAGCGCGAGCGCGCCGCGTCCTGGGCCGAGGGGGTCCTCTCAGACCTCTCGGCCCGCCTCGAGCTCGGCGCGTAGGGCGGCGTAGCCGGGCTTGATGACCCCGTCGATCAGGGCGAGCCGGTCCGTGAAGCCGTAGAAGGCGCTTTTGGCCGCGTTGATGGTCAGCCACTGGACGTCCTCGAGGGTCCAGCCGAAGGCCGCCGCGCAGTCGGCGAACTCGCTCGAGAGGGTGATCCCGCTCATGAGCCGGTTGTCGGTGTTGACCGTGACCCGGAAGCGCAGCCGGCGCAGGCGCTCGATCGGGTGCTCGGCGATTGAGGGCGCCGCCCCGGTGTGCACGTTGGAGGTGGGGCAGACCTCGAGGGGGATGCGCCGGTCCCTCACGTACGACGAGAGCCGGCCCAGCCGGGTCCCGCCCGGTCCCTCGGTGAGGTCGTCGACGATGCGCACCCCGTGGCCGAGGCGCTCGGCGTTGCAGAACTGCACGGCCTCCCAGATCGAGGGCAGGCCGAAGGCCTCGCCGGCGTGGATCGTGAGGTGGAAGTCCTCGCGCTGGATGAGGTGGAAGGCCCGCAGGTGCTTGGTCGGCGGGAAGCCGTCCTCGGGCCCGGCGATGTCGAAGCCGCACACCCCCTCGTCGCGGAAGTCCACCGCGACCTGGGCGATCGTCTCGGAGAGCTCGGCCTGGCGCATCGCCGAGAGCAGCGCGCGCACGACGATCGGGTGGCCCTCGCTCTCGGCCTCCTTGGCGCCCGAGGCGAAGCCGTCGAGCACCGCGCGCACGACCTCGTGCAGGGTGAGGCCGCGCTCGAGGTGCTGCTCGGGGGCGAAGCGGACCTCGGCGTAGACGACGCCGTCGCGGGCGAGGTCGAGGGCGCACTCGTGGGCGACGCGCTCGAGCTCGTCGCGGGTCTGCATGACCGCGATCGTGTGGGCGAAGCCCTGGAGGTAGCGCACGAGGTCGGCGCCGGGCTCGTCGACCACGAACCAGCGCGCCAGCTCCTCGACGTCGTAGGTCGGGAGCCTCGCGTAGCCCGACTCGCGCGCCAGCTCGGCGACCGTCGCGGGGCGCAGGCCCCCGTCGAGGTGGTCGTGCAGGAGGACCTTGGGGGCGCGGCGGATGGTCTCGAGGGTGAGGGCTCCCATCGGCCCAGGCTACCGAGCCCGGCCCTCGACCACCTCGTAGAGCAGGGCCG
>JAKAEP010000071.1 GCA_021818265.1 Actinomycetes bacterium
CGGGATGCCCGTCATGGGCATGATGCCCATGTCCATCCCGATGTTCTCGAAGCAGCTGAACGCGAAGAAGACGAAGATGCCGATCGCGAGGAGCCGGCCCATCGTGTCGCGCGCGTGGCGGCCCACCATGAAGATCCGGTAGGCCACGAAGGCGAGCAGCCCGATCACCACGACCGAGCCGATGAACCCGACCTGCTCGCCGATGGCGGTGAAGATGAAGTCGGTCTGCTGCTCGGGCACGTAGCCGAGCACGGTCTGCAGGCCGTGGAAGAGGCCCGCCCCGTGGAGTCCGCCGGCACCGATGGCGGACTTGGCGTTGTCGACCTGGTAGATCAGCGGCGCCAGCAGGGGGTTGTTGGAGTTCTGGTTGAGGAACGCCGTGAACCGGTCGACCTGGTAGCGCTTGAGGACGTCGAGGTAGGTGGCCACGACGAGGCCCACCGAGCCCAGCACCGCCAGCATGGTCATGAACCGGGGCGGCACCCCGGCCACCACGAGCATCGCGCCGATGGTGAGCACGATCACCACCGAGGTCCCGAGGTCGGGCTGCTTCACGATGAGCAGCAGCGGGACGGCCGACATCACGAGGAGCCGCGCCACGTCGTACATGGTGAGGCCCTCGCGGCGCCGCTCGCAGTAGGTGGCCACGGCCAGCACCAGGCAGAGCACGGTGAACTCGCTCGGCTGGATCTGGATCGTCCCGCCGAGGCTGTACCAGCGCTGGGCGCCGAGGGCGCTGCGGCCCACGACGAAGAGCCCCGCGAGCGCGAGCAGGCTCACCACGTACAGCGGGGTGGCCGCGATCTCGAAGCGCCGGTAGTCGAAGCGCGAGACGACGTACATCACCACCACGCCGAGCACCACGAAGACGGCCTGGCGCTCGACGTAGTAGTGGGGGTTGAGCCCGGCGTTCACCAGCGCCTGGCGGGTGGCGCTGTAGATCATGACGACCCCGGTGAGCCCGAGGACGACGATCCCGACGAACAGGCCCCAGTCCATCGTCCCGGGGGCCCGGAGGCGCCCCAGCACCAGGTCGCGGACCTCGCGGACCTCGCTCACCTCACGACCTCGAGGAGTTCGGCACCGTCCAAGGCTACGCCCCACCAGCCCGACATGAGCCGCGCCGCCGTGTAGCAGAGCATCGCGAGCCCGTTCTGGGTCCGGCACCCCGCCGCCGCGTACCGGGCCAGCCAGGGCGTCTCGCGGGGCTCGTAGGCCAGGTCGACCGCGACGGTGTCGGCGCTCGTGCCCTGCAGGATCGCGCCCTCGGGCCCGCGCGCGTGGGCCGGGACGGTGTTCACGACGACCCCGACCGGCCGGTAGACGAGGGCCCCGGGGTGCACGCGCGGGTAGCCCGCGGCGAGCCGCTCGGCCGCCTCGGGCCGGCGCGCGACGACCGACACGCTCGCCGCCCCCGCCTCGACCAGGGCGTCGACGACGGCCCGGGCCGCGCCGCCGGCGCCGAGCACGACCACGTGGGCGTCGCCGACGACCTCGCCGTAGGCCGCCGCCAGGGCGTCGAGGAAGCCGGCGCCGTCGGTGGACTCCCCGACCAGGCGGCCCTCGCGCACCACGATGCCGTTCACCGAGGCGGTGCGCCGGGCGACCTCGGTCACCTCGTCACAGGCATCGAGGGCCCGGCCCTTGAGCGGCGCCGTGACCGCCACGGCGTCGAACTCGGCGAGCACCAGCTCGCGCAGTCGGCTCGCCTCGGCGGGCGCGACCTCGCGGCGCACCGAGTGGCCGGTGAGCCCGGCGCGCGCCAGGCCCGCCTCGTGCAGGGCCGGCGAGAGGGAGTGGGCGACGGGCGAGCCCACGACCCCGAGGCGCCACTCCATCAGAGCCCCCTCTTCGCCGCCAGGGCCTCGGCCTTCAGCTGCTCGGCGAAGGTGCTCGAGAACCTCTCGTCACCGGCCTTGTCGATCACCTCGAAGTACCGCCAGGGCCCCGGGGGGGCGTGCAGCACGGCCGCGAGGGCGCTCGCCGACACGGTGCAGATCGGCGTCGGCGGCAGTCCGGCGTGGAGGTACGTGTTGTAGGGCGAGGGGGTCTGCTCGATCGCGTGGGTGACCGGTCCCCCGTCGATGTGCAGGGCGTAGAGCACGGTGGCGTCCATCTGCAGGGCGTCGCCCGTCGCCAGGCGGTTGTAGATCACCCGGGCCACCTTGGGCATGTTCTTGGGGTAGTACCCCTCCTTCTCGACGATCGAGGCCGCCACCACGAGCTGGTAGGCGTCGAGCCCGTCGATCGTCGTCGTCGGGGTGAGCCCGGCCCGGGCCGCCTCGGCGTCGAAGGCCGCCACCATCTCGTGGGCGAGGCGCGCCGGGGTCGTCCCCGGGGTGACGAGGTACGCGCGCTCGCCGATGAGCCCCTCGGGCGAGGTCCCCTGGTGGTAGGGGCTCTGCGCGGCGGCGGCCGGCAGCGCCTTCTGCAGGGCGGTCGCGTAGCGGGTCCCGAGGACCGAGCCCGCCACCTGCTGGTAGAGCTCGTAGGTGGTGAGCCCGGCGGTGTTCTCGATGAGCGCCACGTTCGGACCGCCCGCGAGCACGGCGCGCACGCTCGAGAACGACGCGCCCTGGCGCATCTGGTAGGCCCCCGGCTGGACGATCGGGGCGCCGAGCACGACCGCCTCCAGGCGGAACGCGAAGGGGGAGGCGATCACCCCGGCCCGGCGCAGGTCCCCGGCCACCTGGGCGAAGGACTGGCCCGGGGTCACCTCGACGATCACGCGCTTGTGCCCGCCCGAGAAGATCGGGTACATCTGCAGCAGGAACCACAGGACGGCCGCCGCGACGAGGGCCGCGACGACCCCGGCCGCGAGCAGGGCGCGCGAGCGGCCGACCGGGGCCCTCTCCTCGGCGTGGCTAGCCACGCGGGCCCCCGAGGTACGCCTCGAGCACCACGACGGCCGCGGCGCTGTCGATGGCCTCGCGCGCCTCGCGGGCGCGCCGGCCCGCACCGGCCAGGCGCCGGCCGGCCTCCACGGTCGTCAGCCGCTCGTCGAACGCGACGACCTCGACGCCGGCGAGCGCGGTGCGCAGGTCCCGGAAGAGTTCGTCGGCGAGCGACGTGCTCGCGGTCGCCCGGCCCGACAGGGCGACCGGGCGGCCCACCACCACGGTCTCGACGGCCTCGTCGGCGACGAGGGCCGCGACCCGGGCGACGAGGCCCTCGCCGGCGGCGAGCGCCGGGCGCGGGAAGGCCATGGTGCGCGCCGAGTCGCTGAGCGCCACCCCGCAGCGCACGGTGCCCGGGTCGAGGGAGAGGACCCGCCCCACGGTCAGAGGGACCGCGCCGCGACCAGCACGGCGTCGATGCCCCCGGGGTCGCGCCCGCCGGCCACGGCCAGCCGGTCGCTCCCCCCACCGCCACCGCTCACGTGGCTGGCGAGCGACCGCACCGTCGCCGTCGCGTCGAGCGAGCCGTCGGTCGCCACCGCGAGGGCCACCTTGCCCTCGTGGGCGCCCACCAGCACCACGACCCGCCGGCCCCGCCGCTGGAGGTCGGCCGCCACGACGCGCAGCTGGTCCTGGGCGACCCCGTCGACCCGCGCCCACACCGCGTCGCCGCTCGAGGCCTGGTCGAGCTCGTCGGCGAAGCGCGCCAGCTGGCTCTGGCGCAGGGCCGCGTACTGGGTCTCGACGTCGCGCAGCCGCTCCAGGACCCGCTCGAGGGCCGGGACGACGTCCTCGGTCGAGGTCTTCAGGGTGGACGCGACCGCCCCGAGGAGCCGCTCCATCTCCCGACTGCGCCGGAAGGCGCCCCGGGCGCTCACCGCCTCGAGCCGGCGGGTGTTCGAGCCGATCGAGCCCTCGCTCACGATCTGGACCTGGCCGATGTCGCCCAGGCGCTCCACGTGGGTCCCGCCGCAGAACTCGAGGCTGTGGCGCCCGGCGCGCACCACGCGCACCCGGTCCCCGTACTTGTCGCCGAAGAAGGCGATCGCCCCCATCGTCTCGGCGTCGGCCTTGGTGGTCTGGATCGTCTCGACCGGGTCGTTCGCGATCACGTCGCCGTTGACGATCTCGGTGATCGCGTCGGCCTCCTCGGGGGCGAGCCCGCCGCCGTGGCTGAAGTCGAAGCGCAGCCGGTCGGGCCCCACGTAGGAGCCCTGCTGGCGCACGTGGTCGCCGAGCACCTGGCGCAGCCCGGCGTGCAGGAGGTGGGTCGCCGTGTGGTTGCGCCGGGTCGACTCGCGCCGGTCGGCGTCGATCGTCGCCACCGCGCTCTGGCCCGCCGCGATCTCGCCGGTGAGCGCCCCCCGGTGGGCGATGAGCCCGCCGGCGACGCTCTGGGTGTCGTGGACCTCGAGCCGGCCGGACTCGGTGACGATCACCCCGGTGTCGCCCACCTGGCCGCCGCCCTCGGCGTAGAAGGGCGTCGTGTCGAGGAAGACCTCGCTCTCGCCGTGGGCGCCGGCGAGCACCGCCAGCACCGTCGTCTCCACGGAGTAGCGGCTGACGTCGCGGCCCACGAACTCGCTGGGGCCGGTGCGCTCGAGCAGCTCGCGGTACTGGGTGTCGTCGGCCACGTGGAGGGTCTTCGCGGCGGCGCGGGCCCGCTCGCGCTGGGCGGCCATCGCGGCGTCGAAGGCCGCGCGGTCGACCGTCATCCCCGACTCCGCGACCACCTCGGTCGTCAGCTCGATCGGGAAGCCGTGGGTGTCGTGCAGTCGGAAGGCCACCTCGCCCGGGAAGACCGCCGTCCCGGCGGCGGCGACCTCGGCGCGGGCCTCCTCGAGCAGGCTGAGCCCGGTGCGCAGGGTGCGGGCGAAGCCGTGCTCCTCGCGCTCGAGCACCTCGACGATGAGCTCGCGGTCGGCGACCAGGTTCGGGTAGGCGTCGCCCATCTTGGCCAGCGTCGCGGCCACGAGGTCGGCCGCGAGGGGGCGCTCCGAGCCGGCCCGGCGCGCCGCCAGCACGGCCCGGCGCACGATGCGTCGCAGCACGTAGCCCCGCCCCTCGTTCGAGGGCAGGACCCCGTCGCCCACGAGGAAGGTCATGGCCCGCCCGTGGTCGGCTATGCGCCGGATGAGCACGTCGCTCGCCTCGTCGGCGCCGTAGGGGGTGTCGACCGCCCGGGCGGCGGCCTCGAGCAGGGGGCCGAAGAGGTCGGTCGCGAACACCGACTCCACGCCGTTCAAGATGGCCAGGGTCCGCTCGAAGCCCGAGCCGGTGTCGATGTTCTTCTGGGGCAGCTCGGCCAGGGTGCCGTCGGCCTGGCGGTCGTACTGGGTGAACACGAGGTTCCAGAACTCGACGAAGCGGTCCTCGCCCCCGTGGGCCGGCCCGCCGTCGGCGCCGAAGGACGGCCCCTTGTCGTAGAAGATCTCCGAGCACGGCCCGCACGGGCCGGTCGGGCCCATCTCCCAGAAGTTGTCCTCGCCCAGGCGCTGGATGCGCGAGGGGGCGACGCCCACCCGGTCGCGCCAGATGGCCTCGGCGTCGTCGTCGCTCTCGTGGACCGTCACCCACAGCCGGTCGGGGTCGAGGCCGAGCGACTCGGTGACGAGCTCCCAGGCGAAGGCGATGGCGTCCTCCTTGAAGTAGTCCCCGAAGGAGAAGTTGCCCATCATCTCGAAGAAGGTGAGGTGGCGCTGGGTCGTGCCGATGATGTCGATGTCGAGGGTCCGGAAGCACTTCTGGACCGACACGGCCCGGCGCCGCGGGGGCACCTCCTCGCCGAGGAAGTAGGCCTTGAAGGGCACCATGCCCGCCACCGTCAGCAGCAGGGTCGGGTCGTTGGGGATCAGGCTCGCCGAGGGCACGACCAGGTGTCCGCGCGCGGCGAAGAAGTCGAGGAACCTGGTGCGCAGGTCGGCGGCGTCCACGGGGTCACTCTACCGGCGGGCCCGATTACCCCTGGTGGGGCGTTACGCCGGCCGGGCCGGCCCGAGGTGCAGGTCGCGCCGCTGGCGCTCGCTGATGACCTTGGGCGCGCCGGTCATGAGGTCGGCGCCCGACTGGGTCTTGGGGAAGGCGATCACCTCGCGGATGTTCTCCACGCCGGCGAAGATCGCCACCAGCCGGTCGATCCCGAAGGCGAAGCCCGCGTGGGGCGGGGCGCCGTAGCGGAACGCCCCGAGCAGGAACCCGAAGCGGTACTCGGCCTCCTCGTCGGAGATCCCGAGCGAGCGGAAGACCTCGCGCTGGACGTCGGGCCGGTGCACGCGCACCGAGCCGCTGCCGAGCTCCCAGCCGTTCA
>JAKAEP010000072.1 GCA_021818265.1 Actinomycetes bacterium
CCCACCGCCTGCCCTCGACCATCCCCTACGGCACGGCGAAGAAGGTGGCCCTGGCCCGGGCGCTCATGGGCGAGCCCCGCCTCCTCATGCTCGACGAGCCCGCCTCCGGACTCGACGAGGCCGAGCTCGAGGAGTTCGCCGCGCACATCGTCGAACTGCGCCAGACGATGGGCGTGCTGCTCGTCGAGCACAACATGGAGTTCGTGATGCCCTTGGTCGACCGGCTGGTCGTGCTCAACTTCGGCCAGGTCATCGCCACCGGCACCCCGAGCGAGGTGCGCGACAACCACGCGGTCATCGAGGCCTACCTCGGGGTGAGCGAGTGATCGCCGTCGAGCGGCTCACCGTGGCCTTCGGGGCGGTCTACGCGCTGCGCGAGGTGTCGCTACGCGCCGAGACCGGCAAGATCACCGCGGTGCTCGGCGCCAACGGCGCCGGCAAGACGACCCTGCTGCGCACGATCAGCGGGCTCGTCGCGCCCCAGAGCGGCACCGTGTCGCTCGACGAGCGCGTCCTCACCCGCCGCCGGCCCGAGGACATCGCACGCCTGGGGGTCGGTCACGTGCCCGAGGGCCGCGGGGTCATCGCCGAGTTCACCGTCGAGGAGAACCTGCGCCTCGGTGCGATCGTGGCCAAGGTGCCCCTGGAGGAGGGCCTCGCCCAGCAGTACGAGGCGTTCCCGGTGCTCGGCCAGCGGCGCAAGCAGCACGCCGCCAAGCTCTCGGGCGGCGAGCGCCAGATGCTCGCCATGGCCCGCGCGCTGATCGCCCGGCCCTCGGTCCTCCTGCTCGACGAGCCCTCGCTCGGCCTCGCGCCACTGGTGACGGCCCAGTTGATGGCGACGGTCGCCGAGCTGTGCGCGACCAAGGACCTCACCGTCGTGCTCGTCGAGCAGAACGCGTCGTCGGCCCTGCGCATCGCGCACCACGCCGTCGTGTTGAACGTCGGCAGCGTCGTCGCCGACGCGCCCGCCGAGGTCGTCGCGGCCGACGAGCGGCTCCGTCAGTACTACCTCGGGATGGTGGAGTAGTGGACAGCTTCCTCACGTCGCGGGTCGTGACCGACGTCCTAAGTGGGCTCACCAACGGAGCCATCTACGGCCTGGTCGCCCTGAGCCTCGTGCTGGTCTGGCGCGCGACCCGGGTGCTCAACTTCGCCCAGGGCGCCATGCCGATGTTCGCGACCTACCTCGGCATGGGGCTGCTCTCCTACGACTGGCCCTACTGGGTCTGCGTGGGGGTGAGCCTGGTCGCCGCCTTCGCGATCGGCGCGGTGACCGAGCGGGTGCTCGTGCGCCCCCTCTACGGCAAGCCCGAGATAAACCCCATCGTCGTGATGGTGGGGTACCTGATCATCCTCGAGGCGTTCGCCGCGGCGATCTGGTCGACCACCCCGCGTAGCCTGCCGGCCCCCTTCTCCCCCATCGACTGGAAGCTGGCCGGCCAGCCCGTCGGCCTGTCGCCCTTCAGCCTGTTCGAGGTCGTGACCGCCCTCGTGGTGATGGGGGCCATCGTGGGCCTCTTCCGCTTCACCCGAATCGGCCTGCAGCTGCGCGCCTCGGCCCTCGCGCCCGAGGTCTCGCGGCTGTTGGGGGTGCGGGTCGGCCGGATGCTCACCCTGGGCTGGATGCTCTCCACGGCCGTCGGCGCCGTGACGGCAATCCTGGTCGCCTCGAACTTCTTCACGGGCCTCACCCCCCAGCTGATGGACGGCATATTCGCCTTCGGCTTCATCGCCGCGGCCGTCGGGGGCCTGGACAGCCCCGTGGGCGCGGTCGCCTCGGGGATCGCGCTGGGCGTGGTGCTGCAGTTCGTCGGCGACTACCTCAACTCCAACGCGATCATCCTGGTGGCCCTGGGCATCCTCATCGTGTCGCTCATGGTGCGGCCCAACGGCCTGCTCACCCGCAGCGCGGCGAGGCGGGTATGAGCGCCGTGGCGCGCCGTGGCGCGGTGGCGCTGGGTGGCCTGGTGGTGGCCGTGGCGCTCGGTTTCGCCCTCGCCCCGCGCACGAGCGACGCGGTCGCCGTCGCGGCCGTGGCCGCCGTCGCGGCCGTGGGGGGCTTCGTCGGCTCGCTGCCCACCGTGCGCGCCGAGCACCCGGCCCTCGCGCGCGCGATGCTCACCGTGGTGCTCGTCGACCTGGTGGTCTTCGCCACCGCCTTCCTCTCGGTGCCGACGGACTTCAACCTCGCGACCGGTGCGGGGATGGCTATCGTGCTGCTCGGGCTGTCGTTCCTCACCGGCGCCTCGGGCCAGATATCGATCGGCAACGGGGCCTTCATGGGGGTCGGAGCCTTCGCCACGGCCATCTGGGCCAACCACCACGCCACGACCCCGATCGTGGTGACCCTGCTCATCTCGGTCGCGGTCGGCGCCCTGTTCGGCCTGCTGCTCGGCCTGCCGGCCACCCGCCTGCGCGGGCCCTACCTGGCCGGCATGACCCTGGCCTTCGCGGTGGCCTTCCCGGCGATCCTCAGCTCGTTCAACTCCTGGACCGGCGGCGACTCCGGGCTCCAGCTGCCCAACTCGGTGACGGCGCCCCCCTGGCTCGTCGGGCTCTTCCACGCGGGCACGCCCACGCTCACGACCGACACGCTCTGGCTGACCGACGTCGTCATGGTGGCCACCGGCGTCGCCTTCTTCTTCATGGCCAACCTGTTCGCCAGCCGCACCGGCCGGGCGATGCGCCTGGTGCGCGACAACGACGTCGCGGCCGAGCTCGTCGGCGTCGCGTTGCCGCGCACCCGCGTGATCGCCTTCGTCATCAGCGCCGCCTACGCCGCGCTCGGCGGGGCGCTGTGGACGCTGCTCAACAACTCGGTCTCGCCCGCGACCTACGGCTTCGCCCTGTCGATCACCATCCTCGCGGTCATCGTGATCGGGGGGATCGGCACGATCTCCGGGGCGATCATCGGCGGGGTCGTCTACGCCTACTCGACCAACGTCATCGCGTGGTTCGTCGCCCGCACCGGCCTCAACCCCCAGGGCAACCTGGCGAGCCAGCTCAACGGCATCATCTTCGGAGCCCTGCTCATCGTGACCATGATGTTCTCGCCCCTGGGCATCGCCGGGACGATCCGACACCTGCGCCAGCGACGGGCCCTCGCGCGCGAGCGGCGCTGACTTGCGCGGCACCCGGGGAGGGCCTACGCTCGCCCCAGAAAGCGGTACCAGGCGGTAACTGACCGTTCCGGACACTCATCAGGGGGGACATCACACGATGGCAATATCTCAGTGGCGACGCATCGCTTCGGCCGGATCGGCACTTCTCCTGTGCGCGACCCTCGCCACGGCGGCCACGTCGATAGGGGACGCGGGTGCCGCGTCCAAGGCCCGGGCGCCCAAGGTGCCCGGCGTGACGGCCTCCCAGGTGACCATCGGCGCCACCGTCCCGCTCACGGGCATCGCCTCGTCGGGCTACAACCAGGTCGCCAAGGCCGCGAACGCGGTCTTCAAGTACGTCAACTCCAAGGGCGGCGTCAACGGCCGCAAGATCCGCTACGTGCTCGAGGACGACTGCTACGGCACCCCGGGCTTCGGCTGCACCGGCGTCCCGAACACGGTCACCCAGACCCAGAAGCTCCTGGCGCTGCCGGTCTTCGCCACGGTCGGCTCGCTCGGGACCCCGACCCAGGACCTCGTGCGGACCCTGCTCAAGAAGAACGGCGTGCCCCAGCTCTTCGTGAACTCGGGCTCCTCGGACTGGAACGACCCGTCCCAGTACCCCGGACTGTTCGGCTGGCAGCCCAGCTACCCCGTCGAGAGCAAGATCCTGGCCAAGTACATCCTCTCGACCTACGCGAACCAGAACGTCTGCTTCCTCGGCCAGGGTGACGACTTCGGCACCAACGGCCTGGCCGGCCTGGTGGCCGGCGGCGTGAGCCCCGTCGTGACCGACTTCTACTCGACGACCTCGCTCGTGGCGACCAACGGCGCGTCCATCGCCCCGTACATCCAGGCCTTCCAGAACGCCAAGTGCACCGTGGTCTACCTCGACACCATCCCCGGGGCGACCGACGCGGCCCTGGGCGCCGCGCTCCAGCTGAGCTACGCCCCGCACTGGGTGATCTCCAGCGTCGGCTCGGACCCCCAGACGGTCGCCGAGCCGTTCAAGAGCCTGGGCGTCGACCCCGAGGTGGGCGCGGTCAGCTTCACCTACCTGCCGACGCCCACGAGCGGCAGCCCGTGGATCAAGTGGATGTACAAGGTCATCCAGGCCGACCCGACGGACTTCCCCGGCTTCACCTCGACCTCGCCGCTCAACGGCAACATCGAGTACGGCATCGGCTTCGGGGTCGCCTTCGTCGAGGCCCTCAAGGCGGCCGGGCGCAACTTCACCCGCGCGAGCTTCTTGAAGCTGCTCACGCACTCGACGTTCACCCAGACGCCCTCGCTGGCCCCGCTGCAGTACACGCCCGTCAACCACCAGGGCCTCAACGCCGGCCAGATCGACGAGGTCGTGAGCGCGACGTCGATGAAGACCGTCTCGAACACCGTCTACACGACCAACTCGAAGAACGGGCCGGTGACGGTGGTGAAGCGTCTGAGCACGGGCATCCCGACCTGGCTCCGGTGACCTCGCGGCGACGCGAGCCGTGCCCCTTCGCCTCGGGCGCCCTCACTAGAGTGCGTGGGAGGCGGTGGCCGATGCGACGTGAACCGAAGCGGGGTCGGGGCGAGGTGACGGCCCGCGGCGCCACCCCCCGGGCCACCCACCCGTCGGTCGCGGCCGACCCGGCCTACCGCGCGGCCCTCTTCGACCTCTTCCTCGAGAACACCCCCACCGGCTTCGCCCTGCTCGACCGGGAGTTCCGCTACCTCGTCATCAACCCCGTCCTCGCCGACGGCCACGGCCTCTCGGTCAGCGACCACGTCGGACGGCGCGTCGCCGAGGTGGCCCCGCGCGCCTGGTCGAACCTGAGCGGCGTCTACGAGCGCGTCCTCGCCGGGGCGACCGTCGCCAACGTGAGCCTGACCGAGCACCAGGTCTCGGAGGTCCCCAAGCACCGACACTGGCTGGCGAGCTACTACCCCATGCGAGTCGGCCACGAGGTCGTCGGCGTGGGCATCGTCGCCCACGACGTGACCGAGCTCACCGACGCCCAGCACGACCTCGAGGAGCGCTCCCGGCTCTACGCGATGCTCGCCCAGACGAACCGCGCCGTGAGCGAGTCGACCAGCGCGGCCGACCTGTTCTCGACGGTCTGTCGGATCGCCGTCGAGGTCGGTGGCTTCGCCCTGGCCTGGGTCGGCGTCCCCCATGAGGGAACGGTCGACGTCGCGACCAAGTACGGCCAGTCGGCGTACCTCGACGAGCTCTTCGTCAGCCTCGATCCCGAGCACATCACCTCGCGCGGGCCCACCGGCCGGGCCCTGCGCGAGGGTGTGCCCCAGGTGATCAACGACTTCCTCGCCGACGACATGACCCTGCCGTGGCACCGCCGGGCGGCCGGCTTCGGCTTCCGGGCCTCGGCGTCGTTCCCCATCCGCGAGGGCGGCCGGGTGGTCGCCACCCTCGGTCTCTACTCCGAGCAGGCCGGCTACTTCAGCGACGGCCTCGTCCAGGCCCTCTCGGAGATCACCCCGATCCTCTCGTTCGCCCTCGACCGCTTCGTCCACGAGCGGCTCCGGGCGGCCGACGAGGAGACCCTGCGCACCCACGACCGGGCGCTCAGCGCGATCAGCCAGGGCGTCCTCATCACGACGAGCGGCGACGAGCGCCGGGTCGTCTACGCCAGCCCGAGTTTCCTCACCCTCACCGGCTACAGCGAGGACGAGGTCCTCGGGCGCGGCGCCAGCTTCCTCGACGGGCCCGACACCGCCCCCGAGGCCGTCGCGGCGATCGACCGGGCTATCGCCGAGGAGCGCGAGACGCTCGTCGAGCTCGTCAACTACCGCAAGGACGGCACGCCCTTCTGGAACCGGCTCACCCTCACGCCGGTGCTCGACGAGCGCGGGCGGGCCACGCACTTCGTCGGGGTCAACACCGACGTCACCGAGGCGCGCGAGATGGAGCTCCAGCTCCTCCAGTCCCAGAAGCTCGAGGCCCTCGGCACCCTCGCCGGCGGCGTGGCCCACGACTTCAACAACATGCTGCTCGT
>JAKAEP010000073.1 GCA_021818265.1 Actinomycetes bacterium
GGTGGCGACGTCGGCCGGGACCGAGGAGGCGACGGCCTTCTACCTCGCGCACCTCGCCGGCGAGGTGCGCCCCTGGCCCTTCGTGGCCCTGCAGGTGCCCGCCGAGCACGAGGGGATCGAGGTCGTCACGCCGGCCTTCGTCGACGCGGCCCACCGCTCGGGCGTCGCGGTGCACGTGTGGACGCTCAACGAGCGCGAGGCGATGGAGGCGGCCCTGGCGGCGGGGGCCGACGGGGTGATCAGCGACCGGCCGACGGTTCTCGCGGCGCTGCTGGCCGAGCGGGGTGAGGCCTGGGGCGGCCTCGGGGCGTGACTAGCCGCGCCCGCAGTTCGGCTTCTTGCCGTGGTTGGCCTTCTTCTTCGCGCGCAGCTTGCGCTTCACCGTCCGCTTAGACATAGGTGACAATGGTAGTCGGCCGCGTCGGACGCGAGCCACTCGAAGGAGGCCCGTGGACGCCACCCCCGCCAGCGGTCGGCTCGTCGTGGTCGCCACCCCGCTCGGGAACCTGGGCGACCTGAGCGAGCGGGCCCTCGCGGTGCTGGCGGGCGCCGACGCCCTCTACTGCGAGGACACCCGGCGCACCCGCCAGCTGCTCGCCGCCCGCCACATCGACGCGGCCGGGCGCCTCGAGTCGCTGCACGAGCACAACGAGGCCCAGCGCGCCGCCGAGGTCGTCGCCCGCGTCGCCCGGGGCGAGGTCGTCGCCCTCGTGAGCGACGCCGGGACCCCGCTCGTCTCGGACCCCGGCGCGCGCGTCGTCGCCGCGGTGGCCGAGGCCGGGCTCGTGGTCACGACCGCCCCCGGGCCCTCGGCGGTCGTGGCGGCCCTGAGCGTCAGCGGGCTCGCCGCCGAGCGCTTCTGCTTCGAGGGGTTCTTCCCCCGGCGGGCCTCGGAGCAGCGCGCCCGGCTCGAGGAGTGGGCCCGCGAGGCCCGCACGGTCGTCTTCTTCGAGTCGCCCCGGCGCCTCGGGGCGACGCTGGCGGCCCTCGCCGCGCGCTTCCCCGAACGTCCGGCCGCGGTGGTGCGCGAGCTCACCAAGCTCTACGAGGAGGTGGCGCGCGGGCCGCTCGCCGAGCTCGCCGCGCGCTTCGCGGGCGAGGTCCGCGGCGAGGTCGTCGTCGTGCTCGCCGGCGCCGACGCCCCCGAGCCGCCGAGCCGCGGCGCGCTCGAGGAGGCGCTCGGCGCGGCGCTGGCGCGCGGGGCGAGCACGCGCGAGGCCGTCGAGGAGGTCGCCGGCGCCCTCGGCGTCGCGCGTCGCGAGGTCTACGACGTCGCGCTCTCGCTCCGACGGCGGCCCTAGGGGGGCTCAGTAACCTCTTGCCATGGGCCGCTTCTACCTGACCACACCCATCTACTACGTCAACGACGCCCCCCACGTGGGCACGGCCTACACGACGGTCAACGCCGACGCGATCGCGCGCTGGCACCGCCTCTGCGGCGACGACACGATGTTCCTCACCGGCACCGACGAGCACGGCCAGAAGATGGCCGAGGCGGCCGAGCGCAACGGCGTGACCCCCCAGGTCTGGACGGACCGGACCTCGGCGCGCTTCAAGGAGGCCTGGGCGGCCCTCGACGTCGCCTACGACGACTTCCTGCGCACCACCGAGCCCCGCCACTACCGGACCGTCCAGACCTTCCTCACCCGCATCTACGACAACGGGTTCATCTACAAGGACGTCTACAAGGGCCTCTACTGCATCAGCTGCGAGGACTACTACACCCTCGAGGCGAGCGACCACGGGGCCTGCCCGGTCCACCACCGGGCCCTCGTGGAGATGGAGGAGGAGAACTGGTTCTTCCGCCTGTCGGCCTTCGAGGACCGCCTCCTCGAGTACTACGACCTCCACCCGGGGTTCGTCTCCCCCGAGACCAAGCGCAACGAGGCCCGCGCCTTCATCAAGGGCGGCCTCAAGGACATCTCGATCACCCGGACCTCGATCAGCTGGGGGGTCCCGGTGCCCTGGGACGAGGGCCACGTCTTCTACGTCTGGTACGACGCGCTCATCAACTACCTGACGGCGATCGGCTACGGGCGCGAGGACGACGAGGTCGAGCACTGGTGGCCCCACGTCCACCACCTCATCGGCAAGGAGATCCTGCGCTTCCACTGCGTCTGGTGGCCGGCCATGCTCATGGCCGCCGGCCTCGAGCCGCCCCACCACGTCCACGTGCACGGCTGGCTGCTGGTGGGTGGCGAGAAGCTCTCCAAGTCGCTCGTCGCCGCGGGCGGGGTGCGCATCCAGGACATCTCGCCGGTCGAGCTCGCGGCCCAGTTCGGCGTCGACCCGTTGCGCTACTACCTGGTGCGCGAGACGGCCCTGGGCAACGACGGCGACTTCTCCCTCGAGGGGATCGTCGCGCGCTACAACGCCGACCTCGCGAACAACCTCGGCAACCTCGTGGCGCGGGTGGCGGCCGTGATCGGCTCGAAGTGCGACGGCCTCGGGCCCGCGCCGAGCGCCGACGGGCCGCTCGCCGCCGCGGCCGGGGCGGCCGTCGCGGCCAACCGCGAGGCCTGGGCCCGGTTCGCCCCCCACCGCGGGCTCGAGGCGACCTTCGAGCTCGTGGGGGCGACCAACGCCCACCTCGAGGCCCACGAGCCCTGGAAGATGGACCCGGGCCCCGAGGTCGAGGCGGTCATGGGCGACGCCCTCGAGGCCATCCGGGTGGTGGCGATCCTCGTCTCGCCGGTGATGCCGTCGGTCGCGGCCGAGATCTGGCGGCGCCTCGGGCTCGCGGGCCGGCCCGACGAGGGGCCGCTCGAGGCGAGCGCGCGCTGGGGCGCCGCGCCCTCGCCGCGCCCGGTGACCCGCGGCGGGGCCCTCTTCCCGCGCATCCGGGACGACGCGTGAGCGGCTGGACCGACGCCCACTGCCACCTCCAGGACACCTTCCTCGAGGAGGGCGGCGACGCCCTCGAGGCGGTCGTCGCGCGCGCGGCGGCCGCCGGCGTCTCGCGGGTGGTCGTGATCGGCACCGACGCGGCCACCTCGGCCGGGGCGCTCGAGGTCGCCGGGCGGGTCACGGGCCTCGAGGCCTACGCCACGGTGGGGCTCCACCCCCACCAGGCGACCGAGGACCTGGCCCCGGTGGCCGACCTCGCCCGATCGGGGGCGTCGCGCCTGGTCGGAATCGGTGAGTGCGGCCTCGACTACTACTACGAGCACAGCGGCCGCTCCGACCAGCGCCGGGCCTTCGCCGCCCAGGTCGGCCTGGCCCACGAGCTCGACCTGGCGCTCGTGGTGCACGCGCGCGACGCCTTCGACGACCTCTTCGCCGTCTTTGCCAGCGAGGGCGTCCCGGCGCGCACCGTCATCCACTGCTTCACCGGCACGCCCGAGGACGCCGAGGGGTGCCTGGAGCGGGGCTGTGACGTCTCGATCTCGGGCATCGTCACGTTCAAGAACGCCGAGGTGCTGCGCGCGGCGGCCCGTCTGGTGCCCCTCGAGCGGCTCCACGTCGAGACCGACAGCCCCTTCCTCGCCCCCGTGCCCCACCGCGGGCGGCCCAACGAGCCCGCCTACGTCGTCGTGGTGGGGGAGTTCCTCGCCGGGCTGCGCGGCGAGGACGTGGGGGCCCTGCGCGCGGCGACGGCCGCCAACACCGCCCGCCTCTTCGGCTTGCCCACGGCGTAATACCTCGTCAGAACGGCGTTTAGGGCGTCGCTTGCCTCGGGCGGGCCCCTCTCCTAGCGTTGGACGGGGCCCCGGGCCCCCTGATCCAGGCGGAGGACGGGTCTGAGCACATACCGAGGGGGGGCGGGCGTCCGCCCCCGTCTGTCGCGCATCGCGGGAGCGGCCATCGTGGCGCTCGCCGTGCTCGTCGGCTCCGGCGTCGTCGGCGCCGGCGCCGGGGCGAGCTCCGCGCCGGCGCGCGTGCGCGTGCCCGACCTCGTCGGCCGGAGCCGGGTCCAGGTGTACCGGGTGATGCGCGCCGACCAGCTCTACTTCACGACCCGCGGGCCGGGCGCCTCGAACGACCGCTGGCGCAGCGTCGAGGCCCAGTCGCCGGCGCCGGGCACCGTGGTGGCCCGGCTCAGCCAGGTCGTGGTGCACGTGTGGATGGTCCCCGCTCGGGGCCCGCGCCGGGTCCCCGACCTGGTCGGGCGCTCCCGGGCCCAGGTGTTCCGCCTGATGAGGGCGTATCAGCTCTTCTTCACGGTCCGGGGGGCCGTCGGCACCCGCTGGGCCTTCGCCACCGCCCAGTCGCCCCGGGCGGGCACCCTCGTGCCCTGGCACGGCCAGGTGACCCTGGCCGTCGCCCTCGGTCGGCCCCGTCCCCGGCCGACCGCGACCGCGACCGCGACCGCGACCGTCGCCCAGCCCGTGACGGCCACGCCGACCGCGGCCAACAGCCGGGTCGGCATCGCCACCTGGTACAACTACATCCCCGGCCAGTGCGCCACCTCGTACCTCCCGAAGGGCACCACCATCACCGTCACCGATCTCTCGACCGGCAAGTCCGTCACCTGCGTCGTCACCGACCGCGAGCAGGCGGGCGGCGACCACGTGGTGGACCTCAACCAGACGCAGTTCGCCGAGCTGGCCCCGCTGGGCCAGGGGGTCATCCGGGTCCGCGTGCTCTGGTGACCCACACCCGCGCCGAGCTGTCCAAGATCCTCTCCGACCAGGGTCTCTCCCCCTCGAGGGCGCTGGGCCAGAACTTCGTCGTCGACCCCAACACGGTGCGGCGCATCGCCCGGCTCGCCGGGGTGGGGGCGGGCGACCTGGTGCTCGAGGTGGGGGCGGGGCTCGGCTCGCTCACCCTGGCCCTCGCCGAGACCGGGGCCGAGGTCGTCGCCCTCGAGGTCGACCGCCACCTGATCGCGCCGCTCTCGGCGGTCGTCGAGCCCCACGGCGTGCGCGTCGTGCACGCCGACGCCCTCGAGGCCGACGTCGAGGCGCTCCTCGACGGGCGCGCGGCCGTCGTCGTGGCGAACCTGCCCTACAACGTGGCCACCCCCGTCGTCCTCACCCTGCTCGAGCGGGCCCCCTCGGTTGAGCGCCTCCTCGTGATGGTCCAGCGCGAGGTCGCCGAGCGCCTCGCGGCCGGCCCCGGCGAGGAGGCCTACGGCGCGGTGTCGGTGCGGGTCGCCTACTTCGCCCGGGCCCGGGTGGTGGGCCGGGTGCCCGCGTCGGTCTTCCTGCCCCGCCCGCGCGTGGAGTCCTCGCTCGTCGAGGTCGTGCGGCGCGAGCGCGTCGCGGTCGACCCGGCCCTCGTGGGCGAGGCCGAGCTGTTCGAGGTGGTGCGCACGGCCTTCGGCCAGCGGCGCAAGATGCTGCGCCGCTCGCTCGCCCACTGGGCCAGCGAGGGCGTCTTCGAGCGCGCCGGGGTCGACCCCACCCGCCGGCCCGAGGAGCTCTCCCTCGAGGAGTTCGCGGCGCTGGCGGCGGCGCGGTGACCCGCCTCGAGGCCCCGGCCAAGCTGACCTGGACCCTGGAGGTGACCGGGCGGCGCGACGACGGCCGCCACGAGCTGCGCGCCGAGATGGTCGCGCTCGCCTTCGGCGACCACCTGGAGCTCGACGAGGGCGGGAGCGGCCTTCGCGTCGTCGGCCCCTACTCGGCCGTGCCGAGCGACGGGACGAACCTCGTCGCCCGGGCCCTGGCGCTCGTGGGCCGGACCGCGGGGGTCACCCTGGTGAAGGAGGTCCCGCCCGGGGGCGGGCTGGGCGGGGGCTCGAGCGACGCCGCGGCGATCCTGCGCTGGGCCGGCGGGGTGTCGGCCGAGGCGGCGCTCGCCCTGGGCGCCGACGTGCCGTTCTGCCAGGTGGGCGGCCGGGCGCTCGTCGAGGGCGTGGGCGAGCGGGTGACCCCGCTCGCGTTCGAAGCCCGCGAGGTCACCCTGGTGCTCACGGGGCTGCACCTCGACACCGGGGCGGTGTACGCCGCCTACGACGAGCTCGTGGCCTCGGGCGCTCGACCCGGCGGCCGCAACCACCTCGAGGGTGCGGCCCGGCGGGTCGAGCCGCGCCTCGCCGCGGTGATGGACTGGCTGGGGGCGACCCTCGGCGAGCGCGTCCACCTGGCCGGCTCGGGCTCGAG
>JAKAEP010000074.1 GCA_021818265.1 Actinomycetes bacterium
CTCGACGGCGTTCGTCAGCGGATGTGCTTGCCCGAGATCGCCCGGGCGATGATCAGCTGCTGGATCTCGCTCGTGCCCTCGAAGATGGTGTAGATCTTCGAGTCGCGGTGCCAACGCTCGACGGGGTACTCGCGCACGTAGCCGTAGCCCCCGAGGATCTGGATGGCGTCCTCGGTCACCCGCACGGCCGTCTCGCCCGCGAAGTACTTCGACATCGAGCCCTCGCCGGCGGTGAAGGTCTTGCGGGTCGCGGCCATCCAGGCGGCGCGCCACACGAGGAGGCGGGCCGCATCGACCGAGGTCCTCATGTTGGCGAGCTTGAAGGCGATCGCCTGGTTCTCCACGATGGCCCGACCGAACTGCTTGCGCTCCTTGGCGTAGTCGAGGGCGAACTCGTAGGCCGCCCGGGCGATCCCGAGGGCCTGGGCCCCGACGGCCGGGCGGGTCGCCTCGAAGGTCGCCATGGCCGCCTGGCCCGAGGAGCGCTTGCCCTCGCGGGCCCGCGCCAGGCGCTCGTCGAGCTTCTCCTTGCCCCCGAGCAGGCACCGGCCGGGCACCCGGCACTCCTCGAGGACGACCTCGGCGGTGTGGCTCGCGCGGATGCCCATCTTCTTGAACTTCTGGCCCATGCGGATCCCCGGGGTCCCCTCGGGCACGACGAAGGAGGCCTGGCCTCGGGCGCCCAGCTCGGGCTCGACCGAGGCGACCACGACGTGGGTGTTGGCGATGCCGCCGTTGGTGATCCAGGTCTTGGTGCCGTTGAGGACCCACTCGTCACGTGCTTCGTCGTAGGTGGCGCGGGTGCGCAGCGAGGAGACGTCGCTGCCGGCGTCGGGCTCCGAGACGCAGAACGCCGCGAGCTTCACGTCGTCGGGGGTGCCGTAGCACTGGGGGACCCACTCCATCTGCTGCTCGGGGGTGCCGTTCGCGACGATGCCGGCGACCCCGAGCGAGGTGCCCATGAGCGACATGCACAGCCCGGCGTCGCCCCAGGCGAGCTCCTCGAGGGCGACCATGAGCGAGAGCCCCGTCGGGTCGGCGAGGGCGCTCATCATGAACTCGAGCCCGTAGATGCCGATCTTGGCGGCCTCTTGGATGAAGGGCCAGGGCGTCTCTTCGCGCTCGTCCCACTCGGCGGCGATGGGGCGCATCTTCTCGAGCGCGAAGCCGTGGACCCAGTCGCGCAGGGTGACCTGGTCCTCGTTGAGGTCCATCGAGAACTCGCCCATCGCCACCTACTCTCCTACGGGGTTACCCACGGGTAACCCACGCTACCAAATCGGCCCGGACACGACGAGGCGGCCGCCGCGTAGCGACGGCCGCCGGTCGGACAGCTCTAGACGAGGGCGACGCGCTTGGCGAGCGGCCCGCGCTCGCCGGCCTCGATGTCGAACTCCACCTTCTGTCCCTCGACGAGGGTCCGACGACCATCGCCCTGGATCTCGGAGTAGTGGACGAAGACGTCGGGCTGGCCATCGACCGCGATGAACCCCCACCCCTTCTCGTCGTTGAACCACTTGACGGTTCCTGCGGCCACCGGGGCCTCCTTCAGTTAACGCTTCTCGGCCCACTCGGGCCTGGAGGGAACCACGACGGCAACCTCGCCGGTAACGCTACCTGAGGGCCCTAGCGGCCCACAAGACGCCTAGGCCCGGCGCACCACGGTCCCGGCCGGGCCGTCCTCGACGACCCAGCCCCGCTCGACGAGCTGGTCGCGGATTCGGTCAGCGTCTCCGAAGCGCCTCTGGGCCCGGGCGGCGTCACGCTCGGCCACGAGACGGCGGGTCACGTCGTCGACCCCGTCGGTGCCCGCGCGCAGGCCGAGCCCCATCGCCCCGAAGAGGGTGTTCACGGCGTGGGCGAGGCGCCGGGCGGGGCCGTGGCGGCCCTCGTCCTCCATCTGGTTGGCCGCGGTGACGGCCTCGAAGAGGTCGGCCACCGCGAGGGGCGTGTCGAGGTCGTCGTTGAGGGCGGCCGCGACCCGCTCGTAGAGGTCGTCGGCCTCCTCGGCGAAGTCGTGGCGGTCGTGGAGAACGAGCCGGTCGGCCCCGGCGAGGGGGTCGAGGTCGAAGCGCCGGGCGAACGCGTCGAGGCGCGCGAGGGCGCGCTCGGCGTCGGCCACCGTCGAGGGGTTCACCTCGAGGGGCGAGCGGTAGTGGCTGCGCAGCACCAAGAGGCGGTAGGCCCGCGGGTCGGTGCGCGCGGCGAGGTCGGTGAGCGAGGTGAAGTTGCCGAGCGACTTCGACATCTTCTCGCCCCCGACGGTGACCATCCCGTTGTGGTCCCAGTGGCGCGCGAAGGGCCGGCCGAGGGCGGCGGCCTGGGCCCGCTCGTTCTCGTGGTGGGGGAACTTGAGGTCGAGCCCGCCGGTGTGCAGGTCGAAGCCCTCGCCCAGCAGGTCGAGGGCCATCACGACGCACTCGGTGTGCCAGCCCGGGCGGCCCTCGCCGAAGGGCGCCGGCCAGCTCGGCTCGCCGGGCTTCGCGGCCTTCCAGAGGGCGAAGTCGAGGGGCGTGCGCTTCTCGTCGCTCACCCCCACCCGGGCCCCGGCCCGCAGGCTCTCGAGGGGCTGGCCGGCCAGCAGGCCGTAGTCGCGCACGCTCGTCACCTCGAAGTAGACCCCGTCGCTCGTGCGATACGCCGCGCCGCGCTCGAGCAGCGCCTCGATGAGCTCGACCATTCCCGCCACGTAGTCGGTGGCGTGGGGCACCTCGTCGGGGCGGGCCACCCCGAGCAGGGCCATCGCGGCCCACCACTCGGCCTCGCACTCGGCGGCGACCTCGGACTCGGCGCGCCCCTCGGCGGCCGCGCGCGCGATGATCTTGTCGTCGACGTCGGTGATGTTCGAGACGAACTCGACGCTCAGCCCCTGGAAGGTCAGCCAGCGTCGCAGCACGTCCCAGACCAGGGTGAAGCGGCCGTGACCGAGGTGGGGCGGGCCGTAGACGGTGGGCCCGCACACGTAGATCGAGACCCGCCCGGGGTCGCGCAGACGCAGGTCGCAGACCTCGCCGCGCGCCGAGTCGAAGAGCCGGATCACTGCTCTAAACTACGCCACCATGCCCGACCAGCCCCCGGCCTACCGGGTCCCCGACCAGCCCACGGTTGACGGCCTGGAGGCGGTCTGGGGCGACCGCTGGGACGCCGAGGGCGCCTACGTCTTCGACCGCGCGGCGACCGAGGCGACGATCTACGCGATCGACACGCCCCCGCCCACCGTCTCGGGGACGCTGCACCTCGGTCACGTCTTCAGCTACACCCACGGCGACCTCATGGCGCGCTTCTTCCGCATGCGCGGTCGCGACGTCTTCTACCCCGTGGGCTGGGACGACAACGGCCTGCCGACCGAGCGCCGCGTGCAGAACTACTACGGGGTGCGCTGCGACCCGACCCTCCCCTACGACCCCGACTTCGAGCCCGACGAGTCCGGGGGCGACGGGCGCACCCCGGTCTCGCGTCGCAACTTCGTCGAGCTGTGCACGCGGCTCACCGCGATCGACGAGGAGGCCTTCAAGGGCCTGTGGAAGTTCCTCGGGCTCTCCGTCGACTGGACCCTCGAGTACTCGACGATCTCGCCGCACGCGCGCGCGATCTCCCAGCGCGCGTTCTTGGAGATGCTCGAGCGCGGGGAGGTCTACGCGAGCGTCGCGCCCACCCTCTGGGACGTGGACTTCCAGACGGCCGTCTCCCAGGCCGAGCTCGAGGACCGCGAGCGCCCCGGCGTCTACCACCGGGTGGCGTTCCCCCGGGTCGACGCCGAGGGCACCGTCGAGATCGAGACGACCCGGCCCGAGCTCATCCCGAGCTGCGTGGCGCTCGTCTGCCACCCGGGGGACCCCCGCTACGCCGGGCTCGTGGGGAGCGCCGTGCGCACGCCGCTCTTCGGCGTCGAGGTGCCGGTCGTCGCCCACGAGCTGGCCGACCCGGAGAAGGGCTCGGGCATCGCGATGGTCTGCACCTTCGGCGACACGACCGACGTCACGTGGTGGCGCGACCTCGAGCTCGCCACTCGCGCGCTGATCGGCCGCGACGGGCGCTTCGCGCCCTGTGACTTCGCCGACCCGGCCTTCGCCTCGGTCGACCCTGCGGCGGCCAACGCCCACTACGCCGAGCTCGCCGGGCGCACCGTCGCCCAGGCCCGCGCGCAGATCGTGGAGATGCTGCGCGCGAGCGGGGCCCTCGTGGGCGACCTGCGCGAGATCACCCACCCGGTCAAGTTCTACGAGAAGGGCGAGCGGCCCCTCGAGATCGTGACGAGCCGCCAGTGGTTCGTGCGCACCCTGGAGAACCGCGAGGCCCTGCTCGCCCGGGGCGAGGAGCTCGACTGGCACCCCGAGTTCATGCGGCATCGCTACCGCTCGTGGGTCGAGGGGCTCAACGTCGACTGGAACATCTCGCGCCAGCGCTTCTTCGGCGTCCCCTTCCCCCTGTGGTACCCCGTGGGCGAGGACGGCGAGGTCGACGTCGACCACCCGATCCGGCCCGCTCTCGCGGACCTGCCCGTCGACCCCTCCTCCGACGTGCCGCCGGGCTACGCCGAGGACCAGCGGGGCCGTCCGGGCGGCTTCGTCGGCGACCCCGACGTCATGGACACCTGGGCCACGAGCTCGCTCTCGCCCCAGATCGCCGGCCACTGGGGCACCGACCTCTTCACGCGCCTCTTCCCCTTCGACCTGCGCCTGCAGGCCCACGAGATCATCCGGACCTGGCTCTTCTCGACGGTGGTGCGCGCCCACCTCGGCCACGACAGCCTGCCCTTCACCAACGTGCTCGTCTCGGGCTGGGTGCTCGACCCCGAGCGCAAGAAGATGTCCAAGTCCAAGGGCAACGCGGTGACCCCGCTGCCCCTGCTCGAGCGCCACGGGGCCGACGCCGTGCGCTACTGGGCGGCCCTCGGGCGCCCGGGCACCGACACCGCCGTCGACGAGGGCCAGATGAAGGTCGGCCGGCGCCTCGCGATCAAGATCCTGAACGCCAGCAAGTTCGTCCTCGGCCGGATCGAGCCCGACGTCGCCTACGCGTCCGCTGACGTCACCGAGGCGCTCGACCGGGACCTCTGCGCCCAGCTCGACGGGCTCGTCATCGAGGCGACCGAGCTCTTCGAGCGCTACGACTACGCCCGGGTCCTCGAGCGCGCCGAGGCGTTCTTCTGGGGGTTCTGCGACGACTACCTCGAGCTCGTGAAGCTGCGCGCCTACGGCGAGGGGACCGCGGCCCAGGTGCGCTCGGCCCGCGCGACCCTCGCCCTCGCCCTCTCGGTCCTCCAGCGCCTCTTCGCCCCGTTCCTCCCCTACGTCACCGAGGAGGTCTGGCGGTGGTGGCACGAGGGCTCGATCCACCGGGCGCCGTGGCCGGCGCCCCTGGCGCTCCCGCCCGTCGAGCCCACCTACGACGCGGTGCGCGAGGTCCTCGAGGCCGTGCGGCGCGAGAAGAGCACCGCCCGGGTCTCCCAGCGCGCGGGCGTCGAGGCGCTCGCCCTCTCCGGACCGGCCGAGGCGCTCGAGGCGATACGCCGCGCCGAGGCCGACCTCATGGCCGCGGGCTCGATCCGCCGTGTCGAGTACGCCGAGGGTCCCGCGCTCGCCGTCGGCGTCGCCCTGGCTGCGACGGACTAGATCCGCGCGCCGCGCGCCGCGTCGCGCACGCTGACCCCCTCCCCGGTCACCTCGTAGAAGGCGTACTGGCCCCACGCCCGCGACAGCGCCGCGGCGTCCTCGCGCGACAGCCCGGCGAGGGCGAAGCCCTCCTCGCTCGGCCAATCCCCCGTGGGGTCGCTCGCGCGCGTACGGCGAGCGTCGAGCCCGAGCGCGGCGAGCGACGCCGCCATCTCGACGCGGCGCCGGGCGTTCGCCTCGGGCGGGGTCGGCACCGAGTAGGGGTTGTCGGGGGTCACCACGACATAGGGGCCGAGGGCGGTCAGCGCCTCGAGCGCCCCGACGCGGCGCCCGTCGAGCTCGACCTCGAGCACCGTGGGGGGCGCCTGGTAGCTCGCGGCGAGCTCGGGCGGGACGGG
>JAKAEP010000075.1 GCA_021818265.1 Actinomycetes bacterium
GGGCAGGACGGCGCGGCGCGCGGCGCGCGCGCGGGCCTCGAAGTTCGGGCCCGGCGGGACCGACACGTCGTGCACCACCACCGGCACGCCGAGGCGCCCGCCGAGCGCGCGCACGAAGTCGGCGTCGCCGCCGCTGTCGGGGCGCGCGTGGTGGTCGACGTGGTGGAGCGTCGCGGCGAGCCCGGCCTCGAGCGCGAGCAGCGCCAGGCCCACCGAGTCCGGCCCGCCCGACACCGCGAGGTCCGCCGCGGCGCCGGCCGGTGGGAACGCGCACGCGTCGAGGAGTCGACCGGGGTCCATCGGCCCCACGTTAGGGTCGCGCCCGACCCTCCCTCCAGGCCGACGCGGCGCGGGCGACCACGTACTCGACCGCGGCGTAGGCGCCGACGAAGAAGCCGATGGGCCAGCCCGACAGGTAGGCGCTCGCGATCGCCGCCCACACACAGGCGAGCGACAGCGCCGCCGCCAGCGCCAGCGCCCTCCCGGCCCCCCGGGCCAGCGCCCGCGCGGCCGCCGGTGGGCCCACCGTCAGGGCGAAGGTGAGCAGCGTCCCCACCACGGGCACCGCGAGGGCCGCGGTCATGGCGACGAGCACGAGGAACGTCGCGTCGAGCGCGCGCACCGCCACGCCCCGGGCGGCGGCCACCTCCTCGCTGAGCGAGGAGTACAGCAGGGGGCGAAAGACGAGGGCGAGCACGGCCCCGGCCCCGACCACGAGTAGCGCCAGGGCGACCACCTCGCCGCGCGAGACGCCGAGCACCTGGCCGAAGAGGAGCGCGTCGATCGCCGGCTCGTAGGCTCCGCTCGCCGCGAGCAGCGCCGCCCCCAGAGCCAGCATCGTCACCAGGGCCAGCGCGGTCACCACGTCGTTGCGCCGGCGCCCGAGCGCGGCGACGCCGAGCGCGGAGGCGACCGCGAACACGACGAGCCCGAGGAGGGGGCTCGCCCCGACCAGCGTGGCGCCGGCCGCGCCGGCGAAGGCGCCGTTGGGGATCGCGTGGGCGGCGAAGGCGCGGTGGCGCTCCACGACGAACAGCCCGACGGCGCCGCTCACGACCGCCACCAGCGTCCCGGCCAGCCAGGCGTTGACCATGAAGGGCTCGAACACGCCTAGCCCCTCCCCCGGCGCCACCGCGACCAGACGGTCGCGGCCGCGACCTCGACCAGGACCACCCCGACGACGCACGCGCTCACCGGGACGCTGCGGTGCGCGGCGCTCCAGTAGAAGCTGTCGTAGCTCGCGAGGATCCCGAGCTCGACCGAGGCGACCCCGGCGACGATCGCCCCGACCGTGGCCCCGACGAGGCCCCGCGACACGCGAAGGGCCGCGGAGGCCGGGCCCACGAGCAGCGCCGTCGACAGGATCGCCCCGATCACGAGGGCGCTCAGCGCCACCGAGGCGGCGAGGACCACGACGAAGACCAGGCCCATCACGCGGGGGCGCACGCCGCGCGCCGCGGCGAGCTCGGGGCTGAGCGAGCTGAGGAGGAGCGGCCGACGCACGGAGAAGAGCGTGACGAGCGTCGCCGCCGCGACGGCCACGCCGAGCGGCACGACCGACCGCGAGACCGTGAAGACCGAGCCGAAGAGAACGGACTGGGTCGAGCCGGTGGCCGAGGTCGAGGAGCTGACGAAGTAGAGCAGGAGCGCCGTGAGCCCGGCCGCGGCCCCCAGAACGACGCCGGTGGCGACGTCGCGGTCGCGGACCCTCTCGGCCCCGGCCGCCTCGATCGACCCCCCGCCGACGATCCCCGCGAGGAGGAAGCCCAGGAGCGGCGACGCGCCCACGAGCGAGGCCCCGGCGCCGCCGGCCATCGCGACGTCGGTGAGCGCGTGGCCGGCGAAGGACTGGCCGCGCACCACGACGACGACCCCCACCGCGGCCGACACCGCCGCCACCACCGCCCCCAGGACGAGGGCGGGGCCCACGACGGGATTCGACCAGAAGCCGGGCTCCACGAGCCAGTGCATCAGCGCACCACCACCTCGGGGTGGGCGCCCGGGTCGCCCGGCTCGCCCTCGACCACCACCACCCGGCCGTGGACGTTGAGCACGTCGACGTGGTGGCCGTAGAGGGCACTCAGGACCTCGGGGCGCACCACCTCCCCGGTCGTGCCGCAGGCGACGCGTCCCTGGGCGACGTAGACCACCCGGTCCATCACCGGGACCAGGGGGCCGATCTCGTGCGCGGAGAGCAGGACGGCGACCCCCTCGGAGCGCCGGACGCGGTCGAGGACGGCGATGGTCTCGTGGACCCGGGGCAGGTCGAGGTTGGCCAGCGGCTCGTCGAGCAGCAGGAGGCGAGGGCGGCTCGCGAGCGCGTGGGCCATGAGGACCCGCTGCTGCTCCCCGCCCGAGAGGGCGCCGATCCGACGGCCGGCGAGCGCGCCGAGTTCGAGCGAGGCGAGCACCTCGTCCACGCGCTCGCGCACGCCCCGCCCCCGACGCGCGAGGCCGAGCCGCGTCCCGTCGACCCCGAGGGCGACGAAGTCCGCGACGCGCACCGGGACGTCGTGGTCGAAGGTGACGCGCTGGGGGACGTAGCCGACGGGCCCGCCCCGGCGCCCCTCGCGGCCCGCGACGACCACCTCGCCGCCCGAGGTCGGCTGGAGGCCCAGGATCGCCCGCAGCAGCGTCGTCTTGCCCGAGCCGTTCGTACCGATGAGCCCCACGAACTCGCCCTCGGCGATGCGGAAGTCGACGTCGCGCAGGACGGTGCGCCCCCCGAGGGTGACCTCGACGTCGTGGACGTGGACGAGCTCGCGCCGGCCCTCGGGCAGTGGTTCGCATCCCATCAGGTCAGCCTCCTCGTCGAGCGCCCGGTCGTGAGCGCCCTCTCTATCGCGTCGATCTCCGCCGTCATCCAGCGCTGGTAAGTGAAGCCCCGCGGCATCGTCTCGTAGAGCGCGACGACGGGCACGTGGGCGCCCTGGGCGAGCCCCGTGAGGGTGGTCGTCACCGGGCTCGACACCTGGGCGTTCACGAGCAGGGCCGCGACCCGCCGACCGGTCAGGAGCGACTCGACCGTCCCGACGTCCTGGGGCGCCGGGTCCACTCCGTTCATCACGTCCGCCTGAAAGCGGAACGGGGTGGCGTTCACGAGGCCGAGGGCCGAGAGCAGGTAGTCGCCGACGGGCTCGGTGGTCGCCACCCGGCGGCCCGTGAAGCGCGCGGCGAAGGCCGCGACCCTCGCCCGCAGGGCGGCCATCGCGGCGTCGAAGCGCGCGAGGCGCGCCGCGAAGTACGCCCGGTGCGCGGGGTCGAGGCGCGCGAGGTCGGCCTCGATCGCCGCGGCCACGGCCGGCATCGTCTTGGGGTCGTACCAGAGGTGGGGGTTGGGGATCGACGGGGCGAGCCCGAGGACCCGCTGGGCGACGACGACCCGGCGCCGGGGGTTCGGGGTGGCCGCCTCGACCACGCGCATGAAGTCGTCGTAGCCGGCGCCGTTCTGGACCACGAGCCGGGCCCGCGCCACCTCGCGCGCGACGCTCGGCGACACCTCGAAGCCGTGGGGGTCGGCGTTGGGGTTGTCCATCACGGCCACCACCGACACGTAGCGACCACCGACCTGGGCGGCGACGTCGGCATACTGGCTCTCGGCGGCGACGACGGCGAGCGTGCCGGGCGCGACCGGCGGCACCGCGGTCGCGCAGCCGGCGAGGACCGCCCCCGCGAGGGCGAGCCCGCCGGCCAGCCGGGCGCGGGGGCGGCGTCGTGGTGCGTTACCTGGAACCATTCCAGATACACTATCTGAAATGGTTCCAGTTAGCAACGCGGCGCCCGGTACGCTCGCTCCGTGACGACCCGCGACACCCCCCAGCGGCGCGAGGTGGTGCGGGCCCTGTCACGCCTGCAGGGGTTCGTGAGCGCCCAGGAGCTGCACGCCCTCATCGCCGACGGCGGCGGGCGGATCGCCCTGGCGACCGTCTACTCCCAGCTCAAGAGCCTCGTGCGCACCGGCGAGGTCGACGTGGTCATGACCGACCGGGGCGAGAGTCTGTACCGACGCTGCGTCGTCGACGCCCACCACCACCACCTGGCGTGCCGGCGCTGCGGGCGCACCATCGAGGTCGACGCGCCCGACCTCGAGGCGTGGGCGAGCGAGGTGGGAGGGCGCCACGGCTTCCACGACCTGCGCCACGTGCTCGAGCTCTCGGGGGTCTGCGACACGTGCGAGCCGTAGCGCTCGCGGCGCGCGAGGTCGGGGGGCTGCCCCTCTACGGGCTCGCCGAGGCGGACGCGCTCGGCGTCGAGCTGGTCGTGAGCGCGCGCCTGGGCGGGGTGAGCCGTGCACCCTACGGGTCGCTCAACCTGGCCACCCACGTCGGCGACGACCCGGCCGCCGTCGCCGAGAACCGCCGGCGCCTGGGCGCGGCCCTCGGCACGCCGGTCGTCCTGGTGCGCCAGGTCCACGGCGCGCGCGTGGTGGACGCGGCCGACGCGGCCCCCTCGACCGAGGCCGACGGGCTCGTCGAGCACGGGTGCGAGCGCGCCGTGGGCGTCCTCGTCGCCGACTGCGTGCCCGTGGCCCTGGTCGACCCGGGCCGGCGCGTGGCGGTCGTGCACGCCGGCTGGCGGGGGCTCTGCGCGGGGGCGGTCCCCGCGGCGCTCGCCCAGTTCGAGGACCCCGCGCGCGTGGTCGCCGTCCTCGGCCCGTCGATCTCGGGGGCGGCCTACCAGGTCGGCGAGGAGGTGGCGCGGCGCTTCGCGGACCACGCGGGCGCCCTCGCGCCCGACGGTCCCGGGCACTGGCGCCTCGACCTGCGCGCCGTGGCGGCCGCACAGCTCGAGCGCCTCGGCGTCGAGGGCGACCGCGTGCTCGTCACGGCCGAGGCGACCGACGGTGGGGCGACGTTCTTCTCCGACCGCGCCGAGCGCCCGACGGGGCGCTTCGCGCTCGTCGTGCGCCGGCGCCCGTAGCATGGAGGCCCTATGACGGACGGCTCAGGGCCGGCCCGGGCCGAGGTCTTCGACTACGTCGGGCTCGAGGTCGGCCGCGACACCCTGCGGGGCCGCTACAGCCTCGACGGGCGGCTCTTCGAGGAGTCCGTCGCCTTCGAGGGGACGGGCCGGCTAGACCGCCCCGACGTGGTGGCGGTGGCCGAGCTGTGGTACCTGCTCGCGGGCCTCTCGTACTACAAGGCCGGCGCCGCCCGACGGGTCGACCTCGCCGCGACGCCCGTGGGCGAGGAGGGGCACCGCCTGGTCCAGGCGGCCCTCGTCGACGGGCTGGGCGAGTTCGCCTACGTGAACGGCCTCTCCCTCGCCGAGGTGCCCCTCGTGGGCGGGAGCCCCGCCCCCCGGGTGGCCCCGGCGCTCGACCCGGCGGGCGTCCTCGTCCCCTTCGGGGGGGGCATCGACTCGGTCGTCACCGTCGAGCACCTCTCGCGCGACCTCGACCGCGCCCTGTTCGTCGTGAGCCCCTCCACCGGTCGCTTCGCCCCGCTCGAGGCGACCGCCGCGCTCACGGGACTCGAGGTCGTGCGCGCGACCCGCACCCTCGACCCGCAGCTGTCGAGCGACCCGTCGCTGTGGCAAGGCCACGTGCCGGTCACCGCGATGGTCACCCTGCTCGCCGCCGTGGCGGCGCTCGCGACCGGGCGCGGCGGGGTCGCCATGAGCAACGAGCACTCGGCGTCGGCGCCGAACCTCGTCGTCGGTGGCCGGTCGGTGAACCACCAGTGGAGCAAGTCGCTCGCCGCCGAGGAGCTCGTCGCCGCGGCGCTGGCCGAACGGGTGGGCCCGGCCCTCAGCGTGGCCAGCGTGCTGCGCGACCGCAGCGAGATCTGGGTGGCGCGCGAGTTCAGCCGCCTCGAGCGCTACCTCCCCGTCTTTCGCAGCTGCAACCGCGCCTTCGCCCAGCGGCCCGAGGACCGGGCCCCGGGCTGGTGCGGCGAGTGCGACAAGTGCCTGTTCGTCAGCCTCGTGCTGGCCCCCTTCGTCGAGCGCGCCCACCTCGCCGCGCTGCTCGGCGTCGAGCCCCTCGCCGACCCGGCCCGCGAGGCCCA
>JAKAEP010000012.1 GCA_021818265.1 Actinomycetes bacterium
GGGCCTCGAGCGCGGCCCGGGCCGTCTCGAGGGCGTCGCGGGCCGTGGCGGCGCGCGCGCGCAGCGCGGCGAGGTCGGCCTCCTCGGCGACCAGGGCCGTGAGGTCCTCGGCGAGGCGGGCGCCGTCGGCCTCGAGGTTGGCGATCACGTTCTCGTCGGCCGAGGCCGCCAGGGCCTGGTCGAGCGCCCGGCGCCGCTCGTCGATCACCGAGGTCAGCCCGCGGGCCCGCTCGGAGAGGCTGCGCACCGTGGCCAGAGAGCCCGCCAGGGCCTCCTCGCGGCGCGAGCCCATCTCGGCGGCCGCGGCCGTCGCCTGGGCGTCGAGCGCGACGAGCTCGGCGCGCAGCTCGCGCTCGCGCTGGGCCGACTCCTCGAGGGAGGCGTCGAGCTCTCTGAGGCGCCGCCCGTAGCGCGCGAGGCGCGTGGCGAAGAGCGTGGCGCGCGCCTCGCGCAGCTCGACCTCGACCCCGGCGAAGGTGCGCGCGGAGGCGGCCTGGCGCTCGAGGGGGCGCATCTGGCGGCGCACCTCGCGCACGAGGTCGCCGAGGCGCTCGAGGTTCTCCTGGGTGGCGGCGAGGCGCCGCTCGGAGCGCTCCTTGCGCCGGCGGTGCTTCAGGACCCCGGCCGCCTCCTCGATCACCGCGCGGCGGTTCTCGGGGTTCGACGAGAGGATCGAGTCGAGCTGGCCCTGGCCGATGATCATGTGCTGCTGGCGGCCCACGCCGGAGTCCCCGAGGAGCTCTTGGACGTCGAGCAGCCGGCAGGTGGTGCCGTTGATCGCGTACTCCGACTCGCCGTTACGAAAGAGGGTGCGCGAGACCGTGACCTCGGCCCCCTCGATCGCCAGGCGCCCGGCGGCGTTGTCGAGGGTGAGCGAGACCTCGGCCCGCCCGAGCGCCGAGCGCTGGGCCGTGCCGGCGAAGATGACGTCGTCCATGCGCGAGCTGCGCAGGAGCCGGGTGCTCTGGGCGCCGAGCACCCAGGCCACCGCGTCGACCACGTTGGACTTGCCCGAGCCGTTGGGGCCCACCACGGCGGTGACCCCCGGCTCGAACTCGAGTGTCGTGGGGTCGGCGAAGGACTTGAACCCCCGCATGGTCAGCCGCTTCAAGAACACGGCTGCACGCTACCAACCTCGACCACGGCACCTTGGGGGCGACTAGGACTGGCAGCGCGGGCAGAAGAAGGTCGAGCGCCCGTGGAAGGCCACGCGCTCGATCGGCCCCCGGCACTGGAAGCAGGCCAGCCCCTCGCGGCCGTAGACCTGGTGGAACTGCTGGTAGGTGCCGGGCCGGCCCTCGGGGTCGACGAACTGCTCGTCGGCGAGCGTCGAGCCCCCGTGCTTTATGGCCTCACTGAGCACCTCGGTGATCGAGCGGTGCAGCCGTCGGATCTCGATCGTCGAGAGCGACTCGCTCGGCCGGTCGTAGCGCAGCCCGGCCGCGAAGAGGATCTCGTCGGAGTAGATGTTGCCGATCCCGCACAGGATGTCCTGGTCGGTGAGGACGGCCTTCAGGGCCGTCGTGCGGCTGCGCAGCACGGCCGCGAAGCGGTCCCAGCCGTACTGGTCCTCGAAGGGGTCGAGCCCGAGGTGGGCGAGCTCGGGCACCCGGGCCCGCCGGGCGAGCCCCTCGCCCCCGACCGACAGGCGCGCGAACTTCGACACCTCGACCGGCTCGCCGGGCGGGGGCGGGGTGGAGACGAACATCTCGCCGAAGGTCCGCGGGTCGACGAAGCGCAGTTCGCCGCCCGGGCTGAGCGTGAAGACGGCGTGGGTGTGCTTGGGCTTGGGGTCCTTGGGGCCCTTCGCGCGCCGCAGCTGGCCGCTCATGCCCAGGTGCACGACGAGGTTCGTCTGGTTGTCGAGGGCGAAGACGAGGTACTTGCCGAGCCGCTCGGCGCTGCGCACGCTGCGCCCCTCGACGAGGGCCCGGAACTCCTTGGCCGACTTGTGGCGGCGCACCACCCGGCCGTTGGTGACGCTCACCGCCTTGACCTTCTTGCCCACGAGGTCGCGGGCCAGCACCGCGCGGACCGTCTCGACCTCGGGCAGCTCAGGCATCGCGGGCCTCGAGCGCGCGGCGGGCCGCGGCCACCTCGGCGGCCTTCTTCGAGCGCCCCTCGCCCCGGGCGAGCTCGCGCCCGGCGAGCTCGACGCGCGCGACGAAGCGCGCGTCGTGGGCCGGGCCCTCGACGTCGACCTCGTAGCTCGGGGTGCCCCGGCCGCTCGACTCGGCCCACTGGCGCAGCAGCGTCTTGGGGTCGACGACCCCGGCCGGCTCGCTCGCCGCCTCGGCGAGGGCCCCGCCGAGGGCCTCGGCGACGAAGGCCCGCGCGGCCTCGAAGCCCCGCTCGAGGTAGAGGGCCGCGACGAGCGCCTCGAAGGCGTCGGCGAGCAGGCTCGGGCGCTCGTGGCCGCGCTCCTTGGCGACCCCGCGTCCCACCCGCAGGGCCGGACCGAGCCCGAGCGCGCGCGCGGCGCGCGCGAGGGAGCCCTCGTTCACGACCCGGCTGCGCACCAGCGAGCCCGTCCCCTCGTTGAGGGCCGGGAAGTCGGTGACGATCAGGTCCGCGACGACGAGGTCGACGACGGCGTCGCCGAGGAACTCGAGGCGCTCGTTGGACTCGACGCCGTTCTCCGCGGCGTAGCTCGAGTGCGTGAGGGCCGTCGCCAGCCGTGGGCTGGACGGGTCCAGCCCCACCCGTGTTGCGAGAGCGTCGATCCCTCGATCCAAGTGGCGGGCCTAGGCCAGGTGGAGCTTGGCGGCCACGTAGTCGACGGCGTCGTTGAGCGTGCGCAGGCCCTCGAGGTCGGCGTCGTCGATGTGGAACCCCGCGACGTAGTCGTCGAGTCGCTCCTCGAGCGCCTCGACCAGCTCGATCAGGGCCAGCGAGTCGGCGCCCAGGTCGGCGAAGGGCGTGGCGTCGGTGATGTCGGCCGGGCTCTTCTCCAGGATCTCGGCCAGCTGGTCACGCACCAGCGTGGCGACGGCGGCTCGGTCCAACGGGGTGGCGGGATCAGCGCTCATCGGGCCTCCTTGACCGGCCCAACACTAGCCACGACGAGCCCTTCGAGGCGGCTTTATCCGCCCTCACCAGGCCGGAAGATCGACCGCAGGCCCTCGACGACCCGGTCCCGGACCATCTCGTCGGCCACCCGCAGGGCGTTCATGACGGCCGTCGCGTCGCTCGAGCCGTGGCTGATCACGCAGACCCCCTTCAGCCCGAGCAGCGGGGCGCCCCCCTGGTTCTCGGGCGTGAACAGCCCGACCAGGGGGCCGAGGTGGGGCGCGAGCGCCCGTCCGGCGGCGCGGGTCGCCTCGTCGGTGTCGACCAGGGCGAGCAGCGAGCCGAGCACGAAGCGCAGCGTCCCCTCCATGGTCTTCAGAGCCACGTTGCCGGTGAAGCCGTCGGTCACGACCACCTCGACCGGCGAGGGGACGAGGTCGCGGCCCTCGACGTTGCCCACGAAGTTGAGCCCGGGGGTCGCCGCGAGGAGCTGGTGGGCGGCCTTGACGAGCGGCGACCCCTTGGTCGGCTCCTCGCCGATCGAGAGCAGGCCGACCCGCGGCGAGGGGGTCGCGAAGTACGCCGCGTGGAAGGCCGAGGCCATCTGGGCGAACTGGACGAGCATCTCGGGGGTGCACTCGGAGTTGGCGCCCGCGTCCACGAGCACCATCGGGGTCGTGCCCGGGCGCGGGATCGGCGTGGCGATGCAGGGGCGCGTGACCCCCGGCACCCGGCCCATGCGCAGCAGCGCCGCGGCCATCGTGGCCCCGGTGTTGCCGGCCGAGACCATCGCCGAGGCCGCGCCGTCGCGCACCAGCTCGGCGGCGCGCACGAGCGAGGAGTCCTTCTTCGTGCGCACGCTGGCGCCGGGGTCCTCGTCCATCGCGATGACCTCGGTGCAGGCCACGACCGGCAGCCCCAGCGGGTCGCCGAGCAACTCGGGCACGCCCACGAGCGTGACCTCGATCCCCAGCTCGTCGACGGCGCGGCGCGCGCCCGCGACGACCTCTCCCGGGGCGAAGTCCCCGCCCATCGCGTCGAGGGCGATGGGCAGGCTCAACTCAGTCGACCTCGACGGCGACGCGTCCCTTGTACCAGCCGCAGTTCGGGCAGACCACGTGGGGGGCCTTGGCGGTGGCGCACTGCGGGCAGACGCTGCGGGCCGGACGCCCCAGGCGCCAGTTGGCGGCGCGGCGCGAACGCGAGCGGGCTTTGCTGGTCTTTCGCTTGGGGACGGCCATGGTCGGTCTCTTTCACCTGTGGAGCCGCCCGGGCCTAGCCGGGGTCGGCGAAACGGAGTCCGTCCAGTGTAGCCCACCTCGGGTCGCGCGGCGCCGAGCAGTCGCAGGTCGCCTCGTTGCGGTCGATCCCGCACTGGGGGCAGAGCCCCCGGCAGTCCTCGCGGCACAGCGGCGCGAGCGGCAGGTCGAGCAGGATCGCGTCGTGGGCGAGCGGCGCCAGGTCCACGACGTCGCCCTCGATGAGGTAGGTCTCCTCGTCGCCCGCCTCGCGCCGCTCGACGAAGCGCTCGTCGACCGCCACGCTCGAGCGGCCGAGCACCGGCGCCGAGCAGCGCCGGCAGATCCCGTGCCAGGGGGCCTCGACGCGCCCGTGGGCGCGCAGCCCCCCGACGAAGCTCTGCAGGGACACCTCCACGCGCACCAGGGCCTCGGGGAAGACGTCGGTCTCGGCCGGCCCGCGCGGGGCGAACTCGTGGGGCTCGTCGAAGGGGGCCTCGAAGGCCACGCGGCGCACCGAGGGCACGTCGCGCAACAGCGTGGCCACGGGCACGAGGTAGGGCGAGCCCACTAGAAGGCGTCCTGGTCGAAGAAGGAGTCGTCACCCCCGCCCGGGGGTTCGGTCGCCTCGGGGGCGGGGGCGAGGAAGTCGTCGGGCGCCTCGGCGCCGGTGACCGACGCCGGCGCGACCTGGGCGCTCAGGCGCTCGCGGCCCGAATGGGCCGTCTTCATCAGGCGCTCGAGCACGATCTCGAACCCGCCGAGCTTGGCGTCGATGAAGTCCTCGGCCTGGTTGATGAGCTGACGGGCCTCGGCGCGGGCGTCGGCCACGATCTGGTCGGCCTTGAGCCGGCTCTGGCGCACGATCTCGGTGCGGTCCACCATCCGGGCCGCCTCGGCGCGGACCTGGTCCATGAGCTGCTGGGCCTTGGCCATCTCGGCGGCCATGAGCTCCTCGCGGTCGCGCAGGGCCCAGCGGGCCTCGCGGACCTCCTCGGGCAGGACGCGCAGGGCGTCCTCCAGGCGCCCGAGCACCTCGTCGCGCGGGATGAGAGCCGAGTTCGACAGGGGCATCTGCTTGGCGGCGGCGATCAGCTCGATCACCTCGCGCAGCTCGGTCTCGAGGTCGCGGGCAGGCCGGGGGCGGGGGTCCTCGGCGAAGGGGACCTCCTCGGTGTAGGGGTCGTAGGTCACGGGGCCTCCGGGTAGCGCTCGCCCAGCCGCTTGGCGACGGGCTCGGGCACGAAGGCGGTGACGTCGCCGCCGAAGCGCGCCACCTCGCGCAACAGGCGCGAGGCGATGAACGAGTAGTGCGAGCTCGAGGGCAGGAAGAGGGTCTCCACCCCCGAGAGGGAGCGGTTCATCTGGGCCATCTGCAGCTCGTTCTCGAAGTCCGACACGGCCCGCAGGCCCTTGACGATCGCCGTGGCGCCCACGTCGCGCGCCACGTTCACGAGCAGGGTCGAGATCGAGACGATGCGCACGTTGCCCAGGTGCGCCACCGACTCGGCGATCATGTCGCGGCGCTCCTCGAGGGTGAACATCGGCTCGGACTTCTGGGGGTTGCGGATGGCCGCGACGACGACCTCGTCGAAGATCGGCGAGGCGCGCTCGACGATCTCGAGGTGGCCGTTGTGGAACGGGTCGAACGACCCGGGGATCAGCCCGACGGTCACGGGAGGTCCCCCGAAGTGGGTTCGAGCATCGTCACGAGCGTAGTGCCGTAGCGCTTCTCCTTCGTGACCCTCCAGCCCGGCGGCGGGTCCATGAAGCGGTCGTTCTCCACGACCACGCGCCCGGCCACGACCCCCTCCAGCAGGGCCGCGAGGTCGAGCGGCCCGTAGGGCGGGTCGCAGAGCACCAGGTCGAGCCCGGCCGGCGGGCTCCAGCGCGGCAGGAGGGTCTGGAGAAAGACGGCCCGGCCGGCGAGGCCGAGCGGGGCGAGGTTCTCCTCGGCCGCCGCGAGGCAGGCCCGGTCGGCGTCGACGAAGTAGACGAGGTCGGCGCCGCGGCTCAGGGCCTCGATGCCCATGGCCCCCGACCCGCAGAAGAGGTCGGCCACGACGAGCCCGTGCAGTCCCCCGCGGCTCTCGAGCATCGAGAAGATGGCCTCGCGGGCGTAGTCGGTCGTGGGGCGGACCGAGGGGGGCAGCTTCGCCCGCAACGGACGGCCGCGCGCCGTGCCGCCGATCACCCGCACGTTGCCAGGCTACGTGCTAGGAGCGGTGCAGGTACGACTCGTCGTCGGCCTCGACGAAGAGCCGCACCTCGTCGAGGGCCGCCTCGAGGTCGGCCCCGCCGGCGGCCACCAGCCCGGCCGCCTCCGCCCGGGCGGCCTCGACGAGGTCGCCGTCGCGCACCAGGCTCGCCAGGCGCAGGTCGCTGCGCCCGCGCTGGCGCGCCCCGAGGAGGGTCCCCTCGCCGCGCAGCTCGAGGTCGCGCGCCGCCAGGGCGAAGCCGTCGTTCGAGGCGACGAGGGCCTCCAGGCGGGCCGCGCCGTCCTCGCTCGGCGCCTCGCCCAGCAGGTAGCACCAGCTCGGCCGGTCCGAGCGGCCCACCCGCCCGCGCAGCTGGTGGAGCTGGGCCAGCCCGAAGCGCCACGCGTCCTCGATCACCACGACCGTCGCCTCGGGCACGTCGACCCCGACCTCGATCACGACCGTGGCCACCAGGACGTCGAGCCCGCCCGCGCGCAGCGCCCCCATGGCCTCCTCCTTCTCGGCGCCGGCCATCTGGCCGTGCACCAGCCCGACGCGCAGCCCCGCGAGCGGACCCGCGGCCAGCCGGTCGCGCTCGGCCACGGCGCTCGCGGCGTCGAGCTTCTCGGACTCCTCGACGAGCGGGCAGACGACGAAGGCGCGCCGCCCGGCCGCCGCCTCCTCGCGCACCCGCGCCCAGGCGGGGTCGGGGTCGGTGCGCAGCCAGTGGGTCTCGACCGGGCGGCGGCCGGCCGGCAGCTCGTCGAGCACCGACTGGTCGAGGTCGCCGAAGACGGTGAGGGCGGCCGTGCGCGGGATGGGGGTGGCCGTCATGACGAGCAGGTCCGGGTCGCGCCCCTCGGCCGAGCGCTCGCGAGCCGCCTCGATGAGGGCCGCCCGCTGGGCCACCCCGAAGCGGTGCTGCTCGTCGACGACGACGAGCCCGAGGGCGGCGAAGCGCACCGTCGGCTCGAAGAGGGCGTGGGTGCCCACCACGACGTCGATCGAGCCCTCGGCGAGGGCCTCGAGCACCCCGCGCCGCTCGCGCGCGCCGGCGCGCCCGGTGAGAAGGCCCACCCGCAGGGACCGCCGGCCCCCGAGGACCGTCTCGTCGTCCACCTCGAGGCCCGCGAGGTCCGCGCGCAGGCTGGCGGCGTGCTGCTCGGCCAGTACCTCGGTCGGGGCCACGAGGGCGCTCTGGCGGCCGCCCTCGCGCACGCAGAGCATCGCGAGCAGCGCCACGGTGGTCTTGCCCGCGCCGACGTCGCCCTGGAGGAGCCGGTGCATCGGCCCCGGGGCCGCCAGGTCCGCGAGGACCTCGCCCGCGGCGCGGCGCTGGGCGCCCGTGAGGGCGAAGCGGTGGCCCGCGACGAAGCGCCCGACGAGGCTCGCCCCGCCGGCGAGGTCGCCCGCGAGGTCGGGGTGGGCGACGCCCCGGGCGTCGCGCTCGAGGCGCCGGCGGCGCTCGAGGCTCGCCACCTGGAGCCGCCAGAGCTCGTCGAAGGCGAGCCGGCGGCGCGCCGGCGACTCCCACTGCGCGGTCTCGGGCCGGTGGATCTGCCAGTAGGCGGCGGTGCGCTCGATGAGCCCGTGCGCCTCGCGCACCGCCGGGGCCAGCGGGTCGGCGAGGGGGCCGGCCCGGCGCAGCGACTGGTCCACCAGGTCGGCGACCTCCCAGCTGGCGAGCCCCTCGGCGCCCGAGGGGTAGACCGCGACTACCCGGCCGATCCGCTCGGGGTCGCGCTCGCGCCCGCCGGGGTCGAGGACGACCTCGACGGCGGGGTTGGTCATCTGGCGGCGGTCCCGGTACAGCCCGAGCGCCCCGAAGAAGAGGGCCCCCACCCCCGGACGCAGCTGGCGCTCGCGCCAGGGCTGGTTGAAGAAGACGACGTCGAGGGCGCTCGCGCCGTCGCCCACGGTCACCTCGACCATCGAGCGGCCCTGGCGGGTGCGCCGCGCGCGGGCGCGCACCACCTCGCCGTAGACGGCGGCCGTCTCGCCCACGGCGAGCTCGGCGAGGTCGACCCGGCGGGTGCGGTCGAGGTAGCGGCGCGGGAACCACGAGAGCAGGTCGAGCACCGTGTCGATCCCCATCTCGGCGAGCGCCGCACGCCGGCGCTCGCCCACCCCGTGGAGTCGCTCGACGCCGATCCCGGCCAGCTCGACCAGCGTGCGCCCGGGCGCGTCGCTCACTCGAGGCCGACGTAGTACGGGTAGAGCGGCTGGCCCCCGTGGTGGACCTCGACCGCGAGGTGGGGGAACTCCTCGGCCAGGTAGTCGGTGATGCGCCGGGTGTTCGCCGGCGAGGAGCCGTCGCCCTCGATGAGGGTGACGAGCTCGTGCTCGGGCCTCGCCAGCGCCGCGATCAGCGCCCGCGCCGCCCCCGACACCGAGTCCGCCACCGCGCGCACGCCCCCCGGCCCGAGCCCGATCCAGTCGCCCCGGCGGATGGGGCCGAGGTCGCACTCCGAGTCGCGCACGGCCCGGGTCACCTCGCCCGTGGTGACCTTCTCGGCCGAGGCGGCCATCGCCGCCGCGTTCTCGGCGGACGAGGCCGCCGGGTCGTAGGCGAGCAGCGCGGCGACGCCCTCGATCACCGAGTCGGTGGGCACCACCCGCACCACCTGGTCGACGAGGTCGCCCACGCGCTCGGCCACCAGGCGCACGTTCTTGTTGTTGGGCAGGATCACCACCTCGGGCGAGCCGGTCGCCGCGACGGCCTTCACGAGGTCGGCCGTCGCCGGGTTCATCGACTGGCCCCCGGCCACGAGCTCGCGCACGCCGAGCGAGTAGAAGATGCGCCCCACGCCCTCGCCCACCACGACCGCCACGACCGAGGTCGCCGGCGCCGGCGGGCGCTCCACCACGGGCAGGCGCTCGATCGTCGCCTCGCGCACCCAGCGCTCCTCGAGGACCTGGTCCGAGAGGTTGGTGACGCGGATCTCGCGCGGGCGGCCCACGTCGAGGGAGGCCTCGATGGCCCCACCGATGTCGTCGGTGTGGATGTGGCAGTTGTAGAGGCCCTGGCCGCCGACGATGACGATCGACTCGCCCAGGCCCGTCCAGACCTCCCGGAAGGCCGGGAGGCGCGCGTCGTCCCCCTCGAGGAGGAACATGACCTCGTAGGTCGGCCCCACGTGACCGGTGCCGACGGCCTCGTGCACGTGGGTGGGCACCGACTCGAGCGGCGGCGCCTCGGGCAGCGCGTCGCCGGCCACCTCGTGGCAGAGGGCGTCGAAGAGGAGCACCAGTCCCGAGCCGCCGGCGTCGACGACGCCGGCCTGGGCGAGCGCCGGGAGCTGCTCGGGGGTGTGGGCGAGCGCCTCGGCCGCCTCGTCGCGCGCGGCGCGCACGAGCGCGGCGAGGTCGTCCTCGTGGCCGGCGGCGGCCCGCGCCGCGGCGCGGGCGATGGTGAGGATCGTGCCCTCGACCGGGTGGACCACCGCCTGGCGGGCGAGCTCGTCGGCGCGCGCCAGCGCCGCGGCGAGGGTCTTCGCGTCGACGGCCTCGGCGTGGCCGACCTCCTCGACCACCCCGCGCAGGATCTGGCTCAGGATCACCCCGGAGTTGCCCCGGGCCCCCATGAGCGAGCCGTGGGCGATCGCCTGGCCGACGGCCTCGAGGGTCGCGTCCTCGCCCAGGGCCGACAGGGCGATCGTGACCGACTCGACCGTGAGGGTCATGTTGGTCCCGGTGTCCCCGTCGGGGACCGGGTAGACGTTGAGCCGGTTCAGGACCTCGCGGTGCGCGCGCAGCAGTTCGAGGTAGGTGGCGACGACCTCGCGCAGGTCGCTCGCGCCAAGCGAGGTGGCAACCACGCCGCCGATGCTACAATGGACACCCTGTCGATCCGCCCCCTGGCCGGGGCCCCAAGGAGAACCCTCACCATGGCGTCCGTCTGCGACCTCTGCGGCAAGAAGCCCTCGTTCGGCATGAACGTGTCGTTCTCGCACCGTCGCACCAAGCGCCGGTGGAACCCGAACATCCAGCGCGTGCGCGCCCTGGTCGGACGGACCCCGAAGCACATCAACGTGTGCACCGGCTGCCTGCGCTCGGGCAAGGTCGTCAAGCCCTCGCGCAGCACCCTCTAGTCAGAGCCGGTGCTCGAAGCCCCGCCGCTCGAGGGGCCGTCCCGCGAGGGTGCGCGTCGCCACGTCGGCGACCACCTCGCCCACCTCGATCGGCGCCGGTAGGCCGCGCGCGGCGAAGACCTCGGCGAGCCGTCGGCCGTCGGGCGCCGCGACGAGCAGCTCGTAGTCCTCGCCACCGCTGATCGACTCGTCGGCCGTCGCCCCCTCGGCGACGGGCACCGAGGTCAGGGAGAAGCCCACCCCCGACGCGTCGGCCAGGCGGTGCAGGTCGATCCCGAGCCCGTCCGAGAGGTCCATCATCGCGTGGGCCCCGGCGCCGCGCGCGGCCCGGCCCTCGGCGAGCAGCGGGCGGGGCCGGCGGTGCGCGAGCACCGCGGGGTCGTCGAGGCCCGCCCCCGCGCGGCGTCGGCGCAGGCCGGCGGCCGAGCGGCCGAGCGGGCCGGTCACGAAGAGCCGGTCCCCCGCCCGGGCCCCGGAGCGGCGCACCGCGCCCGCGCCCGGGCACTCCCCGATGACCGTCACCGCGACGGCGAGCTCTCCCCCGCGCGAGAGGTCGCCGCCCACCACCGGGCAGCCCGACGCGGCCGCCGCCGCGGCGACGCCCTCGTGGAGCGCCTCGAGGTCGGTGCCCGGGGGCGAGGTGACCGCGAGCACCAGGGCGCGCGCGAGCGCCCCCATCGCCGCGAGGTCGCTCAGCGCGGCCGCGACGGCCTTGTAGCCGAGGTCGGTGACCGAGAAGAGGCTGAGATCGAGGTGGACCCCGGCGACGGCCACGTCGGTCGAGACGACGACCTGGCCGACCAGGGGACGCAGGATGGCCGCGTCGTCGCCGACGAACAGCTCGCCGCGCGCCGGGGAGCCGGGGCCCACCACTTTCGCTATACGCTCGAGGACGTCATCCTCGCGCCGGTCACGTTCTCTGGTTGGGTCGGCCGGCGCGGTCATGACGGGCAGTGCGACGCGCCGTAACCCCGCGGCGCCCGGACCCTAGACGAGGTAGCGGTGGCGTACCCAACCAAGAACAAGAAGCTCATCGAGTGGGTCGAGGAAGTGGCCAGGCTCACGACGCCCGATCGTATCCACTGGTGCGACGGCTCGGCCGAGGAGTACGACGCCCTCTGCCAGCAGCTCGTGGACAACGGCACCTTCACCAAGCTCTCCGAGGCCAAGCGGCCCCACAGCTACTACGCGGCCTCCGACCCCGGCGACGTGGCGCGCGTCGAGGACCGCACCTTCATCTGCTCCGAGCGCGAGGCCGACGCCGGCCCGACCAACAACTGGCGCGACCCGGCCGAGATGCGCGCGATCCTGGACGGCCTGTTCGCGGGCTCGATGCGCGGGCGCACCATGTACGTGGTCCCCTTCTCGATGGGCCCGCTCGGCTCGAAGATCTCCCACATCGGGGTCGAGATCACCGACTCGGCCTACGTCGCGGTCTCGATGCGGATCATGACCCGCATGGGCCAGGGCGCCCTCGAGGTGCTCGGCGACACCGGGGAGTTCGTGCCCTGCCTGCACTCGGTGGGGATGCCCCTCGACGAGGGCCAGGCCGACGTGCCGTGGCCCTGTGACGCCGAGAACAAGTACATCGTGCACTACCCCGAGACCCGCGAGATCGTCTCGTACGGCTCGGGCTACGGCGGCAACGCGCTGCTGGGCAAGAAGTGCTTCGCGCTGCGCATCGCCTCGGTGCTGGCGCGCGACGACGGCTGGCTGGCCGAGCACATGCTCATCATCAAGCTGACCAACCCCCAGGGCGAGGTCCGCTACGTCACCGGGGCCTTCCCGAGCGCGTGCGGCAAGACGAACCTCGCGATGATGGTCCCCACCCTGCCCGGGTGGAAGGTGGAGACGATCGGCGACGACATCTGCTGGATGAAGCCGGGCCCCGACGGCCGGCTCTACGCCATCAACCCCGAGGCCGGCTTCTTCGGCGTCGCGCCGGGCACCAACATGGAGACCAACCCCAACGCGATGCTGTCGGTCCAGGCCAACACCATCTTCACCAACACCGCGCTCACCGCCGACGGCGACGTCTGGTGGGAGGGCATGGGCGAGCCGCCGGCGGGGCTCACCGACTGGCGCGGCCAGCCCTGGACGAAGGAGTCGGGCACGCCGGCGGCGCACCCCAACTCGCGCTTCACCGCCCCGGCGGCCCAGGACCCGGCCATCGCCCCCGAGTGGGAGGACCCTGCCGGCGTGCCGATCGACGCCGTCTTGTTCGGCGGACGGCGCGCCAGCGTCGTGCCGCTCGTCTTCCAGGCCCGCGACTGGGCCCACGGGGTCTTCCTGGGCTCGATCATGGCGAGCGAGACGACGGCGGCCGCGACCGGAGCCGTGGGCAACCTGCGCCGCGACCCCTTCGCGATGCTCCCCTTCTGCGGCTACAACATGGCCGACTACTGGGGCCACTGGCTCTCCTTCGCCGAGCGCTTCGACGAGTCCGCCCTGCCCAAGGTCTTCTACGTCAACTGGTTCCGCAAGGGGTCGGACGGGAAGTTCCTCTGGCCGGGCTACGGCGACAACTCCCGGGTCCTCGAGTGGATCTTCGAGCGCACGGCCGGCCGGGGCGAGGCCGTCGAGACCCCGATCGGCTACCTGCCCGCCCCCGGGGCCATCGACACGACGGGCCTCGCGCTCGACGCCGCGACGATGGACGAGCTGCTGCGCGTCGACCTCGAGGAGTGGCGCGCCGAGGTGCCGCTCATCCGAGAGCACTACGCCCAGTTCGGCGACCACCTGCCGGGCGCGCTGGCGGCCGAGGTGGACGCCCTCGAGGGGCGACTGGCCTAGGTCAGTCGGCCGTCTCGGCGTCGGCCACGATGAGCCGGGGGCCCGAGGGCCAGTCGAAGTAGCGCCACGTCCAGTTGATCATCACCCGCAGCTTGTTGCGGAACCCCACGAGGTACCACAGGTGCAGGCCGAGCCAGGCCAGCCAGCCGACGGTGCCCCGGATCACCCCGGCGTGGGGCAGCTTCGCCACGGCCGCCCGTCGCCCGATCGTCGCCATGATCCCCTTGTCGCGGTAGCGCAGCGGCTCGCTCGGGCGGCCCTCGAGGGTCGCGAGCACCTGGCGGGCCGCGTGGCGGCCCGACTGGATCGCCACGGGCGCCAGCTGGGGCAGGTAGCCCCCCGACCCGTCGGGGATGGCCGCGGCGTCCCCGGCGGCCCAGACCCGCTCGTCCCCCTCGACGCGCAGGTCGGCCCCGACGACGGCCCGCCCGCCGGGGCCCCGCGGGCCCTCGAGCCGGCCGGCCAGGGTGCCCGCGGCCGTGACCCCGGCGGCCCAGACGACCGCGGCGGCGGCCCAGCTCTCGCCGTCGGCGAAGCGGATCGAGCGCGGCCCGACCTCGACGACCGATCGGCCGAACTCCACCTCGACGCCCATCGACTCGAGCTCGCGCTTGGCGTACTTCGCGGCCGACTCGGGGAAGGCCGTGAGCAGGCGCGGCGCGAGGTCGACGAGCACCACCCGCACGCTCGAGGGGTCGAGGTGCAGCCCGTCGCGGCGGATCACGATCCCGATGAGCTCGGAGAGGGCGCCCGCCGTCTCCACGCCCGTCGGCCCGCCACCCACGACGACGAAGTTGAGCGCCACCGACGAGCGCTCGGCGGCCACGTCGGCCTCCTCGAGCGCGAGCAGCAGCCGGTTGCGCAGCCGGCGGGCGTCGGCCAGGGAGTAGAGGGGCAGGGCGTGGCGGGCCGCGCCGGGGATGTCGAAGTACGACGCGGTGGCCCCGGTCGTGACGATCACGTGGTCGTAGGCGAGCTCCCCGCCGTCGTCGAGCACCACCACCCGCCGGGCCCGGTCGAGGTCGGCGACGGTGCCGTGGCGGAAGCGGATGTTGTCGGCGTGGCCGAAGATCGTGCGGATCGGGTAGGCCACGTCGGCCGGCTCGAGGCCGGCCGTGGCGACCTGGTACAGCAGGGGCAAGAAGGTGTGGAAGTTGTGCCGGTCGACGATGGTGACCCGCACCGGCCGGTTGGCCAGCTGGCGGGCCGCCGACACCCCGGCGAAGCCGCCGCCGACGATCACGACGTGGGGCCACTCCACGGGCACACGGGGCGGAGCGGACACGGGGGAGGTCGCCATATCCCGTGGCAGCATAGGGCTCACTCGCGCGCGGACCCCCGGCGTCCGATCGGGTAGACGAGCGCCGCGAGCAGCGTGAGCACGGCGAGGACCCGGTCACCGACCCCGAAGCGCAGGGCGACCCCGACCGGGATCAGCGCCCCGACGACCCAGGCCAGCTGCTGGCGCACCGCGAAGCGCGCGAAGGTGCGGCCCTGGGCCCCGGGGGCGACGTGGCGCTGGGTGATCGAGTCGAAGCTGGGCTGGGCGACGGCGGCGGTGGCGCCGAGCCACCCCGCGAGCACGACCTGGGCCGCGAGGTCGGGGTGGGTCGAGGCGGCGAGGGCGCCGAGCCCGGTCGCGAGCAGAGCGAGGCTCAGCAGCGTCGACTCGGCCAGGCGTCGGCGCACCCGGGTCACCAGGGCGAGGCCCCCGAGCGAGCCCACCCCCGAGAGCAGCAGGGCCGTCGCGTACCAGCCGAGGGCGGCCGACTCGCGCCGCAGCCCGAAGGCGAGGAGGAACGTGGCGAAGCCCACGGCGAAGCGCATCACCGCCGCCGCGCCCAGCCCCCAGGCCACCTCGCCCTCGCCCAGGGGGTTGAGGGCGTGGCGGTCGCGCTCGCGCTGGGTGAGCCGGTCCACCGACTCGCGCACCGCGGCGCTCGGCCGGCGCAGCCGCGCGCTGGCGACGGTGGCCACGGCGTAGACGAGCGAGGCCACCACGAGCACGCTCACCGCGCCGAGCCCCTTGAGCAGCCCCGCCCCGAGCGAGCCGGCGAGGAAGCCCCCGACCGTGCCGAGCAGGGTGAGCTGGGCGTTGAACCCGGCGTAGCCGGGCTCGGCCTGCGCCCCCTGGGTCGGCCAGCCGGCGTCGTCGACGGGCAGCGCGTGCTCCTTGAACTGGTCCGTGCGGGCCATCTCGGGCACGAGCGCGCCGCGGGTCACGACGTAGAGCTTCGACGAGACGAGGAGCAAGAACGCCAGCGGGAAGAGCCAGAGCGAGTTCAGGTGCTGGGCCATGAGCCAGCACAGCGCGACGCGCGCGCCCGCCGAGAGGGCCACCAGCACGCGCCGACCGTTGGTGGAGCGGTCGATGAGGGGCCCGAGCAGGGGCGAGACGACGGCGAAGGGCGCGATCGTGAGCACCAGGTAGAGCAGGACCTTGCTCTTGGCCTCGTCGGGCGAGACCGAGAAGAAGAGGGAGCCGGCGAGCGAGACCGTCACCATCGTGTCGCCGGCCATCATGAGCACGTGCACCAGGGCGAGGCGGCCGAAGGCGGTCGTCTGGTCGAAGAGGTCCAGCGCGGAGGCCCGCGCCAGGGTCAGGAATCCGCGGGCCCGCACGACCCCCGAGCGTAGACACGCCCCGGCGCCGCCCGGGCTAGTTCGAGTGGCAGCCCCAGGTGTCCACGTACGCCGGCAGCCGCCCGGCGACGCAGTAGTAGGCCCGGTCGGCGTTGACCCAGCGCGCCGCGCCCTCGTCGTAGCGCACGACCTCGGTCACGCTGACCTCAGTGGCGCCGCTGCCCACGGTCATCCAGAGGTAGCCGAACCCGCCCGAGCAGCCGTACCCCTGGACGCTGTCGACGTGGGTGTAGGCGGCGCTCATCGCCTCGGCCGTGCACGGCGCCGCCACCGGGGCGGCGCCCGTCGAGGCCGAGGCCCGCGACGCGGCGAGGCCGAGGCCGACCGCCAGCACCACGACGAGGAGGACGCGCGAGACGGTGCCCACACCCGTAGTACACCACAGCCCGGAGGGCTAGCGAGGCAGCAGGTCGAAGAAGATCGCCGACATCGTCTTCTCCCACTCCCCCTCGTCGACGGGGTCGATCGAGACGTCGTCGAGCGAGCGGCCGAAGACGACGATCTGGAAGAGCACCGCGAGCGCCCCCGCGCTCAGGTCCTCGCGCAGCCAGCCCCGGGACTGGGCCCGCTCGATGGTGTGGCGGACCTCGGCCGAGAGCCGGGCCTGGGTCTGGCCGATCAGCATCCGCAGCCGCGGCCGGGTCGAGGCGGCCGCCACGATGCGCACCCGCATGGCGCGCCGGTGGCGCCGGGCCGTGCCCAGTGAGACGCTCGCCACGATGGGCTGCATGATCGAGACGAACTCCTCGAAGGTCGTCGCCTGCTCCACGCCCTGGCGGAACAGGGCGATGTCCTCTTCGACCAGGCGGGCGAAGATCATGTCGTAGGCGGCGTCGATGACGCCCTCGCGCGACCCGAAGTGGTGGTAGACCGAGCCGTAGTTGATGCCGGTCGCCTCGCACACCTCGGGGATACGGATCAGCGACGCGTCGCCGGCCATCAGCCGCTCGGCCACCGCGTCGAGGACCGTCTGCATCACGGGGCCCGATCGGCTCTGCTTGGCCATGGGTCAACTGTAACGGTCACGCCTCGCGCGTTGGGTTCTCCTCGCGCCCGATTCTCCCCGGGCCGTTAGGCTCCCCGGGTGCCCACCCCCCGCCTCCTCGTCGTCGTCGGCTCGACCCGACCCGGGCGCGCCGGTCTCGCGGTCGCTCAGTGGTTCCGCGACGTCGCCTACGCCCGCGGCGACCTCGAGGTCGAGCTCGCCGACCTCGCCGAGGTCGCCCTGCCCCTGCTCGACGAGCCCCGCCAGGCCGTCGAGCGCCGCTACGCCCACGACCACACCCGGCGCTGGTCCGAGGTCGTGGGCCGGGCCGACGCGGTCGCCTTCGTCACCCCCGAGTACAACCACTCCTACAACGCCGCCACCAAGAACGCGATCGACTACCTGTACCACGAGTGGCGCCTCAAGCCCTTCGCCGTCGTCTCCTACGGGGGCCAGTCGAGGGGGCTGCGGGCCTCGGTCGCGCTGCGCACGGTGCTCACGGGCCTCGCCATGACCCCGGCGGGTGACGTCGCCGTCTCGCTGGCCGAGTGCCCGATCGTCGACGGGGTCCTCGAGCCCACCGAGGCCGTCGCCGCAGCCGCGACCCGCGTCCTCGACCAGCTCAGCGTCCTCGCGCCCCTCCACCGGGAGCTGCGCGACTGAGCTACGCCCAGGGCGCGGGCAGCACCGCCTCGATCGCCCCGGCGATCGCCGCGTAGCCGGCCGCGTTGGGGTGGAGGTTCGGCCCCAGGGGGGCGGGCTGGCACATCCAGGTGAGGTCGCACACCGAGTCCACACGGGAGGTGGTGGCCCGCACGTGGCTCCTCGTGGCGCGCGTGACGTGGAACACCGAGGCGACGTTCGCCACGCGCAGCCCGTTCTGGACGAAGACGTCGTCGGCCACCTGGTTGAGCTGGTAGATCGCGCTGTCGCTGTGGTGGGCGTAGCCGAGGCCCCCCACGTGGGCGATGGTCGCCGCGGCGAAGGGGTCGTAGTGGCTGAGCCCGACGAAGGTGACGCCCGGGCCGGCCGCGGCCTTGAGCGTCGTGACGATGTAGGAGAGCTCGGTGCGCACGACCGCCAGGTGGGCGCTCACGCACGTGGCGTCGACGACGCCCGCGCGCATGCAGCTCATCACGTTGTTGAACCCCATGTCGAGTGTCACGATCCCCGGCTCGCCCCGGTGGGCCTCGAGGAAGGCGACGGCGCTCGCGAGCTGGGACCCGGTGGACCGGTAGCACCGGTCCGCGCCCGAGATCATCGTCGCCGTGTTCTCACCGGGACAGCCCAGCTGGGTCAGGTCGAGGCGCACCCCGCGGGCCGCCTCGAAGGCGACCAGGTCGTTGGCGTAGCCCTGGTCGGTGCGCTGGCCGCCCGGCGCGACCAGGGTCGGCTGCCAGCCGACCGACTCCGACGCGCCGAGGGCCAGGTAGAAGCCGCTCGTCACGGTGGGGACCGCGTCGGCCGACGCCACGCCGGGGACGGCCTCGGCCACGGCCGCGAGCACCATCGCGGCCAGCACCGCCACCTTCGCCACACGCCAGCGTGCGCGCACGACCACTCCCGTCCGATACTCGATGGCCCCGACCGACACCACGTCGGCCGCGCGGGGCCGGACCAGGGTAACGGTGGGTCCCTCAGAGCCGCGGAAGAAGCGGATAAGAAGTTCGCTCTAGCCGGGCTCCACCGCCCGTCGGGTCGCCCTAGAAGTGGCCCGAGCCGCTCGACACGACACCGGAGGCGGTCGCCGACCACGAGTACGCGTCACTCGCGAAATCGTGCGGGCCGTGCGTGCCGCGGGGGAGGCTGAAGTAGGCGACGACGTTGAGGGGACGCGGCTTCACCGGTGACCTCGAGGCGTAGGTCCAGGTGTAGGAGACGGGGCCGCCCCGGGGTGAGGTGTGGTGCGGCGAGTACGCGCGCCCTCCCGGGCTCATGCCCCGGTAGAACTCGCCGTTGGCCGTCCCCACCTGGATCGAGACGCTCCAGGACGTGACGGGCCGTGAGAACGTGAGACGGACGACGTCGCGCGAGGTCGTGCCCGAGCTGCTCGAGACGGTGACCGAGACGGGCGGACTCGGCGGAAGGGTTGTCGTCGTGGTCGAGGACGTGGTCGTCGTGGTCGAGGACGTGGTCGTCGTGGTCGAGGACGTGGTCGTCGTGGTCGTCCCGCCCGAGCGGGCCGAGGAGAGCCCGGCGCACGCGCTCGGGCTCGTCGCGGGCACCGGCGCCGAGCCCGTCGGCGCCGCGACCTCGACCACACCGTGGTCGAGGACGATGCTGAACGAGGGGCTGGAGGGGAACGAGTCCAGGTAGGGGTTGGTCGACCCCGTGAGGTCGGCTGTCGTGGGCGCGACGCCGTTCTGGGTGACGTAGGCGCGCACGGCCGTCTCGACGATGTGGGCGTCGGCCCGGCACGACGCCACGCTCGCCGACGCGCTCACGCCCCCCAGGGAGAAGACGACGACCGCCGCGAGGACCCCGAGCACGACGATCACGATGAGGAGTTCGACCAGAGTGAATCCGGGCCACTCATCCGTCGTCGACCCTGCCTGTGGACGTGCGCGCATGCGTGAAGCTCCGACCAGCTCTCGTGGACCCGGCCCCAGGCTAAGCGCGAGAGGCGTTAATACCAGGTATTTCCACTCGACTATGTGGGGAGACCCCCTGCCGGGCGTGGCCGCCTCGGGCTCCGCTGCTCCCGGGGCGTCCTCGGGTGGGCCCTACAGTCGCCCCGTGACCACGAGCGTGCGGCCCTTCGGGACGTGGCCGTCGAGCGTCTCGCTCGACGCGCTCGTCGGGGCCGGGGTCTGGAGGCGGTGGCTGTGCGTCGACGCCGGCGACCTCTACTGGGTCGAGTCCGACCCCGCGCGCGCCGGGCGTGCCTTCGTCCGTCGCCACCGTCTCGGCCGAGGCGTACCGGAGTGGGTCGGTGACCTGGCGGTGCGCTCGCGCGTCCACTCCTTCGGGGCCCGTCCGATCGCCGCGCGTGACGGGCACGTGGTCGTCGTCGGCGACGACGACCAGCGCCTCTACCGGCTCACCCCCGGGCGCGTCCCCGAGGCGCTGGGCGCGCCTCCCCGCGTGGCGCGCTCGGTGCGCCACGGCGCGCCCGACCTCGACGGGCACGGCCAGCTCGTCGCGCTGCGCGAGCGCGACACCCCCACGGGCGCGATCGACGAGATCGTCCTGATCGACCTGGCCTCGGGCACCGAGACGACCGTCCTCGCGGGCCACGACTTCTTCGGTGCGCCCGTCCTCAGCCCCGACGGCCGCCGCGTCGCGGCCGTCGCCTGGGACCACCCCGACATGCCTTGGGACTCGACGGTCCTCCTCGAGGCCGACCTCGCCGACGGGACCAGCCGGGTCGTCCTCGGCGGAACCGGGGAGTCCGTGACCCAGCCCCGCTACGGGCCCGACGGCACCCTCTACGCGATCACCGACCCCACGGGCTGGTGGAACCTCCACCGTCGCGACGGCGAGGACTGGGTGGACGTCACGCCGAGCGAGGCGGAGTTCGCCCCGCCCCCCTGGCTCGCCGGCGAGACGAGCTACGCCCCCGCGGCCGACGGCTCGATCCTGCTCACGTGGACCCGCGACGGCCTCGACCACGTCGGGGTCCTCGCCCGCGACGGGGGTCTGACGGCCCTCGAGGGCCCGTGGACGGCGGTCGGGGGCGTCGCCGCCTCAGAGGGAGCCGCCGCGCTCGTCGGGGGCGGCGCGCTCTTCTCGGACCGGGTCCAGCGGCTCGAACCCCGGAGCCGTCGCCCGGGCCCGGTCGTGGCCTCCAGCGAGCCCGGGCTCGAGCCCGACGACGTCGCCCGGCCCGAGGTGCTCGCCGTCGACGCGCCGGCGGGCCCGGTGCACGCGCTCTACTACCCCCCGACCAGCGCCGCCTTCACCGGGCCGTCCGGCGAGGCGCCACCGGCGGTGCTGCACACCCACAGCGGCCCGACCCGGCGCGCGCTCGCCCAGTTCGACCTCGAGGTCCAGTTCTTCACGACCCGCGGCTACGCCTACCTCGACGTCAACTACGGGGGCAGCGCGGGCTTCGGACGCGCGTACCGCGAGAGGCTGCGCGGCCGGTGGGGCGTCGTCGACGTCGACGACGCGGCGGCGTGCGTGCGCGCGTGCGCCGAGCGGGGCCTGCTCGACCCGGCGCGCGTCGTCTCGATCGGCGCGAGCGCGAGCGGGGTGACGACCCTCGGCCTCGCGCGCCGCGGCGTGCTCGCGGCGGCCTCGCTGCGCTACCCGGTGACCGACCTGCGCGGTCTCGCGGTCGCCCCGGCGCGCTTCGAGGCCCACTACCTCGACGGCCTCGTGGGGCCCCTGCCCGAGGCCGAGCACCTCTACGCCGAGCGCTCGGCCCTCGGCTTCGCCGACGAGCTCTCGACCCCGCTCCTGCTCTTCCACGGCACCGAGGACGAGGTCGTCCCGCTCGGCCAGTCCCTCGCGCTCGCGGCCGCGCTCGACGCGCGCGGCGTGCCCCACGGGCTCGTCGTCGTCGAGGGCGAGGGCCACGGCTTCACCGACCCCGCGACCCGGCGGCGCGAGGCCGCGATCGAGGAGTCGTTCTTCGCCCGCGTGCTCGGCCTCGCCCCCTTCGACGAGGGCCTCGGGGTCGAGATCCGCCACGCCGGGGCGCTGGCGCCGCTGGCCTAGCGGAGGTGGGCGCCGAAGAAGGCGTCGATGCGGGCCCAGGCGTCGACCGACGCCTCGGGGTCGGGACGGACGCCCGCGACGCGCAGCACCGGGCGAAGCCACCCCGGGCCGGCCATCGCGTCGTTCAAGAAGGAGTGGCCGGCCGAGGGGTACTCCGCGACGTCGTGCGCGACGTCGGCGCGCTCGAGGGCGGCCTCGAGGCGCGCCGCGGCGCCGCGCAAAGAGCGGTCCCGCCCGCCGTAGGAGGCGACGATCGGACAGGCCCCCGCGAGGGCGGCGTCGAGGTCCTTGGGCAGCTGGCCGTAGTTGACGGCCGCCGCGTCGAAGCCCCGCGGGGCGCACAACAGGGCGAACGCGCCGCCCATGCAGAAGCCCAGCACCCCGACACGCCCGGTGCACGAGGGCGACGCCGCGAGCCACCGACGGCCCGCCTCGACGTCGGCGAAGGGGCGGCCCGTCCCGCTCGCCACCGCCCGGAACATCGTCGTGAGGCACCGTCGGGCCCCGCCGTCGGAGTAGAGGTCGAGCGCGAGGGTGAGGTAGCCCAGTCGGGCCAGGTGCTCGGCCTGGCGGGTCATCACCTCGTCGAGGCCGAACACCTCGTGGATCATCACGACCCCCGGCCAGGGACCGGCGCCCTCGGGCACCGCGAGCTCGCCGTGGAGGCGCGTCGACCCACCGAGCCCACGCGCCCGATCGGCGAGGTCGACCCGGTCCACCTCGCCACGCTAGGCCACCGTCACCTCGCGGCGAAGGCGACGACGCCCTCGGCCGTCGCGACGAGGAGCGCCCCGTCCCCGACCGACGGCGTCGGGAAGTGGTTGACGACCGCGCCGATCCTCGCGCTCTGGGCCACGCGACCGGTCGCGGGGTCGAGTCCGTAGAGGACGCCGTCCTGGCCGATCGTCCAGACCCGTCCGGCCGCGAGGATCGGCGGACCTCCCCCTACGCTCGCCCTCCAACGCAGCACCAGGCGGCGTCTGACGATCCGCACCGCCACCGGTCCGGCCTCACACGGCAGCACCACGGTCGTGCCCCGGACCGCCACCCCGCCGTCGACGGCCTGGGTGCACACGCCCGAGAGCACGTCGAGGGGCCGGCCGATGCCCCCGAGGCGAGAGCGAGAGAGCAGGTAGGCCGCGCGGTCCTTGCCCGAGGCGACGACGAACGCGCCGACGAGGGCCGGCGCGGTGGAGAGGTCCTCGTCGGCCGCGTTCTCGCTCGCCCACCCCGCCGGGGCGAACAGCTGGCGCGGCCGCAGGGTCGCGGTCAGCTCGATCACGGCGTCGCTGTCGTCGTAGGGCTGACCCGGCGCGGTCGTCGAGCCGTTGCCGGCCTCGACCCACACGTCGCCCGCCGCGTCGACCACCGGTGCGGCGCCGCCCATCCATATCGCCCCCTCGCGCTGGCCCGCCCGGGAGTCGACGGTGAAGACCCGCGCGGGACCCCCGCCCTCGGGCACCGAGACCACCCGCCCTCGGTACGCCCCGCAGTCGCCGTAGTTGCCCCCGAGCCCGAAGACCACGCGCCCCCGGTCGAGCGCCAGGCCCGTGCGCTGGAGGGCCGCGGCCGGGTCCGAACGGGGAGGGTCGACGACCTCGGAGAGCTCGACCCGGCCCGACGCGGCGTCGAGGCCGACCAGAGCGTGGCGGGGTCGACGGCCCACCCACTCGTCGGCCACGACGAAGACCTCGCCTCGGGCCGGGTCCACGACCGGGGTGCCCGTGATCCCGACGGTCGGGGTGATGTCGCCACAGGGCAGCGCCGAGGCCGGGACGGGGACGCCCACGCGCCGCGACCAGACGACGCGCCCGCTCGTGGCCGCCAGCGCGTAGACGACGTCGGACTCCGTCGCGACGATGACCAGGTCGCCGTCGACGACGGGCTGGCCGTAGATCTGGCCGTCGAGGCGCGCTGAGCGCCAGCGCGGCCGGGTGGTGTCGACGTGGGTGTAGCCCGTGGCGACACCGTCGCCCCCCGGTCCGTGGTAGTCGGCCCAGCCGACGCCCACCGAGCCCGCGCCCGCGGCCGGAGGGACCGCCGTCGCCGCGGCGAGGGCCGAGGCCACACCCACCGCCCACCGCCGTGCGCGCGCCATATCCGCCAATAGTGGTCGATAGTCCCCTCGCTCGCCGGTCGCGATGAGGCCAGGCTGATGCTAGAGAGTGAGACGAGGAGGAGGTGAGCGCCGTGCCGACCCGGCCCGAGGGAGGAACGCCCTCGCTCTACCCCCACGAGCTCGAGGGCGTGATCACGACGCGCGACGACCGCACGCTCGCGGTGCGGCCCATCGTGCCGAGCGACGCGGGGCGCCTCGTGGCCTTCCACCACCGGCTGTCGGCCGACTCGATCTACCGTCGCTACTTCTCGCTGCACACCGAGTTGAGCGACGCCGAGGTCGCCCACCTCACGACGGTCGACTACGTCGACCGGCTGGCGCTCGTGGTGTTCGAGGGCGAGGAGCTCGTGGCCGTCGGCCGGTTCGACCGCTACCCCCACTCGACCACGGCCGAGGTGGCGTTCGTCGTCCTCGACACCTACCAGCACCAGGGCCTCGGACTCGCGCTGCTCGAGCGGCTGGCCGACGCGGCGTGGGCGCGGGGCGTCGAGGCGTTCTCGGCCTCGACGCTCGCGACGAACCGGGACATGCTGGCCGTCTTCTACGACTCGGGGTTCCCGGTCGAGGTCGTCCACGACGCCGAGGAGGTCGAGGTGCGCTTCGCCATCGAGCCGACGGCCACCGCGCGGGCCCGGCGCGCCGAGCGGCGCGACCGCTCCCGGGCGCCCGGCTCGCCGTGACGTCGCTCATCCTCAACGCCGACTACGGCGCGCAGGCCCACGAGGAGGCGGGCCACCCCGAGCGGCCGGCGCGGGCCACGGCCGCCCTCCAGGGCGTCGCCGACCTCCACCTGGGCGCCGACCTCGTCGTCGTCGGACCGCGCGCGGCCCGGCGCGAGGAGCTCGCGCGGGTCCACGCCGGCGGCTACCTCGACGAGCTCGGGGCCTTCTGCTACGGCGGGGGCGGCGACCTCGACCCCGACACGTACGCGACGACCGACTCCTGGTCGATCGCGGTCAACGCGGCCGGCGCGGGGCTCGCCGTCGTCGACGCGCTCGCCGAGCGCGGCGAGGGGGTCGGCTTCGTCGTGACCCGTCCCCCCGGCCACCACGCGCTGGCCGACCGGGCGATGGGCTTCTGCCTGCTCAACAACGTCGCGGTCGCCGCGGCCCACCTCGTCGACGCGGGCGAGCGCGTCGTGATCGTCGACTGGGACGTCCACCACGGCAACGGCACCCAGGCGATCTTCTGGGACGAGCCCCGGGTGCTCTACGTCTCGACCCACCAGTGGCCGCTCTACCCCGGCTCGGGCACGCCGGTCGAGGTCGGAGGGCCGCTCGCCCTCGGTCGCACCCTCAACCTGCCGCTGCCGCCGGGGGCGACCGGCGACGTCGTGCGCCGGGCGCTCGAGGCGGCCGCTCCCACGGTCGAGGCGTTCGAGCCGACCTGGGTGCTCGTCTCGGCCGGCTTCGACGCCCACCGCGCCGACCCGCTCGCCGACCTCGCCCTCTCGAGCGGGGACTTCGCGGCGCTCGCGGCGCTCGCCGGTGGCTTCGCCCCGGGGCCGGGGCGCGTCGCGCTCTTCCTCGAGGGTGGCTACGACCTCGACGCCCTGCGCGCGTCGGTGTCGGCCAGCCTCTCGGCGCTCCTCGGCGACCCGTCGGCTGCCGAGGCGCCCACGAGCGGCGGGCCCGGGGCCGAGGCGGTGCCGGCGGCGCTCGCCCAGTTCCACCAGACGGTCGAGGTGCTCGCCTCGAGCGAGGAGGAGGCGACGTGACCCGATCGATCGCCGTCGGGTTCGACGGCTCACCCGACGCGACGCGCGCCCTGCGCGTCGCGCTCGCCCTGGCCCGCGACGCCGGGGCGGTGACCTGGGTCCTGCACGCCCGGGGCCTGCTCGAAGAGCGCGCCGGCGCGTCCGGCGCGCCCGAGGTCGTGTCGGAGACCGTGACCGAACTTGGGCTCGACCCGGCAAGCGTGCACTGGCGCGTGGAGGACGGCGACCCCTGCTCGGTGCTGCTGCGCAGCGTCGGCCCACCGGTCGACGCCGAGATCCTCGTCGTGGGACGGCGCGGCCACGGCCGCCACGAGGGGCTCCTCCTCGGCAGCACGAGCCTCGAGCTCGTCGAGCACGCGCGCGTGCCCGTCGTGGTCGTCCCCACACCCTCGAACGGGTAGGCGTTGCTACGCTTGCTCGGATGTCTCCGGCGACTCGGGTGGGTAGGCGCCGCGGTGCCCCCCGGGTCGCGAGCGTGTCACTGGTGCTGGCCGCCCTCGCCGTCCCCCTGATCGGGTCGGCCCCGGCGTCGGCCCAGCCGCTGCCACCGGCCTGCTCCTCGAGCCACCTGTCGAGCTTCGACTACGCCCAGGTCAAGCGCACGACCAAGTACGTGACGGTCGTCTACGTGAACACCTCGCCCGACGTGTGCGTGCTGCGCGGCTACCCCGACATCGTGATGTTCGGGCCACGCGGGCCGATCCACAGCACCCAGCGCAACGTCTTCCCCGCCTCGAACAAGACCGTGGTGCTGCCGCCCAACGGCGAGGCCGGCTTCGTCCTGTGGTTCCGCGACGTCCCGGTCGCCGGGGTCGACCCGACGACCGGCTGCGCGCACGCGCTGAACCTGCACGCGACCATCGCCACCAGCGGGCCGGCCGACCTGACGGTGCAGTACGCGGTGAACCTCGCGCTGTGCAACGACGCGCACTTCCTCGTCACCGCCCTCCAGCACGGCGTGCCCAAGCCCTGAGGAGAGGGCCCCGGGGCCACGGCCGGTGACGGCCCGTGGCGCCGCCTCGTCGTCAGCGCAACATCTCGACCAGGTGGTTGGCCCCGTCGACGACGATCGTGGCCCCGTGGACGTAGCGCGCCCCGGGCATCGCGAGGAACGCCACGACGGCGGCCACCTCGTCGGGTCGCGCGGCGCGCCCCATCGGCGACGCGACCGACGCGGCCCGCTCCTCGGGCAGCTGGCTGTCGGTGGCGACCCAGCCCGGCGCGACCGCGTTCACCGTGACGCCACGGTCGGCCACCTCGAGGGCGAGGGTCCGGGTCAGGCCCACCATCGCCGCCTTGGCCGCGGCGTAGGCGGACTCGCCCGGCGTGGCGACGAGGGGCCCGGTGACCGAGGCCACGTTGACGATCGCGCCCGAGCCGCGCGCGAGCATGGTGGGCAGCGCGAAGCGGGTGACGAGGAAGCACGTGTCGAGGCTCCGACGCACGCCCTCTCGCCACTCGGCGACGTCGAGCTCGGCGACCGGCGCGAAGCGCTCGGGGCGGCCCTCCTGGGCCATGCCGGCGTTGTTGACGAGCAGGTCGATGGCCCGTGCGCGCCGATCGCCTCCTCGACGACCCGTCGGGCCTCGTCGGGGTCGGTGAGGTCGCCGACGTGGGCGCTCACCGGACCGCCGAAGGACCGCAGCTCGCGGGCGCGCTCTTCGATTCGCGCGCCCGTCGCGCACACCGCGACGGCGCACCCGAGCTCGACGAGCAGGCGCGCGGTGGCGAAGCCGATCCCTCCGGGGCTGCCGGCGCCGGTGACGAGCGCGGTCGTGCCGTCGAGGGAGAAGAGGGGATGTCCCATGTGCCTAGAGCGTGCCTGAGTGCTCGGGGCGATGGTACCTCCGGTGCCCACACCGAACGGCCGTCGAGGATCAGGTGAAGCGGTGTCGCCCATCAGTTGACGTTGTGTGACGCATCACCTGACGCCGAAACGTCCAGCATCAGGTGATGCACTACATCGGGGGCGGTAGGGCCGGTGGGGATCGAACCCACGACCGAGGGATTATGAGTCCCCTGCTCTGACCACTGAGCTACGGCCCTAAGTGAACTGCGGGGTGGCTCCCAGAGCAGGACTCGAACCTGCAACCTAGCGGTTAACAGCCGCTTGCTCTGCCAATTGAGCTATCTGGGAATAGCGGGTCCACGTTACCATCCGGCCCCCGCGGGCTACTGCTCGTCGAGCCAGCGCGCGAGCCGCTCGGCCTCGGGGCTCTCGCGCACCGCGCGCCGGCACCGCTCGAGGCGCTTGGCCAGCGCCTGGCGCGAGATGCCCCGCGCCCGGGCGAGCTCGCTCAGGGTCGCGGCGTGGAACGTGTACTGCCAGAACGCGTCGAAGTCCTCGCCGGTCAGGCGACGCAGCTCGTCGATGACCCACGCCGGGGCCTCGGGGGGTCGCTCGCGGCGGTCGTCGAGCTCGTCGAGGGCGACCGAGCCCTCGCGGCGCCGCTCGAGGTCGTGGGCCAGTTGGGCCGTCTCGCGCGCGACCGCCACACTCACCGAGAGCGCGGCCGCGACCTCGCGCACGCCCGGGCGCCGCTCGGGCTGGGACCGCACCAGGCGCTGGTAGGCGAGGACCCGGCGCATCTCGGCGTCGCTGAGGCCCGCGCGCTGGGCGACGGCCTGGTTGACGAGCTTGGCGATCCAGTAGTTGGCGTAGGTCGAGAAGCGCGTCCCCTGGTCGGGGTCGAAGCGGTGCAGCGCGTTCACGAGCCCCTCGACCCCGGCGAGCTCGAGGTCCTCGTCGCGCCAGCGGTAGCCCCGCTCGTTGACCCGGGCCTTCACGAGGCCGAAGGTCGCGCGCAAGAGCGTCGACTCGGCCTCTTGACCGGCGAGGCGGGCCCGGCGCAGCTGGCGCCGGCGCGCCGGGTCGCGCACGGCCCCGCTGTCCAGCTCGGCCTCGGCCCGCCGGCCCTCGCGGATGATCGGGTAGAGGTCCCGCTCGTCCTGAGCCGAGAGCGGGGCGAGGACGTCGAGCCCCCCGATGCGCCCCGGGGCGCCCCGTCGCGGCCCGCTCACGGGGCGGTCGCCGAGCGCGCGACGAGCCACTCGCGCAGGTCCCGCTCGGCGCCCGCGGCCGCCGCGCCGTGCTCGTCGCGCAGCTGCTCCTCGCGCGCCTTCACGTCGACGATCGTCGCGCGCACCGCCTCGGGGTCGGCGCGCCCGGCCGCGAGGTCGCGGCTCAGCCCGGCGAGGGCCTCGGGCAGGGCCGCCCGGATGAGCTGGGCGACGACGGCCGCCACCTCGGACTCGGTGAGGGTCTCCTCGGGCGGCTCGACGGCGATCTCGGCGAGCACCAGGGCCGCTTCCTCCTCGCCGCGGCGCTCGAGCGCCTCGATCGCCCCCTGGGTGCTCGCCGCCTCGACCAGGGCCTCGAAGGCGGCGCGCTGGACCTCGTCGAC
>JAKAEP010000076.1 GCA_021818265.1 Actinomycetes bacterium
GACGCGGCGATCGCCGCCTGGCTCGCCGACGACGCGGCGCTGCCCGAGCGGCTCGTGCTCGACCTCGAGCGCGTCGCCGCCACCCGCTACGGCGAGAACCCCCACCAGCACGCCGCGCGGTACCGTCGCGCCGGCGCCCGCCCGTGGTGGGACGGGGTGACCCAGCACGCCGGCGCGGCCCTGTCGTACCTGAACTACCTCGACGCCGACGCCGCCTGGCGGCTGGTGCACGAGCTGGCCGCCGACGTCCCGGGCTCGCGGGCCGCGGCCATCATCAAGCACGCCAACGCCTCGGGCGCCGCGGTCGCCGAGACCCTGCGCGCCGCCTTCGAGCGGGCCCTCGAGGCGGACCCGGTGAGCGCCTTCGGCGGCGTGGTGGCCATCGGGGGCGAGGTCGACGACGACCTGGCCGCGGCCATCGCCGCCGGGCCCCAGGCCGACGTGATCGTGGCGGCCCGCTTCACTCCCGGGGCCGTCCAGGCCCTCGTCGCTCGCCGCAAGGCCACCCGGCTGCTGGCGGCGCCGGCCCCCGAGCCGCTCGGGCTCTCAGTGCGCACCCTGGGCGACACCGCCCTCGTCCAGGACGCCGACGAGCTGGTGGCCGCCGCCTCGACCTGGACCTGCGCCACGACGGCCGTCCCGACGCCGGCCCAGATGGTCGACCTCGTCGTCGCCTGGCGGGTCTGCGCGCGCACGACCTCCAACGCCATCGTCATCGCGAAAGACGGCGTCGCGGTGGGCGTGGGCGCCGGTCAGCAGTCGCGGGTCGTGGCGGCCGAGCTCGCCGTCGCCAAGGCCGGCGAGCGGGCCCACGGGGCCGCCGCCGCCTCGGACGCCTTCTTCCCCTTCCCCGACGGCCTCGAGCGCCTCGCCGAGGCCGGCGTCTCGGCCGTCGTCCAGCCGGGCGGGTCGGTGCGCGACGGCGAGGTCGTGGCTGCCGCCGAGCGGGCGGGTCTCGTCGTGATGATGACCGGGGAGCGGCACTTCCGCCACTAGGTCGCCGATCGCGTCAGACGGCGATGACCGCGACGAGTCCTTCGAGGCCCCGGAAGTCGTCGGGGTTGCGCGTGTAGAGGGCGAGTCCGTGGGCGTGTGCGGTGGCGGCGATCAGGAGGTCGGCCATGCGCGACCGGTGACCTCGTCCCGCCGACGCGGCGGCCGCCACGACGAGGGCGAAGCTGCGGGCCGCCGCCGCGTCGAAGGGGAGGGGGTCGAAGGTGGACTCCACCTGCTGGAGTCGGGCCTGGCGGGAGGATCGCTCCGCGATCTCCGAGGCGAGGATCGGCCCGGCGGCGAGCTCGGCGACCGAGATCGCGCTGATCGAGACCGACGCCGGCAGTGACCGCTGGACCGCGGGGTCGTCCCAGTCGATCACGACCGACGTGTCGAGGAGGCCCGTGGCCACCTACAGGCCCTGGTCGATGAGCGCGTCGAGGTCGGCGCGGAAGCGCTCGGCGTCGACCGGTGGCCCCGAGGTCACGAAGGCGGCGAGGGCGGAGGTGGGGACGACGGAGCGGGCGGTCGCGGCGAGGGGGCGCAGCTCGGCGACCGGGACCCCGTTGCGGGTCACCACGAAGCTCTCGCCGGCCACGACCCGGTCGATCACCCGGGCGTTGTCGTTGCGCAGCTCGCGCTGGGCGATGGTCGGGCTCACGGGGAAAGTGTAGCACACGTCGCTACGGAATGCTACGACACGTGGTCGGTAACCGGTCACGGTCTCCTCGCCCCGAATCGGGTGGCGGCGACGGCGTGGAGCGCCGCCGCCGGGTCGGCCGGACCCGGGGCCCCGGACGACCCGACCGGGATCCGGGGGATGGAGACGGGGGTGGGAAGATGTCGCGTACGGGTCGTCGGGTCGACGGCCCGGTGCACGGAGTCCAGGAGGATCATGGCCCAGTTGCTCGACGGCGAGCGCGTCGCCGCGGGGGTGAAGATGCAGCTCACCGAGCGCGTCGCCCGCCTCGTCGCGACCGGGGTGACCCCCGGGCTCGGCACGATCCTCGTGGGCGACGACCCCTCGAGCGCCCGCTACGTCGCCATGAAGGTCGCCGAGTGCGCCGAGATCGGGGTGCGCTCGTTCGACGTGCACCTGCCCGCCGACGCGAGCCAGTCCGACATCGAGGCGGTCGTCGACCGGTTCAACGCGGACCCGGCGGTCCACTCGATCCTCGTCCAGCTGCCCCTGCCCGAGGGCGTCGACGAGGCGGCGGTCTTGATGCGCGTGCGCCCGGAGAAGGACGTCGACGGGCTGCACCCGGTGAACCTGGGGCGGCTCGTCATGGGCAACCCCGGGCCGCTGCCCTGCACGCCCCAGGGCATCGTCGAGCTGCTCGCCGCCTTCGACGTGCCCGTCGAGGGCCGTCACGTCGTCGTGATCGGCCGGGGCCTCACCATCGGCCGGCCCCTCGCCCTGCTGCTCGCGATGAAGCGGCCCCACTGCAACGCCGCGGTCACGGTCGTGCACACCGGCGTGGCGGAGTTCGACGCGCTCGTTCTCTCGGGCGACGTCGTGGTCTCGGCCGCCGGGCGAGCGGGGCTCGTGAGGGCCGACATGGTCAAGCCCGGCGCGGCCGTCGTCGGGGCGGGCACCTCCTTCGAGGGCCGCCGTCTCCTCTCGGACCTCGCCGACGACGTCGCCGAGGTCGCCGGGTGGGTCACTCCGCGCCTGGGTGGTGTGGGGCCTATGACCCGTGCCATGCTGTTGCGCAACGCCGTGCTGGCCGCCGAGAGGACACGATGACCACGACCGACGACGCGCAACGCGACGAGCGCGGCCGCGAGCTCGACCACCGGCCCTGGGGCGCCTTCTGGGTGCTCGACGACGAGCGCGCCGACCACAAGGTGAAGCGACTCGTCGTCGAGCCCGGCAAGCGGCTCAGCTACCAGCGCCACCGCCACCGCGCCGAGCACTGGTTCGTGGTGGCCGGGGTCGCGACGGTGGTGCTCGACGGCGAGGAGATCACCCTCCTCCCGGGCCAGAGCGTCGACATCGCGGTCGGCCAGGCGCACCGGTGCGAGAACCGCGGCGCCGAGCCGGTGACCTTCGTCGAGGTCCAGACCGGCACCTACTTCGGCGAGGACGACATCGAGCGCCTCGAGGACGACTTCGGTCGCGCCGGCTAGGCCCGTGCGCGTCGACGAGCTGGTCGCGGCCGGGCTGACCCGGTCCTTCGAGTTCTTCCCGCCCAAGAGCGAGGAGGAGCGTCTCACGCTCGAGACGACCCTCGTCGAGCTCGAGGAGCTCGCGCCCTCCTTCGTCTCGGTGACCTACCGGGGCGGCGAGGCGAGCCGCCAGCGGACCTTCGACCTCGTGACCTCGATCGAGGCCAAGGGGCTCACGGCCATGGCCCACCTCATCTGCGTCGGCCACGGCCGGGCCGAGATGCGCGAGCTGCTCGCGCGCTACGTGGCGGCCGGGGTCGAGAACGTGATGGCCCTGGGCGGGGACACCCCCGCGGGCGAGGCCCCGACGGGCGAGCTGCGCTACGCGAGCGAGCTCATCGAGCTCGCGCGCGAGGCCGGGCCCTTCTGCGTGGGGGTCGGGGCCCACCCCCAGGGCCATCCCCGCTCGCCCGACCGGGCGAGCGACCGGCGGCGCCTCGCGGAGAAGCTGCGCCTCGCCGACTTCGCGGTGACCCAGTTCTTCTTCGAGCCCGAGGAGTGGGTCCGCCTGGTGCTCGAGCTAGGCGAGCTCGACGTGGAGAAGCCCGTCCTCGCCGGGATCATGCCCGTCACGACCCTGTCGGGGGTCGCCCGGATGGCCCAGATGGGGGCGGCGGTGCCCGACTGGCTCGTCGAGCGGCTCGAGGCGGCCCACCACCGCGCCGGGCCGGGGGCGGTGCGGGCCGAGGGGGTGCGCGCGGCCACCGAGCTGTGCGAGGCGCTGCTCGAGGCGGGCGTGCCGGGCCTGCACTTCTACACGCTGAACCGCTCGAGCGCGACCCGCGAGATCCACCGGGCCCTCTTCCCCTAGGGACCGAGGTCCCTAGGGGACCCTCCCGGGGGCGGTCGTAGGATGGGCGCCATGGCTCAGAAGATCACCCTGGACGCCTCGGGCGCCCTCAACGTACCCGACGACCCGATCATCCCCTACGTCGAGGGCGACGGCACGGGCGTCGACATCTGGCCGGCCGCCCAGCTGGTCATGGACGCGGCCGCGACGAAGCACGGCAAGACCATCCACTGGAAGGAGGTCCTCGCCGGCGAGAAGGCGTACAACCGGACCAAGGACTGGCTGCCCGCCGAGACCGTCGAGGCCTTCCGGGAGCACCTGATCGGCATCAAGGGCCCCCTCACCACCCCCATCGGCGGCGGGTTCCGCTCGCTCAACGTGGCGCTGCGCCAGATCCTCGACCTCTACGTGTGCCTGCGCCCGGTGCGCTGGTTCGAGGGCGTCCCCTCGCCGGTGAAGCGGCCCCAGGACGTCGACATGGTCATCTTCCGCGAGAACACCGAGGACGTCTACATCGGGCTCGAGCTCGAGGCCGGCACCGCCGAGGCCGAGAAGCTGCGCGCCTACGTGAAGGAGGCCTTCGGCTGGGACGTGCGCGACCAGAGCGCCCTCGGGCTCAAGCCCATCTCGGCCTTCGGCTCCAAGCGGCTCATCCGGGCCGCCCTCAACTACGCCGTCGCGAAGAAGCGCGACTCGGTGACCCTGGTGCACAAGGGCAACATCCAGAAGTACACCGAGGGCGCCTTCATGAAGTGGGGCTACGAGCTCGTGCGCGAGGAGTTCGCCGACGAGGCCGTCGGCTGGGACGACTGCCAGGGCCAGCCCGGCGGCAAGATCCTCGTGAAGGACGTGATCGCCGACATCGCCCTCCAGCAGGTCCTCACCCGGCCGCGCGAGTTCAGCGTGATCGCCACGACGAACCTGAACGGCGACTACCTCTCGGACGCGCTGGCCGCCCAGGTGGGCGGGATCGGCATCGCGCCGGGCGCCAACATCAACTACGTCACCGGTCACGGGATCTTCGAGGCCACCCACGGCACGGCGCCCAAGTACGCCGGCCAGGACAAGGTCAACCCCGGCTCGGTCCTGCTCTCGGGGGTGCTGATGTTCGAGCACCTCGGCTGGCAGGCCGCGGCCGACGACATCGTGCGCGCCCTCGAGGCCACCATCGCCGAGAAGATCGTCACCTACGACTTCGCCCGCCTCACCGAGGGCGCCCACGAGGTCAAGTGCTCGGAGTTCGCCCAGGCCATCGTCGACCGTCTCTAGTCGCACCGAGGAGAAGAGATGCCCCCCGTCACCGTCACCGTGACCGGCGCCGCCGGTCAGATCGGCTACGCCCTGCTGTTCCGGATCGCCTCGGGCGCCCTCTTCGGGCCCGAGACGCCCGTGGCCCTGCGCCTGCTCGAGATCGAGCCCGCGATGAAGGCGCTCGAGGGCGTCGTCATGGAGCTCGACGACTGCGCCTTCCCGCTCCTCACCTCGATCGAGGCGACGAGCGACCTCGCGACGGCCTTTACCGGGACCAACTGGGCCCTGCTCGTGGGCTCCATCCCGCGCAAGGCCGGCATGGAGCGCGGTGACTTGCTGAGCGTGAACGGCGGGATCTTCAAGCCCCAGGGCCAGGCGATCGCGGCGAACGCCGCCAGTGACGTGCGCGTGCTGGTGGTGGGCAACCCCTGCAACACCAACTGCCTGATCGCGCGGTCGGCCGCCCCCGAGGTGCCCGCGGAGCGCTGGTTCGCCATGACCCGCCTCGACCAGAACCGCGCTGAGACCCAGCTGGCCAAGCGGGCCGGCGTGCCGGTCGCTGAGGTCAAGAACCTCGCGATCTGGGGCAACCACTCCTCGACCCAGTTCCCGGACTTCG
>JAKAEP010000013.1 GCA_021818265.1 Actinomycetes bacterium
CGTGGTCTCGACCAGCACCAGCAGCTCGGCGAGGCCGAGCGTGGCGAGGACCCACCGGTGCGCGGTCGACCCCGAGCGCCGAGCCTCCCTCACCCCCCCAGCCTAGGAATGTCCGCCGCCCGCCGAGGGACTCACTCGTCCGCCGGGGCCACCACGGGGACCGCCCCCTCGACGTCGAGTCGGGGGACGACCCGGTCCAGCCAGGCGGGCATCCCCCAGGCTCGCCGCCCGAGCAGGTGCATGACCGCGGGGACCAGCACCAGGCGCACCACCGTCGCGTCGATGAGGACGCTCGCCGCGAGCCCGACGGCGAGCTGCTTGACGACCACGACCGGCGAGAGGACGAAGGAGAGGAAGACGCTGACCATGATGAGGGCGGCGCCACTGATGACCCGGCCCGTCCGAGCCAGCCCGGACGCCACGGCGTGGGGGGCGTCGCCCGTCGCGCGCCAGCTCTCCTGCACCCGCGACAGCAGGAAGATCTCGTAGTCCATCGACAGACCGAAGACGATCGCGAACATCATCATCGGCACGTACGCCTCGACCGGGACCGACTGGCCCACCCCGAGCCACGAGCGGGCCCACCCCCACTGGAAGACGGCCACCACCACCCCGTAGGCCGCGGCGATGGAGAAGAGGTTGAGCACCGCCGCCTTGAGCGCGAGCCACAGGCTGCGGAAGGCCGCCGTCACCAGCGCGAAGGCGGTGGCGATGACCACGGCCATGATCAGCCCTAGCCGGCCCGCGACGATCCCGTCGAACTGGGTCTGCTCGGCCACCGCGCCGGTCACGTAGGGCGACGCCACGGGCCCGACGGCCGACGGCAGGGTGACGGCGACCAGGTGGGTGACGAGCGCGGCGGTGGCCGAGGACTGGGGGCCGGTCGTCGGCACCACCGTGTCGACGAGGAGCGCGTGGTCGGGGGTCGCCACGAAGGGCGTGGCCCGCGCGACGCCCGGGGTCGCGGCGAGGCGGGCCTGGACCGTGCTCGCCCACGCCGCGTCGGCCCGCGACCGGCGGCGGACGTCGAGCACCACCGTCAGCGGCCCGTTCGCCCCGACGCCGAAGCCCCGGGCCACGAGGTCGTAGGCCCGGCGGTCGGTGAAGCTCGTGGGGTCGGCGCCGTCGCCCACGTGGCCGACCGAGAGCGAGAGCAGGGGAATCGCCACCACGCACAGCACGAGGAGCCCGCCCAGCAGGTACGTCCACGGCCGGCGACCCACCGAGGCCGCGTAGCGGTGCCACCCGTCGTCATTGGTCCCCGCCTCGGCCACCGGGACGTGCACGCGCAGCGCGTCGATGCGCCGGCCCGTCGCCGCGAGGGCCGCCGGCACGAGGGTCACCGCGCCGAGGGCCGAGGTGACCACGCCGAAGGCTGCGGCTAGGCCCAGTTGGCCGATGAAGGTGATCCCCGAGGCGTAGAGCCCGAGCATCGCCACGACGACGGTGCTGGCCGCGACCACTACCGCCCGGCCGCTGGACGCCGTGGTGGAGGCGGCGGCCGTCACCGGGTCGACGCCGTCGAGGAGGGCCTGGCGGAAGCGCGTCGTGAGGAACACCGCGTAGTCGATTCCCACGCCGAGGCCGATCATGACGGCCAGGGTCGGGGCCGCCGTGCCGAAGGTCAAGGCGACGGCCCCGAGCCCGAGCACCCCGAGGCCCGCCACCACTCCGACCAGGGCGGTCCCGAGCGGGAGGAGCGCACCCAGCACGCTGCCGAAGATCGCCAGGAGCACCACCAGGGCGACCGCGACGCCGATGAGCTCGCTGCGTAGGTCGGAGGCCCGGGGTCGGGTGAGCGCGTCGAGGCCGCCGCCGAAGTCGGTCGTCACGTGCACCGCCGCCAGCGGGGCGACCGCCGCGTCGAGACGCGCCAGGTACGACGGGCCCAGCGTCTTGGGGTTGACCGAGAACTGCACCCGGGAGTAGGCGATCGTGCCGTCGGCCGAGACGGTCGGCGGGTCGGTGGCCAGGGGGTCGGTGGCGGCGAGCACGTGCGGCAGCCGTCCGAGGGCCGCCGTGACGGCCGACACCGCCGAGGCGTCGGAGCGCAGGGTGCCCCGGGTCGCGTGGAAGACGACCAGCCCGGTCACCCCCGAGGAGGCGGGGTCGTGGCGCGCCAGCAGCTGGGCCCCGGTGAAGGACTGGGTGCCCGAGAGCACGACGTTGTCGACGAACGTGCCGCCCACGGCCTTGGACGCGCCGAGCAGCGCGACGGCGGCGAGCACCCACACGGCCACGACCCGCCCGGGCCGGGTCGCGCTCGCCCGGCCGAGCCGGAAGAGCCACCCGGCGGGTGTCTCCTCGCTCGCGCCCGTCACGATCGCGAGAGGCTAGCATGAAGTTTACATGGTGTCAATTTCGACGGGCGACCGGGCCACGGCGACGCCGCGCCCCTACCTGCGCGCCGTCGACCGGCGCCGGCAGCTCCTGGAGGCCGCGTCGGTCGTGGTGGACCGCGAGGGGCTCCACGCGCTCACGATCAGCCGGCTGGCCGTCGAGGCCGGGGTCACCCGCCAACTCGTCTACCAGCACTTCGCCGACCTCGACGACCTCGTGCGCTCCCTCTTGCGCCAGCGCACGAGGGGCTTTCGCGAGGCGATGTCCCAGGCCCTCCGGCGCGGCGTCGCCGGCGAGGACCTCCTCGCGCGCGTCGTCGAGGTCGGGCTCGCCGCGCCGGCGAACGACCGGCGGCTCATGCGCTACGTCTTCACCGGACTCGCCGACGACCAGCCGTCACTCGCCCGCCTCGTGCGCACGCTCCGACGCCAGATAACCGACCGGTGGCTCACGGTGATCCACGGAACGACCGACGTGACGCCCTCGGAGCGCGCCCACACCTGGGTCGTCATCGTGACGATGTTCACCCTGTGGAGCCTCGAGGACGCCGGCGAGGTGGCCCCGGCGGACGCCCTCGAGGTGATGCGCGCCGCGGTGGGCGCGCTCGGTCGATCCGCTAGCGGGCCCGCAGCCGCTCGATGAGGGCGGGCAGGACCTTTTGGACGTCGCCCACGATCCCGAGGTCGGCGATCTGGAAGATCGGCGCGTCGGGGTCCTTGTTCACCGCCACGATGTTCTTCGAGCCCTTCATGCCCACCATGTGCTGGGTCGCGCCCGAGATGCCGCAGGCGAGGTAGACGGTGGGCTTGACGGTCTTACCGGTCTGGCCGACCTGGCGCGAGTAGGGCACCCAGCCGGCGTCGACGATGGCCCGGCTGGCGCCGGCGGCCCCGTGCAGGAGGCCGGCCACCTCCTCTACCAGGGCGTAGGCCGAGGCCTCGCCGAGCCCCCGGCCGCCCGAGACGACCACGGCGGCCTCCTCGAGCTGGGGGCCGGTGCGCTCTTCGACGTGGTGGGCCGCGATCGCGGCCGCGTTGGTCGCCCCGAGCTCGCCCGGGGACGCCGCGACGACGGCCGCCGGGGCCCCGCCCGCGGGCTCGGCGGCGAAGGACTTCGCGCGCACGACCACGATGCCCGGCCCCTCGGCGCTGAAGCGGGCGCGCACCACGAGCGAGCCGCCGAAGACCGGGTGCTCGGTCACGAGCCCGCCGTCGTCGGCGAGCCCCGTCGCGTTGGTCAGGACGGGCCGGTCCAGGCGGGCCGAGAGCCGTCCCGCGACGTCGCGGCCGTCGTAGCTCGTGGGGATCAGGATGGCCCGCGGGGCGGCCCCGCCCGCGATGAGCCCGGCGATCGCTGCGGCGACCGGCACGCCCGGCAGGGCCCCGCCGAGGTCGCCCACGTCGTAGAGGGTGCTCGCCCCGTACTCCCCGGCCTGGGCGGCCAGCTGGCCGCCCGCGCCCCAGGTGATCGCGGCGACGTCACTCGAGAGCGTGCGCGCGTGGCTCAGCAGCTCGAGCGAGGTGGTGGTGAAGCTGCCCTCGGCCGGCTCGGCGAGGACCCAGATCGGTGCGCTGTCCATGACTCTCCTAGAGGACCTTGATCGACTCGAGGAAGGCGACGATGCGCTCGGCGCCGTCGCCCTCGTCCACGTGCTTCTCGCCGGCCTGGCGGGCCTCGGCGGCGTCGATCGCGACGACCGCCTCGCGCGCGCCCTCGGCGCCCACGGGGCCCGCGAGGGAGAGGTCGGCGACGGCGAGCACGTCGACCGGCTTGGACTTGGCGGCCATGATGCCCTTGAAGGAGGCGTAGCGGGGCTCGACGACCCCGGCCGTCACGGTCACGAGGGCCGGCAGGGGCGCGGTGACCTCGTCGTAGCCGAGCTCGGTCTGGCGCTGCACGCGCAGGGTCGCGCCCTCGACGGCGACCGACTTCGCGAAGGTGATCGAGGGCAGCCCGAGCAGCTCGGCCAGCTGGACCGGCATGGTGCCGGTGTAGCCGTCGGAGGACTCGGTGGCGGCGAGCACGAGGTCGAAGGGGTGGCGGCGGATCGCCGCGGCCAGCACCTTCGCGGTCGTGAGGGCGTCCGAGCCGCGCAGCGACTCGTCCGAGACGACCGTGGCGCGGGCCGCGCCCATCGCGAGCGCGCTGCGCACGCCCGCCACGTCCGCGGCCGAGCCCATCGAGACCACGCTCACCTCGCCGCCGCCGGCGGCGTCGACGAGCTGGAGGGCCATCTCCACCCCGTAGGTGTCGGCCTCGTCCAGGATCAGCTTGCCGGAGCGGTCTAGGTTGTTCGATCCGTCGAACGACTGGGGGGCCGCCGGATCGGGTATCTGCTTCACGCACACCACGATGTCCATGCCCAGCAATCTAGCCCTTACCGACCAGTACCCCCTCGGCCGAGGAGGGCCAGGGCCCGGGCCGGCTCGTCGGTGATCACCCCGTCGACCCCGAGCGCCGCGAGCGCCGCGAGGTCGGCCTCGTCGTTCGCCGTCCAGACGTTGAGGGCGAGTCCGAGCTCGCCCGCGAGCGCCACCGCGTCCCGGTCGACGAGCGCGTAGTAGGGGTTGAGGCCGTCGAGCTCGAGCACGTGGGCCTCGGTGAGCGCCCCCTCGAGCGGGCCGCCCTCCACGAGCCAGGCGACCGCCACGTCGGCCCCCGTGGCGCGCACCCGCGCGCAGGTGGCGAGGTCGAAGCACGACACGACCGGACGGCGCTCGAGCCGGGCCCCCTCGACCTCGGCCAGGACGGCCGCGACGAGGGCCCCCGTGTCGTCGTAGACGACCTCGCCGGGCTCGCGGGCGTTCTTCACCTCCACGTGGGCGACGACCCCCCGGGTCAGCTCGAGGACCTCGGCCAGGGTGGGCACCCAGTCGGGCAGCGCGGCGCGCGGGGTGAGGCTGAGCGCCCGTCCCCCGACCAGGGGGTCGTGGTGCACGACGAGGGCCCCGTCGCTCGTCGGGCGGACGTCGAACTCGATCCCGTCGACCCCGAGGGCGAGGGCCGCCTCGAAGGCCGCCACCGTGTTCTCCCGGGCCCGGTGGTGCTCGCCCCGGTGGGCGACGACCGCCGTCACGCGGGCCGCCCCCGGGGTGGGGGCGGTCCCGCTAGGGACGATGTGCCCTTGTGGGCGTGCCCGGTCACCAGTAGACTTCCCCTTCGGCAATCGCGCCCGTCGCGAGCCTCAACCCCCCGAAAATAGAGGATTTCCCCCCGATGACGTTGATGTGGAATCGGACCCACGCCTGGGACGACGCCGACTGGCGCGCCGAGGCGGCCTGCCGGAACTACGAGCCCGAGCTGTTCTTCCCGGTCGGCACGACCGGCCCGGCCACCGACCAGATCGAGTCGGCCAAGCGCCTGTGCACCCAGTGCCCGAGCCAGAAGGCCTGCCTCGAGTTCGCCCTGGCGACCAACCAGGAGTCGGGCGTGTGGGGCGGCACCTCGGAGGACGAGCGGCGCAAGCTGCGCAAGCAGTGGCTGGCCGCGCGCCGCCGAGCCGCCCAGATGGCCCAGGCGGCCCAGTCGGTCCGCTAGGACTCGCGCCCCCGCAGAGGGACGCTCACCCGGGCGAAGGTCCCCCCGCCCTCCTCGGGCGTCATCGAGCGCATCTCGATCTCGCCGAGCAGCTGGTTGCGCACGAGGTCGCGCACGATCGATAGCCCCAGGCTCGTGGGCGTCTCGAGCGAGAAGCCGGGGCTGAGGCCCCGCCCGTTGTCGCGGATCTCGACGGTCGCGCGCCGGTCGGCCCGGCCCAGGCGCACCGTGACGATCCCCGCGGGGTCCCCCGGCCCGACGGCGTCGCTGAAGGCGTGCTCGACCGCGTTGGTGAGGAGTTCGGTCAAGACGAGCGAGAGCGGGGTCGCGACGTCGGTGCTGAGCACGCCGAGCTCGCCCTCGACGACGATCTCGGCCGGGTGGTAGGCGAGCGCGGTGTCCTCCACCAGGGCGACGATCGACTGGACGATCTCGTCGAAGTCGACCTCCTCGCCGGGCTCGAGGCTGAGCGCCTCGTGGACCACCGCGATCGAGCGCACGCGCCGCTCGGCCTCGAGGAGGGCCGTGCGGGTCTCCTCCTCGTCGCTGCGCCGGGCCTGGAGGCGCAGGAGGGAGGAGATCGTCTGGAGGTTGTTCTTCACCCGGTGGTGCACCTCGCGCACGGCGGTCTCGCGGTTGAGGACCATCCGGTTCAGGTGGCGCAGGTCCGACACGTCGCGCACGAGGGTCACCACCCCGGTCACGCGGCCCTCCTCCACCAGGGGCACCCCGTGGACCTGGATGGCGACGTCGGGCCCGACGTCGACCTCCTCGAGGGAGGGCAGCCCGAAGTCGCGCGCGCGCTCGAGGGCCCGGATGCGCAGGCCGAGCTCGGAGAGGGTCTGGCCCGTGGGCGCCGCGTAGACCCCGAGGCGGTGCAGCGCGTTGACGGCGTTGGGGGTGGCGAACTCCACCCGGCCGCGCGCGTCGAGCAGGATCACCCCGTCGCCGACCCGGGGCAGTCCCGGACCGGCGACGTCGTCCTCGCGGAAGGGGAAGGTCCCGTCGCTCACCATCGTGCAGAGCCGGGCGAAGATCGACAGGTAGGGGACCTCGAAGACCGAGCCGCCGCCGCGCGCGCCCTGCAGGCGCACGACCGCCCCAACCGTGCGCCCGCCGTAGCCGACGGGCACGGCCCAGGTCGCGAGCGGCCCCTCCTCCCCCGGGCGCGCCGTCTGGCCGACGGCCCGCTCGCCGGCGAGCGCGCGCGCGACGAGCGGCCACTCCCCGGGCTCGTGCGTCGTGCCGACGAGGTCGTCGGGGATCGAGGTGGTGCGGTTGTTGGGCCGGGTCTGGGCGAGCACGAGGAGCCGCCCGTCGGGGGCCGGCGCCATCAAGAGCAGGTCGCTGAAGGCGAGGTCGGCCAGCAGCGACCACGACGCCGTGAGCCCCGTGAGGTGCTCGACGGCGCCGGGCTCGAGCCCGGTGGAGGCCGCGAGGTCGCTGAGGGTGGCCACGGCTAGGCGCGCAGGTCGACCATCTCGCGCTCGCGCGCGCGGTAGCTGGCGAGTCGGGTGACCCCGCGCGCCTCGAGCATCGCGGCGAGGTCGCCGGCCCGCTCGCCCACGCGCTCGAGCCCGTGGGCGTCCGAGGCCGTGGTGAAGGTGAGGCCCTTCGCGACGAGACGGTCGAGGAAGCCCTCGGCCGGGTACTGCTCGCCGACGGGCTTCTTCCAGCCGGCCGAGCTGCACTCGAGCGACACGTCGACTTTGGCGGCCGACTCGGCCATGGCGTCCCAGAAGGGCTCGGGGGTCGCGACGTAGTAGCCGGCCACCTTGATGACGTCGGGGTGGGCCAGCACGTCCACGCTGCGCGTCGCGCACAGCTCGTCGAAGGCCTCGGCGTAGCGGCGCCAGCTCTCCTCGACGTCGCGCACGGTCCACTCGTGGGCGTGCACCGGGTTGTCGTAGTCGTCGAACTGCCAGGTCCCGAGCCAGTGGACCGAGCCGATCAGCACGTCGAAGGGGTACTGGGCGAGCAGCGCCGCGACCTCGGGCATCTGGCCGCGGTAGTAGTCGACCTCGAGGCCGATCTTGACGGGCAGCCCCTCGTCCTTGGCCCGTTGGGCGAGGGCGACGTACTCCTCGAGGGAGTTGCGGGCATGGAAGTCGAAGTACTCGGCCATGGCCGCGCTGGTGGGCTCGTGGCCCTCGCGCGCCCAGAAGTCGCCCACCACCGCGCGCACGTCGGCGAAGCGGTTCGCGTGCTCGGTGAGGGCGAGCTCGCTGACCCCGTTCGCCCGGGCCCGCTCGCAGTAGTCGGCGATCTGGTCCAGGCGGAACCAGACCGAGCTCTCCTCGTGGGGCCAGAGGTGGAGGTGGTAGTCGAGCACCTAGACGGCGCCGAAGCCCACGACGCGCTCGCCGTGGGCCGGGCCGACCTCCACGTAGGCGATGCGCGCGACCGGCACCCCGACGCGCCGGCCCCGGCGGTCGGTCAGCCACAGCACGCCCTCGCCGGCGAGCGCCGCCTCGACGTCCTTCATCAGCGCGTCGCGGTCCGTCTCGGCGGGCAGCTCGACGTCGAGCTCCTTCATCGACTGCACGATCCCGATGCGAATCTCCATGGGTCCCTCTCAATCACCGGCGGAGCCCATGCTAGGGCGCCCTGGCACAATGGGTTCCGTGAGCGAACCGGTCTCCGAGCGCAGCCGCCGGTGGGCCGCGACCATGGGCGGCTACGTCGGCCCCGACGAGGTCACCGTCGCCCACGGCGACTCGCGCGCGCTCATCGGCGCGCGCCTCGGCCCGGCCCCCGCCCTCTTCGGTCCGCGTGAGGAGCGTGAGCGCCTCATGGACGAGGCCCTCGCCCCGGGGGCGACGCGCTCGAGCGGCGCCGGGCGGCGGGCCGCGCCCGAGGAGCCCGACTACTGGCGCACCTGCTTCGAGCGCGACCGGGACCGGATCCTGCACTCGAGCGCCTTTCGCCGCCTCGCGGGCAAGACCCAGGTCTTCATCTTCCCCGAGGACCACATGCGCACGCGCCTGACCCACGCGCTCGAGGTCGCCCAGGTCGCCACCGGCGTCGCCCGGCCCCTCGGGCTGAACGTCGCCCTGACCGAGGCGATCGCCCTCGGCCACGACTGCGGCCACGGCCCGGGCGGCCACGCCAGCGAGGAGGCCCTCGACCCCTTCGTCGAGGGCGGCTTCGACCACGCCGTGTGGGGCGCCGACGTGGCCCTGGCGTCACTCAACCTGTGCGCCGAGACCCTGGACGGGATCCGCAACCACTCCTGGTCCCGCCCGGCGCCCGCGACCCCCGAGGGCGAGGTCGTCTCCTGGGCCGACCGGGTCGCGTACGTCTGCCACGACTTCGAGGACGCCGTCTCGGCCGGGATCGTCACCGAGGACGACCTGCCCCGGGTGGTGAAGGAGCGCTGCGGCGCGCGCCGGGGTGCCCAGCTCGGCGCCTTCATCAACGCCCTCATCGACACCTCACGCGCGAGCGGCGTCGTGGGCATGGACCCTGCGCACGCCGAGGCGCTCGCCGCCTTCCGGTCGTTCGACTACGAGGCGATCTACCTGCGCCCGGCCTCCCAGCGCCAAGCCCGGGCCGTCGTGGCGATGCTGCGCGCCCTCGTCGAGCACTACCGGACGAACCCCGAGCGGATCCCCGACCTCGCCGGGGCCGCGCCCCTCGACGACGCGGCGGCGCTGTCGGCCGCGGTGGGCTACGTGGCCGGCATGACCGACCGGTTCGCCTGCCGGCGCGCGATGGACGAGCTCGGCTGGACCGAGGAGCGCCTCCCGAGCGGACTCGACCGCTAGGGCCGGGACGCGGGCCCCCGACACCCCCCTCGTTCGACCCCCCGGCTCGCTGAACCCGACACGCCGTGGGGGCCCGCGCCATCTCGGGCGCACCGCACACCCGACGCGGGTCCGTGTCGACGGCCACCCTCCCTGGCGGCTCGCCGAAGGACCCGCTCACCCTGACGCCACCGCGCGCCGCCATGAGACCACCCGGCGGCTCGGCCCCATCGCCCCCGTGGGGCGATGGAGTGGTTCACCGACCCCGATGGCCTTGCACTGCGTGACCGTCCGGGGTCGCGGTCGGGTCAACGCGAGCCGACCCGCCACGCACGAGCGGTATCGGGTGACCCTCGACGACGGCGGGACGATGGTGTGGAGCCGGCCGAGACCCTCACGCTCGCCGAGCCCACGCTCCCCCGGAGCCGCGAGATGGCCGAGACGATCCGAAGGGACCTGCCGACCCCACGCGCGACCCCTCTAGCGAGGCGACGAGCGACCGCATCAGCCTCGACCAGGTCGCGAGGGAGGTCCATCTCGGTCGGGACGCGGCGGGCGTCCTCACCCGCCTGCGGCGCTCAGCGCACCTCTCCGAGAGGCGCCTCTGCAACGACCTGAACGACACGCTCGACCATCGGGGCCCAGCCACACCCCGACCCCACGTGCCGCCACCACCGCTACCGGCTCTTAGTACTCGGCACCACGTCCGGCTTCGTCTCCGAGCTCCGGACAGCGCCACACGATTCTCCGGCGCTGCGTCGACGACGGCACCCTCGCCCACGGCTTCGCCCCCGAGGACTGACGCCGCGGCTCGCGCCACGTCAGACGGACACGTCTCGACCGCTCGGCGGAACCTGGCGCGTGAGGCGTTGAGCGTCGGCCCGGCGCCCTGTCGCCCACGACGGGCGAACGCGATCGGGCAGGGTCACCGCGAGCAGGGCCGACGATCCATCCCCTACTCGGTCAACGACCCCGTCTCGCTGTAGATCTCGTTCCCCTGACCGTCGTCGTTCGCCACGACCGAGCCCTCGCCGGTGGCGTTGGCGAAGCGACCCGTACCACCGACTACCGCGTACGTCCCGTTGAACACATGGGGGACGTTCGAACCGGTCGGCCCGACCTCACAGACGGTGCCGGCCACGATCTCGTCGAGCTCGGCGCCGTTGGCCGCCACGATCGTGCTCGTCCCCGACGCCGGCGCGCAGTAACCCCCGGCTCCGTTCGAAGTGGCCGCCGCCCAGTCGATGCTCAGGCTGGAGGTGAAGGTCCCCTTGCCCAGGTGCAGGCTCCGCGACCAGCCCGACGCCGTGACGGTGCAGCCCTCAGGGGTTGACTGGCAGCCCGACGAGCCGGCGACCTCGGTGCCCGCGCCGACCGAGGCGAAGGGCAGGTGGCCTTGATCAACTGGCTCGAAGTTGTAGGTGGTTGTTCCGGCGGCCGTACCCACGCTCAGCGCGTCGACGTTCCCGGTCATCGGCGTGGACCATCCGCTGCCCACGTTCACGCCCAGCCCGTACTTGACGGTCGCGTTGGGGTAAAGCGCGAGGAACTCGCTCCAGGTCACGGGAGAGCTCATGGGGGCACCCGTGAGGTGGGTACCCCAGACCTTCCCGTTCAAGACGTTCCAGTCCTGCCAGGTGCCCGGGGTCACCGTACCGTTCAGGTAGGGCTCGAAGTTGAGCGTCGAGTAGGTGACCCCGGCGTCGGTCCCCGTCGTGTTGCCGGGGTCGATCTCGATCTGGAGCGCGGGATCGGTGGTCGAGGACGTCGTGAACGTCGAGTAGCCCAGCGTCGTGAGGGCGCTGAGCGGCGTGCCCATCCAGTCGTAGTTGTAGACGGTCCAGTGCGAACCCGTCCCCGTCGTCGACAGCTGGAGGCTCCCGACCCCCAAGGGTGGGACCCCGGGCCCGGCGACGAGTCCCACGCTGCCCGAGCCATCCCCGTTGTCGATGGCGACGAACTGGCCGGGTCCGGTCGGCGGTGTCGAGATCAGTTCACTGGGCCCCACGACGACGGTGGTCGTCGTCGTCGCCCCGGCGTCGCTCGCTCCGAACCCCAACCACGGGACCAACGCCGCCACCGAGACGGCCACCACGAACGCGCTGCGCTTCACGTGGACCTCACTCCCCACCGCCCGGACGGACGGCTCTTGGGGGGCATCGTAGCGACGACCACCTTTACGCGCCAACGGCGCACGGGCCACCACGATCTCACTCTTCACCAGGTGTTCGATCTACCCGGGCGCATCGCGCCCCGGAGACGAGCCCTACGGGCGGGCCGCCGCGAGCAGGTCGAAGCCCGGTGGCGGGCCGCCGCGCATCCACGCGAGGCGCGACTCGGTCGTGCGCAGCGCCAGGCGCTCGTGGGTGAGGACCCAGAACCGCTCCTCTGCGACCGCCCGGGCGACCGCGTCGGCGACCTCGCCGGGGTCGATGCCCGAGGCGACCGCCTCGTGGGCGACCCGCTCGGCGCCCGCGGCGAAGGCGTCCTCGGTGGGCACGCGCAGCTCGGCCGGCATGTTGCGGGCCGACTCGGCGATGCGGGTCCGCACGAACCCCGGGCACAGGACCGAGACGTGGACCCCCGGGGCGCGCAGGGCGAGCTCGTGGAAGAGCGACTCGCTCAGTCCCACCACCGCGAACTTGGTGGCGCAGTAGGCGCCCATGCCCGGCACACCGCCCAGGCCGGCGGCCGAGGCGGTGCTGACGACGTGGCCCTCGCCCTGGGCGACGAAGTGGGGCACGAAGGCGTTCACCCCGTGGACGACCCCGCGCAGGTTGACGTCGATGACCCAGTCCCACACCCCGGTCGGCGAGCCGACCGTCGGCCCGCCGCCCACCCCGGCGTTGTTGAAGACGAGGTGCGCGCCGCCGAACTCGGCGAGGGCCGCCTCGCGCAGGGCCACCACGTCGTCCTCGTGGCGCACGTCGCAGACCCGGCCCACGACGGCGGCGCCCTCGGCGCGCAGCTGCGCGACGGCCGACTCCAGGGCCGGGGCCTCGACGTCGCCGAGCACGAGGCTCATCCCCGACGCCGCGAGGCGGCGCGCGGTGGCGAGCCCGATGCCGCTGGCCCCCCCGGTGATGACGGCGGTGCGGCCCTCGAGCTCCACGGCGACCTCCTAGACGAGTCTCAGCTCCTGACGGTAGACGCGCGCCGGGCCCTGGGCCGCGATGCGCGTCGCCAGCTCGACGAACGCCCGGGCCGCCTCCGAGCCGGGCGCCGCGGCGACGACCGGCTGGCCGACGTCGCCGCCCTCGCGCAGCGCCGTCTCGAGGGGGATCGCGCCGAGCAGGGGCACCCCGAGCGAGGCCGCGAGCGAGGCCCCGCCGCCCTCGCCGAAGATGGGGTAGCGCACGCCGTCGTCGCCGGTGAACCAGCTCATGTTCTCGATCACCCCGCGCACCGCCAGCTTGAGCTTGCGCGCCGCGAGCGCCGAGCGCTGGGCCACGCGCTGGGCCGCCGCCTGGGGCGTCGTCACGACGTACATCTCGACGCGCGGCACGACCTCGGAGAGCGTGAGGGCCACGTCGCCGGTGCCCGGGGGCATGTCGACGACGAGGAAGTCGGGCTCGTCCCACCAGGCCTCGGTGACGAGCTGGCCGATCGCCTTGTGGAGCATCGGCCCGCGCCAGATCACCGGCTGGTCGTCGTCGACGAAGTAGCCCATCGAGAGGCACCGCACCCCGTGGACGAGGGTCGGGATCACGATGTCGCCGAGCACGATCGGGTCGGTGGCCGCGCCGAGCATCTTGGGCAGCGAGAAGCCGTAGACGTCCGCGTCGAGCAGGCCGACCCCGTAGCCCTGGGCCGCCAGGGCGATGGCGAGGTTCACCGAGACCGACGACTTGCCCACACCGCCCTTGCCCGAGGAGATCCCGAGCACCCGGGTCGTGGCGTCGCGCGCGAGGAACCGCGGGGTGGGCGCCTGGTCGTGGCCGTGGCCCTCGCCTCCGCCCGACCCCTCGGCGGCCATCGAGCCGCGCAGGTAGTCGCGCAGAGCGAGCCGCCCGTCGTCGTCCATCGTCGCGACGCGCACCTCGACGCCCTCGGCGAGCGCCGCGACGGCCGCGCGCAGGGTCTCGAGGTGGGGCCAGTTGGTCACCGGCAGCACGAGCTCGACGACCGGGTGGCCCGAGGAGTCCTCGACGGCGCCCACGAAGCCGAGCTCGCCGAGGGGGCGCACGAGCTGGGGCTCGACGAGGGCGGAGACGGCGCGGTGGAGGTCGGCTGGCGTCACGGGGAGTCCTTCGAAGTCCCCGCAAGGTTAGTGTCGCCGCGCGCGGGTCACCCGTAGACTCGGGCCGTGAGCAGTGTCGATCGCGACGTCGACCCCGCGTTGTTCACCGCGACGGTCACGAGCCTCACCCACTCCTTCGGCGACTCCACGCGGCGCAAGGTCTACCTCTACCTGCGCGCCCACCCCGGGGCCACCGCGGCCGACCTGGCCGCCCACTGCGAGGTCCACGCCAACGTCGTGCGCCACCACCTCGAGCGCCTGAGCGAGGGCGGCTACGTCACCTACGACAGCGTCCGGCGCACCACGGTCGGCCGTCCGGCGAAGGGCTACCGCGTGGTGGACGAGTCGGCCGTGCTCGACGGGCCGGTCCGGCGCGACGCCATGCTGGTCGCCCTCTTGGAGCGGGCCCTCGAGCACCTCGGCCCCGAGGCCGCCGAGACCCTCGCGCGCGAGGTCGGCCACGAGTACGGCCGCACGCTCGTCGAGACGTGCGGGTCCCAGGACTCCGCGAAGAGCGTCCGCGAGGCGATGGCCTCGATCGCAGGGCTGCTCACGGCCCACGGATTCTCGGCCCGCGCCGACCTCGACGAGGTCGCGCCCACGGTCACCTCGGACAACTGCCCCTTCGGCGCGGCGGCGCGCGAGCACCCGGTCCTGTGCGCGATGGACCGCGGGCTCGTCACCGGCATGCTCGAGGCCCTCGGCACGAAGAAGGTCGAGGTGACCCTCACCTCCCGGGCGCTCGGCGACGAGGCCTGCACGGTGACGGCCTCGTCCTAGGGGCGAAGCCCCAGGGCGCTGAGGAACGGCCGGGCCACCGCGAGCTCCCCGGCCGAGGGGTGCAGGGCGAGGAAGACCCGGAACTCGCGCAGCGCGAGCGCGCGCCCGTGGGGGGTCGAGTCGGCGACGATCGCGTAGTAGAGGCGCGGCGCCGGGTCCCCCGGGTGCTCGTCGACGGCCCGGGTGAGCTCCTTGATGCCCGCGGCGACGAGGGCGGCGTCGTGGCGGGCGCTGCCGGCCGAGAACTCCAGCCAGCCGGTCTGGGTCGTCGCCGTCGCGTCCTTCGGCGAGAGGGCGAGCACCTGGTGGTAGGCGGCGAGCGCCGCCGCGTCCTGGCCGCTCGCGACGTCGGCCTGGGCCTCGTCGAGCAGCTGGGTCACGCGCTGGGCCCGCGAGAGCGCGACCCCGCCGGTGATCGAGGTGCCGGGCTGGCGCGGCCCGAGCGCCGCCACGAGGAGGGCCACGACGGCCGCCGCGAAGCACCCGAGGGCGACGGCGAGCAGCCACCGGCGCCGGCGCCGGGGCGCGCGGGCCGCCGCCTCCTCGGGGGCCAGCGCGAGCTCCTCGCGCAATCGCTGGAGGGCCGACGTCTCGCGCGCGAGGAGGGCCGCGGCCTCGGCCTCGCCGAGCTCGCCCGCGGCCAGCTCGCGGCGGGCGTCGTCGATCGAGGCCTCGCGCAGGGCGATCTCGTCGGCGAGCGCCTGGCGGCTCCTCATCGCCGCCTCGCCACGCGGATCGCCCCCGCGACGACCGCGAGCGCCACGAGGAGCGGGCCGACCCACAGCAGCGCCCCGAGGCCGCTCGTGGGCGGGCTGAGCAGGATGGAGGTCCCGTAGGCGGACTCGAGCGAGGTGAGGATCTGGGCGTCGCTGAGCCCCCGGGCGACGTCGGCCGCGATCTCGTGGCGCACGGCAATCGCTGACGTCGCGTCGCTCTGGGCGACCGAGAGGTCCTCGCAGGCGGGACAGCGCACCAGGGACTCGAGCCGCGCAACCCGGGCCGCGTCCCCGCCGGCGCGCGGGGCGAGGGTGAGGGCGAGGGTCGCCACCGCGAGGAGCGCCAGCGCGAAGAGCGTGAAGGAGCGCAGCGCCCCCGCGAGCCGGCTCACGACGCCACCCGGGCCACGACCGCCTCGAGCTGCGCGCTCGTCACGGGCCCGAGCAGGGTCGCCGCCACCCGGCCCGAGGGGGAGATCACGAAGGTCGTGGGCGGCGAGGTGACCCCGTAGCGGTTCGCGATCACCCCGCCCGGGTCGACGACCGAGGGGTAGAGCGAGCCGTAGTAGTGGGCGAAGGCGCTCGCCGCCGCCACGGTGTCGTTGAAGACGACCCCCACCACCACCACGCCGCGCCGGCGCATCCGCCAGGCCGCGCTCGAGAGGTCCGGCGCCTCGGTGCGACACGGCCCGCACCACGACGCCCAGAAGTTGACGACGACGACGTGGCCCCGCTCGCGCGCGAGGTCGAAGCGCCCCCCGCCGAGCTCGGGGCCCGAGAGCGCCGGGGCGAATCGACCGAGCAGCGGGCTCGGCGCCTCGGTGGCGTCGGTCACGGGGTGGCGGGTCGCGAGGAAGAGGGCGAGCGCCGCCACGACCACGAGCACCGCGATCGAGGCGAGGGCCACCGAGCGCCTCACGCCGACTCCCCCACCCGGCGCCGCGCGAGGGTGAGCGCGCTGCCCAGGGCGATCACGAGCCCCCCGACCCACAGCCAGGCGAGCAGGGGCTCGACGGTCACCCCGAGCACGACCGAGCCGGCCGGCAGGCCGTTGGCGACCTGGGCCCCCGACGCCGAACCCGTGCCCCCGACCGCGTCGAAGGTCACGTAGACGTCGCGCACGAGGTTCGAGTCGATGGCCGGGGTGCCGACCGTCTGGCCGTTGGCGCCGTGGAAGGTCGTGACCGCCGGGTAGAGGGCGTGGCCGTCGACGGCGACGCGCAGGCTCGTGGCGCTCTCGAGGGCGTTGTCGACGTGGCGGAATCCGGAGAAGGAGACCAGCTGGCCGTCGACGAGCGTGGACTGTCCCGTCGCGAGGGTCACCTCGTCGCGCTGGACGAACGTGCTCGAGGTGACGACCCCGAGGGCGAGGACCACGACCCCCAGGTGCACGACCATCCCCGCCGTCGAGGGCGCCCGCCACCAGCCGCGCGCCTCGCGGCGGCGCAGCGCCGCCACCAGCGAGCCGCGCAGGGTGCGCACCGCGGCGCCGGCGGCGAGCACCGCGAGGAAGACCGCGACGAGCTCGGTCGGCCGGCGGAGGTCGGCCAGCACGAGGGCGAGCACCGTCGCGAGGGCCACCCAGGCCGAGACCCGGATCCGCGACCAGAGCACCCGGGCGTCGGCGTGGCGCCACCCCACGAGCGGGGCCAGCGCCATGAGGGCGAGCAGGACGACCCCGAGGGGCGCCGCCACCGTGACGAAGTAGGGCGAGCCCACCGTCACCGCCGCCCCGTTCACGGCCTGGTAGAGGAGGGGGAACACGGTGCCCAACAGCACGACCAGGGCGAAGCCGACGAAGAGCACGTTGTTCGCGACGAAGAGTCCCTCGCGGCTGAGGGGGTGGTCGACACCCACCGGGGCGCGCAGCCGGTCGCCGCGCCAGGCGAGGAGACCGCCCCCCGCGAGCACCACGGCGAGGAAGAAGGTGATGAGGATCGGCCCGAGGGTCGAGGAGCTGAAGGCGTGCACGCTCACGAGCACCCCCGAGCGGGTGAAGAACGTGCCGAGGATCGTGAGGGCGAAGGTCGCGATCGCGAGCGACAGGTTCCAGACCCGGAACAGGCCGCGGCGGTCCTGGACGATGACCGAGTGGATGTAGGCCGTCCCGGTCAGCCAGGGCAGCAGGGCGGCGTTCTCCACCGGGTCCCACCCCCAGAAGCCGCCCCAGCCGAGGACCTGGTAGCTCCACCACGCGCCGAGCACGATCCCGAGCGACAGGGCCCCCCAGGCGATCACCGTCCAGCGCCGCTGCTCGAGGGGCCAGCGCTCGTGGACCCGTCCGGTGACGAGCATGGCGATCGCGAAGGCGAAGGGCACGCTGAAGCCGACGAAGCCGAGGTAGAGCAGCGGCGGGTGGACCGCGACGAGCGGGTTGTCCTGCAAGAGCGCGTTCGGCCCGGCCCCCTGGTGCACGACGGCCGGGTTGGCGACGAAGGGGTCGGCCGGCCCGGCGAGCACCAGGGCGAAGAAGGCCGCCACGGCGAAGAGGACCAGGGTGGCCCAGCGCACCACGTCGTCGTCGCGGCGCCGGCGGTAGACGACGACCACGCTCGCGAGCACCGCGAACTGGATGAGGACCCACAGCAGGAGCGACCCCTCCAGGGCCGACCACATCCCGGTGATCGAGTAGAGCAGCGGGGTGAAGGTGGCGTTGTTCTCGGCCACGTAGGCCAGGGCGAAGTCGTGGGTGAGAAGGGCGTACTCCATCACCGCGACCGCGCCGACCACGCCGAGCAGCCCGGCCGCGAGGAACCACCGGGCGTGGGCCGGCCGGCGCGTCAAGAGGGCGCGGGCCAGGTCGCCGACGCCGCCCAGCGCGCTGAGCGCGCTGAGGTAGACGAAGGCCCGGCCCAGCCAGGTCAGGGTCATCGAACCGTCCCGTTGGGCGCCCGCACCCGCCCCGGGTGCTCGGCGATGTAGGACGCGGTGTGCTTGACCAGTATCTGGTCGGCCCGGAAGGTGTCGGAGGTCGGGCTGGTGAAGTGGCCCTGGACGACGACCGGGATGTCCGACTGGAATAGCTGGGGCGGCGTGCCGATCGCGCGCACGAAGACCCGCTCGCCCCGGCCCCCCCGCACCCAGAAGTCGGCGCCGGTCGCGGTGCGCTCGATGGTGCCCGCGACGACCACGCCCTCGAGGCGGAACTCGCTCGTGCCGAGCTTCGCGCGCGAGGCCATGGCCTGGTCGACCGTCTCGAAGTAGTTGAGCGAGTGCAGGAGGCCCTGGCTCAGCAGCGCCAGGACGGCCGCCGCGAGGAGGGCGAGGACGACCGCGGTGCGCAGCCGGCCGCGCCGGCGCACCGGCGGCGCGGCGACGGGGGCGAGCTCGGGGGTGGCCTCAGCGTCGAGCACGACGACCCCGCCACCAGATCGAGAGCGCGTAGAGCGCTAACCCCCCAAAGGCGAAGGCGTAGCCGGCGTCGACGTAGCCCATCAGGCGACCCCCTCGCGTCGACGCAGTTCGAGGGCCTCGGCGAAGGCGACGGCGTCGCGCTCGGCGCGCACCATCTCGAGCCGGTAGCGCGCCCGCAGCAGCCAGAAGAAGAGGCCCGTGAAGCCGAGGAAGCTGAACAGCAGCGTCCAGGCCATGATCCCGTGGATCAGCAGCGTGCGGTTCGCGGTGAAGACGGTCGCGTTCTGGTGCAGGGTCTTCCACCACTGCACCGAGAAGTGGATGATCGGCACGTTCACCGCGGCGACCAAGCAGAAGACGGCCGCGCGCGTGGCGCGCGCCTCGGGGTCGTCGGTCGCCCGGCGCAGCGCCAGGTACGCCAGGGCGAACAGCCCGAGCACGGCCGTCGAGGTGAGCCGCGCGTCCCAGGCCCACCACACCCCCCACGTGGGCCGCCCCCAGATCGAGCCGGTGATGAGGGTGAGGGCGATGAAGACGACCGAGACCTCCATCGCGCAGTGCGCGACCCGGTCCATCGTCCCCGAGCGGGTCCGCCGCCAGAGGTAGAGGGCCGAGGCGATCGTCGCGGTGCCGAACGAGACGTAGAGGGCGACCCAGGCGATCGCGGGGTGGACGTAGACCAGGCGCGCCAGGTTGCCCTGGACCTTCGCCGGCGGGGTGACGAAGAGGCCCAGCCAGAAGGTGAGCGCCAGCAGGACGAGCGTGACGGGCCCGAGCAGGCGTGACGCGACCGATTTCACCATGATTCCTCGAGAACACCGTAAAGGAGAACGCCGAGGGCCACGTAGGCGGCCAGGGCGACGAGGGAAATCACCCACCACTGCCAGAGGGAGCCCCCGGCGAGGGCGCTGTGGTAGGCCCGCTCCCCCGCGATCAGGAGGGGCACGAAGCCCGGGAACGAGATCGCCGGCAGCAGGGTCGCGGTGCCGCCACCGCCGCAGAGCGCGCCGTAGAGCGACCCGGCCGCGGCGAGCGCGCCGAGGGTCACCGCGACGCTCGGGAGGGCCTCTAAGGTCCCGCCGAGGCCCGCGTGCAGCAGGAGGACCGAGCCGGCGAGCAAGACCGCGCCGATCGCCCACAGCTCGACCGCGAGCGCCAGGGCCTTGCCGAGGAAGACCCCCGCGGGGTCGAGCCCGAGGGTCGCGACCGAGGTCCGGGTGCCGCTCGCGCCCTCGATCTGGGTGGAGCGGTTGACCGCGAGGAGGGTGACGAAGAGCGCCACGAGGTAGAAGAGTCCGGGCCCGGCGTCGGAGTGGCCGGCGCGCGCCGGCCCGAGCGCGATCCCGGCGAGCACCAGGGCCACGACCCCGAAGGGCAGCACCTGCCAGAGGAGCACCCGGCTGCGCGCCTCGATGCGCAGGTCCTTGCCCGCGACGAGCAGGGCCGTGGCGATCACGGCCGCCCCCCGGGCACGTCGCCGACGACCCGCCCGCCCGCCATCGCGAGGGTGCGCGGGGCGAGGGTCGCGCTGCGCAGGGGGTCGTGCGCACTCAGCAGGACCGTCGCCCCGGCGGCCACCACGTCGGCGAGGAGCTGATCGAGGAAGTCGCGCCCCGCCTCGTCGAGCGAGGCGTAGGGCTCGTCGAGCAACCAGAGCTCGGCCCGGCGCACCAGCAGCCACGCGAGCCCGAGGCGCCGGCGCTGACCGGCCGAGAGGCGCCGGGCCGCGGTCTGTGAGCGGGCCGCGAGGCCGACGCGCTCGAGCGCGGGGTCGATTCCCTCGAGGGGACGGCCGAGGGCACGGGTGGCGAAGACCAGGTTCTCGCGCACGCTGAGGTCGTCGTAGAAGGAGCCCTCGTGGCCGAGCCAGCCGACCCGCCGGCGCAGGGACCGCCGGTCGCCGGCCGCGAGGTCGATCCCGCAGACGATGCCGCGCCCGCCGCCCAGTCCCACCAGCCCCCCGAGCAGGCGCAGGAGGCTCGTCTTGCCGGCGCCGTTGGGGCCGGTCGCCACCGTGAGGGTCTCGGGCTCGACGACGAGGTCGACCCCGGCGAGGAGGGGGTAGCCGGCGGAGGTGACGACGGCCCCCTCGAGGGTGACCAGGGGCACGACGTCGACCCTCAGCGCTGGAGGGCCTTCGCGTCGGCGTCGACCATCAGCTCGATGAGCTCGGTGAAGCCGACCCGGTGGCGCCAGCCCAGCTCACGGTTCGCCTTGGTCGGGTCGCCGACGAGCAGGTCGACCTCGGCCGGACGGAGGTAGCGGTCGTCGACGACGACGTGGTCCTCCCACCGAAGCCCCACGTGGGCGAAGGCCACCTCGCACAGCTCGCGCACCGAGTGGGTCTCGCCGGAGGCGATGACGAAGTCGTCGGCCGCCTCGCGCTGGAGCATCATCCACATGGCCCGCACGTAGTCGACGGCGTAGCCCCAGTCGCGCCGGGCCTCGAGGTTCCCCAGGCGCAGCTCGGTGTCCAGCCCGGCGGCGATGCGCGCCGCGCCGTGGGTCACCTTGCGGGTGACGAACTCGATGCCGCGCCGGGGCGACTCGTGGTTGAACAGGATCCCGCTCGAGGCGTGCAGGCCGTAGCTCTCGCGGTAGTTGACGGTGATCCAGTGGCCGTAGACCTTGGCGACGCCGTAGGGGCTACGCGGGTAGAAGGAGGTGTGCTCGTTCTGGGGCACGGCGCGGACCCGCCCGAACATCTCCGAGGAGCTGGCCTGGTAGAAGCGGATCTCGGGGTCGACGATCCGGATCGCGTCGAGCATCCGGGTGACCCCGAGCGCCGTCGACTCACCGGTCAGGACCGGCTGGGCCCAGGAGGCCTGCACGAAGCTCTGCGCGGCCAGGTTGTAGACCTCGCGGGGGCGGTACTCGCGCAGCACGTTGATGAGCGACACCTCGTCCATCAGGTCGCCCGAGACGAGGGTCAGGCGCTCTTGGATGTGGCTGATGCGCTCGATGTTCACCGTCGAGCTGCGCCGCATGAGGCCCACGACCTCGTAGCCCTCGGCGAGGAGCAGCTCGGCCAGGTAGGAGCCGTCCTGGCCGGTGATGCCGGTGATCAGCGCCCGCTTGACCATGGTCCTCCCAGAGTGCGCCGATTCGGACCGTCGGAGTCTACTGGGGCCCCGCCCGGCCCTCCCAGGGCGCTGGGGCGCCGTAGCCTCGGGCGGTGGCGCGCGTCGGGGTCGTGAGCTACCGCCTGGGCGGGGTGGACGGGGTGAGCGTCGAGGCCGCGAAGTGGGTCGGGGCCCTGCGCGCGCTCGGCCACGAGGTGGTCACGGTCGCCGGCGAGGGGACGGCCGACCGCCTCGTCGGGGGCCTCTCGTACCGCGACGCGGGCCCCGTCGACGAGGCGGCGCTGGCGCGCGCGCTCGAGGGCTGTGACCTCGTCGTCGTGGAGAACCTGGTCTCGCTGCCCCTCAACCCCCGCGCGGTCGAGGCGACCTACGAGGTCCTGCGCGACCGCGCCGCCCTCTTCCGCCACCACGACCTCCCCTGGCAGCGTCCCGGCGGGGCCGACGCGCCCCCGCCGCGCACCGGGCCGCGCTGGCGCCACGTCACGATCAACGAGCTGAGCCGCGCCGGGCTCGCCGAGCGCGGCGTCGAGGCGACCACCCTCTACAACGCCTTCGACCTCGACCCGCCCCCCGGGGAGCGCCGGGCCACCCGCGAGCGGCTCGGGGTCGGCGAGGAGCGGGTCGCCCTCATGCCCTCGCGCGCCATCGCGCGCAAGAACGTCCCGGGCGCCCTGGCCCTCTCCGAGGCGCTGGGGGCGACCCTGTGGATCCTCGGGCCGCCCGAGGACGGCTACGACGCCGAGCTCGCGCGCCTCGTCGAACGCAGCGCCGTTGCGGTGCGCCAGGGCCGCCCGCCGGGCGTCGGGGTCGCCGACGCCTACGCCGCCTGCGACCTCGTGGTCGTCGCCTCGACCTGGGAGGGCTTCGGCAACCCGGTCCTCGAGTCGGTCGCCCACCGACGGCCGCTCGCCGTCCATCCCTACCCGGTGCTCGCCGAGATCACGGCCACCGGCCTCGCCTTCTTCGACCTCGCCGACGTCGAGGGCGTCGCCGCCGAGCTCGACCGGCCCGACCTCGCCCGGCGCGAGGCCAACCTCTCGGTCGCGCGGGCCCACTTCGACCTCGCGGACCTGCCCTACCGGCTGGCCCCGCTCGTGGGGGACCTCCTCGCGACCAGCCGGTAGGCTCGGGCCGATGGTCCTCAACGACGAGCGCCCACTCTCGAGCGAGCGCACCCCTCCCCCCGAGCGACGGGACCACCTGCTCCGCGTCGCGCGCACGGTCTTCGCCAACGGCGGCTTCCAGGCCACCACGATGGACGAGATCGCCCACGAGGCCGGCTTCACCAAGCCGATCCTCTACCAGTACTTCGACTCCAAGACCGAGCTCTACCGCGAGGTCGTCACCCAGACGGCCGAGACCCTCCTCGCCTCCCTACGCGCAGCCGTCGGGGACGCCACCACCCCGCGCGAGCGCATCGAGGTCTCCTTCACGGTCTTCTTCAACATGGTGGTCGAAGAGACCGACGCCTTCCGCATCCTGTTCATCCACTCCCACGAGGGCCAGACCCGGGGCGACCTGCGGGCCTTCGAGGCGGCGCTCGTGTCGTTCATCGAGCCGCTCATCGCCGTGCGCATCAAGCCCGACCACCGGCGCCAGCTCGCCGCGGGCGTGGTGGGCATCGCCGAGGGCGCCGCGACCGCGTGGCTCATCCAGCAAGAGGCGCGCGGCTGGCCGCCGCCGCGCCCGGGCGTCGCCCAGCGCCTCGCCGCGCGCAGCGCCACCCTCGCCTGGGGCGGGCTGCGCTCGATCCAGATCGACTAGCCGCGCGCGCCGAAGGCCAGCTGGCGGGCGATGACCCACAGCTGGGAAGCCGTGTCGTCGTAGACCGACTGGTCCCCCCCGGCCGGGTCGGTGACGTCGTGGCGGTCCTCGGGGTCGCGAACGGCCACGAGCCCCACCTGGGCGGCGAGGGGCTCGCCCTCGGTGGCCTCGGCGATGAGCTGGCCGACCGAGACGGCCTTGGCCGCCGCCTGGGGGAAGGCGAGGCGGATGTGGCGGACGTGGTCGGCCTCGGTCGTGAGGATCGCGTCGGCCCAGGCCACGTCGCCTGGCCCGAGGCGGTGGCTGCGGTGCAGGGTGAGGAACGAGGCGTCGACCTCGGGCAGCGAGGCCATCGCGACGAGGGTCCGCGGGCTCACCCGGTCGCCCTCGCCGGCGAGGGTGCCGGCGCTGCGCACCGACCACCCCCGCCCGAGGTCCTCGGCCAGGGTGTCGAGCATGGCGGCGAGCATCGGCGAGCGCGCGACGTTGCCCGTGCACACGACGAGCAGCCTCGCGCCCTCTCCCACGGGCTCAGCGTAACGACCGCGCTCCACCGGCCCCGGCGGCGACCCGCCCCGGAGGCTCAGTGGTGGGTGAGGGCGATGACCACGAGGCTCACGGCCGCCACCACCGCCCACACCCCCGCCCCGAGGGCCAGGGGGCGCACCCCGGCGCGCCGGATGGCCGCGAGGTCCGTCGACAGGCCGATGCCCGCCAGCGCCACCGCGATCATGAAGGTGGCGAGCGAGCCGAGCGCGGAGGCGACCGACGGGGTGAGCAGGCCGAGCGAGCTCACCGCGACCGCCGCCACGAAGGCCAGGATGAACCACGGGAAGGACGAGGCCGCCGCGCGGAACGAGCCCGTCGAGACCTCGGCCGCCCGGGCCCGGCGCCACGAGAGCACCAGGGTGATCGGGATGATCGCGAGGGTCCGGGCGAGCTTCACCACGATCGCGTACGAGGTCGCGCCGTGGCCGAAGGAGGTCGCGGCCGCCACGACCGAGGAGACGTCGTTCACGGCCGTGCCGGCCCACAGCCCGAAGGTGTGGCTGGAGAGGTGCAGCGCGTGGCCGAGCAACGGGAAGAGCAGGACGGCCGCCACGTTGAAGGTGAAGATCGTCGCGATGGCGTAGCTGACGTCGCGCTCGCGCGCGCGCAGCACCCCGTCGGTCGCGGCGATGGCCGAGGCGCCGCAGATCGCCGTGCCGACCGAGATCAGGGTGCGCAGGTCGCCCCCCACCCCGAGGAGCCGGCCGAAGAGCAGGGCGCCGAGGAAGGCGCCGACGAGGCTCGAGGCGAGCACCGGGAGCGACGACACCCCGATCGAGGCGACCGCGGCGAAGGAGAGCCCGAAGCCGAAGAGGACGACGGCGAGCTGCAGGACCGGGCGGGCCGCGACGCGCAGCCCCGGCCGCAGCGCCGGCGTCGTGCGCCCGGCGAGGGCGAGGAGGGCCCCGATGACGATCGCGAAGACCGGCGCCCCGACCGTCGGGGCGAGACGGGCGAGCCCCGTCGCGACCAGGCCCACGGCCACCGCCAGCCCGAGGCCCGGGGCCGCGGAGAGGGCCGTGCGGGCCCTCGTCGGCGTGCTCGCGAGTGCGACCGTCTCGTCCATGGGTACGAGCCTGCCGGGGCGCGCCGGCGCCGCGCCCGTCGACTTCGAGCCAAGGTCATAACATACGCTTATGACCCAGTGGCCTGACCTCGACGGCCTCGCGCTGCTGGCCGCGGTCGCCGAGGCCGGCTCGATCTCCCGGGCGGCCGAGGGCGTCGGGATCACCCAGCCGGCCGCCAGCCTCCGGCTCAAGCGCCTCGAGGCGGCCCTCGGGCTCACCCTGTTGGAGCGCACCACCTCGGGCACCCGGCTCACCCCCGAGGGGGCCGCGGTCGTCGGGTGGGCGGCGCCGGCGCTCGACGCGACGCGCGAACTGATCGACGGGGCCCGCCTGCTCGCCTCGCGTCGACGCCACCACCTGCGCGTCGCGGCGAGCCTCACGGTGGCGGAGTACCTCCTGCCGGCCTGGCTCAGCGCGCTGCACGCGAGCGACCCCGACATCGCGGTGTCGCTGCACATGGCCAACTCCTACGAGGTCGAGGAGTCCTTCTCGCGCCGGGCCATCGACCTCGGCTTCGTCGAGGGCGCCCGGGTCCCCCCCGGCCTGCAGGGCCGCACCGTCGCCCACGACGAGCTGGTCGTCGTCGTCGCCCCCGACCACCCCTGGGCCCACCGACGCCGTCCGATCGACGCCGCGGCGCTGGCGCGCGCCGACATCGTGGCGCGCGAGGCGGGCTCGGGGACCCGCGAGGTCCTCGAGCGCGCGCTCGCCCGCCACGGCCTCTCGCTCTCCCCCGCCGTGGAGCTGGCCTCGACGACGGCCATCAAGGCCGCCGTCGCCGACGGGATCGGCGCCGGGGTGGTCGGCCGGGCGGCCGTCACGCGCGAGGTCGCCGAGGGCCGGCTCGTGGCCGTGGCCGTGGCCGACCTCGACCTGCGCCGGGCGATACGGGCGGTCTGGCCGCGCGCCACGTCGCTCTCGCCCGCGGGCCGACGCCTGCTCGCCTCGGTCCGGGCCCCGGGCGCCGCGCGCGACTAGGGCGAGGGCGACGAGCCCGACCCGGCCCGGGTCGGCAGCGTCGCACAGCAGCACGCCGGGTCCGCGCAACGCGTCACCACCACGCCGCGCTCGACCACACAGCCGCAGTCCGCGCACGCGATCACGACGTGAGGCTAACGGCGCCGAGGTGGCCGTCTCGACAAGTTCCCGCTCAGCGGGGCACTCGTACGCGTCTCGCCCGAGGATCCGCCCGTCACCTCGGCGCGGGACCGCCTCTCAGCGTGGGGCCACGACCACGAGCGACGCGGCCCGGGCGGCCTCGCTGAGCCGCTCGTCGTAGACGACGATGCCCTCGAGGTCGTCACCGATCTCCATCGCCGTGGCCAGGTGCAGGGCGTCGAGCGAGCGGAGGGTCCAGGGTTGGAGGCGCGCCGCGGTGGCGTAGGTGGTGACGCTCGGCAGGACGAGCGAGACGGCCTCGAGGGCGTCCTCGACGACCTCGGCGTCGATACCGAGCCGAGCGGCCGACCGCATCGCCTCGGTGTGCAGGAGCTGGCTCGACCAGATCCCCTCGTGGGAGGAGAACCACGCGCGCAGACGGGGTGACTCGTCCTCGAGCGCGACCAGCTTCAAGAAGGCGGACGTGTCCAGGTACCACACCATGGGGCTAGTCCTCGTCGCGCTGTTCGCCGAGGACCTCCGAGGTGGGGCGCTCGACGCGCACCGCCGCGGGCAGGTCCCCCGTCCCCCGGCGGGCCGCGGTGACCCGGCCCGACGCGACGAGGGCCGCGGCGCCGGTGGCGGCCGACGGCGCACTGAGGACCGCCACGAGCCGACCCCGATCGGTCACACCGATGACCTCGCCCCGCTCGACGCGGCGCAGCGCCGCCGACGCGTGCTGCTGGAGCTCGCGGACCCCGATGGTCTTCATGTACGTCAAGTGTAGCACATAGAGGGGGCGCCGACCGCGCCTCCCTCGACGGCGTTC
>JAKAEP010000077.1 GCA_021818265.1 Actinomycetes bacterium
ATCTGCACCGCGTTCAACCTCGCCCTCGCGCGCGCGGGCCACCGCGTGCGCCTGGTCCACCACGACGAGCTGGCCGACGCGCTGCCGGCCGACCTCGTGCTCTTGTGCGTGCCCGACGGGGCCCTCGCCGAGGTCGCGGCCGCCCTGCCCGTCGGCGGCCACGTCGTCGCCCACGTCGCCGGGAGCCGCGGTCTCGAGGAGCTCGCGCCCCACGCGCGCCGGGCGCTGCTCCACCCCCTAGCGGCCCTGCCCGAGGCCGAGGTGGGCGCCACGCGCCTCGTGGGCGCGCGCTACAGCGTGGCCGGCGACGAGGCGGCCTTCGCGCTCGTCGAGAGCCTCTCGGGCACGGTCGTGGTCGTCGAGCCGTCGCGGCGCGCGGCGTACCACGCGGCCGCCGCCGTGGCGGCGAACCACACCGTCGCCCTGCTCGGCCACGTCGAGGCGCTCGCCCGCGCCGCCGGCCTGGAGCTGGCCGACTACCTGGGCCTCGTGGCCCAGGCCGTGGAGGACGTCGCCACCCTCGGGGTCGACCGGGCCCTCACGGGCCCCGCGTCGCGCAACGACGTCGCCACGATCGACAAGCACCTCGAGGCGATCCCCCCGGGCGAGCGCCCGACCTACGTGGCGCTCGCGCGGGCCGCCTTCGACATCGCCGAGCGGCGCCGCGCCACGGTCTAGATGCGCGTCGTGAAGCGCCTCGACGAGTGGCGCGCCCTCGCCGAGGGCCTGCGCCGCGGGGGGCGCACCGTCGGGCTGGTGCCCACCATGGGGGCCCTGCACGCCGGACACCGGGCGCTCATCGACGCGGCGCGCCGGCGCGGGGACGCGGTCGTGGTGACCCTCTTTGTCAACCCCCGCCAGTTCGACGACCCGGCCGACCTCGCGCGCTACCCCCGCACGCCGGCCGCGGACCTCGTCCTCGCGCTCGAGGCGGGGGCCGACCTCCTGGTCGAGCCGACCGCTGAGGCGATGTGGCCCCGCGGGGACCGGAGCGTCACGGTGAGCGCCGGTGACCTCGCGCGCCGCTTCGAGGGCCGGGACCGGCCGGGCCACTTCGACGGCGTGGCGAGCGTGGTGGCCAAGCTGTTCGTCGTCACCGGGCCGTGCCGCGCCTACTTCGGCGAGAAGGACTACCAGCAGCTGTGCGTGGTGCGCGCGCTCGCGGCCGACCTCGGCTTCGACGTGGAGGTGGTCGGGGTGCCCCTGCAGCGCGACCCCGACGGCCTCGCGCTCTCGAGCCGCAACGCGCGCCTCAGCCCGACGGGCCGCGCCCGCGCCCTGGGCCTCTCGCGCGCCCTCGCCGCGGCGGCCGCCGAGGTGGCCCCGGCGTCGGCGCTGGGCGAGCGGATGCGCGTAGTGATGGAGGACGCCGGCGTCGAGGTCGCCTACGCCGAGGTCGTCGACCCCGCGACCCTCGCGCCGCTCGACGACGCCGCCGCCGGGCCCGCGCGCGCGCTCGTGGCCGGGGTGGTCGAGGGCGTGCGCCTGATCGACAACGGGCCGGTGGAGGTGGGCTGATGCTCTTGGCGATGGACGTGGGCAACACCGAGACGCTGATCGGGCTCTTCGGGGAGGACGGCGTCGACAGCCCCGACGCGATGGGCTTCGCCCGGGCCTCGGGCGAGCACGGCCTCGCCTACCACTGGCGCACCGCGACGGCCGCGTCGCGCACGCCCGACGAGCACGCGGTCACCCTCACGCAGCTGCTCGACCTCGAGGGCCTCGACCTGCGCAGCGCGGTGTCGGCCATCGCGGTGTGCTCCTCGGTGCCGACGGTCACGACCCAGCTGCGCCGGATGGCGGGGCGGTGGTTCGCCGACCGACCCCTCACGGTCATGGGCCCGGGCACCAAGAGCGGCATGCCGATCCTCTACGAGAACCCTCGCGACGTCGGCGCCGACCGGATCGCCGACGCGGTGGGCGCCTACGACCTCTACCCCGGGGCGCTCGTGGTCGTCGACATGGGCACGGCCACCGTCTTCGACGTGGTCTCGGCGGACGGCGAGTACGTCGGCGGCGCGATCGCCCCGGGCGTCGCGATCTCGCTCGAGGCGCTCTACGCGCACGCCTCGGCCCTGCGCTCGGTCGAGCTGGTGCGCCCGCGCTCGGTGGTGGGCCGCTCGACGGCCGAGTCGATCCAGAGCGGCGTCCTCTACGGCTTCGCCGCCCAGATCGACGGCATGGTCGAGCGGATCTGGGACGAGGTGGGCGAGTGCACGGTCATCGGCACCGGGGGGCTGGCGTCGTTCATCGCGCCGAACACCGCGCACGTGGGCGTCGTCGAGCCGTGGCTCACCCTGCACGGAGTGCGTATCGTTCATGAGAGGAATCACCCGAAAGAGAGCCCGTGACCTCCCCGTACCAGTTCGCCCACGACGCCTACGCCGCGCGGCTGCGCGAGTCCTTCGACCACCTGGCCCCCGGTGAGGAGTCGGGCGAGGTCGTCCGGGTCGCCGGTCGGGTGATGCTGCTGCGCACCCAGGGGCGGCTCGCCTTCGCCACCCTGCGCGACTCCTCGGGCGAGTTCCAGCTCTTCTGCCTGGAGGCCACGACCGAGGGGTACGAGGCGTTCACCCGGCTCCACCTGGGCGACTGGGTGGGGGCCATGGGCGAGGTGGTGCGCACCAAGCGCGGGGAGCTCTCGGTGAAGGTCGCCACCTGGGCCGTCCTCGCCGAGGCCCAGCGCACCTTCGGCGAGAAGTGGGCCGGGATCACCGACGTCGAGCTGCGCTACCGCCACCGCGAGGCCGACCTGTGGGCCAACGAGACGACGCGATCCTCGCTTCGCCGGCGCAGCGAGGTGGTGCGCGCGCTGCGCGAGCACTGCTGGGCCCAGGGCTTCATGGAGGTGGAGACCCCCATCCTCAACGCGGTGCCCACCGGGGCGGCCGCCCGACCCTTCGTCACCTTCCACAACGCGCTCAACAGCGAGTTCTTCTTGCGCATCGCACCCGAGCTGTGGCTCAAGCGGCTCGTGGTGGGGGGCTTCGAGCGGGTCTTCGAGCTGGGGCGGGTCTTCCGCAACGAGGGGGTGAGCCCCCGGCACAACCCGGAGTTCACGATGCTCGAGCTCTACGCCGCCTACTGGGACTACGCCGACATGATGCGCTTCACCGAGGAGCTGGTGGCCGGCGCGGTCGCGGCCGTGCTCGGCACGACCGAGGTCGTCTACCAGGGGCGCGCCGTCTCCTTCGCCACCCCGTGGGCCCGCCGGCCCATGGCCGAGCTCGTGAGCGAGGCCCTGGGCGAGGAGGTCTCGGTGCGCACGCCCCGCGCGACCCTGGCCGCGCGCCTGGCCGAGCGGGGCGTCGAGGTGGCGGACTCCTGGGGCGCGGGCCGGTGCGTCCTCGAGCTGTTCGAGCACCTGTGCGAGGGGGACCTGTGGGCCCCGACGTTCGTCACGGACTACCCGGTCGAGGTCTCGCCGCTCGCCCGGCGCCACCGCGACGACCCCGACCTCACCGAGCGCTTCGAGGCGTTCGTCACCGGGCGTGAGCTGGCCAACGGCTTCTCCGAGCTCAACGACCCCGTCGAGCAGCGGGCCCGCTTCGAGGACCAGGCCCGCCTCGCCGCGGCCGGCGAGGACGAGACCATGTCCATCGACGAGGACTACATCGCCTCGCTCGAGTGGGGCCTGCCGCCGACCGCGGGCCTCGGGATCGGCGTCGACCGGCTGGCGATGATCGTCGCCGACGCCGCGAACATCCGCGAGGTGATCGCCTTCCCGACGCTGAAGCCGCGCCGCGACGGCTGATCCGCTAGTAGGCGGGGAGGTCCTCGAGCAGCGAGGCGATGAAGGCGCCGAAGGCGTCGCGCAGCGTCGCGCTGCCCACCGCGGCGAGCGCCCGGTCGGCCTGGTCGAGGAAGTCGCGCGCGGTGTCGATCGTGCGCGCGATGCCGTCGGTGGCGACCACGAGCTTGCGGGCGCGCTCGCGCTCGTCGTCGCCGAGGGCCCGCCCCAGGAGCGCGCGCAGCTCGTCGCCGCGGGCCGCGTCCTCCAGGGCGAAGAGCGTGGGGAGATTGTAGATGCCCTCGGCCAGGTCCTGGCCGGCCGGCTTGCCGAGCTGGTTGTCGACCGCCGTGAGGTCGAGCACGTCGTCGCGCAGTTGGTAGACCATGCCGAAGCAGCGGCCGAACTCGGTGAGCGCGTCGCGCTCGGCGTCGGCGCGCTCGGCGGTCATCGCGCCCATGCGGCAGCTGCTCGCCATGAGGGCGGCCGTCTTGCCCTCGATCGCCTCGAAGTAGTCGGCGGGGGAGCGCTCGAGGCTGAAGGCCGTGCGCACCTCGCTGGTCTGGCCCCGGGTGAGCCACGCCAGCGTCGAGGCCATGAGGCTGGCCGTGGCGGCGCCCAGGTCGGCGGCGATGCCGGCCGAGCGGGCCATGAGGTAGTCACCGGCGACGATCGCGATGAGGTTGCCGTAGCGGGCGTTGACGCTCTCCACGTTGCGCCGGATGACGGCCTCGTCCATCACGTCGTCGTGGTAGAGCGACGCCAGGTGCATCAGCTCGAGCGCCGCCCCGCCGAGGAGGTCCTCCCGGGTGGCGCGGCGCTCGCCGCCGGTGGCCGAGGCCACCGCGAGCAGGGGGCGCAGGCGCTTGCCGCCGGCGCGCAGCAGGTGGGTCGTGACCGTGTCGAGGTACGGGTCGCCCAGCACGACCGACTCGGTGAGCAGGTCCTCGAGCAGGGCCATGTCCCGGTCGAGGCCGGGCAGGGCGAGCAGCGGCGACGGGTCCACGCCCCCACCATAGAGGGTGTGTAATCGCTGCTCCGAGGGGCTCGTCCCCCCCGCAAAGGGCGACCATTACACTGACTTTCAGTCGACAGTTAGGACGAAGAATTGTTTGAGCGCTTCACTGACCGGGCTCGGCGGGTCCTCGTGCTCGCCCAAGAGGAGGCCCGCGACCTCAACCACGCCTTCATCGGGACCGAGCACATCCTGCTCGGCCTCATCCGCGAGGGCGAGGGGGTGGCCGCCAAGGCGCTCGACGCCCTCGGGGTGACCTTCGACGTCGTGCGCGAGAAGGTGGAAGAGGCCATCGGGGCCAACACCAACCCGTCGCCGGGCTCGCCGCCCTTCACCCCCCGGGCGAAGAAGGTGCTCGAGCTGTCCCTGCGCGAGGCCCTCCAGCTCGGCCACTCCTACATCGGCACCGAGCACATGCTCCTCGGGCTCGTGCGCGAGGGCGAGGGCGTGGCCGCCCAGGTGCTCAACGACCTCGGCGCCGACATGGGCCGGGTGCGGACCCAGGTCATCCAGATGATGTCGGGCCAGTCGGGCAAGGAGGCGAGCGTCGCCTCGGGCCCGGGGTCGGTCAAGGGCGACACCGAGTCGACCGGCGGCTCGGCCGTGCTCGACCAGTTCGGCCGCAACCTGACCCAGCTCGCCCGCGAGAACAAGCTCGACCC
>JAKAEP010000078.1 GCA_021818265.1 Actinomycetes bacterium
GCGTCGACCATCGACGCCCAGGTGATCGTCGTCGGCGGCGGTGAGGGCTGGGGCCTCCTCGGGCCCGGCCTCGGCAACCTCGGCAACGGCCAGGGCAACGGCCAGGGCGACCACCACCGCGGACACCGGCGCTAGTCCCTCGCCTCCCCCGCCGCCCCGACCCGGCTCCCTTGCCGCCGGGTCGGGGCGGCGGCTCGTCCGTGGAAGACTGGGGGCGTGACCCTCGCCCCGCACTGGCTCTGCGACATGGACGGGGTGCTCATCAACGACGGACGCCAGGTCGACGGCGCCGCTGAGTTCCTCGCCCGGCTGCGCGCGACGGGCCGGGACTTCCTCGTCCTCACGAACAACTCCCTCTTCACCCCCCGCCAGATCTGCGAGGCGCTCACCAGCCACGGCGTGGCGATCGACCGCGAGCAGCTGTGGACCTCGGCGCTGGCGACGGCCCGGTTCGTCGCCGACCAGCGCCCCGGGGGCAGCGCCTACGTGATCGGCGAGCCGGCCATGCACGAGGCCCTCGCCGAGCTCGGCTACCCCGCCAACCCCGTCGACCCCGACTACGTGGTGGTGGGCGAGACCTGGACCTACGACTTCGAGGCCATCACCCGGGCGGTCCGGCTCGTCGACGCCGGGAGCGCCTTCGTCTCGACCAACCCCGAGGCCACCGGCACCACTCCCGACGGGGCGCTGCCGGGCTGCGGGGCGCTCACCGCGCTCATCCAGCGCGCCACCGGGGTCGCCCCCTACGTCGTGGGCAAGCCCAACGCGGTCATGATCCGCGACGCGCTGGCCCAACTCGGGGCCCACTCGGCCGAGACGGTCCTGGTCGGCGACCGCATGGACACCGACGTGCGCGCCGGGACCGAGGCGGGCATCCCGACGGTCCTCGTGCTCTCGGGGGTGGCGAGCCGCGACGACCTGGTGGGCGCGCCCTACCAGCCCACCCGGGTGGTCGACTCCGTGAAGGACCTGATCGACGAGCTCTAGGCCGACTCGAGCGCGCCGAGGAAGGCCGTCGCCCAGTCGTAGACGTCCCGGCGCATCGTCTGGCGCCGCATCCGGGCCATCCGCTCGCGGGCCTCGCGGGGCCCGACGCCCACGGCCGAGCGGATCGCCTCCTTGACGCCTTCGAGGTCGTGGGGGTTCACGATGAAGGCCCCGCGCAGCTCGGTCGCCGCCCCGGCGAACTCCGAGAGGACGAGCCGGCCCGTCAGGTCGGTCCGGCACGTGACGTACTCCTTGGCGACCAGGTTCATCCCGTCGCGGAACGGCGTCACGAGCATGACGTCGGCCGCGAGGTAGAGCGCGACCAGCTCGTCGAAGGGCATGTTCTGGTGCAGGTAGTGGATGACCGGCCGGCCCACGAGGCCGTAGTCGCCGTTGACCTGGCCGACGACCTGCTCGAGCTCGTGGCGCTCGCGCTCGTAGTGCGCGTCGTTCTCGCGCGAGGGCACCGCGATCTGGACCAGGACGTGGCGCTCGGGGTCGAGCGAGTGGTCGGCGTAGAGCTCGGCGAGCGCCTTCACGCGCTGCTGGATGCCCTTGGTGTAGTCGAGCCGGTCCACCCCGAGCAGGATGACCTCGGGGTCGCCGAGGTCCTGGCGGATCTCCTTCGCCCGGGCCCGCACCGCCGGGTCCTGGGCGGCCGCCGCGAAGCGCGCCACGTCGGCGGTGATCGGGAAGGCCCCGGTGCGCACGTGGTGACCCTCGTGGTGCACGAGCCCGTCGGTGCCGTCGGCCGCGGTGAGCCGGCGGGCCACCCGCGAGAAGTTGACCGACGACTGACGGGTCTGGAAGCCCACGAGGTCGGCCCCGAGCAGCCCCTCGACGATCTCGCGGCGCCACGGGAGCTGGTTGAACAGCTCGAGCGGAGGGAAGGGGATGTGCATGAAGAAGCCCACCCGCACGTCGGGCCGTCGCTCGCGGACCATCCGTGGGACGAGCTGGAGCTGGTAGTCGTGGACCCACACGGTCGCCCCCGGCGCCGCGGCCTCGGCGACGGCGTCGGCGTAGCGCCGGTTCACCGTGACGTAGCTCTGCCACCACGTGCGGTGGAAGGCCGGCGGGCGGATCGCGTCGTGGTAGAGCGGCCAGAGCGTGGCGTTGGAGAAGCCCAGGTAGAACGTCTCGTACTCGTCGGCCGATATCGGCACGGGCCGCAGGCGGATGCCCTCGTAGTGGGCCGGCACGTGGCGGTGCTGGGAGGTCCCCGGCCAGCCGATCCACAGGCCGTTGCCGCGCTGCAGTACCGAGGTCAGCGCCGAGACCAGCCCGCCGGGGCTGGGGCGCCACCCGTTCACCCCGGCCTCGGCGTCGGGTTGGACCGGCAGCCGGTTGGCCACCACCACGAGGTCGGCCCGGGGTTCGGGCGCCGACGGCACCGCGGCGTCGGGGCGGGGGGTCACGGCCGACCTCCTCGCGCGCCGCCCATCAGCCCCCCAGGGCGCTCGGGCGGTCGTCGCCGCCGGCGGCGTGCCACCAGCTCGGCGAGCCGGCGATGAGGTTCTGGGGGTCGTTGCCGCGCTGGTCGGCCTCGATCACGTGCAGGACGGCGTTGATCAACGAGAGGTGGGTCAGCGCCTGGGGGAAGTTCCCCAGGTGGCGCAGGGTCAGCGGGTCGAGCTCCTCGCCGTAGAGGCCGAGCTGGCTCGCCGCTCCGATCAGCTTCTCGCAGTGGGCCCGCGCCAGGTCGAGCTCGCCGATCTCCACGAGCGCCGAGACCATCCAGAAGGAGCACACCGTGAAGGTGCCCTCGCCCTCGCCCTCGAGCCCGTCGTCGGTCCGGTCGGTGGCGTAGCGCTTGACGAAAGCCCCGTCGCCGAGCTCGTCGGCGATCGCGAAGACCGTCCGACGCACGCGCAGGTCGCTGCCCGGCAGGAAGCCCATCATCGGGATGAGCAGCAAGGAGCCGTCGACCTCGTCGCTCCCGTAGTACTGGGCGAAGTAGCCGCGCTCGCTCACGCCCTTCTCGCACACGTCGGCGTGGATCTCCTGGGCCGCGGCCCACCAGGCCTCGGCCCGCTCGCGCTCGCCGCGCAGCGCGGCGAGCCGGGCCCCCCGGTCGCAGGCCACCCAGCACATCACCTTGGAGAAGGTGAAGTGGCGCGGCTCGCCGCGCACCTCCCAGATCCCCCGGTCGGGCTCCTTCCACGACTCGAGGACGGCCTCGACGGCCTGGACGACGATGCGCCAGGAACGCTCGCTCAACGAGTCGCGCGACCGGGTGTGCTCGAAGACGGTGTCCACGAGCGCCCCGAGGATGTCGAGCTGGAGCTGGTCGACCGCCCCGTTGCCCACGCGCACGGGCCGGCTGCCCCCGTAGCCGGTGAGGTGGTCGAGCTCGCCCTCGGCCGGGTGGGAGCCGTCGTCGACGGGATAGAGCACGTTGAGCCGTCGGCGGTTGCGGGCCGCGGCCAGCCCGGTCTCGCTGTGGGGCTCGAGGACGTCGCCCAAGAACGCGAGGAAGTCGTCGGCCTCGGAGTCGAAGCCCAGGGCGTGCATCGCGCGCAGGGTGAACGAGGCGTCGCGCACCCAGGTGTAGCGGTAGTCCCAGTTGCGCCCACCGCCGATCGCCTCGGGCAGGGAGGTCGTCGGCGCGGCGAGCAGCGCCCCGGTGGGCGCGTAGGTGAGGCCCTTCAAGGTCAGCGAGCTGCGCTGGAGCAGCTCGCGCCAGGGGTGGTCGGGGAACCGGCCGCCGTCGATCCAGTCGCGCCAGAAGCGGCTGGTCTCGGTCCGGCACTCCTCCACCGCCTCGCGGGTCGTGGGGTAAGGGCTGTCGGACCAGCTGAGGACCGTGAAGATCGACTCGCCCTCGTTGAGCCGGCGCCGGGCCCGCACGGCGCGGCCCTCGATGCCGAAGCGCACGTCCCCAGTGAGCGTGAGCCGGGGCGTCTCTGAGTTGGTCGTGCGCACCACGTCGTAAGAGGGGCCGGTGTACTCCCAGCGCGCGTCGTCGCGGCCGTAGTCGAAGGAGGGCTCGCAGTTGAGCGAGACGTCCACGCTGCCGTGCAGGCACGTCGCCACCCGCACCAGGCAGTGAAGGGCGTCGAAGTCCCCCGGCGTGCGCTTGTGGTGGTTGGTGCGGTCCCCCTCGCGGTACCAGGGGGCCATGCCGAGGAAGTCGTGGACGATCAGCCAGCCCCCCCGGGTCTGCCAGGTCGTGGCGAGGACCATCGTGCCCGGCACGTACTGGCGGTGCGCCGGCACGGCACTGTCGACCGGCGCGAGCCGGAACGACCCGGCCGCCCGGTCGAGCACGGTCCCAAAGACGCTGGGGTCGTGGGGCCGGGGCAGGCACAGCCACTCCACCGACCCGGTGGGGGCCACGAGGCAGGTCGACTCGCAGTCCGAGAGGAAGGCGTAGTCGGCGATCGGGGGGAAGAGGGTCTCGAGCGAGCCCGTCTCGGCGCTGCGCCACAGGGGGGACTCCCCGACCCCCGGGGTCGCCGACCGGGGACGCCGGGGCCACACGCCGATCTGGCGGTCGATCCCAGAGCGGCCCGGCTCAGCCACGCCGCTCCCGGGCCGACCCCGTCGAGACGCCCCCCGCGTCAAGACCTCGCGCCGCCATGGGCGCCAGCCTAACGGCCCCGCCCGCGCCGGTCCGGGGCCGGCGCCCGCGACCCTTACGGCCTTCTTAATCCTGATCAGGATGTCAACACGATGTCGAACCTATACTCGCTCGTCTTGAGCCCCCGACACCTCCCGTGTCGTCGCCCACGCCCTCACGGGACGACGGAACCCGGCCGGCCACGGCCGGGGGCGGGCCCTCACCCCCGGCGCGCGCGGTGAGCCTCGCCGGTCGCGCGTTCGTCGTCGCCGCGTCCCTCGCGGCGTCGCTCACCCTCGTCGGGCCCGCGGGCGCGGCGAGGCCGGCGTCGCCGGCGACGCGCCCGATCCTCGAGCGCTGCCCCTGGGTGGCCCAGGCCCGCCGGGGTGTGCCGCCGGCCCTCCTCGCTCGCGAGGTGATCGCGCGCCTCACCCTCGCCGAGGAGGTCGCGCTCGTGACCCTGCACAACGGGGACGGGATCGAGAACATGACGACGCCCATCCCGCGACTCTGCCTGCCGGCCCTCACGCTCTCCGACGGTCCGGTCGGGGTCGCCGGGCGCGTGACCGGGGTCACCCAGTTCCCGAGCGCGCTCGCCCTGGCGGCCAGCTTCGACCCGGCCCTCGCCCACGCGGTGGGCGCCGCGCTCGGGGCCGAGGCGCGGGCCAAGGGCATCGACGTCGTCCAGGCCCCCGAGCTCAACCTCGATCGGGTCCCCCTGAGCGGTCGACTCTACGAGACCTTGGGCGAGGACCCCTTCCTCACCACCGCCATGGGCCTGGCGCTCGCCCGGGGCATCAACGCCTCGGGGGACCTCGCCATGCTCAAGCACCTCGGCGGCTACACCCAGGAGACC
>JAKAEP010000003.1 GCA_021818265.1 Actinomycetes bacterium
AGCCCAAGGGCATCTACCACACCACGGGCGGCTACCTGACCCAGTGCGCCACCACCCACTGGCAGATCTTCGACGTGAAGCCCGAGACCGACGTGTGCTGGACCGCGGCCGACATCGGCTGGATCACTGGGCACAGCTACATCGTCTACGGCCCGCTCGTCAACGGCGTCACCCAGGTGATGTACGAGGGCCTGCCCGACTCGGGCGGTCGGGACCGCTGGTGGAAGATCATCGAGGAGTTCAAGGTCTCGATCCTCTACACCGCGCCCACGACGATCCGCACCCTAATGAAGTGGGGGCCCGAGCACCCCGACGGCCACGACCTCACGAGCCTGCGGCTCATCGGATCGGTGGGCGAGCCCATCAACCCCGAGGCGTGGATGTGGTACCGCCAGCACGTGGGCGGCAACCGCTGCCCGATCGTGGACACGTGGTGGCAGACCGAGACCGGCGCCATCCTGGCCTCGCCGCTGCCGGGCGTCACCGCCACCAAGCCCGGCGCGGCGATGCACGCCATCCCCGGGGTCTCGATCGACGTCGTGGACAACGAGGGCAAGTCGGTGGGCAACGGTGAGGGTGGCTACATCGTCATCACGAAGCCGTGGCCCTCGATGACCCGCGGCATCTACGGCGACCCCGAGCGGTTCAAGGACGTCTACTGGAAGCGGTTCCCGGGCGTCTACTTCGCCGGCGACGGCGCGAAGAAGGACGAGGACGGCGACCTGTGGCTGCTCGGGCGCGTGGACGACGTGATGAACATCTCGGGCCACCGCCTGTCGACGACCGAGGTCGAGCACGCCCTGGTGGGCTACCCGCTGGTCGCCGAGGCCGCCGTGGTCGGCGCGAGCGACGCCACGACCGGCCAGGCCATCGTCGCCTTCGTCACCCTGAAGCTCTCGGCCGACGAGGCCCAGCGCGACCAGGCCGGGGTGATCAACGAGCTGCGCGACCACGTGGCCAAGGTGATCAGCCCGATCGCCAAGCCCCGCCAGATCATCCTCACCCCCGAGTTGCCCAAGACCCGCTCGGGCAAGATCATGCGGCGCCTCCTGCGCGACGTGGCCGAGAACCGTCCCCTGGGCGATGTGACGACCCTCACGGACCCCTCGGTCGTGAACTCGATCGCCGACCTCATGGCCAAGGGCGCCGAGGAGTAGGCCGGACTAGGAGTCGAACCCCATCTTGAGGGCGTCGAGGAGGCGCAGCCACAGGTTGCGCCTCCCGGCGTTCTCGTCGGCGCGCCGGATGGCCCGCTGGGTGAGGCGGATGAAGATCCAGCGGAACGGCTCGGGCGGGAAAGGCCACGGCTTCTTGCGCACCATCGAGAGCCGGGTGCGCTCGGTGTCGAGCCCGTCGAGCAGGTCGAGCATCGTGGAGGCCCCGAAGCGCGTCGAGGCGACCCCGAGCCCGGTGAAGCCCATCACGTAGGCCACCTTGTTGGCGTGCGCGGTGCCCCAGAAGGGCGAGTAGCGCGTGCAGGTGTCGATCGAGCCACCCCAGGAGTGGGTGAACTTGATCCCGGCGAGCTGGGGGAAGGTCGTGAGGAAGTGGCGCACCAGGCGGTAGTAGGTCTCGGGATTGAACTCGAACTCCCGCTGGGCCTTGCCCCGGAACCGGTAGATCGCGTCGTAGCCGCCCCAGAGGATGGAGTTGTCCTTGGTGAGCCGGTAGTAGTGGAACTGGTTGCCGGCGTCGCTGACCCCCTCGCGCCCCGCCCAGCCGATGCTCTCCATCTGCTCGGGGCTCAGCGGCTCGGTCACCAGGGCGTAGTCGTAGACGGGCACGACGTACTTGCGCGCCGCGCGCACCAGCGACGGGAAGACGTTGGTCGCGAGCGCCACCTTGGCCGCGGTGACCGCCCCGAAGGGGGTGTGCACGCGCACGGCCTCGTCGACGTCCTCGAGCCACTCGACCCGGGAGTTCTCGTAGATGTGCACCCCGAGGGAGATGCAGGCCCGCTCCAGCCCCCAGACCAGGCGCGCCGGGTCCACCAGGGCGGTCCCGTCGTGGTCGTAGAGGCCCCCGAGGTAGGAGGGGGAGTGGATGCGCCGTCGCACCGCCTCGGCGTCGAGCACGACGACGCTGTCGCCCATCTCGTTGCGCAGCCTCGCCTGCTCCTCGAGCTCTTTCATCTGCCAGGGGGCGACCGCGACGGTGAGCTCCCCGGTGCGCTCCCAGTCGCACTCGATCCCGTAGCGCTCGATGGTGCGCTCGATCTCGTCGAGGTTCTCGCGCGCGAGGCGCTCGATCGTCTCCATCTCGCGCGGGAAGCGGCGCAGGCCGTTGAAGAAGCCGTGGGTGAGCGAGGCCGAGCAGAAGCCGCCGTTGCGCCCCGAGGCCCCGGCCCCGGTCTCGTACTGCTCGACGACCACGACCTCGCGCTCGGGGTCGCGCTCCTTGGCGAGCAGCGCCGTCCACAGGCCGGTGTAGCCGGCGCCGACCACGCAGAGGTCCGCCCCGACCTCGCCGATGAGCGCGGGGCGCGACTCGGGCTCCAGGGGGTCCTCGTCGAGCCACCAGAGCAGGGGCTGGACCTCGCTGAGATGGCGGAGGACGAAGGGGTCCTTCTTCTGCATACGTCCAACCGGAGGTTGGAATCACCCACTCTCGACACGTCTTTCGCGGGCTCGGAGCCCGTCGAACGCCGGTGGTCAGGCCGGCCTCTTGCCCCCCCAGCCTACCGGGCCGGCCCGCTCGAGCCGGGCTCTCCGCGGCGACGTACACTGCCCTGGCCCTGATGAGAATGTCGACCCCACCCGCAGGATCCGCCCCCGTGCCCCCGCGCGCCCGCCCCCGGACCGGGGCGGCACCGTGACCGGGGTCCCCGCGGTCGCCTTCGACCTCGAGACCACCGGCGTCGACCCCTTCAGCGACGCCCCGGTCTCTTTCGCCTTCGCCTGGCGCGACGGCGCCGGCCGGATGGCCGCCGACACCGGCCTCGTCGACCCCGGGCGGCCCATACCCGCCGGGGCCACCCGCGTGCACGGCATCACCGACGCCGCGGTCGCCGGCGCGCCAGACCTCGCGACGGCCGTCCCGGCCCTGGCGGACCGGCTCGAGGCGATCTGGCGCGAGGGCGGCGTCGTGGTCGGCATGAACGTGGCCTACGACCTCACGATGGTCGACGCCCTCCTCGGCCGGCTGGGACGGGCGCGACTGGGCGAGCGCGGCGTCGGGGCCGTCGCCGACGTGCTCGTGCTCGACCGCCACGTGGACCGCTACCGCCGGGGCAAGCGGACCCTGGCGGACCTGTGCGCCCACTACGGCGTCGGCCTCGACGGTGCCCACAGCGCCGCCGAGGACGCCGCGGCCAGCCTGGAGCTCTACGAACGGCTCTGCGCGCGCTACCCCGAGCTCGCCGCCACACCGCCCGAGCGGCTCACCGAGACCCTCGCCGCGTGGCACCGCGAGTGGCTCAGGGGATTCAGCCGCTACCTCGAGCGCAAGGGCGAGCCTCCGGTCGATCCGGGCCGCTACGAGTGGCCGCTGCACGCGGCCCCCTGAGTCGGGCTGGGGAGATTCGAACTCCCGATCTCTCGGCCCCCAGCCGAGCGCTCTAGACCAAACTAAGCCACAGCCCGTAGCCGGATGATTTTACTCGCTGGCTAGGGGGCCGGGCGGTGGGCCCCGTGGGGCTGGTCGGGATGGGTCAGCCAGGCCCGCGCCTCACAGAGGTAGGCGATGGTCTCGCCGGTCGCCTTGGCCTCGATGGCGTCGAGAATGCGCCGGTCCAGCGCCTCGACGATCTCGCTCACGGACATGGTCCTCCCCTCAGCCGCCGGCGGCGGCGGTCACGACCTCGACGACGGCGCCCTCAATGACCTCGGTCGTCGCCCACAGCGAGCGCGCGACGACGTCCCCGTCGAGCGCGACGGCGATGCCCCGGCTCGAGAGGCCGAGGCCCGCCACGAGGTCGGCGACCGTGCCGCCGTGCCACGGCTGGACCGCGCCGTTGACCCGTATCACGCCGGGCCCACCGCGTCGATCAGCCGTCGGGCCGCCACCGGGGCCAGGGTCACGCCGTGGCGGTAGTGGCCCGACGACCACCACCAGCCGCCGCCGAGCTCGCGCAGGAAGGGGCGCAGGTCGCCGCTCGCCGGGCGCAGCCCGACGCGCGTCTCGATCAGGTCCGCCGTCTCGAGCTCGGGGATGACCTCGAGCCCGTCGCGCACGAGCCGCTGGAGCTCGCCGAGCTCCACGGCGCGCACCGGCGACTCCTCGGAGCTCGCGCCGAGCACGTTGTAGCGCTCGGCGCGCCCCACCGCGTAGAAGGGCCGCCCGTGGACGTAGGCGCGCACCATCGGCAGGTGGTAGCGGTCGGGCCCCACCGCGCGCAGGGTCATCCCCCGCACCGGGCGCACCGAGGTCCCCTCGGGCGCCTCGAGGCCCCCCGGCAGCCCGGCCGAGCCCGTCGCGACCAGGCCGAGGTCGCCCTCGAGCGGGCCGTCGTCGGTCTCGGCGACGATTCGGGCGCCGTCGCTAGAGCAGCGTCGCACCCTCGTCGCGCGGTACTCGACCCCGAGCGCCTCGTTCGCGGCGCGCACCCGGGCCATCACCTCGTCGGGGTCGACCCAGGCGTCGCCCTCGACGAGGACGCCCTGGGTCACCCGCGCGCTCAGGCCCTCGAAGGGCGCGGGCTCCTCACGGCGGCTGAGCGCGCGCAGGGCGACGCCGTAACCGCGAGCGACGCCCGCGTACTGCTCCACGAGACGGCGGTCGCCGGCGTCGAGTCCGACCACGAGGGTGCCCACCCGGTGCAGGGCGATGGCCTCGCCGGTCGCCTCGGCCACCTCGTCGACGAGGTCGCGCCACGCGTCGAGCGCCGCTCGGTGCAGGCGGTGGTTCTCCTCCTCGCCCGGCGCGGCCTCGCCGCCCGGGGCGAGCATCCCCGCGGCCGCCACGGTCGCCCCGCGGCCGGGGGAGGGGTCGACGACGCTCACTCGCCAGCGCGCGCGAGCCAGCGCGAGGGCGCTCACCTGGCCGATGACGCCGCCACCCACCACGACGGCGCGCCGCGACGGACTGGTCACGTCCCCAGCGTACGACCCTCGCGGGCGGCGACCGACCCGTCGCTAAGATGACGGCGGGTCAGCGTTGCCCCGAGACGACGCCATGGCCCAAGGACTCTACGACCCTCAGTTCGACCACGACGCCTGCGGCGTCGGGATGGTCGCCGAGCTGAGCGGCCGGCTGCGCCACCAGACCGTCGCCGACGCCCTGACCATCCTGGAGAACCTCGAGCACCGCGGTGCGACCGGCTCGGACGTGGGCTCGGGCGACGGGGCCGGGATCCTCATCCAGATGCCCGACGGGTTCGTGCGCGCCGTGTTCGGCGACACCGTGCCCGAGCCCGGCGCCTACGGCGTCGCCCAGTGGATGATCCCGAGAGAGGCGTCCCTCGACAGCCTGCTCGAGGCCATGGAGGCCGACCTCGCCAGGGTCGGGCTGCGCTCGCTCGCCTGGCGCGACGTGCCCGTCGACTCGTCGATACTGGGGGCGACCTCGGCGGCGAGCGAGCCCCGCTTCGTCCAGCAGCTGCTCGCCTGGCGCGACGAGCCCGGGAGTGACCTGGAGGGCGCGCTCTACTGCGCCCGGCGGGTGGTCGAGCGCCACCGGGGGGTCTACGCCGCCTCGTGCTCCTCGACGGTCGTCATCTACAAGGGGATGCTCTCGGCCCCCCAGCTGCGCGCGTACTTCGCCGACCTGTCCGACGAGCGGCTCGAGACGGGCGTCGCCATCGTCCACAGCCGGTTCTCGACCAACGTCCTGCCCCGCTGGGACCTGGCCCAGCCCTTCCGGCTCATCGCCCACAACGGCGAGATCAACACCGTGCGAGGCAACCGCAACTGGATGCGCGCGCGCGAGTCGACCCTCGAGTGCGCGACGCTGCCGCTGCCGGTGGGGGAGCTCACGCCGATCGTCACCGAGAACATGAGCGACTCGGCCTCCTTCGACGAGGTCGTCGAGCTCCTCGTGCGCGCCGGGCGGAGCCTGCCCCACGCCGTGCTGATGATGATCCCCGAGGCCTGGGAGCGCCACAGCGCCATGGAGCCCTCGCGGCGCGACTTCTACCGGTTCCACGCGGGGCTGATGGAGCCCTGGGACGGGCCCGCCTCGATCACCTTCAGCGACGGGCGCGTCGCGGGGGCGGTGCTCGACCGCAACGGCCTGCGCCCGGCGCGCTACTGGATCACCCGCGACGGGAGGGTGGTCTTCGCGAGCGAGGTCGGCGTCTTGCCGATCGACCCGGGCGAGGTCGTCGCCAAGGGCCGCCTCCAGCCGGGACGGATGTTCCTCGTCGACCTCGAGCGCGGCCGGGTCGTCGGCGACGAGGAGATCAAGGCGGAGCTCGCCGCACGCGCGCCCTACGGCGAGTGGCTCGAGCGCGAGCAGGTCTCCCTGGACGAGGTCGCGCCCGGCCCCACGCTGACCCCGAGCTTCGACTCGGTGCGCCAGCTCCAGCGCTCTTTCGGCTACTCCGAGGAGGACCTGCGCCTCATCGTGCGCCACATGGCCCAGGTCGGCGAGGAGCCGATCGGCTCGATGGGCTCCGACACCCGCCTCCCGGTGCTCTCGACCCGCCCCCGGAGCCTGTTCGACTACTTCAGCCAGCTCTTCGCCCAGGTGACCAACCCGCCCCTCGACGCGATCCGCGAGGAGTTGGTCACCTCGACGCGCGTGGTGATCGGCGGCGAGGGCAACCTGCTCACCGAGTCGCCGGCCCACTGCCACCAGATCGTGCTGGCCTCCCCGGTGCTCTCGAGCGAGGAGCTCGAGAAGATCCGCTACATCGAGCGCCACCCCCGCGCGCGCGACATGCGCACGGCTCCCCTCGACGGGCTCTTCCCCGCCCGGGGTGCGGGCAGCGCCGCCGAGCGCCTCGCGGCGGCTCTCGAGGCGGTCTGCGACGAGGCCGTCGCCCAGGTGCGCGCCGGGGCGACCGTGCTGCTGCTCTCGGACCGGGGCACGAACGCCGAGCAGGCCGCCATCCCGAGCCTGCTGCTCGCCTCGGCGGTGCACCGTCGCCTCGTCGACGAGCGGCTGCGCACGGCCGCCGCCCTCGTGCTCGAGGCCGGCGACGTCCGCGAGGTCCACCACGTCGCCCTGCTCCTCGGCTTCGGGGCGTCGGCCGTCTGCCCGTACCTGGCCTACGAGTCGATCGACGCGCTCGTCGCCGCGGGCGAGGTCGCCGCCACCGGGGCCCACGAGGCCCGCTACCGCTACGCCAAGGCCCTCACCAAGGGCGTGGTGAAGGTCATGTCCAAGATGGGCGTCTCCACGGTCACGAGCTACGTGGGTGCCCAGCTCTTCGAGCCCGTCGGCCTGTCGGCCGAGCTCCTCGACCGGTACTTCCCGGGCCTGCCCTCGAGGGTCGGGGGGGCGACCCTCGAGCACCTGGCGCGCGCCGTCCTCGCGACCCACGCGGCCGCCTTCGACGTCCCGGTCGACCAGCCGCTCGCCAACAACGGCGAGTACCAGTGGCGCCGCGACGGCGAGCTCCACCTGTTCAACCCCCGGACGGTCCAGCGCCTCCAGCACGCCACGCGCGCCAAGCGCTACGACGTCTTCAAGGAGTACACCCGCCTGGTCGACGACCAGAGCCGCGAGCAGCTCACGCTGCGCGGCCTGCTCGAGCTCGTGCCGGCCGCCGCCCCGGTGCCGCTCGAGGAGGTCGAGAGCGCGGCCTCGATCCTCGCGCGCTTCTCGACCGGGGCCATGTCCTACGGCTCGATCTCGAAGGAGGCGCACGAGACCCTCGCGGTCGCGATGAACCGGTTGGGGGCGCGCTCGAACACCGGCGAGGGCGGGGAGGACGAGGAGCGCTTCGAGGTCACCGACCCCCGCCACAACACCCGCTCGGCCATCAAGCAGGTCGCCTCGGGCCGCTTCGGGGTGACGAGCCGCTTCCTCGTCAACGCCGACGACATCCAGATCAAGATGGCCCAGGGCGCCAAGCCCGGCGAGGGCGGGCAGCTCCCCGGCACCAAGGTCTACCCCTGGATCGCCCGCACCCGTCACTCGACGCCCGGGGTCGGACTGATCTCGCCCCCGCCGCACCACGACATCTACTCGATCGAGGACCTGGCCCAGCTGATCTACGACCTCAAGTCCGCCAACGACGAGGCGCGCATCCACGTCAAGCTCGTGAGCGAGCAGGGGGTGGGCACCATCGCCGCCGGCGTCGCCAAGGCCCACGCGGACGTGATCCTGATCTCCGGCCACGACGGGGGCACCGGGGCGGCCCCGTTGACCTCGCTCAAGCACGCCGGCACGCCCTGGGAGCTCGGCCTCGCCGAGGCCCACCAGACGCTCGCCGCCAACAGCCTGCGCAGCCGCGTCGTCCTGCAGACCGACGGCCAGCTGAAGACCGGCCGCGACGTCGTGGTCGCCGCCCTGCTCGGCGCCGAGGAGTTCGGCTTCGCGACCGCCCCGCTCGTCGTCTCGGGCTGCGTGATGATGCGGGTCTGCCACCTCGACACCTGCCCGGTGGGCATCGCGACCCAGAACCCGGTGCTGCGCGAGCGCTTCACCGGACAGCCCGAGTTCGTCGAGAACTTCTTCGAGTTCATCGCCGAGGAGGTGCGCGAGTACCTGGCGGCGCTCGGGGCGCGGACCCTGGACGAGGTGATCGGCGACGTGTCGCGGCTGCGGGCGCTCGCCCCGGCCGACCCCACCGTCGACCTCGACCTCGCGGCGCTGCTCGTCCCGGTCGACCCCGAGCAGCGCCGCCAGACGATCAAGCAGGACCACGGCCTCGACGGCGCCCTCGACTGGCGCTTCCTCTCCACGGCGGTGGACGCGGCCCTCTCGGGCACGCCGGTGCGCCTCGCCCTCGAGGTGCGCAACGTCGACCGGGCGGTCGGCACCCTCACCGGCAGCGCCCTCACGCGGGCGCTCGGCGCGCGGACCCTCGCCGACGACCACGTGGTGATCGAGCTCACGGGCTCGGCCGGCCAGAGCCTGGGCGCGTTCATGCCCGCCGGGCTCACGCTGCGCCTGGCGGGCGACGCCAACGACTACGTGGCCAAGGGCCTCTCGGGCGGGCGGGTCGTCGTGCGGCCCGACCCGCGCGCGCCCTTCGCCGCGGAGGCCCACGTCATCGCCGGCAACGTCATCGCCTACGGCGCCACCGCCGGGGAGGTCTTCGTGCGCGGGATCGTCGGCGAGCGCCTCGGGGTGCGCAACTCCGGGGCGACCATCGTCGTCGAGGGCACCGGGGACCACGCCTGCGAGTACATGACCGGCGGGGTCGTGGTCATCCTCGGGCCGACGGGCCGCAACCTGGCGGCGGGCATGTCCGGCGGCACGCTCTACCTCTACGACCCCGACGGGACGATCCACGACCACCTCGCCGCCGGGGTCTACGAGCTCGACCCGCTCGAGGCCGACGACGACGCCCTCGTGCTCGCCCTGCTCGAGCGCTACCGCGACGAGACGGGCTCGACCCTCGCGGCGGGCCTGGTGGCCGGGTGGCGGCGGGCCCGGCTCGACTTCGTGCGGGTCGAGACCTCGGAGTACCAGCGGGCCCGGGACGGGGCGCGCAGTGGGTAACCCGACCGGCTTCCTCGAGCACCCCCGCCAGGGGCCGCGCCCCCGGCCGATCCCGGTGCGGGTGCGCGACTGGCACGAGGTCTACGAGCCCCAGAGCGACGAGGAGGTCGCGACCCAGGCCTCGCGCTGCATGGACTGCGGGATCCCCTTCTGCACCCAGGGCTGCCCGCTGGGCAACCGGATCCCGGTCTTCAACGACGGCGCGTACCGGGGCGACTGGGCCCGCGCGGCCGAGCAGCTCTTCGCGACCAACAACTTCCCCGAGTTCACCGGGCGCCTCTGCCCGGCGCCGTGCGAGTCGGCCTGCGTGCTCGGCCTCGGCGACGAACCGGTGACGATCGAGCGCGTCGAGTACGAGGTGGCCGAGCACGCCTTCGCCCGGGGCCTGCCCGTGGCGACGGCGGCCCGGTCCGAGACCGGCCGGCGCGTCGTGGTGGTCGGCTCGGGGCCGGCCGGCCTGGCGGCGGCCGCCCAGCTGCGCGCCGCCGGCCACGCGGTCGAGGTGCTCGAGCGCGCCGACGCCCCCGGGGGGCTCCTGCGCTACGGCATCCCCGAGTTCAAGCTGGAGAAGCGCGTGCTCGAGCGCCGCCTCGAGGTGATGCGCGCCGCCGGGGTCGTCTTCACCTGCGGGGTGGAGGTCGGCGGGCGGGGCCCGAGCCTCGCGGCGGTGGCCGCCGACGCCGACGCCGTGGTCCTCGCCCTGGGCTCGACCCGGCCCCGGATGATCGAGGTGCCCGGAGCCGAGCTGGCGGGGGTGGAGACCGCCATGGCCTACCTCGAGGCGGCGACCCGGGCCCTCGTCGAGGGGGCGCCGTCGCCCCTCGACGCCGCCGGGCGCCACGTGGTGATCCTGGGCGGGGGCGACACCGGCGCCGACTGCCTCGGCACGGCCCACCGCCAGGGCGCGGCCTCGGTCACCCAGGTCGAGATCATGGACCGTCCCCCGGACGAGCGGCCGGCCGACCAGCCCTGGCCGACGATGCCGCGGGTCTTCAAGACCACCTCGGCCCACGCCGAGGGCGGGGAGCGCCGCTTCTCGACCGAGACCCTCGCCTTCGTCGGTGAGGGGCGGGTCCGCTCGCTGCGCGCCGTCGACCACGAGTGCGGCGAGACGTTCGAGATGGCCTGCGACCTCGTGTTGATCGCGGCCGGCTTCGTCGGGCCCGAGCTCGCCGGCCTGGGGCTCGACCGGCCCGAGCTCACGACCGAGCGCGCGACCCTGCGGGTCGACGGGCACTGGCGCGTCCCGCTGTCGGTGACGACGCCGGTGTTCGCCTGCGGGGACGCCGTGCGCGGCCAGAGCCTGATCGTCTGGGCCATCGCCGAGGGGCGCGCGGCCGCCGCGGCCGTCGACCGCCACCTGCGCGGCGGCGCGACGTCGCTCCCGGCGCCGCTCGAGCCCTACGCCCAGAGCTGGTAGGGGTCCGCGGGCCGCTCGGTACTATCGAGGCAAGGGGGAACGATGAAGAGCACGATGCAAGAGGCGCCGCTGCTGATCAGCGGCATCATCCGACACGGCGAGTACCTCTACGCGGACAAGAAGATCCTCACGGTCACGCCCGAGGGCGTCGACGAGGGGACCTTCTTCGAGGTCTCCAAGCGGGCCGAGCGCCTCGCGGCCGCCCTGGAGCGCCTGGGCGTGGGCCCGGGGGACCGGGTCGGCACGTTCATGTGGAACAACCAGGCTCACGTCGAGGCCTACCTCGCCGTGCCCTCGATGGGCGCCGTGCTCCACACCCTCAACATCCGCCTCTTCCCCGACCAGCTCGCCTACGTCATCAACCACGCGGCCGACAAGGTGGTGATCGTCGACGCGACCCTCGCACCGCTGTTCGCCAAGATCCGCGATCGGATCCCCACCGTCGAGACGATCGTCGTCAACGGGCCCGAGCCCACCGCCGTGCTAGGGGAGACCCTCGACTACGAGACGCTCCTCGCGGCCGAGCAGCCCGGCTTCGCCTGGCCCGAGCTCGACGAGCGCGACGCCGCGATCATGTGCTACACCTCGGGCACCACGGGCAACCCCAAGGGCGTCGTCTACAGTCACCGCTCCATCTGGCTGCACTCGCTCGCCTCGATGACGGCCAACTCGATCGGCCTGTGCGAGCGCGACCGGTGCCTCACCATCGTCCCGATGTTCCACGTCAACGCGTGGGGGAGCGTCTACACCGCCTTCTTCGGGGGGGTCGAGCTCATCCTGCCCCAGATGTTCCTCCAGGGCGGACCGATCATCAAGATGTGCCGGGAGCTGCGCCCCACGATCTCCCTCGCCGTGCCGAGCGTGTGGAACGATGTGCTGCGCGTCGCCGAGACCGAGCCCGACGTCGACTTCTCCAGCCTGCGCGGCATCCTCATGGGCGGCTCGGCCGTGCCCCGGCACATGATCGAGCAGTTCCGCGACCGCTACGGCATCGACGTCGTCCAGGGCTGGGGGATGACCGAGACGAGCCCGCTGGCGGCCGTCGCCATCCCACCCTCGGGCACCCCGCGAGAGCAGGAGATCGACTACCGGGTGAAGTCCGGCCGGGTGGTCGCCGGCGTCGAGATGCGCATCACCGGCGACGACGGCGCGGTGCTGGCGCGCGACGGCAAGACCGTCGGCGAGTTCGAGATCCGCGGCCCGTGGATCACCGGCTCCTACTTCGGCACCGACGACCCCGAGAAGTTCCACGACGGCTGGCTGCGTACCGGGGACATCGGGACCCTCGACGCCGAGGGGTTCATGGTCGTGACCGACCGCACGAAGGACGTCATCAAGTCGGGCGGCGAGTGGATCAGCTCGGTCGAGCTCGAGTCGACGGTCATGGCCCACCCCGAGGTCTTCGAGGCCGTCGTGGTGGCCGTGCCCGACGAGAGGTGGCAGGAGCGGCCGCTGTGCTGCGTCGTGCGCCAGCCGGGCTCGACGGTCACGGCCGCCGAGCTGAAGGCCTTCCTCGCCGAGCGGGTCGCCAAGTGGTGGCTGCCCGAGCGGTGGGCCTTCGTCGAGTCGGTCCCCAAGACGAGTGTCGGCAAGTTCGACAAGAAGGTGCTGCGCGCCGAGTTCGCCGAGGGCGACCTCGACGTCGAGGTCGTCGACTAGTGGGTCCCTTCGACGAGCTGGCCGACGAGCTGGCCGCCCTGGAGGCGAGGGTGAACGACGTCATCTTCGACGCCGTGCGCCACCAGATGCGCGACGGCGACGAGGAGGGCGCCCGCGACGCCGAGCGCGAGCTCGCCAAGGTCCGCCGCCACCTCGCCAAGGCGATCGCGATCCTGCGCCGCCACGAGGCCCTCGAGGACTAGTCCGCCGCGGCCGGTTCCACCCAGCGGTTGACCTCGTCGATCACGGTGCGCAGGGCCACGTAGCTGCGCCCGTCGAAGTCGAAGGCGAGCGTGCCGTCGGGCTCGACGCGCAGCCCCTCGCCGAGGTCGAACTGGGGCACCAGCGCCTTGAGGCGGGTCAGCTGGCCAGGGTCGGGGGTTCGGCGGAGCCGCACCGTCGCGCGCGCGCCGTCCAGGGAGAACGACTCGTAGTTGGCGTAGAAGCGGTCGATCTCGGCGAGGGCCTCGGCGACGCCCCGGGCGGGGCGCACCAGGTTGAGGTCCACCGACGAGACGTAGCCGCCCTCGATCAGGGTGTGGTCGACGAAGTCGCGCCACTCCTCCCAGTAGGTCCCGTCCGGGGTGTCGAGCAGCACCACCGGCGCCGGGGTGGTCTTGCCGGTGTCGAGCAGCGTGATGATCTCGAAGAGCTCGTCCATCGTCCCGAGCCCGCCGGGCAGTATGACGAAGGCGATCGAGGAGCGCGTGAGGGCCACCTTGCGAGTGAAGAAGTAGCGCATCGTCACGAGCATCGTCGCGACGTCGATGAACGGGTTGGGGCTCTGCTCGAAGGGGAGGTCGATGTTGACCCCGATGGTCGCGTCCCGTCCGCCCCCGCGCGCCGCCGCCTCCATGATCCCCGGGCCGCCGCCCGAGACGACGATCCAGCCCCGCGCGGCCATCACCCGGGCGAGCTCGGCGGCCAGCTCGTAGTGGGGGTGGCCGGGCGGGGTGCGCGCCGAGCCGAAGACCGTCAGCTTGGGCCGGTCCGAGAAGCGGTCGAAGAGGCGGAAGGCCTCCAGGAGCTCGTCGATCGCCCGGACCGCGACGCGCAGGTCCTTGGTGTTCGCGTCGGACTCGGCCACCGCCACCGCCCGGGCGATCAGCTCGCGCAGCAGGGCTCGACGCTCGGCCGAGAGCGCCGTGTCGGCGTTGACGACCCCGGTGAGCCGGTCGGCCAGGCTCATCGGGCGAGGATCTGGTACGCCGTCGTGCGCTGGACGAGGGTGCGCCCGAGCGGCGCCACGAGGTCGGCGAAGCCGGCCGGGTCCATCTCCTGACCGTGGGTCGCGCCGGCCGCGCGCGAGATGTTCTCGTCCATCAGGGTCCCACCGAGGTCGTTCGCCCCCGCGGCGAGGATCCGCCGCACGCCCTCGACGCCCATCTTCACCCAACTGACCTGGATGTTGTCGATGAGGGTGGCGTAGTGCAGGCGGCCCACGGCGTGCATCAGGACCGCCTCGCGGAACGTGGGGCCGCGCCGGGCCCGGCCCCGCAGGAAGAGGGGCGTCGCCATGTGGACGAAGGGCAGGGGGACGAACTCGCTGAACCCCCCCGTCTCGCGCTGCAGGTCGCGGGTGCGCACCAGGTGGCGCGCCCAGCTTTCGGGGCCCTCCACCGCCCCGAACATGATCGTGACGTTCGAGCCCAGCCCCACCTCGTGGGCCGTGCGATGGACCTCGAGCCACTGCTCGGTCGAGATCTTGTCCGGGCAGAGAATGGCCCGGACGGGGTCGTCGAGGATCTCGGCGGCCGTGCCCGGGAGGGTCTTGAGGCCAGCGTCCTTCAGCCGGGTCAGGTAGGTCGCGAGGTCGACCCCGAGCCGGCGGGCGCCCTCGTGGACCTCCAGGGCGCTGAAGGCGTGGATGTGGATGCGCGGGGAGCCGGCCCGCACGGCGGCCACCACGTCGACGTAGTAGTCGCCGTCGAAGTTCGGGTGGATCCCGCCCTGGAGGCAGACCTCGGTCGCGCCGCGGGCCTCGGCCTCGCGCACGCGCTCGCTGATCTCGTCCAGCGTCAAGAGGTACGGGTCTCCGCGCAGGTTCAGCGAGAGGGGGCCCTTCGAGAAGGCGCAGAACCGGCACTTGAAGGTGCAGACGTTCGTGTAGTTGATGTTGCGGTTCACGACGAAGCTCACCTCGTCGCCCACCAACGCGCGTCGCGTGGCGTCGGCCGCCTCGCAGACCGCGGCGAAGTCGCCGTCGCGCGCGCCGAAGAGGGTCACGAGCTCGGCCTCGGAGAAGTCGTAGCCGGGCTCGTAGCGCGCGAGGATGGACGAGACCGCCGTCGTCGTCGTGCGACGCGGTGGCGGCGGCGGGGGCGCCGTCTCGCCGCCGGAATGCCAGTCGTCGTCCCGGGCGAGGCCCGCGGCGTCGGCGGCGGCCAGCACGGCCGGGCGGACCGCCTCGTCCACGAACGCTGCGTCGAAGGCGTAGCGGGGGTAGACCGTGAGCCGCGGTGCCAGCACGAGGCCCCGCGAGGCGCACTGGGCCGCGAGCGTATCGACCGCCGGCCAGGCCCGCTCGGGGTTCACGTGGTCGGCCGTCACCGGGGAGACCCCCCCGAAGTCGTCGATGCCGAAGTCGAGCAGGGCCGCGGGGTCGTCGCTCAGGTTGGGCGGTGCCTGGAGGTGGACCTCGTCGGGCAGGACCAGCCGTGCGGCCGCGATCGTCCAGTGGAACTCCTCGTCGTCGGCGGCCGGGTGGTGCGCCATCGCGGTGCGGGGCTTGGGCAGGAAGTTCTGGACGATCACCTCCTGGACGTGGCCGTGGCGCCGGTGGCTGTCGGCGATCGCCTCGAGCGTGGCGAGGCGGTCGGCCCGGCTCTCGCCGATCCCCACGAGCACCCCGGTCGTGAAGGGGATCTTGAGCTCCCCGGCCGCCTCCAGGGTGCCGAGGCGCCGCGCGGGCGACTTGTCGGGGGCCAGCCGGTGGGCCTCGAGGTCGGCGAGGGCCTCGAGCATCATCCCCTGGGAGGCGCTCACCGCGCGCAGCTGGGCCAGCTCGTTGGGGTACAGGGCGCCCGCGTTGGCGTGGGGCAGCAGGCCCGTCGACTCGAGCACCATCTGGGCGGCCGTGGCGACGTAGTCGACCGTCGAGCGGTACCCGCGCGCGGCCAGCCACCGCGCGGCCTCGTCGTAGCGCAGCTCGGGCCGCTCGCCCAGGGTGAAGAGGGCCTCGGTGCAGCCGGCCGCCTCGCCGGCCCGGGCGATGGCCATGACCTCTTCGAGGTCGAGGAAGGGCGCGGCGAGGTGCGCCGGCGCCTGGGCGAAGGTGCAGTAGGCGCACCGGTCACGACAGAGCTGGGTCAGGGGGATGAAGACCTTGGGCGAGTAGGTGACGAGCTCGCCGAAGAGCGCGCGGGCCCGCTCCCGGGCGCGGGGGGCGAGGTCGGCGGCCCGCGCCCCGAGGAGAGCGTCGGGCGAGGTGTCGGCGCGACCCATGCGACGCATCCTACGAGGGTCTCGCGCGGGGCTCAGCGGGTCGCCTGGGCCTTCGCCTCGAGCGTGGCGAGAAGCTCGCGGTAGGAGCTGGCGAAGGCGGCGACGCCCTCGTCCTCCAGGCGCGTCGTCACGGCGTCGAGGTCGACCGCGGGCGCCAGGGTGTCGAGGACGTGGGCGGCGCGCTCGCGGCGGGCCGGGTCCTCCAGCAGGCTCACCGCGGGGTCGCCGTGGTCGAGGTAGGCGTCGACGGTCCCGTCGGGCATGGTGTTCACGGTCTCCGAGGCGACCAGGTGGTTGACGTAGAGGAGGTCGTCGTAGGCGGGGTTCTTGGTCGAGGTCGACGCCCACAGCGGGCGTTGGACCTGGGCCCCGTCGGCGAGAAGGCCCGTCACGTCCTCGCGGCCCACCCGCGCGCGGTAGAGCCCGTAGGCCGCGGCGGCCTGGGCGTTGGCCACGGTCCCGCGACGGCCGTCGCCCTCGGGGAGCAGGGCGTCGACCGCGACGTCGACGCGCGAGACGAAGAACGACGCGACGCTCCCGATCGCCGCGAGGTCCCGGCCCGCGGCCCGTGCCGCCGCCAGGCCCGCGGCCCACGCGTCGAGCACCTCGGCGTAGCGCTCGAGGGAGAAGATCAGGGTCACGTTGACGTTGATCCCCTCGCCGAGAGCGGTCGTGATCGCCGGCAGGCCCTCGCGGGTCGCGGGGATCTTGATCATGACGTTGGGCCGGCCCACCTCGGCGAAGAGCCGTCGCGCGGCCGCGATCGTGCCCTCGGTGTCGCGCGCGAGAAGGGGGGAGACCTCGAGCGACACGTACCCGTCGCGGTAGCGCCTCGTGGCGTCGGCGCGCGAGGCCTCGTGGACGCCCGCCAGCACGTCGCAGGCGTCACGGACGTCCTCGACCGCGAGCGCCTCGAACAGCGCCTCGTCGTCGAGCCCGGGGTGGGCGCGCACCGCGTCGTCGTAGGCGCTCGAGGTCGCCAGCGCCTTGGCGAAGATCGAGGGGTTGGACGTCACCCCGCGCACGCCCTCGCCCACGAGGCGCGCGAGCGTCCCGTCGTTGAGCCAGTCGCGGCGGATGTTGTCGATCCACGGGCTCTGGCCGTGGGCGTCGTAGAGGTCGTTCAGGGTGGTCATGGCTCCTCGTTCAGGACTCGGGTGACGTGGGCGACCACGGTCTCGGGCACGAGGCCGAGCGCGGCGAAGACCTGCGGGCCGGGGGCCGAGAGGCCGAAGGTGTCGATGCCGAGCGCCTCGTCGGCGTAGCGCGCCCAGCCGAGCGTCGCGCCGGCCTCGACCGCGAGCGAGGGCAGGTCCCGGCGCACGACGGCGTCCCGGTAGGCCCGGGGCTGGTCCTCGAAGCACTTCCAGCACGGCAGCGCGGCCACCCGGACCGCGATCCCGCGCGCGCCCAGCTCGTCGGCCGCGGCCAGGCACAGCGAGACCTCCGAGCCCGTCGCGAGGAGCGTGAAGCGCGCCCCCTCGGCCTCGCGCACGACGTAGCCGCCGCGGTGCGCCCCCTCGCGGCTCGCCGCCGCCTCCTCGCCCGAGAGGACCGCCACGTCCTGGCGCGAGAGGACCAGCGCGGTGGGCACCGGGTCCTTCGCGCGCAGGAGCCGGCCCACGAGGTCCAGCGTCTCGTTGGCGTCGCTCGGTCGCACCACGTGGAGGTTGGGCATGGCCCGCAGGCTCATCAGGTGCTCGATCGGCTGGTGGGTCGGGCCGTCCTCGCCCACGCCGACCGAGTCGTGGGTGTAGACGAACAGCGCCGCGGCCTCGCTCAGCGCGGCCAGGCGCACCGCCGGGCGGGCGTAGTCGCTGAAGACGAAGAACGTGGAGCCCACCGGCCGGACCCCGCCGTGGTGGGCCATGCCGACGACGATCGCCGACATGGCGAACTCGCGGATGCCGAAGTGGACCTGGCGCCCGCCGGGGTGCGCGGCGTCCTGGGCGACGGTCCCCGAGAGCGCGACCCCGGTGTTCTCCGTCAGGTCGGCCGACCCGGCGACGAGGCCGGGCATGTGGGGGCTGAACGCGTCCATCGCCCGCTGGAGGGCGCGCCGGGTCGCCGCCGTCGTGCCCGGGGCGTAGGGCTCGGGCACGACGTCGTCGTCGAGGGCCGCGTGGGTCGCCACCTGGTCGATCAAGGCGGCCCCGCGCTCGCCGGCGGCGGTCACCCGGGCCCGCCACGCCGCGCTCGCCCCGCGCCGGTCGCTGAGGGCCTCGAGCATCGCGGCCGGGAGGTCGTCGTCGAGGACGAAGGGCTCGTCGGCCAGTCCGAGCAGGCCCTTCACGGCGGCGATCGCCTCCGCGCTGAAGGGGTTGCCGTGCGCCTCCTTCGTGTCCATCATCTCGGGCGAGGGGAAGCCGATGTGCGAGCGGATGACCACGAGGCTCGGCCGGGACGTCTCGGCGATCGCCTCGCGGGCGGCGGCCTCGAGCGCCTCGAGGTCGTTCGCGCGCTCGCCGAGCTCGATGACCTGCCAGCCGTAGGCCCGGAATCGGCCGACCGGGTCGTCACGCAGGGCCAGCTCGGTGGGCCCGTCGATGGTGATGTGGTTGTCGTCGTAGAAGACCGTGAGCCGGTCCAGACCCAGGTAGCCCGCGAGCGACGCGGCCTCGTGGCTCACGCCCTCCTCGAGGCAGCCGTCGCCCGCCACGACCCAGGTCCGGTGGTCGACCAGCTCCTCGCCGTACTGCGAGCGCAGGACGCGCTCGGCCATGGCCAGTCCCACGCCGTTCGCGACGCCCTGGCCGAGCGGCCCCGTCGTCACCTCGACGGTGGGCGTGACGCCACGCTCGGGGTGCCCGGGCGTGCGCGAGTGGAGCTGGCGAAAGGCCATCAGGTCCTCGCGGCTGACGTCGTAGCCGAAGGTGTGGGCCAGCGCGTACTGCAGGATCGACGCGTGCCCGCAGCTCAGGACGAACCGGTCCCGGTCGAACCAGGTCGGGTCGGTCGGGTCGTGGCGCATGAGCCGCGACCAGAGCATGACCCCGAGGGGGGCCAGCGCCATGGCCGTGCCCGAGTGGCCCGAGCGGGCCCGGGCCGGGGCGTCCATCGCCACGCCGACGATCTGGCGTATGGCGCGATCCTCGAGCGCCGTCGCGCCCCCGTAGCGAATCTCTGGCATGGCAGCCAGCGTAGTTACTGGTCCGGTGCGCGAGGGCCAAGGGTAACGTTCCCGGGTGGCCTTCCAGGTGCCCCCCAACTGCGACCTGACCCTCGGGCTCACCTGCACCGACAAGTCCGTCCCGGGACGCACCGAGTGGGCCGTGACCCCCGACGAGCGCTTCGCCAATCCCGCGGGACTGGTCCAGGGTGGCTTCCTCGCGGCGATCATGGACTCGGCGATGGGCGCCTCGGCGGTCACGGCGCAGGGGGAGCGACGGGTGCTCGTCTCGAACACCGGGATGAAGGTGAGCTTCGTGCGCCCGGTGCGCCCCGGGGGGGCGTTGCGCTGCGTCGCCACCGTGCTCAAGTCCGGCCGCACGGTTGCCTTCGTCGAGGCCCGCCTGCGCGATGAGGGGGGTCGGCTGGTCGCCACCGCCAGCTCGACCTACGTGATCAGGGCCCGTGAGTAGGCTGGCCCCATGAAGCTGCCCTCGTGGCGCAAGATGGTCGCCGGCGCCGGCCTCCAGCGCGACCTCGGCGAGATCCGCGACCTCGTCGTGCGCTACGTCAAGGAGGAGACCCTCCAGCCGCTGAAGGACCTGGGCCGCTTCGTGGCCTTCGGCGCGGTGGGCAGCGTCTTCGTCGGCCTGGGGACCGTCTTGTTGCTGGTGGGGGCGTTGCGCTACCTCCAGTGGCAGTTCCCGGTCCTCGACGGCTCGCTGTCGTGGATCCCGTACCTCGTCGTGGCGGTCCTCGCGGTCCTCGTCATCGCCCTCGCCCTGTGGCGCGTGGTGAGCGGCGCGGCCAAGCGCCGCCTGAAGGCGCGGTCGTGAGGGCCCCCTCAGCGACGCGCGACGAGCTCGAGCGCAAGATGCGCTCGCTGCTGCCCGCGCGGACCACCGGGGAGGGCACCGCTCCCGACCCGCAGGCCGACGTCGCTGCCGCGGGCGTCGGCGGGCTGCTGGTGGGCTACGTCTGGGGCTGGTGGCGCGGTCGGCGCGGGGCCCGGGCCACGGCCAAGCGGGCGAAGCCGTGATCGTGCGCCGGGCCTTCCGCCTGCTGCTCGCCACCGTCGTCGGCCGGGCCCTCGCCCAGCGCTCGCGCCGCTGGGCCGCGGTCGGCGGCGGGCTCGTGCTGCTGCGGGTCCTCGACCGCCTGGCCAGCCGACCCACGCGCAAGGCCCGCGAGCGCGCGTGAGCGACGCCACGCTGCGCGCCGGCGAGCGCGTCATGCTCATCGACGCGAAGGACCGCCACTACCTGGTCACCCTCGAGGCGGGCGGGTCGTTCCACACCCACGCGGGGATCGTGAGCCACGACGCGGTCATCGGGCTCCCCGAGGGCTCCACGGTCGCGGCGAGCAACGAGCGGGCCTTCCTCGTCGTGCGGCCCACCCTCGCCGACGTCGTTCTCAAGATGCCCCGGGGCGCCCAGGTGATCTACCCCAAGGACCTGGGCGCGATCCTGCTGCAGGCCGACATCGCCCCGGGCCAGCGCGTGCTCGAGGCCGGGGTCGGCTCGGGGGCCCTCTCCATGACCCTCCTGCGCGCCGGCGCCTCGGTCGTCGGCTACGAGCTGCGCGAGGAGTTCGCGCGCCACGCCGAGAAGAACGTGCGCGCGCACCTCGGCGACGCGATCGACTACCGCATCGAGATCCGCGACGTGACGGCCGGCATCGACGAGCGCGACCTCGACCGGGTCCTGCTCGACATGCCCGAGCCCTGGGCGGTCGTCGCCCACGCCGAGGCGGCCCTGCGACCGGGGGGCATCCTGCTCGCGTACCTGCCGACGATCAACCAGACCCAGCTGTTGCGCGAGACCCTGCGCCAGCACCGCTTCGGCCTCGCCGAGACGGTGGAGATCCTGCGGCGCACCTGGCACGTCGACGGCCGCTCGGTCCGTCCCGACCACCGGATGGTCGCCCACACGGGCTTTCTCACCTCGGCCCGGCGGCTGGTGGCGGCCGGCTACTCCTCGCCCGAGAAGCGCTCCCAGGCCGACTGACGGGTCATCCCGAGGGCCGCACCCACCTGCGCCCAGGTCGCGCCGAGCTCGCGGGCGCGAGCGACCCATCGTGCGAGGTGCTCGGCCGCCTGGCTCTGGGCGAGGAGCATGCGCGGCAGGGCGTCCAGGACCGTCGCGAGGTCGGTGTCCACGCGCCACGGCAGGACCGCCCCTCCCCGAGGAGGGGACTCGTCGAGAACCGCGCTGCACAGTCCCACGCAGTCGTTGCAGATGTAGACGGCGGGACCGGCGACGATCCTCTCGACGGCTGAACTCGCCCGCCCGCAGAACGAGCAGACGATCTCGGTGGACGTGGCGTCAGCGGCTCGCCCCATGGAACCACCTCCCGGGTGTCAGGACTAACCTTACACTGAGCGATACGCCCGAGTCAGTCCCTCACGATGAAGATGCACTCGCCGGGGCACTCCTCGGAGGCCTCGACGACGGCGTCCTCGAACTCGGCGGGCACCTCGGCGACGCCCTCGGCACCACCGGGGTTGTCCTTCACCACGCCGTCCTGCTTCACGTAGGCCAGGCCGTCGTCGAGCAGGGTGAACACCGACGGGCAGATCTCCTCGCACAGACCATCCCCCGTGCACAGGTCCTGATCAATCCACACCTTCATCGGCTCGTCCTCCGTGGCTCCTAACCGGGTCACTCTAGTGGTCCCCGGAGTGGCTTTGTGCCCTTGACAGCGCCGGGCTCTCCCCTAGGGTGAGGCCATGGAAGGCGCGCGCGGCTCCGGTGGTGGTGGCCCCCAGGGGCACGGGTCCGGGGAGCACGACTTCACCCTCAACGACCTCGACCAGGCCAATCGGCGGATCGAACTGCTCGAGGAGAAGTTGCTCGAGGCCCGCGGCCAACTGGCCCAGAGCCGCTCGAACAACGAGAAGCTGACCATCACGATCCAGCAGACCCGGGACCAGATCGCGGCCCTGCGCGACGAGGTGGAGAAGCTGACCCAGCCGCCGGCCGTCTACGGCACCTTCATCGGCTTCAACGACGACGGCTCCGTCGACATCTTCGCCTCGGGCCGCAAGATGCGCGTCGCCCTGCACCCCGGGATCGACCCCGGCCTGATGTCGCGCGGGGACGAGGTGGTGCTCAACGAGTCCTTCAGCGTGATCGGCGTGCGTCCGACCGACGGCCAGGGCGAGGTCGTCACCGTCAAGGAGGTGCTCGACGAGCGCCGGGTCCTCGTCTACGGGCGCGCGGACGAGGAACGGGTCGTCGAGGTCGCCGAGGCGCTGCGCTCGATCAAGCTGCGCAGCGGCGACGCCGTCCTCCTCGACCTTCGCTCGAACCTTCTCATCGAGAAGCTCACGCGCCAAGAGGCCGAGGAGCTGATCCTCGAGGAGGTGCCCAACATCTCCTACGCCGACGTGGGCGGGCTCGACCACCAGATCGAGGCGATCACCGACGCCGTGGAGCTGCCCTACCTGCACCGGGCGCTCTTCAACGAGTACGACCTGCCGGCCCCCAAGGGGATCCTGCTCTACGGCCCGCCCGGCTGCGGCAAGACCCTGATCGCCAAGGCCGTCGCCAACTCGCTCTCCCAGAAGGTGGCCGAGCTCACCGGGAACCGCAACGTGCGCTCGTACTTCCTCAACATCAAGGGTCCCGAGCTGTTGAACAAGTACGTCGGCGAGACCGAGCGCCAGATCCGGGTGGTGTTCCAGCGGGCCCGGGAGAAGGCCGAGGAGGGAGTGCCCGTCATCGTCTTCTTCGACGAGATGGACTCGCTCTTCCGCACGCGGGGGACGGGCATCTCCTCGGACATGGAGTCGACGATCGTGCCCCAGCTCCTGGCCGAGATCGACGGCGTGGAGTCCCTGCGCGACGTGATCGTGATCGGGGCCACCAACCGCGAGGACCTCATCGACCCGGCGATCCTGCGACCGGGGCGCCTCGACGTGAAGATCAAGATCGAGCGGCCCGACGAGGAGGCCGCGGGCCAGATCTTCTCGCGCTACCTGCGCGCCGACCTGCCCCTCGACGAGCACGAGGTGCGCGAGCTCGGCGGCGGCGACGCCGACAAGACCATCCAGGTGATGATCGAAGAGACGGTCGGGCACATGTACCGCGTCGACGACGAGAACCGGTTCCTCGAGGTCACCTACCAGGGCGGGGACAAGGAGGTCCTCTACTTCAAGGACTTCGCCTCGGGTGCCATGATCGAGAACATCGTGCGGCGCGCGAAGAAGAGCGCCGTGAAGCGCGAGATCGCCGGGCAGGGGAGGGGGCTGCGCCGCAGCGACCTCGCCGAGTCCATCCGCCAGGAGTTCCGCGAGAACGAGGACCTGCCCAACACCACCAACCCCGACGACTGGGCGCGGATCTCGGGCAAGAAGGGCGAGCGGATCGTCTTCATCCGCACCCTGGTCAACCGGGAGGAGAACGAGGTGAACGGCGGTCGCTCGATCCAGCACGTGGGCACCGGGCAGTACCTCTAGTCCCGTGGCCATCCCCAAAGTCGTCGGCATCGAGACCGAGTACGGCGTCGCCGGCGGACCCGACGGGGACCCGATCACCGCGTCAAGCCTGATCGTCAACGCCTACGCCCAGCAGGGTCGCACCCACATCAACTGGGACTTCGAGGGCGAGACGCCCGACCTCGACGCCCGGGGGCGGGTGGACCTGACCTCGTTCGCGCCGATCGTCGAGACCCACCTGGCGAACACCGTGCTCACCAACGGCGCCCGGCTCTACGTCGACCACGCCCACCCCGAGTACTCGGCGCCCGAGTGCGCCTCGCCCTTCGAGGCCACCCTCTACGACCAGGCCGGCGAGGAGGTGATGCGCCGGGCCCTCACGATCGCGAACGACACCCTCGGCCCCGACGCGGCCGTCACCCTCTACAAGAACAACTCCGACGGCAAGGGCAACTCCTACGGCACCCACGAGAACTACCTCGTCGCGCGCGAGGTCGAGTTCGCCCACCTCGTGCGCACCCTGGTACCCCACCTCGTCTCGCGCCAGGTGGTGGTGGGCGCCGGCAAGGTGGGGGCCGAGACCGAGGCGGCCCTCGAGCACGACCCGCCCTTCCAGCTCTCCCAGCGCGCCGAGTTCTTCGAGGAGGTCGTGGGCCTCGAGACCACCCTCAAGCGCCCGATCGTGAACACCCGGGACGAGCCCCACAGCGACGCCGAGCGGTTCCGGCGGCTCCACGTCATCATCGGGGACGCCAACCTGAGCCCGGTCGCCACCGTGGTGAAGCTGGGCTCCACGGCGCTGCTCCTCGCCGCGCTCGAGGACCTCGGCCCCGCGCTGTTCCCGGCGCCCCCGGTCGCGCCCGTGTCGGCGGTGCGCCGCTTCGCCCTGGATCTCACCCTCGCCCAGGGCGTCGAGTGCGACGACGGGGTCACCCGCAGCGCCTGGGACTTCCAGGACGCGCTGTGGCGCCTGGCCGAGCTCTACGTCGAGCGGACCGGGGGAGGGGTTGTCGGCCCCTCCGACCAGGTCCGCTTCGTGCTCGACCAGTGGCGCGCGATGCTCGACGGGGTCCGCGACGACCGCGAAGCGGTGGCCGACCGCGTCGACTGGGTAGCCAAATGGCGGGTCGTGAACGGCTACCGGGACCGCTACGGGCTCGACCCGGGCGACGCCCGCTTGAAGGCCATCGACCTGCAGTACCACGACGTGCGCGCGTCCCACTCGCTCGCCCGCCGCGTGGGGCTGCGGCCGCTCTTCGATGAGCCCGCCATTCGTGAAGCCGTTCACAACCCTCCCGACTCGACGCGGGCCTACTTCCGCGGTCGCTGCGTGGAGCGCTACCCCGACGAGATCGTCGCGGCCAACTGGGACTCGGTCGTGTTCGACCTCGGCGACGGCCCGCTCCAGCGGGTGCCCATGCTCGACCCGTTGAGGGGTACCCGCGCCCTGACCGAGGAGTTGCTAGAAACGAGTGCATCGGCCGCCGATCTCCTGACGGCCCTGGACAGGTAGAACGGAATCATGAGCGAGAGAGAGCAGATCCAGCGACAGCGCAGCGAACGCACCGCCGAGGCGCAGAGCGAGATCAGCGTCGACGCCACCAAGGGCGACCAGCTCAAGGCCGACCTGGACGAGCTGCTGGACGAGATCGACGAGGTGCTCGAGGAGAACGCCGAGGAGTTCGTGCGCAACTACGTCCAAAAGGGCGGCCAGTAGACGTGGGCCTGCCCCTCTTCCGGCCCACCCAGGACCCCGGCCCGTCCTTCCTCGGGCTGACCGAGGCGCTGGGCGTCGCTCCCGAGTGGGGGCCGACGGCGAGCGACGTGCCCCACGCCACCACGGTGATCGCGGTCCGCTACGCCCAGGGGGTCGTCATGGCCGGCGACCGCCAGGCGACCGGGGCCTACATCGCGAGCCGGGACGTGAAGAAGATCGGCGCCGCGGACCGCTTCACGGCGCTCGCGATCTCGGGCAGCGCCGCGCGGGGGGTCGAGCTCTTGAAGTTCGCCCAGCTCTCCTTCGAGCACTACGAGAAGATGACCGACACCGCCCTCAGCCTCGAGGGCAAGGCCAACTACCTCTCGCCGATCATCCAGCGCAACAACCTCTCCTCGCCGCTGCCGGTCCTGCCGCTGCTCGCCGGCTACGACCCGACCCAGCGGGCCGGGCGCATCTTCGAGTACGACGGCGCCGGCGGCTGCTACGAGCGCTACGACTTCGCGACGATCGGCTCGGGCTCGCCCTTCGCCGAGGGCGCCCTTCGCCTGGGCTTCCAGTCCGACCTCGACCTCGAGGCCGCACTGGAGCTCGCCGCCCTCGCGCTCTACGAGGCCGGTGACAACGACCCGAGCACGGGCGGTCCCGACTTCGTGCGCGGAATCTTCCCGATGATGGTCGTGCTCGACGCGGCCGGCTTCCGCGAGCTCGCCGGTGACGACGTGGGCGAGCGGTTCCGCCGGATCAACGAGCGCCGGGCGGAGTCCCGGGGCGTGGCCGGCGGTGCCCTGCGGTGAGCAACTACTTCTACGTCTCGCCCGAACAGCTGATCAAGGACCGGGCGGAGTTCGCCCAGAAGGGCATCGCCCGGGGCCGCTCGATCGTGGCCTCGCTCTACGACCGGGGCGTGGTGATGGTGGCCGAGAACCCCTCGGCCTCGCTCAACAAGGTCTCGGAGATCTACGACCGGATCGCCTTCGCCGGGGCCGGCAAGTACAACGAGTACGACCGGCTCCGCGAGGCCGGCGTGCGCTGGGCCGATTCGATGGGCTTCACCTACGCCCGCGAGGACGTCGACGCGCGGGCCCTGGCGAACTACTACGCCCAGCACCTCGGTGACATGTTCACCGAGGGCCAGAAGCCCCTGGAGGTCGAGGTCCTGGTGGCCCAGCTGGGCAGCGACCTGCGGCCCACGAAGCTCTTCCGCATCCTCTACGAGGGCACGATCGCCGACGAGCCGCGCTTCTCGGTGATCGGCGGCGACGCCGAGGTGATCCGCGAGCGCTTCGCCCAGGCCGTGCCCGAGGTCGTCGACCTGGCGACCACGCTGCGCCAGGCCGTCGCGGCCCTCGCCGGACCCGACCGCACGATTCCGATCTCCGACCTCGAGGTGGGCATCCTGGAGGACCGCGGCGAGCGGCGGACCTTCACGCGGCTCGCCCCCGACCGGATCGCGGAGCTGCTGGGCGAGGGGTAGGCATGCTGCGTCGCATCTTCGGCGTGGAGACCGAGTACGGCATCACCTTCTCGCTGCGGGGCCAACGACGCCTCAGCCCCGACGAGGTCTCGCGGTTCCTGTTCCGCAAGGTCGTGGCCTGGGGCCGGTCCTCGAACGTCTTTCTGGAGAACGGGAGCCGCCTCTACCTCGACGTCGGCTCGCACCCGGAGTACGCCACGGCCGAGTGCGACACCCTCGTCGACCTCGTGGCCCAGGACAAGGCTGGTGAGGCCATCCTTCGCGAGCTCGTCGGCTACGCCCAGTCCCAGTTGGCCGATGAGGGGATCCGCGGTGACATCTACCTCTTCAAGAACAACACCGACTCCACCGGGAACTCCTACGGCTGCCACGAGAACTACTGCATCGAGCGCATCGAGGACCTCAGCCGGCTCGAGAGCGTCTTCATCCCGTTCCTCATCAGCCGCCAGATCTTCGCCGGGGCCGGCAAGGTCGTCACCAACGCGCGCGGGACCACCTACGCCATGAGCCAACGCGCCGAGCACATCTGGGAGTCGATCTCCTCGGCGACCACGCGCAGCCGGCCGATCATCAACACCCGAGACGAGCCCCACGCCGACCCCGAGAAGTTCCGCCGCCTCCACGTGATCGTCGGCGACTCCAACATGAACGAGTTCGCGACCTACCTGAAGGTCGGCACCGCGGCGGTGGTGCTCGCCATGATCGAGGACCGCCACACGGTGCTGCGCGACTACCAGATGGCCTCGCCGATCAACGCGCTGCGCGACATCTCCTACGACCTGTGGAGCAAGGAGCCGGTCAAGCTCGTCAACGGCCGCGACCTCACGGCCCTCGAGATCCAAGAGGACCTCTGCGAGCGGGCCCAGCTCTTCGTCGAGACCCACGACGTGCCCGAGGACCAGCGGCGCGTGGTCCGGCTGTGGCGCGAAGTCATCGAGCTCTACCGCACCGACCCGATGGCCCTCGCCGACCGGGTGGACTGGATCGCCAAGCTCCAGATCATCGAGCGCGAGCGCGAGCGCCACGGGGTCGACCTGGCTGACCCGCGCGTCGGGCTCATCGACCTGCTCTACCACGACACCAACGTCGAGCGCGGCCTCTTCTACCGGCGGGCCGCGCGCGGCCACGTGCGTACCGTGGTCACCCCCGAGCAGGTCTTCGAGGCGACCTCGACGCCACCGGCGACGACGCGCGCCCACATGCGTGGCACGTTCATCCGCGCCGCCAAGCGCCATCGACGCGACTACACCGTCGACTGGGTGCACCTGAAGCTCAACGACGAGATGCAGCGCACCGTCCTGCTGAAGGACCCCTTCAAGAGCCACGACGACCGCTTCGCCAAGCTGCTGGCCAGCCTCGAGCGCCGGGCCTAGGCCCGGCCCCCGGTCGTACAATGGCCCCATGTTCGACCTGAGCCCCCTCAAGATCCTGATCATCGTGGCGGTGATCATGCTGGTCATGGGGCCCGACAAGCTCCCCGAGGTGGCCCAGCGCCTCGGGGCCGGGTGGCGCGCGCTCAAGGGCATCCAGCAGCGGGTCGAGAGCGAGGTCCGCGAGGCCATCCCGGACCTGCCGACGGCCTCGGAGATCGCCCGGCTGGCCCGCAGCCCGGTGAGCCTGCTCAACCAGCTGGCCGACCGCGTGGCGACCCCCGGGCCCGACGACGAGGCGACGGCGTCGTCCGACGAGGCGACGGCGCCGGATGACGACGTGCCCCTGCTCGCCCCCGACATCCGACCGAGCCCCCCACCGCCCTCGGCGGCCGACTGGGGTAGCGCGCCGGACCCCTCGCTCAACTAGCCCGGCGTGTCCCGCTACAGCCGCGCCCAGAGTGGCATGACCCTGGCCGAGCACCTTAAGGAGCTCCGCTACCGGTTCATGGTCATGGCGACGGCGGTCTTCGTCATCGGCGTCCTCGGCTTCGTCTTCTACACCCACCTGCTCGACATCCTCCAGCACCCCTACTGCGCCGCGGTGCCCGACCACTGCAAGTTCCTCGTCACCAACCCGCTCGACGGGCTCACCCTGCGGGTGAAGATCGCCCTGTTCGCCGGCTTCGTGCTGGCCTCGCCGATCATCCTCTGGCAGACCTGGCGCTTCATCACCCCCGGCCTCAAGTCCAAGGAGAAGCGCTACGTCGTCCCCTTCGTCGTGGCCTCCATCGCCTTCTTCGCCGCCGGGGTCGTCGTCGCGTACTTCAGCTTCGCCCACGCCATCGCCTTCTTGAAGTCGATCGGCGGCTCCTCGCTCATCACCGAGTACAACCCCAACCAGTACCTCACGCTCTTCCTGCTCATGATGTTCATCTTCGGGCTGACCTTCCTCTTCCCGGTCGTGCTGGTCGCCCTGGAGCTGGTGAACGTCGTCAATCCCCGCCAGCTGCTGAAGGGCTGGCGCATCGCCGTCATCGCGATCACGGTGGCGTCGGCCGTCTTCACCCCGAGCGGTGACCCGCTCTCGATGCTCGCCCTGGCCGTGCCCCTCGTCGTCTTCTACTTCCTCGCGATCGGCGTCGGCAAGCTGCTCAAGAAGTGACCGACTTCCGCACCCACTTCGTCGAGGGGCTCGGCTTCGGCCTCGACGACTTCCAGGTGGCCGCGCTCGACGCCCTCGACACCGGGGCCACCGTGCTCGTGAGCGCCCCGACCGGCTCCGGCAAGACCCTCGTGGCCAACTACGCCATCGGTCAGGAGCTGGCGCGCCAGCGGCGCTCGTTCTACACCACGCCGCTGAAGGCCCTGTCGAACCAGAAGTACCACGAGCTCGGGCGGCTCTTCGGCCGTGACGCCGTGGGGCTGCTCACCGGCGACGTCTCGGTCAACCGCGACGCCGCGGTCGTCGTCATGACGACCGAGGTGCTGCGCAACATGCTGCTCACCGACTCCGAGCAGCTCGCCGACCTCGGCCTCGTCGTCCTCGACGAGGTCCACTACCTCCAGGACCCCTTCCGGGGCGGGGTCTGGGAGGAGGTGATCATCCTGACCCCACCCGAGGTCCGCTTCGTCGCCCTGTCGGCGACGATCGGCAACGCGCCGGCGCTGGGGGAGTGGCTCGGCGAGGTGCGCGGCGCCACCCGGGTCGTCGTCGAGACCGAGCGCCCGATCGCCCTGCACCAGCACGTCGCCCTGGTCCGGCGGGGGCAGACCCAGGCGGAGGTGCTCGACCTGATCGACGAGGGCCGCTTCGCCGAGGGGGCCCGCCGGGTGGACAACGCGCTGCGGGCCACGCGCAAGTTCCGCCCCGGGCCGCGCTGGCACGGGCCCCGCTCCTCGGCGCCCCCGCCGCCCTTCCGGGCGCCGCGGCGCTCGGAGCTGATGCGCGCCCTCGAGGGCGAGGACCTGTTGCCGGTGATCGTCTTCATCTTCTCGCGCGCGGCCTGTGACGACGCCGTCCACCAGCTGCGCCGCGACGGCCTGCGCTTCACCAGCCACGAGGAGAGCCGGCGCATCGAGGCCATCGCCGAGGCGCGCCTGGCCGAGTTCAGCGACGAGGACCTCGCGGCCCTCGAGTACGGGGAGTTCCTCGACGCCCTCAGTCGCGGGATCACCAGCCACCACGCGGGAATGGTGCCGGCCTTCCGCGAGATCGTGGAGGCCTGCTTCGAAGAGGACCTCCTGGCCGTCGTCTTCGCCACCGAGACCCTGGCCCTCGGCATCAACATGCCGGCGCGCACGGTGGCGATCGAGCGGTTCTCCAAGTACTCCGACGCCGGTCGCCAGTTCCTCACGAGCGCCGAGTACTCCCAGATGACCGGCCGCGCCGGGCGCCGCGGTCTCGACGAGGAGGGCCACGCGGTGGTCTGCTTCGCCACCGACCTCTCCCTCGCGGACGTGGCCCGGGTGGCGCTCGCGCCGCCCGGCGAGCTGCACTCCTCGTTCCGACCGACCTACAACCTCACGGCCAACCTGGTCGACCACTTTGACCGCGACACGGCCCTCGAGGTCGTGCGGCGTAGCTACGCCCAGTTCGAGAACGTGCGCCGGCCCGCGGGGCGCCGCCGGCCCCTCGACGAGATGCTGGCGGCCCGGCACGCGGTGCTGTGCGACCTCGGCTACGCGGAGGGCTGGGCGCTGACCGAGGCGGGCCAACTCCTGCGCTCGCTCTACCACGAGTGCGACCTGCTCATCGCCGAGACCATCGCGGCCGGGCTGCTCGACGGGCTCGAGCCCGCGCCCCTCGCGGGGGTGCTGAGCTGCTTCAGCTACGAGGGGCGTCGCGCACCCCGGGCCCACAGCGCGGCCAAGGGCGTCGCCTCGAAGAACCGGCGCTCGACCCACGACCGGCTCGGCCCCGTCCGGCGCAACGCGATGGCCGAGCGCCTCCGCGAGGTCCAGGCGCTCTACGCCGCGACCTGCGCCGCCGAGGACCATCACGGCGTGCCCCACGCCAAGGAGCCCGACGGCGCGTTCGCCACGGTCATCGCCGCCTGGGCGCGGGGCGTCGCCCTCGGCCCGGTGCTCGACCTGGCCGACGCCGAGCTGGGCCACACCTCGCCCGGGGACTTCGTGCGCCAGGCCAAGCAGGTCGCCGACCTCTGCGAGCAGATCGCCCGTCTGGGCGACCTGGGGCCTCTGGCCCGGACCGCTGCCGAGGCCCGCGAGGCGCTGGTGCGCAGCGTCGTGGCCGGCGCCGCCAGCGTCCACCCCTACCGAGACGACGGGCTCTAGTCTCGGTAGCCCATGCACCCCTACGTCGTCGAGGAGTTCTCCGAGGACGAGCGCGCGGTGCTGCGCCGCTACTTCACCAACCTCGACGGCCCGGTGTTCGCCCTGGTCAACTTGCCCGAGGTCGTCAAGGGGGCCCTCTTCGCTCGCTACTCGCGCTCCTCTAAGAGCCTCCGTCGGCTCTTCTTGGACGAGTTCGTCGGCGACCTCGACCTCACCGGCGACGCGACGGTGGACGCGACGGTGGGCCTCGCGCGCGCCGACGAGCTCTACCAGCGGATCTTCGTGGAGTACGGTGACGACTCGGTGGCCCAGCTCGGCGGGGTGCACCTGGCCTGCGAGCAGGCGAGCAACCTGCTCACCAAGGTCCTCGAGCACGGCCGGCTGATGAGCTACCTCGAGCAGTCGACGCGCTACATCGGCTACAATCGGCGCCTCGCCAACGGCCACTACCGCTTCTACCGCGACCACGACCTGCTGGAGTCGCGCCTGGGCGCGCGCTACGTCGGCGAGATGGACCGGATGTTCGACACCTACCGCGAGCTCCTGCCCCGACTGACCGACTGGCTGGCCCGCCGCTACCCCAAGACGGCCGAGGACACCGACTTCGTCTACCGCCAGGCGATCCGGGCCAAGGCCCTCGACGGCCTCCGGGGGCTGCTGCCGGCGAGCGCGCTGTCCAACCTCGGGATCTACGCCTCGGGCCAGGCCTACGAGATGCTCCTGCTGCGCATGCGCGCGAGCGCCCTGCCCGAGGCGCGCCTGTACGCCGAGCTGATGCGCGACGAGCTCGAGAAGGTCATCCCCTCGTTCCTGCGCCGTCTCGACGTGCCCGACCGCGGGGGGGCGTGGGTGGAGTACCTCGAAGGGGCGCAGGCCGCCAGCGCCGCCGCGGTCGCCGGCCTGGGCCCGGACGAGCCGATCGAGGGCGAGGACGCCGTGCGCCTCGTCGCGTTCGACCCGGCCGGGGAGGACCGCGTCCTCGAGGCGATCGTCTTCGAGCGCTCGCGGACGACCCACGCCGAGGCGGCCGCCCGGGTCGCCCGACTGGACGGGGCCGCGCGCGACGCGCTCTTCGACGCCTACGTGGGGGAGCGCCGCAACCGCCGCCACCGACCGGGCCGGGCCTTCGAGCGGACCGACTACCGCTTCGAGGTCGTGAGCGACTACGGGGCCTTCCGCGACCTCCAGCGCCACCGCCTGCTCACCATCGAGTGGCAGGACCTCGGGGTCGACCTCGGCTACGCCGTGCCCGAGGTCGTCGTCGAGGCCGGGCTCGAAGAGCCGTACCGCCAGAGCCTGGACCGCTCGGGCGAGCTCTACGAGGCGGTGGCGACCGAACTGCCCGAGCAGGCCGGCTACTGCGTGGCCCTGGCCTTTCGGATCCGCTACGCGATGCAGATGAACGCGCGCGAGGCGATGCACGTCATCGAGCTGCGCTCGGGCCCCCAGGGCCACCCCAGTTACCGCCGCGTAGCCCAGGAGATGGGCCGGCTCATCGCCGACCAGGCCGGACACACCCGGATCGCCCGGGCCATGCGCTTCGTCGACTACGGCGACGTCGACCTCGAGCGACTCGAGGCCGAGCGGGCCGCCGAGCGCAACCGCGCCGCCCGCTAGGGTCGGCCCTCCGCCAGCGAGCGCCCGGGGACCAAGGTCCCCTTCGGCCAATTGGGTCGCGGAATGGACGCCACGAGGCAGCGCCAGGCCCTACAATGCCTGCGCCTGAAGAGAGGACATATGGCCAAGGACGTAGAGAACGAGGACGCGTTCGACGAGGAAGAGCTCGCTGACGGCTTCGACGAAGAGGGCGAGGACAGCGACGAGATCGACGACGACGACCTCGGGCTCGAGGACGGCGACGACGAGGGGGAGTCCCCCGACGCCGACGACGACGGTGACGTCGAGGCCGTGGAGGACGTCGAGGACGTCGATGAGGCCAACGAGGGGGCCGGCCCCACCGCGATCCCCGTGCACGACGAGGACGACCTCGTCGACGACGCGGACGTCGAGCTCGCCCTCGACGAGGTGCTGGCCGAGACCATCCTGCGCAAGGTCGTGCCCGACGACGACGAGGACACCGTCGTCGAGATCGACGGCACGCTCGAGAGCACCGAGGCCATCCTGCCCAAGCAGGACGACGAGTTCCGCTGCCGGTCCTGCCGGCTCTTGAAGAAGATGAGCCAGCTCGCGGACTCCACGAACCTGCTCTGTCGGGACTGCGTCTAGCGGGTGCCGGTCCTCGTCCGCCCCGCCACGCCGCTCGACGCCGACGCACTGGCCGGGCTCTGGGGCGACGCCGCGCGGGAGTGCGCGCAACACCGCGGCGGGAGGGCGCTCCTCGAGGACCTGCTCGCCGGCCGCGACGACGCGGGCGCGCTGCGCGACGCCCTCGCCGCCGGCGAACTGGTCGTCGTGCTCGAGGGGGAGGTGCCGGTGGGCTTCGCGTGGCGGCGCGGCGCGCTCATCGCGGCGCTCTACGTCGCCCGGGGGCAGCGCCGACGCGGGCACGCCCGCTCGCTGGTCGCCGGGCTGCTCGCGGACCCTCACCCGCCGACCGATGGCTACGCCCTCCCGGGCGACCGCGCGACGAAGTCGCTCTACGAGTCGATCGGCTGGAAGGCCCGGCTGCTCACGATGCGCGCCGGCTGACCGGACGGCGCACGTTCTTCGCCGGCGGCGGGGGCGGTGGGACCTTCATGCCGAGCAGCTTGGCCAGCTCGGGGATCGCCCCGGCGTTGTGGACCGCGACGGCACGGCTGGCCTCGTCGTCGGGAATGCCCGACGGCTTCACGTTTCGCCGGATAGACGTGTCGACCGCCAGCTCCACGACGGCGCGCCACTTCTCCGGCTCCTGATCGGCACGGAGGAACTCAGAGGTCAGCGCGACGACCTTCGCGGCCACCTCGGCGCTCACGCGCGTCGACACGTCCGGGGGCCGGCCCACGAGGGTCAGCGCCTCGGCCACGTCTCCCGCGCCGATGGCCTTGTCGAGCCTCTCGCTCCACTGCACCCGCAGTGCCTCCACGCGCTCGTGCAGGGCGCCCTGGAGTTCCTTGAGCTGGGCGCGCGCCTCGTCGTCGAGCGAGACCGTCTTGGCCGAGGTGACGATCGCGCGCAGGTCGCGCAGGCGCAGCTCCTTGCCGGCGCCGATGCCGCCGGCCGCGCGGTCTTTCCACGTCGCCAGGTTCGTCCGGGCGAGCAGGTCCTCGGCGATGCGCTCGATCGTGGCCGGGTCGACCGTGGGACGTCCCTGAGCCGACGCGTTCTGGTTCTGGGTCTCGACGGCCGCCCGCACCGAGGGCATCCCGCCGCGCAGGAGCTGCTCGGCGACGGGCAGCTGCTCGGGCGAGAGGGTCGCCAGCAGCGCGTTGCGGTGCGTCGTCGTCATGGGCGGGGCGACGGGCCCGCGGCGCTCGGGGCGCCCCTCCCGGGGACGTCCGCCCTCGGGTCGGGGGGAGCGCGCCGGGCGGTCGCCGGGCCGTCGGGCCGAGCGCTCGCCCTCGCGGCGGGGTCCGCGCTCGCCCTCGCGGCGGGGTCCGCGCTCGCCCTCGCGGCGGGGCCCGCGCTCGCCCTCGCGACGGGGTCCGCGCTCGCCCTCGCGGCGGGGCCCCCGGCCCTTGGGCGCGTAGGTGACCGTCACGTCCGGGCCCTTGGCCTCCCGGGCGATGAGCTCGAGCTTCTCGTGGCGGGGGTCGAGCGGTGACGCCGTCTTGGGCGGGGCGACCGACAGCACCTCGAAGCCCTCCATGAACTGCTCGACGTCGGCACGGTAGACGCTCCCGACCACCGGGCCGCCCGGCACGAGCGAGGCGGCGACGACACCCTTGGGCAGCTTGGCGCCGGCGGCGCGCCACGTGGCGACCTCGCCGCTCAGGCTGGTGATTTCGATGTCGATCCGCCGAGACATAGGTCATCAACACTACTCGGTCACCGGAAACGCCACGGTCGCTGGTCCCTAGTCGTCTCTTAGATTCGCCCCCTAGCATGGGCCGGTGACCGACTCGCCCGACGCGAACGATCCGCAGGCCCCCGAGGGGGTCGACGCCCCCAACGCCGTCGACGAGGTCGACGCCGGTTCGCCCACCGCCGGCGCACCGATCCCCCCGAGCGAGGTGCCGGTCTTCGTGACGGCCTCCACCGCGGCGGGGGAGTGGGTGGCGCCCGAGCCGGCGCCCGAGCCGGCGGCCGATGCCGGCCCGACGCCCGGGACCGGGGCCACGCCCGCGGCGACGAACGGGGCGGCGGCGGCACGCCGTCGTCGCTCGCGGGCCGCGTGGTCGTCGCGGTTCTCGCTCCTGCTCGTCGCCGCCTTGGTGGGCGGCCTCGCGGGGCACTACGCCGCCCCGTCGGCCAACAGCGTCCTCACCGTGAACGCCTCCACCCAGGGCCCCGGCGCCGCCCTCTTGCCGGGCGGGGTGTCGATCCCCAAGCTCGTCCAGCACGCTTTGCCGACCATCGTGAGCATCGACGTCCGTGGCTCCGGCGGGGAGGACCAGGGCACCGGGATGATCATCACGTCCAACGGCCTCGTCGTGACCAACAACCACGTCATCGCCAACGCCGTCCAGTCCGGGACGATCACCGTGACCCGCAGCGGGTCCACCAAAGCGCTCCCGGCGACCCTCGTGGGGACCAACCCGATCGACGACGTGGCGCTGATCCGGATCAACAACGTCCGCGGTCTGCCGACGGTGACCTTCGGGAACTCCAACGCCCTCCAGGTGGGCGATGCCGTCGTCGCCATCGGCAACGCCCTGGGCCTCGCCGCCGGCACCCCCACCGTGACCCAGGGGATCGTCTCCGCCCTGGGCCGGACCGTCACGGCGGGCTCGAGCACCTCGACCGAGACGCTCACCAACATGATCCAGACCGACGCCGCCATCAACCCGGGCAACTCGGGCGGGCCCCTCATCGACTCCGCGGGCGACGTGATCGGGATGAACACCGCCGTCGCCGGGACCCTCGCGAGCGGCGAGACCAGCCAGAACATCGGCTTCGCCATCCCCTCGGCCACCATCCTCTCGCTCCTGCCCCAGTTGAAGGCCGGCCAGAGCGTCGTGAACCACGGCGCGTTCATCGGGGTGGAGATCGAGTCCAACAACCCCCAGCTGGCCCAGCAGTACGGCTTCCCGGTGTCGACCGGGGCCGTCGTGATCAGCGTCATCGGCGGCACGGGGGCCTCGTCGGCCGGTGTGCGTCAAGGTGACGTCATCGTCGGGATCAACTCGACGACGATCCAGAACGCCCAGGACGTCACCCAGGTGATCTCGGCGCTGACGCCCGGCGACGTGATCGCCCTGCACGTGGTGCGTGGGACGAAGCACCTGACCCTGCGGGTCACCCTGGGCCGTCAGCCGAAGAGCTGACCGGAGGGGTCCCTCAGCGCAGCGTCGCGATCCCGCCGTCCACCGGCAGGATCGCCCCGGTGACGTAGGCGGCGGCGGGGGAGGCGAGGAAGATCGCGGCCCCGGCCATGTCCGCGGGACGTCCGATGCGCCTCATCGGGGCGGCGGCGGCGATCTCGTCGCCGAACGCCTCCAGGGTGGCGTGCATCATCTTCGACTCGAAGGGGCCCGGCGCGATGGCGTTCACCGTCACCCTCGGAGCGAGGTACTTCGCGAGGTGGCGCGTCAGCTGGTGCACCGCGGCCTTGGAGGCCGAGTACGCGTAGGTCTCCATGGCCGGGACCCGCAGCCCGTCGATCGAGCCGATGTTGATGACCCGGGCGGGGGAGTCGGCCGTGCCCGAGGCCTCGAGGAGCGGGCGCAGGAACTTGGTGAGATGGAAGACGCCCTTCACGTTCAAAGAGAGGACCCGCTCGAAGGCTGCCTCGTCGTAGTCGGCCATCGGGGCGCCCCAGGTCGCCCCGGCGTTGTTCACGAGGACGTCGAGGCGCGACTCGCGAGCGGCGACCTCCTCGGCCAGGACGCGACAGCCCGATTCGGTGCTCAGGTTCGCCTCGAGGAACGTGCAGGGGCCGAGCGCGCCGAGCTCGGCGGCCAGGGCGTCACCCACCTCGGCCTTGCGCGAGGAGATGTACACCGAGGCCCCGGCCTCGAGGAAGCCCCGGGCGATCATCTCGCCGATGCCCCGCGTCCCTCCGGTCACCAGGACCGTCTTGCCGCTCACGTCGAAGAGTCCGCTCATCGGGCGAAGTGTAGACGTGGTCCCCCGGCGGGGAAGTGGTCTCCCCTAGTTCGAGACGCGCAGCACCGTCTGGGAGACGACCGCCACGGCGTCGTGGGTCGTCGGCGCCCACTCCGCCCGGATCCGCCACACGCCCGTGGCGGTGAAGTTGAAGGCGCACTCCGCCTGGCCCTGGCGCACGGCCTGGAAGCCGCAGACCAGGTTCGAGCTCGTCGAGTCCGCCGGGGCGATGGCCACCATCCTCACGACGCCGCCCGCGCCGCTCGTGAGCGACAGGACGTCCGCGGTGATGTTGAAGCCGTTGTGCGAGACGCTCGCCGGCTGGCTGTTGTCGCTGAAGTCGAAGGCCAGGATCACCGGCGCGTCCGCGGCCGAGTGGGCCGCCTGGGCGCCGGCCGTGCCGCCCATCAGGCCGAGCGGGGCCAGGGCCAACAGGGTCGCAACGACCATCCGACGCATGGCCGGATGATACCAGGGGTTCCGCCACGTCACGCCGATAATAGACGTTATGTAAATTTCGCTCGACAGACCAGCCCGGCCCCGCTCGTCCCCGTCCCCGTCCCCCTCTTTAGTGCTCGGTAGCGTCTAGCCCCGTGCACCCCCACGTCACGCTGTCGCCGCGACGCCTCGTGGTGACGCTCCTGGGGACGCTTGTGGCCGGTGCGGCGGGCACGCTGATCCGCTACGGGCTCACGGGCCTGGACCGCCTGCCGTCGGACACGCTGGCCTCGACCACCTGGACCCAGCTGATCCCGTGGTGGCTGCTAGCGATCAACGCCCTCGGCGCGGGCGTCGCCGCCTTCGCCCTGTGGGGCCCGCTGCGCCGCCACGACCCCAACGACCTCACGCGCGTCCTGCTCGTCACGGGCTTCCTCGGCGGGCTCACCTCGTACTCCACGCTCTACCAGGACCTCGGGAACCTCTGGCACGTCTCGACCGGCGGCGGGCTGCTCGTGAGCCTCGTCGCGCTGCTCAGCGGCTTCGCCTTCGCCGGGGGCGGGATCCGGGTCGCTCGTCGCTGGAGCCGCGGACGGGGCCACCCGTGACCGTCGTACTCGTCGGGCTCTTCGGCGGGATCGGCGCCGTCGTGCGCTACCTGGCCGAGTACGCCGTGCGCGCGCGCCACCCGAGGGACCGTCCCTGGGCGACCGTCGCGGTGAACGCGCTGGGCTGTGGCGTCGCCGCCTTCGTGGGCTACCGGTTCTCCGGCGCCCTCGACGAGCACCTGCGCGACGTGGCCATCACCGGGTTCTGTGGCGGCCTGACCACCTTCTCGTCGGCCTTCGCCGTGCCCGCGGTCCTCCAGCGCGAGCACCACTGGGGGTACTCGGCGGCCCTCCTCGTCTCGACCCCGCTCGCGTGCCTCGCGCTCTACCAGCTCGGGATGGTCCTCGCGCGCTGATCAGATCTTTAGCGGGCCCTGCTCCGACTCGGCCAGGCCCGAGAAGTCGGCGCTCCCGCGCGGCGAGCTCGGCATCACCGCCGCCGCGATGAGCCCGACCACCAGGATCACCACCGCGGTCCAGGGCGCCCAGATCGTGGGCGCGGTGACCTTGTAGATGGCCCCGTAGAGGGCGGCCGCGGTCACGAGGGCCCCGGCCAGGCAGGCCAGGGTCAGCTGAACGGACTTGCCGCTCGCCCGAAGGCCCCGCACGGCCCCCACCGCGATCAAGAGGTAGATCACCGCGATCGCGAAGCCCCCAAAGGTCGACATCCACGAGAACATCGAGACGTACTCGGGGGTCTGGGGCAGCGCGAACGCGCTCGACCACACCGCGAGCACGATCACGACGGCGTAGGCGAACAGCACGAACAGGGTCGACCCGAGGGGGGTGCCGTGGCGCGAGATCGAGGTGAGCGGGCGGGGCATCTTGCCATCGCGCGCCAGGGCGAAGAAGCCCCGCGACCCCGATACCGCGCAGCCGATCAGCACCGCGATCATGTCGAAGACGACCACGAGCTCGACCAGGCGGCGGATCCCCACGCCCGCGAATCCTCCCGCGGCCTTCGGCCCGGCCAGGGTGAACAACGGCGCCCCGGCGTTCTTGCCGATCGCGGAGAGGCTGAAGTGGAACCCGGCCACCTGCGCGAACGAGCCGATCACGTAGAAGCCGGCGATCACGAGCACCGAGGTGAGCACGGCGCGCGGGATGTTGTGCTCGGGCCGCTCGGTCTCCTCGGCCAGGTTGGCCGAGGTCTCGAAGCCCGTGAACAGCAAGACCCCGTAGAGGACGCCGAAGAGGATGCCCGTCCAGTGCGTCGGTGAGCCGCTCGGCGAGAAGCCCGAGGCGACGTGGTGCAGACCGCCGCTCTTGATGATGACGAAGACCGAGTAGACGAGCACAACCGACACCGAGATGGCCGCGAGGGTCAGCTGGACGCGGGTCGACAGGGCGACCCCGAGGTAGATGATCGACCCCACCAGGAGGAACAACAGGACGTCCCAGGCCCAGTACGGCAGCGGCGTCGCGTTGAACTCCCCCTGGATCGTGTCGTGGATGACCCCGCCGATCATCGGCAGGATCCCCGCGCCGAGCGCCAGGATGCCCGCGTAGTAGAGCCAGCCGGCCGCCGAGCCCACCCGGCCGCCCAGGCCGTCGGTCACGTAGTCGTAGAGCGAGCCCGCGGCCTGGATCTTGCGGGTGTACTCGGCGATGATCCAGCCCAGGCCGAGCACGCCCACGGCCGCGATCACCACCGCGAGCGGCGCCGCCGTCCCGGCGCCCTTGCCCGAGGCGCTCACGATGCCCACGACCAGGGGCACGAGGAACGCGATCGAGAACACCGGCCCCATCAGTCCCACCGACTGGGCCACCGTGTCGATGAGGGTCAGCCGGCGCTTGCCGCCGAGCTCGGTCCGTTTCGTCGTCTCCGACGCCATCGCTCCCCCTTGGCGGCGCGCCCCCCGGCTCGCACGTTCGCACGAACGTAAGGGGTCAAACGACCGATGTCAAGGCACTACCTGAGACGACGCTGTGCCTCGGACACCACCCACCGGAACGCCGAGTCGGGCGCGTCGAGGAGCTCGGGGTGCCACTGGACGGCGAGGACGTCCCCGTCGGCGCTCTCGAGCCCCTCGACGACGCCGTCGGGCGCCTTCGCCGAAACGACGAGTCCCTCCCCCACCCGGTCGACCACCTGGTGGTGGAGCGAGTTCACCGCGAGCGCCGAGGGATAGAGCTCGGCCAGGCGGGTGCCCTCCACGACCGAGACGTCGTGGGTCCGCCGGCGGCCGTCGCTCTCAAAGCGAGGGTGGCCCACCCCTTCGGTGGACGGCACGTCCTGGACGAGGGTCCCCCCACGGGCGACGTTCACGAGCTGGAGTCCTCGACAGATGGCGAGCACCGGGATCCCCCGGCGCTGGGCCGCCTCGAAGAGGGCGAGCTCCCACGCGTCGCGATCGGGCTCCACGTCGCCGAGTCCCGGCTCCGGAGCGGCCCCGTAGCGACTCGGCTCTATGTCCGCGCCGCCCGAGAGCACCAGCCCGTCCAGGCGGGCGGCGACCTCGTCGACGTCGGCGTCGCGCGACAGCTCGACGGGGACGCCCCCGGCCAGGGCGATCGAACGGGTGTAGTCCGAGAAGTGCAGGTCGAAGGTGAGCCCGTGCATCGCCGGGGGCAGGTGGTCCCCGAGGAAGGAGGCGGGCCAGCGCCGGCCCGTCACGCCGATGAGCGGACGACTCATCCAGCCAGTGTACGGGTCGAAGGGTGTGGTGTAATGAACGCGTCGTTTGGTAGCAAACATCCTCTGGGGGTCCCATGGCCGACGAGCTCGCCGACATCGTCTCGCACGACACCTACGTAGACGGGGTCCCGCGGGCGACGTTCGCGCACCTGCGCGCCCACGACCCGGTCCACTGGACCGAGGAGCCCGAGGGTCGCGGCTTCTGGAGCCTGACCAAGTACGACGACGTCCTGCTCGCCAGCCGCTCCACCGACGTCTACTCCAGTCGCTACGGCATTCGCCTCGAGGACATGACCCCGGAGGAGACCGAAGCGCGCCGGACCCTCATGGAGATGGACCCGCCCGAGCACACCCGCCTGCGTCGGCTGGTCAGTCGGCCGTTCGCTCCGAAGTCGGTCAACGAGTACGAGTCGGTCGTGCGGGGACTAGCCGGCGAGGTCCTCGACGCCCTCGGGGGGGCCACCGAGTTCGACTTCGTCTCGCGGGTCGCCCGCGAGCTGCCCATGCGGATGCTCGGACGCCTGCTGGGCCTGCCCGACGAGGATCTCGACTGGCTCGTCCAGCGCGGCGACGCCCTCATCGGCAACTCCGACCCGGACTTCACCGACTTCGTCGTCGACCGGGTCGACACCACGGACTACCGCTTCCTGCCCTTTCGTAGTCCCGTCTCGCTGGAGCTCTTCGCCTACGCCGAGCGGGCGCTGGCCGAGCGTCGCCTCCACCCCACCCACGACATCCTCTCGGCCCTCCTCGAGCCCACCTCCGACGGTGAGTCGCTCGACGACCTCGCGCTGAAGAACTTCTTCACTCTCATGGTCGCGGCCGGCAACGACACGACCCGCTACACCATGACCGGCGGCCTTCAAGTCCTCATGGACAGGCCCGACCTCCTCACCGCCATCCCCTCCATGACCGTGGAGGAGCGCAAGCTCCTCACCGACGAGATCCTGCGGTTCACGACGGTGACGATGCACTTCCGTCGTACGCTCACGACCGACGTCTCCCTCAGGGGCCGCGACATGAGGGCCGGGGACAAGGTCGTCCTGTGGTACGCCTCGGCCAACTTCGACGAAGGCCACTTCGACGCCCCCGAGGAGTTCCGGGCGGGCCGCACGCCTAACGACCACGTCTCGTTCGGCCTGCACAGTCCGCACCTCTGCCTGGGTTCGCACCTCGCCCGGCTCGAGATCCGGGTCATGCTCGAGGAGATCGCGCGCCGGTGGTCGGGCGTCGAGGCCGCGGGCACCCCCGAGCGGCTCCGCTCGAACTTCATCAGCGGGGTGAAGCGGCTGCCGGTACGGGTCACCTGGCGCTGAGTCTCAGGGTCGTCGCCCCGAGTCGCGCGGGTTACCATGAGCCATGACCGTCGCCCCCACGCCGGTGCCGTGACGACGCCGCTCTGGACGCCCTCGCCCGAGCGCGTGAGCCGCTCCCACCTGCACGCGCTGCTCGACGCGCACGGTCTGGCCTCCTACGACGAGGCGTGGGACTGGTCGACCGACCCCACGACCATGGGGGAGTTCTGGGCGGGCGTCGCCGAGGACGCCGACGTGATCTTCCACTCCCCCGCGACCGACGCGCTCGTCCGCGACGACGCCTCGGTGACCGGGGCCCGGTGGTTCCCGGGGGCGACGCTCAACTACGCCGAGCACGCGCTGCGCCGTCGTGACGGGGCGACGGCCGTCGTCTCCCACGACGACGCCCGTGGGGACCGTGAGGTCACCTGGGGCGAGCTGGCCGGTCTCGTCGGCGGGCTGCAGCGGGGCCTCGTCGCCCACGGCGTCGGCCGGGGCGACGTGGTCGCGGCCTACCTACCCAACGTCGTCGAGACCTTGGCGCTCATGCTGGCCGTCACCGGGCTCGGGGCGACCTGGACGTGCTGCGCCCCCGAGACCGGGATCGACGGCGTGCTCGACCGGCTCCAGCAGACCGCGCCCGCCGTCTTCGTCGCGGTCGACGGCTACCGCTACGGCGAGCGCACCCGCGACTCGCGCGCGGACGCGGCGGCCGTGCTCGCCGGCCTCACCACGGTGCGCCACGCGGTGATGCTCGACGTGCTCGCCCTGGAGCGGCCGGCCGGCTTCGCGGCGTGGTCCGAGTTCGCCGGGGAGCCCGCCGAGCCCACCTTCGAGCCCGTCCCCTTCGACCACCCCCTCTACGTCCTCTACTCCTCGGGCACCACCGGCAAGCCCAAGGCCATCGTCCACGGCCACGGCGGCATCCTGCTCGAGCACGCCAAGGCCCTGCGCTACCACTTCGACCTCGACGCCGGCGACCGTTTCTTCTGGTACACGACCACGGGCTGGATGATGTGGAACTTCTGCGTCTCGGGCCTGGTCGTCGGGGCGAGCGTCGTCCTGTTCGACGGGAACCCCAACGCGCCGAGTGCCGAGCGCCTCTGGGCCTTCATCGACGAGCACGAGGTCAGCGTGGCCGGGGTGGGCGCCGCCTACCTCGTGGCCTGCGCCAAGGCCGGGCTCGTGCCGCGCGCCACCTACCGACTCGCCGCCCTCGAGACCCTCGGGGCGACGGGTTCGCCGCTGCCGGGCTCGGCGGCCGAGTGGGTCTACCGTGACGTGAAGGCCGACCTGCTCGTCGCCTCCTTCAGCGGTGGCACCGACGTGTGCACCGGCTTCGTCGGGGCCAGCCCCCTGCACCCGGTCTGGCCCGGGGAGATCTCGTGCCGCTGCCTTGGGGTCGCGCTCGAGGTCTTCGACGAGGCGGGTCACCCCGTGCGCGACGTCGAGGGCGAACTCGTCGTGACCCAGCCCATGCCCTCGATGCCGGTCGGCTTCGTGAACGACCCCGGGGACGCCCGCTACCGTGCCGCCTACTACGACCACTACCCCGGAGTCTGGGTCCACGGCGACCGGGCCACCCTCACCGCCCACGGCTCGGTCGTGATCAGCGGCCGCTCCGACGGGACGCTGAATCGCGGCGGGGTGCGCATGGGCACGGCCGAGTTCTACAACGTCGTCGAGGCCCTGCCCGAGGTGACCGACAGCCTCGTCGTGCACCTCGAGGACCCCAACGGAGGCCCCGGTCAGCTCTGGCTCTTCGTGGTGGCCCCCGGCGCCGACCCCGCGGCGCTCGTCGAGCGGATCCGCACCGAGGTCCGCACCCGACTCTCGCCGCGCCACGTGCCCGACCACGTCGAGGTCGTCGGGGCCGTCCCGCGCACCCTCACCGGCAAGAAGCTGGAGGTGCCCGTGAAGCGCATCCTCGCCGGCGCCGACCCCGCGGCCGTCGCCTCCCTCTCGTCGGTCGCCAACCCCGAGAGCCTCGAGACCTTCGTGGCCCTGGCCGCCCGCCGCGCCGACGAGCGCGACTGACCCGCGCGGGGCCCGTCGCGCTCGTGACCTTGGTCCCTACCCCTAGGGGGTATAGACACGGCACAGTGGCCCTCGACGACCTCGACCGAAGGAGCCGGCCATGACGACCGCCACGCACCCCCACTCCCCCGCCCACCCCCACCGCAACGAGACGACCGCCGATCGCGTGGTGCGCGTCCTCCTCGGCCTCGCCGCCGCCGTGGTCGGGGTGATCCTGCTCGCCGGGGCCGCCTCGGCGGCCGCCTACACCTGGGCGTCGATCCTCACCCTCGTGGGCCTCGTCCTCGTGGTGACCGGGCTCGCCGGCTACTGCCCGCTCTACGCCCTCGTGGGCTTCGTCCCCCGGTCACTGCGCGAGGACGACGGAGCCCGCCGCTGAGGTGACTTTGGTCCCTACGCCCCCCGGGGGCTAGACGAGCGAGCGTGGGGGCGTCGCTAGGACCAAGGAGGGTCACGATGACGACGGCGGTCCACCACCCCCCGACCACGGCGGCCGACGCGCGCCACAACCTCACGACCACCGGGCGCGTCGTGCGCGTGGCCCTCGGCCTCGCCGCGGCGGTCGTCGGCGCGCTCTTGCTCGCCACCCCCGGCGCCGTGCTCGCCTACCGGATCGAGTCGCTCCTCGTGCTCGCCGGACTCGTGCTCGTCGCGATCGGCGCGATCGGCTACAGCCCCCTCTACGGCCTCCTCGGCCGCGTGCCGGCGCCGTCGCGCGAGGGCGGCCCCGAGCGGCCCTAGGGCTGGCCCACCGCCGCGGCGAGCGCGCGCAGGCGCGCCTTGTCGATCTTCCCCACGGCGTTGCGAGGCAGTTCGTCGACCACGACGAGGCGCGTGGGCACCTTGTAGCCCGCGAGGCGCACCCGGCAGTGGGCCTCGAGCGCGTCGAGGTCTATCGCATCCCCCGGGGCCACCTCGACGTAGGCGACACCCGTCTCGCCCCAGCGGGAGTGGTCCACCCCCACGACGGCGGCGCACACCACCCCGGGGAACGAGGTGAGCACGTTCTCCACCTCCACGGGGTACACGTTCTCGCCCCCCGAGACGAACATCTCCTTGACCCGTCCGGCGATCGAGTAGTAGCCGTCGGCGTCGCGCGAGGCGATGTCCCCCGTGCGCAGCCACCCGTCGACCAGCACCGAGGCCGTCGCCGCCTCGTCGTGCCAGTAGCCGGGGAAGACCCCGGGGCCGCGCACGAGCAGCTCGCCCTCGCCGGGCCCCTCGACCATCGAGCCGGTGATGGGGTCCACGAGCGCCACGTCCACGAACGGGTAGGGGTGCCCGACGGTGCAGGGGTGCGCGGCCGCGTCGCGCGCGTCCAGGCAGAAGACGTTCGGCCCGGCCTCGGTCAGCCCGTAGCCCTGGTGCAGGGCGACGCCCCGCTCGCTCCAGCGCGCCGCCACCGTGGCCGGCATCGCCGCCCCGCCCACGACCACGTGGCGCAGGCTCGAGAGGTCGGCCGTGGCGAAACGGGGGTGCTCGCCCACCATGAGGAGCGTCGTGGGCACCCCGGCCATCGTCGTCACCCGCTCGCGCTCGATGAGGTCGAGCACCCGCCCGGCGTCGAAGGAGGACTCGAGCAGGACGGTCGCGCCCTTCAGCCAGGCCTGCATCGGCTGGACGTTCCACCCCCCGATGTGGAACTGGGGCAGGACCTGCAGGACGACGTCGGAGTCGGTGATGGGCGCGACGAAGTCGAGGCTCAGGTTCGTCCAGAAGAAGTTCGCGTGGGTCAACAGCACCCCCTTGGGCCGCCCGGTCGTTCCCGAGGTGGCGATCACGAGCAGGCCCGCGTCCTCGGCGACCTCGGGCAGCGCGCGCCCCTCCCCGGCGACGGCCAGCTCGCTCAGGACCCACTCGAGGCGCTCGGGGTGCCCCCACCGGTCGGTGAGCGAGCCGTCCACGCGGGCGCGCTGGGCCTCCGAGGCCACCCACAGCCGGGGCGACATCAGGTCCAGCTGGGGGGCGAGCTCGGCGTTGGTGAGCCGCCAGTTCATCGGGAAGAGGATCGCCCCGGCCTTCGCGCACGCGAAGAGCAGCAGGACGACCTCGGGGCGGTTCTCGCTCACGACGGCGACCCGGTCCCCCGGGCCGACCCCGCGCGCGACCAGCCCGCGCGCCACCGCGCTCGAGAGCTCGTCGAGCTCGCGGTAGGTGTAGCGCTGCTCGGCGCCCACGAGGGCGAGGGCCCCCGGCGCGAGTCGCGCCCGCTCGGCCACCCACCGGCCCACCACGGTCGGGGCGAGCGGCGGGCGCACGGGCTCGCTCACGCGGACCTCCCGTCGGGGTCGCGGGGCACGCCCAGCATCCGCGAGATGACCACCATCATCTGATCGAAGACCGCCGGGGGCACCTCGTGCTCCTCGTTCCAGAGGATCCACCGCAGGCCGATCATCTCGCCGATCGCCGCCAGCGACCAGGCCAGGACCATCGGGTCGGTCGGGGCGATCTCGCCCGCGGCCATCGCCTCGCGCAGGTAGGGCACGTAGTTGCCGATGATCGTCTCGTAGTGGTGGCGCAGCGCCCGGGGCGAGACGAACTCGGCCTGGCGGATCACCCGGTAGAGCGCCGGGTGCTCGGCCGTGAAGCGGAAGAATCCGGCGAAGCCCAGCCGCTCCGCCTCGAGACGGTTGGTGGCCGAGCGCGACGCCTCGCTCATGGCGTGGCGCACGCGCTGGTTGAGGTCGGCCACCACCTCCTCGAACACCCCGAGCTTGCTCTGGAAGTAGAGGTAGAAGGTGCCCTGGGCCACGTCGGCCGCCTCGGTGATCTTCACGATGGAGGCGTCGTGGTAGCCGACGGCGGCGAAGACCTGCTCGGCCGCGTCGAGGATCTTGCGCCGGGTGCGCTCCCCCTTGGCGCGCCGGGGCGAGGTCGCCGCGCCGCCGAGGTCCGGCGGGCCGACGGCCCCGGTCGGGGCGCTCGGGGTCTCGCTCACCTGGCCTCCTTCGTCGCGTCCGGCGCCGCGACGCTACCCCAGCATCGCCGAGTAGACGAGCTGTTGGAGCGCGCGCCGCCACGGGTAGCTCGTGCTCGGCAGGAGCTGGGCGTAGAGGGCGACGCTCAACCCCTCGGCCCGGTCGACCCAGAAGTACGTCGACGCCGCCCCGCCCCAGGAGATCGTCCCCGGCGAGACCAGGCTCCGGTTGGCGACCGGGTCCACCATGGTGGCGACCCCGAGCCCGTAGCCGACCCCGGCCTGGCCGACCTCGCTGAAGGTGTCGCACGACATCTCGGCGAGCGTGCCCCCGCCGGCGAGGAAGTTCGAGCCCATCAGCGCCACGGTCCGCTCTCTCAGGTAGCGCACGCCGTCGAGGGCGCCGCCCCCCACGAGCATCGCCATGAAGCGCTCGTAGTCGGCCGCCGTCGAGAGCAGGCCCCCGCCGCCGGTCAGCAGCGTCGGGGGCTTCGTCGCGGCCTCGGCGAGGTCGGGCACCGCGACGGCCTGGCCCTCCCAGTTCGCGTAGAGCATGGCGAGCCGGTCGCGGTCGGTCTCGCGGCACGACCAGGTCGTGTCGGGCATCCCGAGGGGCTCGAGGAGCCGGCGGGCGACGAACGCGTCGAGTCGCTCGCCGCTCCAGATCTCGACGAGCCGGCCCAGCACGTCGATCGAGACCGAGTAGTTCCACGCCGTCCCCGGGTCGAAGAGCAGGGGCGCGCTCGCCCAGTCCGCCACGGCGCCCTCGAGGTCGATCCCCTCGGGGAAGACCCACCGCGTCTCGTCGTAGCCCATCGAACGGTAGAGCGCGTCGACCGGGTTCGTGTTCTGGAAGCCGTAGGTGAGCCCGGCGGTGTGGGTGAAGAGATGGTGGACCCGGATCGGCGCGGCGGCCGGTCGCGTCCTCATCGCCCCCACCGGCCCGCCGAGGTAGACCCGCGGCTCGGCGAGCTCGGGGATCCAACGCGACACTTCGTCGTTGAGATCGAAGGCGCCCTCCTCGTAGAGCATCAGGGCACCGACCGCCGTCACCGGCTTGGTCATCGAGTAGAGGCGCCAGATGGTGTCGTCGGTGACCTCGAGTCGACGCTCGCGGTCGCGCTCCCCTCCCCGGGCGCTCCAGACGAGCTCGCCGCCGCGACTCAACGTGACGAGCCAGCCCGCCACGCGGCCGGCCGCGACGAAGTCGTCGAAGTACGTCCGGATCCGCTCGACGCGCGAGGGTTCGAAGCCGGCCTCGCTCAGCTCTGACCGTGGTTCCAGCGCCACCTCGCCCCCCATCCTCGAGGCCCGATCCCCTCCGGGCCGTCCCGCGAAGAGTAGCGCAAATATGAGAGCCGATTCACTTGACATTTATCCGGCACTCTGCTTGACTTCGGCTGCCGTGCCCGTGGGGGACACGGGGGGAGGACCTATGAGGAAGATCACTCGTTGGGTGGCGGGCCCGCTGGCCCTGGCCACCGCGACCCTGGGCATCGCGCTCGTCGCGGGGCCCACCGCCGGCGCCGCGAAGGCCGCGCCCTACAAGCTCGGCATCGTGACCGAGAAGACCGGCATCTACTCGGCCTACGTGCAGGAGTGGCTCCAGGGGATGCAGATCGGCCTGCAGTACGCCACCAAGGGCACCATGAAGGTCAACGGGCACCCGATCAAGCTGACCATCGACGACAACCAGGACAACCCGACGACGGCCGCGACCGACTTCAAGAGCCTCGTCGGGGCCGGGTACAAGATCATCGGCGGCACGGCCGACTCGGGCATCGCCGACGAGCTCGCACCGCTGGCGGCTCAGAACAAGGTCCTCTACATCTCGGGGGCCGCGGCCGACGACCAGCTCACCGGGATCAACCGCTACACCTTCCGCTCGGGTCGCCAGGCCTACCAGGACGTCACCGCGTCCGAGGGCTACATCAAGGCCCTGGGCAAGGGCAAGAACGTCGTGGTGCTCGCCCAGGACTACGCCTTCGGCCAGTCCTACATCGCCGACGCCACCAAGGCCTTCCAGGCCATGGGCGACACCGTGACCCCGATCGCGGTACCGCTCACCACCACCGACTTCACCCCGGTCGCGCTCCAGGTCGCCCAGGACAAGCCCAACGTCGTCTTCCTGGCCTGGGCCGGCACGACCGGCGCGGCGCTGGCCCAGTCGCTCGACCAGGCGGGCGTCTTCGCCAACGCGGCAGTGATCACCGGGCTCGCGAACATCGCGACCTACCAGTTCTACGGGACCGCGGGCCTCAAGTTCCACTACATCTCGCTGTACAACTACCTGTCCCCGCACAACGCGGTGAACAACTTCCTCATCTCGCGCGAGCGCACCCAGTACCACACGGTGCCCGACCTGTTCGCGGCGGACGGCTTCGTCTGGTCCGAGATGGCGGTCCACGCGCTCGCGGCGGGCAACGGCACGAACGTCAACAAGATGATCAAGGCGCTCGAGGGCTGGACGTTCCAGGCCCCCAAGGGGACCCAGACCATCCGCAAGTCCGACCACGCCATGCTCCAGCCGATGTTCCTCGTGACCCTGGTCCAGTCGGTCACCGGCGCCTACGTGCCCGTCACGACCGCCACGCTGTCGGCGACCACCACGGCGCCCCCGATCACGGCGCACTTCGGCTGATCCCGGGAGAAACTGGGATCATCGGGTCATGACGTCGCGCGCGGAACCCCAGGCCCCGGCCCTCACCGCCCGGGGCCTGGGGTTCCGCGTCGGCGGCGCCCAGATCCTCTCCGACGTCGACCTCGAGGTGCCCGCGGGGCACTGCCTCGGGGTCATCGGGCCCAACGGGGCGGGTAAGTCGACCCTGCTCAACCTCCTGAGCGGGATCCTGCGCCCGAGCGCCGGCACGGTCGAGGTCGCGGGGCGCGACGTCACCGCCCTCGACGCGGTCGCCCGGGCCCGTCTGGGCCTCGGGCGCACCTTCCAGACCTCGAGCCTCTTCGCCACGCTCAGCGTGCTCGAGAACGCGCGCCTCGCCGCGGAGGCCCGCCGGGGCGGCAGCCGCCGGTTCTGGCACCGGCCCCGTTCGACCGACGAGGCCACGCGAGTCGCGCACGACGCGCTAGGGGCCGTCGGCCTCGAGCCCCTCGCCTGGCGGCCGGCGGGCGCGCTCTCCCACGGGGACAAGCGCAAGCTCGAGCTCGCGATCCTCATCGCCTCCGACGCCCGCACGCTCCTGCTCGACGAGCCGATGGCCGGGGTGAACACCGAGGACGTCGAGCCCCTGACCGCGCTGATCGCCGGCCTGGTGCGCGAGGGCCGCACGGTCGTGCTGATCGAGCACCACATGTCGGTCGTCGTCGGCCTGGCCGAGTCGATCGCCGTGCTCGACTCGGGCCGGCTCCTCGCTCACGGCACGCCCGAGGAGGTCATCGCCAACGACGAGGTCCAGCGGGCCTACCTGGGACAGCCCCTATGACCTACGCGGTCGAGCTCGAGGACGTCCACGTGAGCCTCGGGGGCTCCCACGTGCTCCAGGGCGTCTCCTTCCGCGTCCCCACCGGCGGGGTCACGGCCCTCCTCGGGCGCAACGGTGTCGGCAAGACCACGACGCTGCGCGCGGTTATGGGCCTCGCGCCCCACACGGGCACCGTGCGCGTTCTCGGCCACGACACCGGGGGCCTCGCCGTCCACCGGGTCGCCCGTCTGGGGGTCGGATACGTGCCCGAGGACCGCGACGTCTTCGTCGGCCTCACCGTCGCCGAGAACCTCCGCCTGGCCGAGCGCGTCGAGGCGCCGGCCTACGACGACGCGTTCGCCCTCTTCCCCGACCTCGCGGCCCGGCTCCGCCAGCGGGCCGGCTCGCTCTCGGGGGGCCAGCAGCAGATGCTGGCCATCGCGCGGGTCCTGCTCAACCGGTGGCCCCTGCTCGTCGTCGACGAGCCCTCGAAGGGCCTCGCCCCGAAGCTCGTCGGCGAGGTCGCCGACGCGCTCGCGCGCGTCGCCACCACCTCGACCGTGCTGCTCGTCGAGCAGAACCTCGCGGTCGTGCGCCGCCTCGCCGAGCGCGTGGTCGTGCTCGACCACGGCCGGGTCGTCCATGAAGGGCCGGTCGCCGACCTCGACGACGCCGACCTCGCCCGCCAGCTGCTCGGGGTCGCGGCGGCGCAATGACGACCTTCCTCTCGCTCACCTTCGCCGGGCTCGCCCTGGGCGCGGTGTACTTCCTCGCCGCCTCGGGGCTCTCTTTGATCTACGGGCTGATGGACATCCTCAACTTCGCCCACGGGATGTTCATGACCCTCGGCGCCTACGCCGGCTGGGACCTCGCGACCCACCTGCCCGCGAGCACGCCCTCGGCCCTCACCTTCGCCCTCGAGGTCGTCGCCGCGGTCGCCGGTGGCGCGGTCGCGGCGCTCCTCACCGAGGTCGTATTCATCCGCCCCCTCTACGGCAAGCCCCTCAGCCAGGTCCTGGTCACGATCGGGCTCGACCTGGCCGTCGTCGCCCTCCTGCTCGGCGGCTTCGGGGCCAACTCCCTCTCGTTGCCGGTCCCCCTCTGGTTCCTCGAGGCCAGCCACGTTGGTGCGGTCCTGCTGCCCAACGCCGACTTCGTCGCGCTGGTCGCGGGCGTTCTCGTGCTGGTCGTGCTCGAGTGGTTCCTGCGGCGAACCCGCTTCGGCATCGTCATCCGGGCTGGCGTGGAGAACCGCGAGATGGTGAGCGCCCTGGGCGTCGACGTCGGTCGGGCCTTCACGCTCGTCTTCGTCATCGGCGGGGCGATGGCCGGACTCGCCGGGCTGCTCTACACCGCCGTCTTCACCGGCGACCTGCTCTCGCCCCTCCAGGGGGACGGCCTCTTGATCTTCGCCTTCATCGTGGTGGTGATCGGCGGCCTCGGCTCGATCCGGGGGTCGGCGGTGGCCGCCGTCGTCGTCGGCCTGCTCCAGGACTACGCCAACTACTACGGCGGCCAGCACGCCGGCTTCTCCGAGATCGGCAACCTCTCCACGGTCCTGCTGCTCGCCCTCGTGCTCGAGGTCCGCCCGCGCGGCCTCTTCGGGCGGGCGACGTGAGGGTCCCGCGCCTCGGGCTCGCCGTGGGCGTGGCGCTCGTGGTCCTGGCCGCCCTCGTCCCCTACCTCGGCCTGCACGTCCCGGCGGTGCTGCCGGGGACCGAGGACGTGCTCAACTCGGCCGGCAACCTCTCGATCCTCGCGGTCTGCTTCGTCTTCGGCGCGGTCGCCCTGGGCTACGACGTCCTGTTCGGCTACACGGGGCTGCTCTCGCTCGGGGTGGTGCTGCACTTCGCCGCGGGCGTCTACGTCTTCGACATCGCCCTCACCGACTGGCACTGGTCGCTCGGGGCGGCCCTCGCGGTGACCCTGGCCGCCGGCCTCGGGCTGGCCCTGGTGGTGGGCGCGGTCAGCCTGCGGGTCACCGGCATCGCCTTCACCATGGTCACCCTGGCCTTCGCCCAGGCCTTCTACTTCTTGATCCAGGACAACCCCCACGGGCTCACCGGCGGCCAGGACGGGCTCGCCCTCTCCACCACCCGGCTCCCGTCGGTCCTCTCGGGGGCCGTCTCGAACACCCGCTCCCTCTACTGGCTGGCCCTCGCCTTCCTCGTCGTCGCCGGGGCCGTCGTGTGGGTCTTCATCGAGTCCTCCGTCGGCCACGTGCTCGTCGCGGTGCGCGACAACGAGGCCCGCGCCGAGGTGCTCGGGGTGCGACCCTTCGGCTTCAAGCTCGCCGCCTACACGCTCTCGTCCCTCGTGGCGACGGGGGCCGGGGTCGTCTACCTGCTCCTCATCGGCACGGCCGTCCCCGACGCGGTGGCGACCACCACCTTGACCCTGTCGATCGTGGTGATGGTGATGCTCGGGGGCGCGGCCTCGCGCGGGGGCGCCGTCACCGGCGGCATCCTCTACTGGTACCTCGAGTCCCTCCTCGTCAAGGTCTCGGGCCAGCCCTCCTTCGCCGGCCTGCCGGCCGTGGTGCGCGTCCCGCTCTCCCAGCCCCAGTTCCTGCTCGGGGCGGTCTTCATCCTCTTCGTGTTCTTCGTCCCCGGCGGGCTCGCCGGGGCGGTCGCCCGGCTGCGCGCCCGACGCGCCGGCGGGCTCCCCGGTCCTAGCCAGCCGGTGACGGCGCACTCGGTCCTCGCCCGGCTCGTCCCCTCGAGAAGCGACAAGGAGGCATCGTGACCCTCACCGGCCGACACGCGCTCGTGACCGGCTCGACCAGCGGGATCGGCTGGGGCGTCGCGAGGGCCCTGGCCCACGCCGGGGCCGACGTGATGCTGAACGGCTTCGGCGACCCCGGGGAGATCGACGGGCGCCGTCGCGCGCTCGCCGAGGAGTTCGGGGTCGCCGTCGCCTACGACCCGGCCGACCTCTCGAGCGCCGAGGGCGTGGCCGGCCTCGTCGAGCGCACCCAATCGGCCTTCGGCTCGCTCGACGTGCTCGTGAACAACGCCGGCATCCAGCACGTGGCGCCCCTCGAGGAGTTCCCCGTCGAGCGCTGGGACGCGGTGATCGCCCTCAACCTGTCGGCGGTCTTCCACGGGATGCGCTGTGCGATCCCCCAGATGCGCGAGCGCGGCTGGGGACGCATCGTCAACATCGCCTCGGCCCACGGGCTGGTGGCGAGCACCCAGAAGGTCGCCTACGTCGCCGCCAAGCACGGTGTCCTCGGTGCCACCAAGGTCGCCGCGCTCGAGCTCGCCAACACCGGGGTCACGGTGAACGCCGTCTGCCCGGGCTGGGTCCTCACCCCCCTCGTCGAGCGCCAGATCGCCGACCGCGCGGCGGCGAACGGCACCTCGGTGGCCGAGGAGTCGGTCGCCCTGCTCTCCGAGAAGCAGCCGATGCACCTCTTCACCACGCCCGAGCAGATCGGCGACCTGGTCGTCTTCCTGTGCTCGGACGCCGCGGCGACCATGACCGGCGCGCCCGTGTCGATCGACGGGGGCTGGACCGCCCAGTGATCGCCCGACGCCGCGCCCGCGCCGAGCGCGGTCAGCCCCGGCGCCAGAGCTCGTAGCCGTCAGCCTCGCCCACCGTCACGAACCCGAGCCGAGCGAGCACCCGGGCCGAGGCCCGGTTGTCGGGGTCCGTGCGCGCGGTGAGCGCGCTTACGCCCACTTGCGCCTCGGCCCACGCGCAGAGCCTCCCCACGGCCTCGGTGGCGTAGCCCCGCCCGCGCCAGTCGGGCGCGAGGGCGTAGCCGATCTCGAGCGTGCCCGCCGGGTCGGGCGGTCCGTGGAAGCCGACGTCGCCGATCAGGGTGCGCGCGGACTCCTCGATCACGACCCACACGCCAAAGCGCGGGTCGGCCTCGAGACCGGGGATCCCCTCGGCGAACCTCTGGCGCACGGGGGGCGCGGGCCACTCGGGGGCACTCGCGAGCCCGAGCCGCTCCGCCAGAGCCGCGGGGTCGCGACCGAGGGCCGATATCTCGTCGCGTGTCAGGGCCCGGAGAGAGACCCGCTCGGCCGAGAGCTCCGACGGGTGCCCTGCCACCGTCACCTACAGGAAGGGGAGGTACTCGCGCAGCTCCCAGTCGGTCGTCGCCGCGCAGTAGCGCTCCCACTCCGAGCGCTTCACCGCGAGGTGCTGGGCCACGAGCTCCGCGCCCACCGCCTCGACCAGGTCGGCGTCGGCCTCGAGCTCGTTGAGCGCGTCGTGGAGCGAGTGGGGCACCCCCACCGTCGCCTCGATGGTGTCGAGGCCGTTGCCCGCCTCGGGCGGCCCGGGGTCGACACCTTGGAGGACGCCCAGTCGCGCCGCCTGCAAGACGGCGGCGATCGCCGTGTGCACGACGGCGGCCCCGTCACTCAGGCGGTGCTCGAGGCGGGTGCCCTCGCCCCTCGCCCCGGGGACCCGGATCGTCGCACCGCGGTGGTCGTAGCCCCAGTTGGCCCAGAAGCCCGAGAGCGACGCGGGCCGCAGCCGCTTGTAGGCGTTCACCGTGGGGGCGCACAGCCCGGCGAGAGCGCGGTGGTGCTCGAGCAGGCCACCGATCGCGTGGTGCGCACGCGTCGAGAGCCCGTCGGCGGACGCCGCGTCGGCGAAGGCGTTGTGGCCCTCGTCGTCGCGCAGCGAGAAGTTCACGTGCAGCCCCGACCCGCCGCGGTCGCTCAGCGGCTTGCCCATGAAGGTGAGCAGCAACCCGAAGCGGTGGGCCACCTCGCGGGCGAGCACCTTGAACAAGAAGGCGTCGTCGGCGGCGCGCAGGGCGTCGCTGTAGCGCAGGGTGAACTCGAACTGGGGCGAGTCGTACTCGGAGTTGACCGACTCGAGCGGCAGCCCCGCCTCGGCGCAGGCCGACCAGATGGCGTCGATGAGCCCGTCGGGGTCGACCGCCGGCCCGGTGCCGTAGACGTAGGCCCCCGGCGTGTCACGGGGCCGCCACCCCCCCTGGCCGTCGGGGGCGAAGACGAACGCCTCGAACTCGATGCCGACGTAGGGCGCCAGACCTATCGCGCGCCAGTCCCCGACCGCCTTGGTGAGGGCGGCCCGGGGCGACACGGCGAGCGGGGCGCCGTCGCGCGTGAGCTGGGCCACCACCACGCGGGTCCGCGGCTCCCACGACGGGCGCAGGTCGGCCTCGTCGAAGGCGGCCTCGAAGTCCGGGAGTCCCTCGTTCCATCCGCTCCCGGGGGTGTAGGGGGTCATCGTCCGGTCGTAGGCGAGGGCCCAGGTGCCCGTGCAGTGACGGGCCCCCTCCGCGACCATGTCCGCGGGGATGTACTTGCCCCGCGCGAGGCCGAGGTGGTCGGGCCACAGGACCCGCACGCGATCGAAGTCTGCCGCCATCACGCCTCCTCGAGGGACGGGGCGAACGTAGCACGCCGTTACGGGCGCGGTTTGTAGTGTGGGGGAATCATTCGTACGCAAACGACCTCGGAGGGCCGGTGGAGTTCCGACGCATCCTGCTGGAGGGCAACGCGGTCGAGGTGATCTGCGAGGGCGCGACCCTCGTGGCGGCCGACGGGCGCCGCGTCGAGGCCGCGACCGCCGTGCACCTGCCCCCGGTGACGCCGACGAAGATCCTGTGCTGCCACCTCAACCACGTGTCGCGCGTGCGCGAGTTCGGGGTCGGCCTGCCTCCGGCGCCCACCTGGTTCCAGAAGCCCGTCTCGGCGCTCAACGCCCACGGGGGGGCGGTCGTGCGGCCCGCGAACTGCCACTACCTCAACTACGAGGGCGAGGTGGCGATCGTCATCGGCCGGACCGCGCGCAACATCGCCCTGGCCGACGCCGCCCACTACATCTACGGCTACACGGTCGCCAACGACTTCGGCCTGCACGACTTCCGCGACACCGACGCCGGTTCCATGCTGCGGGTCAAGGGCGCCGACACCCTCTGTCCGATCGGGCCGGGCGTCGTCACCGACTGGTCGTTCGCGGGCAAGGCCCTGCGCACCGCCGTGAACGGTGAGGTCCGCCAGGACGGCTCGACCGACGAGATGGCCTGGGACATGCACTACCTGGTGACCGACCTCGCCCGGCTGATCACGCTTGTGCCGGGCGACGTCATCTTGACCGGCACGCCGGCTCGCTCGCGGCCCGTCGCGCCCGGGGACGTGGTCACCGTCGAGGTCGAGGGCCTGGGCGCCCTCACCAACCACGTCGTGGCCGGCCCCGAGCCCGTGAGCGACGAGGTCGGCGCCCAGCCGACCGCCACCGAGGAGGTGCTCTCCACCGCGCTCGGCGGCGACTGGCCCCTGCGCGGACAGCGCCGTCCCGTCGCGACGGACCGCTCCCAGCTCCCCTACCCCCGCGTGCGACCCCGGTTCGAGGCGTGAGCGCCCGGGCTGACGTCGCGGGCGTCCCGGTCGCCACGGGCCACTTCATCGCCAACGAGCGCGTCGACTCGGCCGCCACCTTCACCGACCGCAGCCCCCTCGACTGGTCGCTCGCCCTCGCCGAGGTGTCGCGCGGGTCGGCCGCCGACGCGTCGGCGGCCGTCGGCGCCGCGGCCGACGCGTTCCCCGCCTGGGCCGCCCTCGCACCGGCCGAACGCGGCGCCTACCTTCACCGCCTGGCCGACCTGATCGACGCGAACGTCGAGCGCCTCGCCCGGGTCGAGTGCCTCGACATGGCCATGCTCGAAGAGAGCCTCCGGCTGCGGGTCATCGGACGCGGCGCGCGCAACTTTCGCGCCTACGCCGACCTGGCCGCCGGCTACGAGGGCCGTTCCTGGTCCTCCAACGGCACCGAGAACCACGTCCAGCGCATGCCCGCCGGTCCCACCGTCGTGATCACGCCCTGGAACGCCCCTTTCATGCTCTCGACCTGGAAGTGCGCGCCCGCCCTCGCGGCCGGCAACACCGTCATCTTGAAGCCGGCCGAGTGGTCGCCGCTGTCGTGCTCGCTGCTCATGGACCTCGTCGCCGAGGCGGGCCTCCCGCCCGGGGTGTTCAACCTGGTCCAGGGCATCGGCGAGGAGGTCGGCGCGGCTCTGGTGGCTGATCCAGGCGTCCGGCGGATCTCCTTCACCGGCTCGCCCGAGACGGGCCGTGCCATCGGGCTCGCCGCGGCGGCCAACCTCGTGCCCTTCACGGCCGAGCTCGGGGGCAAGGGCCCCTTCGTCGTCTTCGCCGACGCCGACCTCGACCTCGCGGTCGATCGGGCCGCCGTGATGTACGACGACGCGGGCCAGGTCTGCCTCGCCGGGACCCGGCTCCTCGTCGAGGCCCCGGTCTACGACGAGTTCCGCGACCGGCTCGTCGAGCGGGCCCGGGCCCACGTGCTCGGCGACAGCCGCGACCCCGCCACCACCGTCTCGCCCCTCATCCACCCCGACCACCTGGCCCGAGTCGAGGGCTTCGTCGAGCGGGCCCGGGCCGAGGGCCACCGGGTCCTCACGGGGGGCCGGCGCTGGCGTGACGACGGCCTGTGGTACGAGCCGACGGTGATCGAGCCCCTGGACAACGGCGCCGAGATCGTCCAGCGCGAGGTCTTCGGCCCGGTGCTCACCCTGCAGCGCTTCTCCGGCGAGGCCGAGGCCGTCGCCCTCGCCAACTCGACCCGCTACGGCCTCTCGGCCATGGTCTTCACCCAAGACCGCGCCCGGGCCGACCGGGTGGGGGCGCGCGTGAGGGCCGGGACGGTCTGGGTGAACTGCTTCTTGGTCCGTGACCTCACGGCGCCCTTCGGCGGCACCGGCATCTCGGGAATCGGGCGCGAGGGCGGCGACTACGCCCTCGACTTCTACAGCGACCTGAAGACCTACCAGGTGAAGGAGGGGACCACCCATGGGTGAGATCGTCGGGGCGGGCCTCTTGGCCCACGTGCCCACCATCGTCCTGCCCGACGAGGAGCGCCGGGCCCTCAACCGCGGCCGCGAGAGCACGCTCTTCTCGGGCCTTCACCGGCTGCGCCAGGAGGTCTTCGACGTGCTGGCACCCGACCTCGTCGTGGTCTTCGACAGCCACTGGTTCACCACCGTCGAGTTCGTCGTGACCGCGGCCGAGCGGCGCCACGGGTTCTTCACCTCCGAGGAGCTGCCCCGGGGGATGTCGAGCGTGCCCTACGACGTGAAGGGCGACCCCGCCTTCGCGAAGCTCGTCGGCGAGGTCGCCCTCGCCACGCCCGAGTGCTGGATCACCCCCATCGACAACGAGCACCTGCCCATCACCTACGCCACGACGAACTTCCTGGGCTTCCTCCAGGGCGACGAGGCCTGGGTCTCGGTCAGCGTCTGCCAGACGGCCGAACCCGAGGACTTCGCCACCGTCGGTCGGGTCGTCCGCGAGGCCGTGGACCAGAGCGACCGGCGCGTCGTGCTCATCGCCTCCGGGGCCCTCAGCCACACGTTCCACCCCCTGCGGCGCCTGCGCGACCACGAGGCGGCCGACGAGGAGCACATCTACTCCGATGCGGCGCGCGAGTGGGACCACCGGGTCATCGAGGCCTTCGAGCGCGGCGACCACGCCTTCGTCGTCGACCACCTCGCCGACTTCGCCGCCGTCAAGCCCGAGGGGCGCTTCGGCCACTACCAGATGATGGTCGCGGCGCTCGGCGGGCGCGACTGCGTGGCCCCGGGCCGGCTCTACTCGGACTACGAGAACGCGATCGGGACCGGGCAGGTCCACGTCTGGTTCGACCGCCCGGCGAACGGCTGGGCGCGCCCGTGACCGCTCGCGGCCTCCCGTTCCCCCGGACCCCGAGCGGGCGCGCGTCGCTCCTACCGGCACCGCCCTGGCACTACTCGGGGGACCTGCTCACCGTCGAGTACCGGACCGACCCCGCGGCCGTCGCGGCCCTCCTGCCCGAGGGCGTGGAGCCGGCCCACGACGACGAGGACCCCGGGGCGGTCGCCTTCATCTGGGCCGACTGGCAGAGCTGCGGGGCCGACGGCGCCGAGCTCCTCGACCCGGTGCGCAGCCAGTACCGGGAGGCGTTCGTCGTGGTGCGCTGCCGCTACCGCGACGCCCTCTACAGCCGGTGCCTCTTCATCTGGGTCGACACCGACTTCGCGCTCGTGCGCGGCCACCTCCAGGGCTACCCCAAGAAGCTCGGCTCGATCCACCAGACCCGCCCGGTGAGCGTCGGACGGGCCGGGCCCCGGGTCGGCCCCGGGGGGCGCTTCGGGATGACCCTCGCCGCGGCCGACCGCCGCCTGGCCCAGGGCACGGTAACCCTCGAGGCCGAGGCGCCGAGCGCCGGGTTCGTGAACGGCCACCCGATGCTGCACCACCGCTACCTCCCGCGCATCGAGCTCGACGGCACCGACTCGCTCGAGGAGGTCGTCACGATGGCCGGGGTCGACCTCGAGCTCGGGCCCGCGTGGCGAGGCAGCGCCACCCTCGACCTCTTCGACGCGCCCACCGAGGAGCTCGCCTCGATCGCCCCCCGGGAGATCATCGCCGGCTACTACCGCGCCGTCGGCACCACCTTCGCGGGAGGCACTACCCTCGAGACCCGATGAGCCGGCGGATCGCGAGCAACGAGGCGGCCGTCGTCTCGGGGGCCGAGCGCGACATCCGCGCGCGGCTCGAGGGGCACGAGCTCGACTTCACCGCCATGAGCGCCGTCTCGAACATCTACCGCTCGGGGTCAGCGGTGCGCAACCACATGGAGCGCACGGTGCTCTCCGACTACGACCTGAGCTGGGTGGCCTTCACGGTCCTGTGGGTGCTGTGGATCTGGGGCGACCAGGAGACCGGCCACGTCGCGGCGGAGGCCGGGGTCACCAAGGGCACCCTCACCGGGGTGATCAAGACCCTCCAAGGACGGCGACTCATCCGGCGCCTCCCTCACCGTGACGACCGCCGTCGCGTCTCGATCGGCCTCACGCGCTCGGGTACCCGCCTCATCGAGACGGTCTTCCCCGCTTTCAACCGCCACGAGTCGGTCGCGGTCGCGGGGCTCTCGCGCGCCGAGCAGGACGAGCTCGCGCGGCTCCTGCGCAAGGTCTTGGCGACGGTGAGCTCGGTCGACGCCACGACGGCGTAGGACTCGCGCGTCGAACGCGAGTCCCTCACGCCCGCGATCTCCGCACCGGGATGCGCCCGTTCCCGACCCCGCTTGGAGTCTCCGGACGGGGCGGATTTACTCCCTCGCCGCGTCGGCCGTGGCGATCAGGTGGCGAGCGGCACGGGCCTCGTCGACGCGCGCGACCGGGGTCGTCTGGGGCGCCCGGTGCAGACCCTCAGGATCGGTCGCGGCGCGCTCGGCGATGCGCTCGATCGCCTGGGCCAGGGCCTCGAGCGTCTGGGGGCTCTCGGTCTCGGTCGGCTCGAACATGAGCGCCTCGTCCACGATGAGCGGGAAGTAGACGGTGGGCGCGTGGAAGCCCTCCTCTAAGAGGGCCTTGGCGACGTCGAGGGCCCGCACGCCGTAGGCGTCCTTGAGGGCCGTGGCGCGCAGGGTGCACTCGTGCATGCACATCCGGTCGTGGGCGGCCGGCAGGATCGCCGCCAGGCGCCGGCGCAGCCAGTTGGCGTTCAGCACGGCGTGCTGGGCCACCCGGGTCAGCCCCTCGGCCCCGTGGACCTGGATGTAGGCGAGGGCCCGGGCGAGCACCAGCGCGTTGCCGTGCCAGCCGTGGACCCGGCCGATCGAGCGCGACGGCGTCGCCCAGGCGAAGCCCTTACCCTCGCGCACGGCCCGCGGCCCCGGCAGGAACTCGACCAGGTGCGCCGCGACCGCGACCGGCCCCGCCCCCGGGCCGCCGCCGCCGTGGGGGGTGGCGAAGGTCTTGTGCAGGTTCATGTGCACGATGTCGAAGCCCATGTCCCCGGGGCGCACGACCCCGAGGATCGCGTTGAGGTTCGCCCCGTCGTAGTAGAGGAGCCCGCCCACCTCGTGCACGGCGGCAGCGATGCCCTCGATCTCCTCCTCGAAGAGCCCGAGCGTGTTGGGGTTGGTGAGCATGATGCCCGCGACGTCGGGACCGAGCACGCCGCGCAGCGCCTCAAGGTCCACGAGCCCCCGGTCGTTCGAGGGCACCGTCGTCACCTCGTAGCCGCCGAGGGTGACCGAGGCGGGGTTGGTGCCGTGGGCCGAGTCGGGGATGATGACCCGCCGGCGGGCGTCGCCGCGGCTCTCGTGGTAGGCGCGCATGAGGAGGAGCCCCGTCAGCTCGCCGGCCGCGCCGGCCGCCGGCTGGAGGGTCGCCGCGGACATCCCCGTGATCGCGCAGAGCCGCTCCTCCAGCTCGACCAGGATCTCCAGCCAGCCCTGGGTGAGGGCGGCCGGCGCGGCGGGGTGCACGCTCGCGAGCGCGGGGTCGGCCGCCACCGCGTCGCAGAACTTGGGGTTGTACTTCATCGTGCACGAGCCGAGCGGGTACATCCCGAGGTCGACCGAGAACTGGCGGTGGCTGAGCCGGGTCACGTGGGCCACGAGGTCGCGCTCGGAGACCTCGGCGATCGCCACGGGCACCTCGGCCAGGTGCGCGGCCGGGACCAGCTCGGCGAGGGGGCGGGCCGGCACCTCGGTCGTGCGCAGCTGGTAGGCGCGGCGCCCGGGCACGGAGATCTCGAAGAGGGTGGGCTCGGCGTCGCGCCCCATGAGGGGCGCCGACGAGGCCCGCCCGGCGGGGCTCGCGGTCACTGGAGGGCTCCTCTCATCGCCACGACGTAGCGGTCGATCTCCGCCCGGGTGCGCCGCTCGGTCACCGCGACGAGCAGCACCTCCTCGGGCGCCTCGATCGAGCGGTCCCCCGGCCCCACCAGCGCGTCCAGGGCGACCCCGGCGAGGATCCCCTCCTCGGCGAGGCGCGCCACCACCTCGCGGGCCGGACGGCGCAGGCGCAGCGCGAACTCCCGGAAGAAGGGCGCCGGGCTCGCCGGGGCGACGCCGTCGAGCTTCGTCAGCTCGTCGAAGAGGTAGTGGGCCCCCTGGGCGCAGCGCGTCGCCACCTCGCGCAGGCCCGCCGTCCCGAGCCAGCCCAGCTGCACGGCCGCGGCGACGGCCATCAGCGTCTGGTTGGTGCAGACGTTCGAGGTCGCCTTCTCGCGGCGGATGTCCTGCTCGCGCGCGCGCAGCGTGGTGACGTAGGCGCGGCGGCCCTCGGTGTCGAGCGTCTCGCCGACGATGCGCCCGGGCAGGCGGCGCACCTGGGCCTCGGCGCAGGCGAAGAGACCGAGGTAGGGGCCGCCGAAGGAGAGCGCCGTGCCGAAGGGCTGGCCCTCCCCCACGAAGACGTCGGCGCCCCACGAGCCGGCCGAGCGCAGCACCCCCGCGGCCACCGGGTCGCCCGCCACGACGAAGAGGCCCCCGGCCGCCGTGGCGAGGGCCCTCGCCTCGGCGGGGTCCTCGAGGACCCCGAGGTAGTTGGGGTAGGCCACGACGACCGCGGCGACCCCCTCGGGGTCGACCCCGGACCAGTCGGTGCGCCCCTCGAGGAGGGGCACCTCGACGACCTCGTGGCCGGTGCCGGCGGCGAAGGTGCGCGCGACGGCCCGCCAGTGCGGGTGCACCCCCGAGGAGACGAGCATGCGCGAGCGGCCCGTCGCCCCGTGGGCCATGTTGAGCGCCTCGACGAGCGCCGTGGCGCCGTCGTAGAGGGAGGCGTTGGCGATCGGCAGGCCCGAGAGGCGCGCCACCAGCGTCTGGTACTCGAAGATCGCCTGGAGGACCCCCTGGGCGACCTCGGGCTGGTACGGGGTGTACGCCGTGACGAACTCGCTGCGCCCGGCGAGGGCCCGCACGACCGGGGGGACCTCGTGGTCGTAGGCCCCGGCGCCGGCGAAGCAGACCAGCTCGGCCGCGCGCGCCGCGTTGGCCGCGCCGTAGCCCGCGACGACGGCCGCGGCGTCGGGCTCGGTCATGCCGGCCGGCAGGTCGAGCCCCCCGGCCAGGCGCACCGCGACCGGGACGTGGGCGTAGAGGCCCTCGAGCGAGTCGACCCCGACGAAGGCGAGCATCGCCTCCACCTCCTCGGGGGTGTGGGGAAGGTAGTCGGCCATCACGACTCCTTGGCGACGAAGGGCAGGGCGACGACGGTGGCCTCCACCTCACGGCCGCGCAGCGCGACCGTGACGGTCTCGCCGACGGCGAGACCCGGGGTGAGCAGCCCCATCCCGATCCCGCGCTCGAGGACCGGCGAGTAGTTGCCCGAGGACAGAAAGCCCACCGAGCGGCCCTCGGCGAGGACCTCGGCCCCCTCGCGCAGGGGCTGGCGGCCCGACGAGGCCAGGCCCACCAGCCGCCGGCGCGGGCCGCTCGCGCGCTCGCGCTCGACGGCCGCCCGGCCCCGGAAGGTCGGCTTGTTCCAGCCGAGCACCCAGCCGAGGCCCGCCTCGAGGGTCGTCGAGGTCAGCGAGAGCTCGTGGCCGTAGAGGGGCAGCCCGGCCTCGAGGCGCAGGGTGTCGCGCGCGCCCAGGCCCGCCGGGGTCACCCCGGCCGCCACCAGCGCCCGCCACAGCCCCTCGGCCACCTCGTTGGGGGCCGCGATCTCGATGCCGGGCTCGCCGGTGTAACCGGTGCCCGCGACGCGCACCTCGACGCCCCCGTAGTCGAGGCGCGCCACCCGGTTGCGGGCGACCTCGCCGAAGCGCGGGTCGACCCGTGCCGCGCGCTCGCGCGCGCTCGGCCCCTGCACGGCGAGCACGCTGCGCCCGGCGGTGACGTCGAACCCCGGCAGCGCCGAGAGCACCCCGGAGGTGTTCGAGGCGTTGGGCATGACGTCGAAGGAGTCCTCGTCGACCCACCAGACGATGATGTCGTCGACGACGAAGCCGTCCTCGGTGAGCAGGTGGGTGTACTGGGCCCGGCCCGGGGCGACCTTGGTCAGGTCGTTGGTGAGGGTCGCCTGCAGGGCGTCGAAGGCGCCCGGCCCCTCGCAGCGCACCGTGCCGAGGTGGCTGACGTCGAAGACCACGGCGTCGCGCCGGCAGGCGAGGTGCTCGGCGAGCGTGCCCGTGGGGTACGCGAGCGGCATCTCCCAGCCGCCGAAGGGGACCATTTTCGCCCCGAGCTCGACGTGGACGTCGTGGAGGTGGCTGCGGCGCTCGTCCACTAGGCGGCCGCCTCCAGGGGGGTCGCGAGACGGGCGACCTCGAGCAGGCGCTCGAAGTCGCGCCGGTACACCACGACCAGGGGCACCTCGGGGTAGAGGTCGCGGAACCGGCGCACCTTGCGGTTCTTGCGGGTCACCAGGCGCTGGGCGAGCACCGTCAGCTCGACGAAGACGCCGGGCCCGGCGAGGTAGAAGTCGGGGCGGAAGGCGCGCGTGGGCGAGCCGTCGGGTCCCCACTCGAGCGGGAACTCCACCGGCTCGTAGAGCCAGTCGTGCCCGGACACCGTGAGGAGCCGCGCGAAGAGGGCCTCGGAGGGGTGCGCGAAGGTGCCCTCGACCGGGACCGCGGCGCTGGGGTGGCGACGACGGGTGTCCCCGCCACGCTGGGGCGAGCTCACGCCGTGACGGCCCCCTTCTCCGACGTCAAGGGCTCGGCGCCCAGGGTGGTCGAGAGCTCGGCGACCACCGTGGCGAGCGGGACGATGTTGAAGACGCCCTGGCCCCCGCGCAGCAGGTCGACCAGTTCGCCGTCGTCGTGGGCGAGGACCGAGCCGGCGTCGGAGAGCACCAGGCTCGCGGCGGCCAGGTCGGCCCCGAGCGCGCGGCGCAGGCACTCCACGGCCTGGCGGGCGCGCGCGAGCGACACCCCGGCGTCGAGGAGGCGCTTGATGACCTTCACCTCGAGGATGTCGGCGTAGGCGTAACGCCGCTTGGAGCCGCTGCCGCGCGCCACGGCGATCGAGGGGGTGACGAGGCCCGTGCGCGCCCAGTAGTCGAGCTGACGGTAGGTCACGCCGGTGAGCCGGCACACGGTGGGTCCGCTGAATCCGAAGTCGCTGTCGCCCATCTCCCCCTCCCGACCGAGGCACCCGGGAACCGCCCGGACTACACGAGTGTAGTTAGCCCCGGACTACTCGGCAAACAGGTCGGGTCGCCCGAGGGCGCTCGTGGAGGCCTCGGCGTAGAGCCGGGGCGGGATCCGCCCGGCCCGTCGGGCCAGCCAGCCGGCCCGCACCGCCGTGGCGACGGCCTCGCCCATGGCCACGGGGTCGAGGGCGCGGTTGATGGCCGAGGCGGCGAGCACCCCGGCGCAGCCCAGCTCCATGGCGAGCGCCGCGTCCGAGGCCGTCCCCAGCCCGGCGTCGAGCAGCACCGGCACGCCGACCCGCTCGCAGATCAGGGCCACGGCGTGGGGGTTGCGCACCCCGAGCCCGGAGCCGATGGGCGAGCCCAGGGGCATCACGGCCACGCAGCCCGCCTGCTCGAGCCGCTGGGCGATCACGAGGTCGTCGTTCGTGTAGGCCCACACCTCGAAACCGTCGGCGACCAGCTCCTCGGCGGCCGCCAGGGTCTCGACCACGTCGGGCAGCAGCGTGCGGTCGTCGCCGATCACCTCCAGCTTCACCCGGTCGGTCTCGAAGGCCTCGCGGGCGAGCCGGGCCGTCGCGACGGCCTCGCGGGCGCTGAAACAGCCCGCGGTGTTGGGCAGCAGGGCCACCTTGTTGCGCTCGAGCACGTCGTAGAGGGAGCCCTCGACCGACGGGTCGACCCGGCGCAGCGCTACCGTCGCGATGGTGACGTGGGCGGCCTCCAGGGTCGCCTCGAGGACCTCGAGGGACCGGAACCCGCCCGTGCCGAAGACCAGTCGCGAGTCCGACTCGAACGAGCCGACGGCCAGCAGCTCTTCCACCGCGCCCAGCGTAGTTCCGCCGTGGCGAAACTAGGGTTGGAGCGTGCAGCCCGCGGTCGCCCTGACCATCGCCGGCTCGGACTCGGGCGGGGGCGCCGGGATCCAGGCCGACCTCAAGACCTTCGCCGCCCTCGGGGTATTCGGCACCTCGGCGCTCACCGCCGTCACGGCCCAGAACACCCTCGGGGTCGAGGCGGTGGCCGTGCTCACCCCCGACGAGGTCGAGGCCCAGGTGCGCGCGGTCGTCGGGGACCTCGCCGTCGCCGCCGCGAAGACCGGGATGCTCGCCACGCCCGAGGTGGTCGAGCGGGTGGCCGCCCTCGCCGAGGGCGGGCTGCTCGGCCCGCTCGTCGTCGACCCCGTCCTCGTCGCCACGAGCGGCGACCACCTCATGAAAGACGGCGGTGTCCAGGCCTACCGGGAGCGGCTCGTGCCCCTGGCGACGGTCGTCACCCCCAACCTCGCCGAGGCGGCCGCCCTCGTCGAGGTGGACCCCCGCGACGTGCGCGCCGTGGAGGACCTCGTCGCCCTGGCCCGGCGCGTCGGGGCCCTCGGGCCGGCCGCCGTCCTCGTCAAGGGCGGCCACCTCCACGCGCTCGAGCGCTCCCCCGACGTGCTCATCGTCGAGGGCACCGTGAGCGTGCTCGACGGCGCCCGCGTCGCGACCGAGAACGACCACGGGACCGGGTGCACCCTCTCGGCGGCGATCTGCGCCGGCCTGGCGCGGGGCCGCTCGGTGCCCGAGGCGGTCGCGGAGGCGAAGGCCTACGTGCGCGCGGCCCTCGAGGGCGCGGCGAACTGGCGTCTCGGCCGGGGACGCGGTCCGATCGACCACTTCGGATGGGGACGGTGAGCGACACCCCTCGCCCGCCGCTCACCACGACGACGAGCATCTGGCCCGCCGCGACGATCGCCGTGGTGGGGGTGGCGCTGCTCGCCGCGTTCCTCATCGTCGACTGGGTGACGGCCCGACCGGTCGTCACGCGCAGCGGCCCAGCACCGGTGGTGGTGGGCGGCCTCGGTGTCGAGCGGCCGCTCGTCGCCGGGCTCGCCTACTGCGACCAGCCCCTCGAGGTGCCCCACGACCTCGAGAGCGGCTTCGTCTTCCCCGTGGGCACCACGCCGCGCCCCGGCTCGAACACGCCCAACCTCGGGGCCGGCGACTTCGACTGCGTGGAGAACCTGGCGACGGCCCACGCCACGAGCGGCGAGGTCCTCGGCTTCTACCGCGCCCACCTGCCGGCGCTCGGCTGGAGCCTCTTCTCGACGAGCCCCTCGCCGACCGGCCATCCCCAGTACCTGTTCCAGCGTTCCTCGAGCGACGGCTTCTACTGGGAGATCGGCGTGACGATCCGCTCCACCACGCCGGGTCACGTGCGCTGGAGCTTCACCCTCTTCCAGAACTCCCAGACGGTCTAGGCCGCGACCGCGACGAGCTCGGGCTCTTCTATCGGGGCCCGCCGGGTGATCGAGGACCACAGGGCGAGGTTGAGCGGGTAGATCACGTAGCCGATCCGGGTCGCGGAGGCCACGCAGATCACGACCGCGAAGGCCACCGAGAGCACGGCGAGCAGTTGGCTGAGCGAGAGCGGGTGGTGCCGGCGCAGGTAGCGGGCGAAGAACGTCCCGCCGACGACGAAGGTCACGGGGGCGAGCACGTGGCCGAGCACGGGCTCCCAGGTCGTGAGGATGTGCCCGGGCAGGGCGCTCGCCGCGGGCGAGGTCACCCCGGCCAGGCCGAGCGGGAAGGCGAAGACGTTCGCCGCGAAGGCCACCGGGTCGCGCACGGCGAAGGGCAGCGTCGTGGCGAGCACGATCACCCCGACCCAGGCGAGGACCCGCGGCCAGCTGGCGCGCCCCTCGCGGTCGCGCGCGACGAGCAGCGCCCCCGCGGCGAGCGGCCAGGCCGTCAGCTTCATCGCCGCCGCGAGCCCGAGCGCGAGGCCGGTCAGGTTGGCCTGGCGGCGCTGCAGCGCGGCCACCGCGAGCAGGCACAGCGCGAGGATCGGCATGTCGTCCCCGCCGGTCGAGAGGAAGAGCGCCCCGGTCGGCAGGGCGAGGAGAACCTGGGCGACGCGCAGCTTCTGGTCGGCGCGCGCGCGCAGGAGCGCGAGCGCTGCGCCGCTCGTCACGAGGGTCATGAGCGTCATGATGATGCGCGCGTCGGTGAGGCCGTCGGCCTCGTGGGTCGTCGCCGAGGGCAGCCCGAAGACGCCCATGAGCGGGAAGTACGGGAAGAACGACTCGAAGGCCGGCAGCCCCTTGATCTCGCCGACGACCTTGCCGTTGTGGTCGTAGGCCCGGTACGGCGTGTGGTCCTTCGAGAGCGCCTGGCCGGCCCGGGTGATGACCCCGACCTCGGGCTGGGCGTGGTGCCAGTGGGCCTCGAGCCCGAGGGGCACCGCGACCGCGCCGACCCCCACCGCCACGAGCAGGACGACCCGGGCCAGGTGGACCCGACGGCGCACCCGTCGGGCGAGGACCAGCGCCGCGACGCCGACGAGCGCGTAGGGGCCGATCGTGAGGTAGCCCCACTGCCACTGGGCGCCCTGGGTCGAGAAGACCCCGAGCAGGGCCGCGAAGACGGCCGAGGCCAGGTAGAGCACGCCGTCGCCCGCGAGCCCCCCGAGGCGGGCCCATCGGGAGGCGGCGGCGTCGCGAAGCCTCACCAGGCGAGCCACCACCGCCCAAGTGTACCGAGCGGCCCCGCCGCGGCCCCGGTTCCCCGCGCCTAGGCTCGGGGGCCGTGCGAGCCCTGGTGATCACCGAGTCCGACGGCGAGGTGACCCTCAGCGTGGACGAGGTCGCCCCCCACGGCTTCGACCAGGACGACGCCCACGTGGCGGTCGAGTACTCCGGGGTGAACTTCAAGGACGCGATGGTCGCCGCGGCGCGCAGCCGCGTGCGCCGGGTGCCGCGGGTCGTCGGCGGCGTCGACGCGGCGGGCACCCTGGTCGAGCCCTTCGGCGCCCTTCCGGCCGGGACGGCCGTCGCCGTGCACGGCGGCGGCCTCGGGGTCGAGCGCGACGGCGGCTTCGCCACCGAGGTGCGCGCCCCCGCGCGCTGGGTCTCGCCGCTGCCCGAGGGGCTCAGCCCGCGCGCGGCCATGATCGTCGGCACGGCCGGCTGGACGGCGATGGCGAGCGTCGTCGCCCTCGAGCACCACGGCCTCGCCCCCGACGCCGAGGTCCTCGTCACCGGGGCGACCGGCGGGGTGGGCTCCCAGGCCGTCTTCTACCTCGCGAGACGCGGCTACCGGCCGATCGCCTCGACCGGCTCGCCCGACGCGGCCGAGTGGCTGCACGCGCTGGGCGCGGCGGCCGTGATCGGGCGCGAGGACGTGAGCGACCGGCCGGACCGGGTCCTCGCGAGCGAGCGCTGGGACGGCGCGATCGACTGCGTGGGCGGCCCGACCCTCGCCCAGGTCCTGCGCGCGCTGCGCCACGGCGCGGCCGTCGCCGCGAGTGGCCTCGTGGCGAGCGCCGACCTGCCCACCACCGTCTACCCCTTCATCACCCGCGCGGTGAGCCTGCTCGGGATCGACGCGGTGGAGGCGCCCACGCTCCAGCGCGCCCGGGTCTGGGAGGAGGTCGCGCGCACGGTGCGCGCGGGCGACCTCGAGGTCTTCGTCGACCGCGAGGTCGGCCTCGGCGAGCTCGGCGCGGCGTTCGACGACCTGCGCCACGGGCGCACCCGCGGTCGGATCCTGGTCGACCCCCGCCGCTAGACGCCGGCGAAGAACGGCGACACCGTGAGGGTGCCGTTGCACGCCTGGACCGGAGGGGCCGCCGTCACCGTCACCTCGGCCGCGCCGCCGGGCAGCTGCACGCTCAACGTCACGGCGTTGGGGCAGCTCGAGCCGTCCGAGACGTCGGAGTAGATGAGGTCGAAGGTCGCCGACTGGTTGTCCCCGAGGGTCAGCGCGCGGGGGGGCTGGTTGGCCTGGGGCGGGGACAAGAACGCGCCCGAGGTGGTGGCGTTGGGCGCGTCGGTCGCCGTGGTGGGGATGAGCCCACCCTGGCGGTCGAGCAGGGTGAGGCGCGGCCACCCCTCGAGCGTGCAGGTGCCCGCGGTGTCCTTGGTGATGGTCACGCTGGCGTAGACGTCGCCGCCCGCGCCCTGACCCTGGTTGAAGCGGCCGGCGAAGTCCCCGGCCGCGCACGCGGCCGGACCGGCGGCGGTCGTGGTCGTCACCGCCGGGACGCTCGTCGTGGTGCTCGGCGTCGAGGTCGTGGTCGTCGAGCTCGAGTGCGCGTCGATCGCGTGGCGACTGATCGTGTAGATGACGACGAAGGCGAAGAAGAGCGCGAGCCCCTTGAGCGCTCGGCTCACTTACCGAAGTCCTCGGGATCCACCCGGTCGAGGAACGCCCGCAGCTCGGCCACCAGGTCGGCCTCGTCGGCGACGTCGATCACCGGGGCCTCCTCGTCCTCCTCCTCCTCGGACAGGTCCATGACGCGACCCTCGCTCGCCATCAGCGCGTCGCTGACGAGGATCGGGGCGCCCACCCGCAGTGCGAGCGCGACGGCGTCGCTGGGCCGGGCGCTCACCACGACCTCCTCGCCCCCGCGCAGCATCCGCAGGTTGGCGTAGAACGTGCCGGCCACGAGCTCGGTGATCTCCACCGAGAAGAGGCGAGCGCCGAGCGCGGTGATCACGTGGCCCATGAGGTCGTGGCTCATCGGGCGGGGCGCCTCGACCCCTTGGAGGGCGTAGGCGATGGCCGCCGCCTCGGGGGTGCCTACGAAGATCGGCAGGACCCGCTCGCCGGCGACCTCCTCGAGCAGCAGGAGCGGCGTCGCGGATCCCACGTCGACCCGCACCGCCCTCAGCACGACCTCGATCACGATTCCAGCCTAGGCCCCGTGGGGAGCGAGAGAGCGGGCGGCGAGCTCGCGCTCGAGCTCGCGCGCCACCAGCTCGGCCCGCAACGCCGCGACCTGGTCGGCCACGTCGGTCAGCCGCTCGCCGGGCGCTTCCGGGTGGGCCCAGGGGGGGCCGGCGATCTCGGCGGCCACGCCGACCTCGCGCTCGGCCACCCTCGAGAGGGCGCGCACCTGGCGTGGGTCGGCCCCGCGCGCGAGCAGGTCGCGCACGAGGCGCACGACGCGCACGTCGCGATCGTCGTAGCGGGCCTGTCCGTCGACGACCGACGGCGCGAGGATGCCCAGCGCCAGCACCTGGTTGAGCTCGTCGGGCGTGAGGCCGCTCTCGACGAGCAGCTCGGCGACCGAGCGCGGGCCCGCCACCCCGTCGGGCGCACCCTCGTCCGTGCTCGGGTCCTCGGCCTCGGGCTCGACGGCGCGCACGACCGTGAGGGCGCGCGCGGGCGTCGGGGCCGGCGCGACGACCGCGGGGGCGAGGGCCTCGCGCGCCGCCACCCGGGTCGTCGCCACGGGACCGTCGGCGAGCAGGCCCTGGTCGATCAGGCGCAGGCGCACCACCCGCAGCGGGACGAACTCCTCCTGGGCGAGGCGGATAGCCTCGCGCAGACAGGCCACGTCGCGCTCGGAGTAGAGCCGGTAGCCCTTGCGGCTGCGGCTCGGCCGTACCAGGCCCTTGTCCTCGTAGTAACGGATCTTGGAGAGCTCCAAGTCGGGGAAGTCGCGCCGCAGGCGCGCGTGGACCTCCCCGATGCGCATCGTTCCCTGCTCGAGGGTCATGAGTTCGCCTCCCAGAACACGAGCTTGAACTTCCCGATCTGGACCTCGTCGGCCGAGTGGAGCGTGGTCTCCTCGACCCGTCGGCCGTTGACGTAGGTGCCGTTGAGCGAGTTGAGGTCACGCAGGGTCACCCGCCCGCTCGCGGTGCGCGTGAAGACGGCGTGGTGGCGCGAGACCGAGACGTCGTCGAGCAGGATCTCACTCGCCTCGTGCCGACCGACCGACGTCACGTCGCCCTTGAGCTCGATGCGCGCGCCGGCCTCGGGGCCGGCCGCGATCACGAGTTCGTCGCCGTGCTCCCCACCCGGGCCGCGCCACGCCTCGGGGTGCAGGGTGTCGGGCGCGTGCACCACCGGCACCGCCACCGTCTCGGGCGAGGAGGTCGCGTGCTGGGGCGCGCCGCAGGCCCAACAGAAGTTGGCGTTGGCGTTGAGGATCTCCCCACAGCGACGGCAGTTCACGGCGCCCAGACTAGTTAACCCCCGCCCGGCTCGCCGGGGCCGAGGGGAGCCCGCTCAGTGGCCGGTCAGCGCCTCGTAGCCGGCCGCGTCGAGGAGCCCGTCGTACTCCGCGCTGGAGGCGACCTCGATCTCGCACAGCCAGCCCTCGCCGTAGGGGTCGGCGTTGACGAGCTCGGGCGACTGGCGCAGCGCCTCGTTCACGGCGCGCACCGTCCCGCTCACCGGGGCGTAGACCTCCGAGACGGACTTGGTCGACTCGACCTCGCCGAGCGTGCCGCCCACCCCCACCGCGTCGCCGACCTCGGGCAGGTCGACGAAGACCACGTCGCCGAGGGCGTCCTGGGCGTAGTCGGTGATGCCGACGCGCACGACGTCGCCGTCCTTGCGCGCCCACTCGTGGTCGTTCGAGTAGCGCAGGTCGCCCGGGATCTTCACGGCGCCAACTTACACAACCCGGCCCGCGCGGGCGGCCCGACCCTCGGCGAGGGCCCGACGGGCCGGGCCGACGTAGCCGGCCGCGACGACCCAGGCGAGCGCCAGCCCGAGCACCCCGATGACGTAGCCCGCGACCCGGCCGTCGCGCTGCCACGCGGCGAGGGCGGCGTGGTGGGGGTTCGAGCAAAGGAGGAAGAGTGGATACGTCGTCATCAGGGCGAACGTCGAGACCTTGCCCCAGAACAGCACGTCGATCCGCCGGGCGCCCAGGGCGGCGATCGCCAGGGTCACCCCCGAGACGATCACCTCGCGCGCCAGGGTGAGCCCGGCGAACCACCAGGGCACCGCGCCCACCACCGCGACCGACACCAGCCCCGCGACGACGAGGACCCGGTCGGCCGTGGGGTCGAGGACCTTGCCGAGGGCCGAGACCTGGTGGAGACGGCGGGCGAGGTACCCGTCGACCCAGTCCGTCGCCCCGAGCACGCCGAGCAGCCAGGCCGCGAGGGCGCGGTGGTCGGTCGCGAGCACCAAGACCAAGTACACCGGTATCGCGAGCAGGCGCAGCACCGTGACGGCGTTGGGCCAGGTGGCCCAGCCCCGCTCGCTCGCCTCGTCGGCCGCGGCCACCTAGGCGACGGTGACGGACTCGTCCAGGTAGACGTCCTGGACAGTGCGGATGACCTCCGCGCCCTCGGCGAGGGGGCGCTGGAAGGCCTTGCGGCCGAGGATCAGCCCCTGTCCCCCGGCCCGCTTGTTGATCACCGCGGTGCGCACGGCGTCGGCGAGGTCGTCGCCGCCCTTGGACTCCCCGCCGGAGTTGATCAGCCCGATCCGGCCGGCGTAGCAGTTGACGACCTGCCAGCGCGTGAGGTCGACCGGGTGCTCGGTCGTGAGCTGGCCGTAGACCCGCGCGTCGGTCTTGCCGAACTTGAGCACGTTGTAGCCGCCGTTCACGGTGGGCTGCTTCTGCTTGATGATGTCGGCCTCGATCGTCACGCCCACGTGGTTGGCCTGACCGGTCAGGTCCGCGGACACCGCGTAGTCGACCCCGTCGTGCTTGAAGGCGTCGTTGCGCAGGTAGCACCACAACACCGTGAAGAGCCCGGCGCGGTGGGCCTCGGCGAAGGCCGCCGACACCTCCTCGATCTGTCGGGCCGACTCGGGCGAGCCGAAGTAGACGGTCGCCCCCACCCCCACCGCGCCGAGGTCCACCGCCTGGCGGACCGAGGCGAAGGGCCGCTGGTCGTAGGTGTTGGGGTAGCGCAGAAGGTCGTTGTGGTTCAGCTTGACGATGAAGGGGATCTTGTGGGCGTAGCGACGCGCCACGATCCCGAGGCCGCCGAGCGTGGTGGCGATGGCGTTGCAGCCCGCCTCGATCGCCAGGTCGCAGAGCCGTGCGGGGTCGAAGTACTCGGGGTTGGGCGAGAAGCTCGCCGCGGCCGAATGCTCGATCCCCTGGTCGACGGGGAGGATCGACACGTAGCCGGTGCCGGCCAGGCGGCCGTGGTTGTAGAGCGCCCCCAGGTTGCGCAGAACGGCCGGCGGGCGGTCGCTCGCGACGAAGACTCGGTCGAGGAAGTCTGGGCCGGGCAGGGTCAGGCGGTCCTTGGGGAAGGCGCTCGCCGTGTGGTCGAGGAGGCCCTCGGCCTCGTCGCCGAGCAGTGACGCGATGTCCATTGCACGAGACTACCCCTGGCCCCAAGCACCGCCCAGGGGCCTCGGTACGCTGACGCGATGGTCGACGCGTAACGCGCCTCCCTCGCGCGGCGCCTGAGCGCCGTGCACCATCTCTACCTCGAGGCCTGCGCCACGATGAGCCTCGAGCAGGTGCACGCCGTCGCGGCGCCCACGACCCTGCCGATCGCCTTCTCCCTCCTCCACCAGCTCCTCATCGAGGACCTGAGTCGGGCCCTCTGCGGGGGGTCCGGGCCGCTGTGCGAGCCGGCCGCCCTCGCGGCCCTGCGGCTCGGGGTCCACGACCGCGGCAAGGAGCGCCCGGTCGAGGGGATGATGGCCCAGCGCTTCGGCGACTACGGCGCCTTCTGTGCCCTCCAGGAGAGGGTCTTCGACGCCACAGAGGCCTACGTGGGTGGGGTCACACCGGCCTCCTTCGACGAGGTCCTCGTCGCCGCCCCCTACCCCGAGCGGCTCGCCCACACCTTCTCCGCCCTCGTGGGCGCCGAGCGGGGCATCACCCGCTCCGACGCGCTCGAGTGCTGGGTGTACCAGCACGCTCTGCGCCACCTCGGTGGGATCGAGCACCGCCGGTCCCTCGGGGGGCTCGGGGGGATGACCAGCTAGTCGTCCCGGCGCTTGGTGGAGGTGGGCGTGGCGCGCCGCTTGCGGTTCTTGCGCACGGCGTGGCCGACCTCGCCGAGGCGCGCGGCCGCGTCGTAGGCCTCGGGCTCGACCGCCACGATGCGTGCGAAGAGCTCGCGGGCGTTCGTGGTGTCGCCCGCGCGGTCGTACACGTCGGCCAGCGCGTACCAGAGCCGGACGTGGCGGAAGGAGGGGTTGCGCAGCTTCTTCGCGGCCCCGGCCCGCACGAGCAGGTCGATCGCTTCGGGGTAGCGCCGCTCGTCGGCCCACGCGCCCGCGAGCACGATGCGCGCCTCGGCCAGGACGTCGGCCGAGGGCTCGGCTTCCAGGACCTCGGCGTAGACGCGCTCGACGGCCCGCGGGTGGTGCAGGGCCCGCTCGGCGTCCATCACGAGGGGCAGGTGCTCGGCGTCCCCGGTGATCTCGAAGTAGGCGCGCAGCTGGTTCCGCGCTATCGCCCAACGCTCGGCCCGGTAGGCGGCGAGCCCGGCGAGCTCGCGCACCGCGCCGACCCCCGGGACGAGGTCGGCCACGGCGCGGGCGTGGCGCAGCGCCTCCTCGTAGCGGTGCCGGTCGTACGCCTCGGCGGCCTTGGTCAGCTCCGTGACGGCGCGCTCACGGGCGTGAGCCGTGCCGATGAAGGCGCGGCGCACCTCGCTCGCGACGTCTCCGGGCAAGGCGTAGGGGGCGCGCGGCCGGCGGGGCTCGCTCGGGCGCTCGCTCCGGGGCGCCTCTTCACGCACCCATTCGGCTATGGGCGCTGGGGCCGCGCCCTCCGGGCGCCGGGGCATCACACGCTCGGCCTCACCCATCGACGCGGCGCCGCGCCGGGCGAGTCCGCCCCAACCCTTGTCGCGCGCGGCTCGTTCAATTTCCTCGCGACGGCGCTCCTCGGGCGACACGGGCCGGGGGCGGCGGGCCGGGGCACCGGCACGCGACCGTGAAGGGCGAAAGTCATCTCGCTGCGGACGGCCCCCCGAACGTGCGCCGCTCCTCTCGCCCGTCGGGCGCGGCGGGCGGCCGGGGCGCTCGGTGTCGCGGGGCCGCTCGTCGTAGGGGCGTGGGGGTCGGCCCTCGCGGGACTCGTAGGGGCGGCGCGGTCCGCTCGTGGGGCGTGGGGGTCGGCCCTCGCGGGACTCGTAGGGGCGGCGCGGCCCGCTCGAGGGGCGCGCCGGGCGACCGGGGCGCTCGGTGTCACGGGGCCGCTCGTCGTAGGGACGCGGGGGTCGGCCCTTGCGGGACTCGTAGGGGCGGCGCGGTCCGCTCGAGGGGCGTGGGGGTCGGCCCTCGCGGGACTCGTAGGGGCGTGGGGGTCGGCTCTCGCGGGACTCGTAGGGGCGGCGCGGCCCGCTCGAGGGGCGCGCCGGGCGACCGGGGCGCTCGTCGTAGGGGCGTGGGGGTCGGCCCTCGCGGGACTCGTAGGGGCGGCGCGGTCCGCTCGAGGGGCGCGCCGGGCGACCGGGGCGCTCGGTGTCACGGGGCCGCTCGTCGTAGGGACGCGGGGGTCGGCCCTCGCGGGACTCGTAGGGGCGGCGCGGTCCGCTCGAGGGGCGTGGGGGTCGGCCCTCGCGCCCGTCGGCCTTCCCGCCTCCGGAGGCGCCACGGCCGCCCGACCGCCCGTTCGAGCGGGGCCCCGAAGGGCCCGAGGAGCGGCCACCGCGTCCCGTCCCGCCCCCGGGGCGCGAGGAGCCGGGTCGTCGAGGGGGGTTTGCGGGAGCCACGAGCCATTCTACCCCTGGCCCTCCGGGGCCCTCCCCGAGTGCGGATGACGACGGGAGGACGTCCGGTAGCGAGCGCTACAGCGAGCGAGCGCGAGGGACGATCACGGCGTCCAGGGCGACCACGCCGCGGCCAGCCTCGCGCACGAGCACCGGGTTGAGCTCGATCTCGTCCAGCTCGTCGCTCGCCTCGAGCGTGCGCGCGAGCACCGACACCATCGTGACGAGCGCCTCCACGTCGAGGGGCACGGCTCCGCCGCTCAACGCGCGTGCGAGCTCGAGGCCCTCCAGGGCGCGGCGGACCTCGGCCCGCCCGGCCGCGGCGCCCACGACGGCGACGTCGCGGGCCGACTCGACGGCGGCCCCGCCCGAGCCCACGACCGCGACCACCCCCCAGGTGGGGTCCCGGCGGGCGCTCACGATCGCCTCGACGCCGCCCGAGAGCACCTCTTCGACGAGGACGCCCTCCACGCGGGCCTCCGGCGCGGCGCGGCGCACCCGTGCGAGCAGCCCGTCGTAGGCCGACGCGAGGGCCGAGGGCTCCGCGACGACCGCCACGCCCCCGACGGCGGCTTTGTGCACGACGTCGGGCGAGGAGACCTTGAGGACGACGGGGTAGCCCAGCGCCGCGGCCGCCTCGCGCGCGTCGCCCAGGTCGCCCACGCGTCGGCCCGCCGGGACCGCGATCCCCACCCCGGCGAGGAGCGCCTTGGCGGCGTGCTCGCTCGGGGGACCACCGTCGCCCAGGTGCAGCGCCACCCCCGGGCGGGCCGGCTCTCGCGCGTCGAGGGCGCGCGCCGCCTCGACGAGGTCGACCAGGTGGCCCAGGGCCCGCAGGGCCCGCTCCGGGGAGCGAAAGAGCGCCACGTCGGCGTCGAGGATGGCGAGCACGTTCTCCTCGGGCAGGGGGCAGTCCCCGCCCATGATCGCGTAGAGCACCGGCTTGGCCGCCCCGGCGATCGCCGGCACCAGCGCGCCGACCTGCTGGGCGCCCTGCAGGGGTGAGCCCGGCATCACGGCGAGCACGACCCCCGCCACCTCGGGCGCGTCGAGCAGGACGCTCGCTGCTCGGGCGTAGAGGCTGGGGTCGTTGAGGCCCGTGGCGGTGATGTCGACCGGGTTCTCGGCGACGGCGAACGCCGGCAGCTCGACCCCGAGGGCGCGCGTGGCGTCCTCGCCGAGGGTGGCCAGCGAGAGCCCCAGGGCGTCGCCCACGTCGATCGAGAAGGTCTTCATCGCGCCCGAGTCGGTCACGACCCCGATACCGCGCCCCCGCGGCGCCGGGCACTTGGTCACGACGTCGGCCAGGTCGATCAGCTCGTCGATCGACTCGAGGACGACGACGCCCTCGGCCGCGAGCGCCGCGCGGGTCACCGTGTAGTCGCCCGCCAGGGCGCCCGTGTGGGTGAGCGACGCCGCCCGCGCCCGCTCCCCGCGCCCGAGGTGCACCACGAGAACCTCGCGGCCGCGCTCGCGGGCCCGACGCGCCGCGGCGAGGAACTCCCCGGGCCGGCGGATCTGCTCGACGAGCATCGCCACCGCCGCCGTGGCGTCGTCATCGGCGAGGGCGTCGAGGTAGTCCTCGATCCCGACGACGGCCTCGTTGCCCGTGGAGACGGCGTAGGTGACCGTGACGTCCTTGGCCATCGCCGCGTAGGTCAGCGCGAGGGTCATCGCCCCGCTCTGGGCGACGATGGCGAGCCCCCGGGGCCGGACCCGGCGGTTCGGCGAGGCGTCGCCGAAGGTGAGCGGCACCCGGTCCACGAAGTTGACGAGCCCCAGGCAGTTCGGACCGGCCAGGGCCAGGCCGTGCGCTCGTGCGAACGCCGCGAGCGCGCGCTGGTCCTCGGCCCCCTCGGGCCCGGTCTCGGCGTAGCCCGAGGAGAAGACCACGGCGCCGCCCACTCCCCGTCGGCTGAGGGCCTCGAGCGCGCCCGGCACGGCCGCCCGCGGGATGGCGAGGATGGCGGCGTCGACGCCCCGGGGCAGGTCGTCGATCGAGTGCAGGCAGGCCCGTGCGCCGATGGCGTCGCGCGAGGGGCTGACCGGGTAGACCTCGCCGGCGAAGCCGAAGCGGTCGAGCAGGGCGAGCGGCGCGCCCCCGACCGAGGTCGTGACGTCCGAGGCGCCCACCACGGCCACCGAGCGCGGCCGCAGCAGCCGCCCGAGCGCGAGCGCGTCGACGCGCGCGGGGACGGCCGGCTCAGTCCCCACGGGCCTGGTCGGCCTCGGCGCCGAGGCCGGGCCGGAAGCTCTTCTTGTCGAGGAAGCCCTCGAGGCCCCGCTGCTTGGAGCGCTCGGGGTCGCCCAGGATCCCCTGGTCGAACTTGGCGTAGAGGAACTCCTCGGCGTCGTCCCAGGCCATGAGGCGGGCCTTGCGGAAGCCGCCCTTGGCCGCGCGCATCACCGAGGGGCTGACCGCCGCGAGCCGGTGGGCGACCTCGACCGTGCGCTCGCGCAGCCGCTCGCGGGGCACCGCCTCGTTCACCAGGCGCATCTGGGCGGCCCGCACGCCGTCGATCGGCTCGCCGGTCATGATGAGCCACAGGGCGTCGCGGGTCGAGACCGTCTCGGCCAGCGAGCGGGTGACGAGGCCCCCCGGGGGGATGCCCCAGTTGACCTCGGAGAGGCCGAAGACGGCGTCCTCGGCCGCCAGGGCCAGGTCGCAGCACACGAGGGGGGTGATCGCCCCGCCGAAGCACCAGCCGTTGACCATCGCGATGGTCGCCTTGGGGTAGTTGATGAGCCGGCGCCACTGCCACTCGGCGCTCTCGCGTCGCACCCGCGTCTGGACGTGGGCCGGGGCCTGGTCGACCTCGCGGAAGTACTCCTTCAGGTCCATCCCGGCCGACCACGACTCCCCCTCGCCGGTCAGGACCACCACGCGGACCCGGTCGTCGGCCTCGAGGCGCTCGAGCGACTCGGTCATCTCGAGGTTGAGCGTCGGGTTCATGGCGTTGCGCTTCTCGGGCCGGTTGAACGAGAGCCACCCGATGGGGCCCTCGACCTCGACGCGCACCGTCCCCTTCGTCGTCGTCCAACTCGTCGCCTCGGACTGCGTCATGCGACCCCCCCTCGACGGCCCCTCGACCGGCGGCGCCGGTGTGCCGCGTGTAGCAAGGTACCTGATACCAACGACCGCGACAAGCACCGTCGTCCCCGGGGCGCGTCGCGCGCGTTGGTACGCTGCGGACGTGTCCCGACCGACGACGCCCGCCGTGCCCGAGCATCCCCAGGCCCGCCTGACGTACCTGGTCAAGCAGCTCGAGCGCGCGATCCGGGTCGCCATGGAGGACATCACCCGGGAGTTCGGGCTCACCCCCATCCAGTACACCGCGCTCAGCGTGCTCGTGCGCAACCCGGGCATGTCCTCGGCCCAGCTCGCCCGGCGCAGCTTCGTGAGCCCCCAGGCCTGCTACGAGATGATCCTCATCCTCGAGCGCAACGGCCTGGTGACCCGCACCCCCACCGCGGCCAACCGCCGCGTCCTCGGCATCGCGGTGACCCGGCGCGGGGTGGGCGTCCTCACCAAGTGCGACCGCAAGATGGACGAGCTCGAGGGCCGCATCTTCGCCACCCTCGACGGCGCCGACCGCCGCCAGTTCCGCGACGCCCTGACGGGCTGTCTCGCCGCGATCTACCCCGAGATCCGCCGGCCCCTCTAAGCCATCGGGCCCCGCTAGCGCTCGCGCACCCGGTAGCCCACGGGCAGCAGCTCGAAGCGGGTCTTGTCGCGCACCAGCCCCCAGACGCCGCCGGGCTGCCACAGCGCGACCGCGACGGCCAGGGCCCCGAAGATGATGAGGTACCACGCCCCCAGGCCCTGGAGGGACTGGTAGAGGACGAAGTAGACGATCGTGCCGACGATCGGCCCCTCGACGGTGCCGATGCCACCGATGATCGTGGCGAAGAGCATCTCGGCCAGCCAGTTGATGTTGAACGCGTTGCCCGGCTGGACGAAGGGCTGGCTGATGGCGAGCACGGCCCCGGCCGCGCCGCAGCCCACCGCGGCGATCACGAAGATCCACCGGCGCGTCGAGGTGACCCGCGCCCCCGAGGAGCGCGCGGCCGTCTCGCTGTCGCGCATCGAGGCGAGCACGAGTCCCAGGCGCGAGCGCAAGAGCAGGTACGTCCCGACGCTCACCACCAGCGCCGTCAGCCAGGTCGCGAGGTACGAGTCGTGGTTGTACTGGGCCGGGCTGAGCCCCGTGAGCCCCGGCATCGGCCGGCCCGTCCCGCCCCCGAGGTAGGAGATCGAGAGGATGATCAGCATGGCGCTGTCGGCCACGACCCACGTCGCCACGGCGAAGTAGCCCCCGCGCAAGCGAAAGAGCAGGAACGTCACCGGCACCGCGATGGCCCCGGCGACCAGGGCCGCCAGCGGGATGGCCGCGAACGGGTTCATACCCTTGAGGGCCAGGTAGAGCAGGGCGTACGAGCCGAGCCCGATGAAGCCCTGCTGGCCGATCGAGACCATGCCGGCGTAGCCCGCGAGCAGGTTCCACATGGTGGCCATGATGAGCAGCAGGAAGAAGTTGTTGAGCACCGACACCCACGCGGCCGGCAGGATCCACGGCGCCAGGGAGAAGAAGGCCGCGACCACGACCGCCCCGGTGACGAGGATCGCCGGGTGGTAGTTGGCCCGCACCACGGTGCGCCCGACGTCGGGCACCAGGGTCGCGCTCACGTGAGCGCCTCCTTCTTGCCGAAGAGGCCCTGGGGCCGCAGCGCGAGGATGGCGAGGAAGAGGACGTGGCCGGCGAGGACCTGGTAGGCGGGGTTGTAGTGGGCCCCGACCTGCTGGGCCACCCCGAGCAGGATCCCACCGATGAGGGTCCCCCACAGCGAGCCGATGCCGCCGATCACCACCGCCTCGAAGGCGTAGAGCAGGACCTGGGAGCCGCCGGTCGTGGGGGTCAGCTCGGTGAGGATCCCGTAGGAGATCCCCGCCAGGGCCACCGTCGCCACGGCGATCGCCGCGGCGATGCCGAAGATGTGCCGGTAGTTGGCCCCGCAGATCTGCGCGGCCTCGCGGTCGTCGGAGACGGCGCGGATGAGCCGGCCCGTGCTGGTCTTTGACAGGTAGAGCTGCAGGATCCCGAGGACCGCCACCGCCACGATGAGGACCACCAGCTCGAACCACGAGACGTAGATGGTCGAGTTCACCTGCCAGGAGTTCCCGATGAGCGAGCCGATGTTCACCGACTGGCCGTTCGCCGTGTAGATCTCCAGGAGCAGGTTCTCGATCAGGACCGACAGGCCGAAGGTCACGAGCAAGGTCGTGAACGGGCTGCGGTCGAGGGCCGCCTGCAGGACGGTGCGCTGGAGCACGTAGCCGACGAGCGCGAAGATCGGCACGACGACGATGAAGCCCCAGACCTCGGCGATGTGCAGGTGGGGCACGAGGAAGACGGCCGTGTAGCCCGCGACGACGGCGATGTCGCCGTGGGCGAGGTTGATGATCCGCATCACGCCGAAGAGCAGGGACAGCCCGCAGGCGAAGAGCGCGTAGAAGCCCCCGAAGAGGACCCCCTGGACGATGACGTTGGTCCAGGTCACGTCGTGCCCCCCGGCCGGCTGTGGTGGAGGTCGGCCCCGAAGTAGGCCTCCTCGATCTGATGCGCGCTCAGCTCGTCGGGCCGCCCCTCGAGCGAGGTCCGCCCCTCGAGCAGGCAGTGCACGCGGTGGGCCACCTTGAGGCCCTGGCTGACGTCCTGCTCCACCAGCAAGACGGTGACGCCCTGGGCCACGATGGCGGGGATCACCTCGTAGATCCGCTCGATGACGATGGGGGCGAGCCCGAGGGAGACCTCGTCGAGCATGAGGACCCGGGGGTTGGCGACGAGGGCCCGGCCGATCGCCACGGCCTGCTGCTCGCCACCGGAGAACTGCGCGACGCTCGCGCGCCGGCGCTCTCTCATCCAGGGGAAGATCTCGTAGACGGCCGGGATGTCGAAGGAGCCCTCGAGCGCCTTGTGGGCCCCGACGAGCAGGTTCTCCTCGAGGGTGAGCGAGCGGAAGAGCCGCCGGCCCTCGGGCACGAGCGAGATCCCCCGGCGGACCCGCTCGTGGGCCCCGAGCCGAGAGATGTCCTCCCCGGCGAAGCGCACGACGCCCCTGCTCGGGCGGTGCAGGCCGGCGATCGTGCGCAGCAGGGTCGACTTGCCCGCCCCGTTGGCGCCCACGACGGCGAGCACCTCGCCCTCGGCCACGTGGAACGACACGTCGTCGACCGCGCAGAGCTGGCCGTGGTGCACCACGAGTCCCTCGACCTCGAGCAGGGCGCTCACGACACCGCCTCGTTGATGATGGCGCCGCCCATGTAGACCCGACGGACGGCTTCGGAGTTGAGGACCTCCCGGGGCGCGCCGTCGGCAACCAGCTCCCCCCCGGCGAGGCAGACCAGTCGGTCGACCGTCGAGAGCAGGGCTCGCACGACGTGCTCGATCCAGACGATCGTCACCCCGTCGGCGCGCAGGGAGCGGATCACCTCGGTCAGCTCGACGACCTCGAGGTCGGTCAATCCGCCGGCGATCTCGTCGAGCAAGAGCAGCTCCGGCCCGGTCGCGAGCGCCCGGGCCAGTTCGAGTCGCTTGCGGTGCAAGAGGCCGAGCGCCCCCGCCGGCCGGTTGGCCAGGTCGATGAGGCCCGTGCGCACCAGCGCGTCGAGCGCCCGCTCGGAGCCCTCGCGCCCGTGGACCCGCGCGCCCTGGTGCACGGCGACGAGGGCGTTCTCGAAGACCGACAGGTGCTCGAAGGGTTGGGGGATCTGGTAGGTCCGCCCGATCCCCGCCCGGCACCGGGTGGCCACCGCGGCGCGGGTGATGGAACGCCCCTTGAAGAGGATCTCCCCCGCGTCGACGCGAACGTCGCCCGCGATCATCGAGAAGAGCGTCGTCTTGCCCGCCCCGTTGGGTCCCACGATGCCGACCGCGTCGCCCGCCTCCAGCTGCAGGGAGACGCCGTCGGCCACGACCACCTGGCCGAAGCGCTTCGAGACGCCCTGCAACTGGAGGAGGGACACGGTCGACTACTTCTGGGGCGCGTTACGCGTGCGGGCGTCCGGCTAGGGGTTCGTCGGCTCCAGGGACGCCTGGAGGGGGATGTGGGGGTTGAGAGAGTTGTCGACCACGTAGGGCGACCACGGCCACTTCTTGCCCCCGACGAGCTTCGTCGAGCCCGGCTTCCACTGGATCCCGACCGGCTTGATGATGCCGATGCCCTTGGCGGGCGCGGTCTTGGCCGAGAAGTTGAGCGGGCCGCACATGCCCACGTAGTTGACCTCCCGGAGGGCGTGCGCGACGGCCTTGCGGTCGTGGGGGTTCTTCACCTTCTTCAGCGCCTCGATGACGATCTCGAAGAGCGAGTAGGTCGAGCCCATCGACTGCACCCACTGGGTCTTGGTGACCTGCTGGTAGCGGGCGGCGAACTTCTCCGCCGTCATGCCCGTGAGCGACGACTTGTAGGGCGAGTTCGGCGTCCACCAGGCGTCGGTCGCGATGTTGTTCGACAGCGACCCGAGCGCGTACACGTCGGTCGGGAAGAGCATCACCTTGGCGACGGTCGCCAGCTTCGGCTTGAACCCCTGCTGGTTGGCCTGCTTCCAGAAGGTGTTGAAGTCGGGCGGCAGCGGCGCGTTGACGTAGAAGTCGCACGGCTTGCCGTTGGCGCCCGCCTTGAACGTCTGGATCATCGAGGTGTAGTCGGTGGTGCCGTCGGTGTAGGCGCCGCCGAAGACCTCGACCCACTGTCCGTGGCCCTCCGCCCCGCTGATCGCGTTGAGCGTCGGGGGCCACGCGGCCGCGAAGGCGTTGCCGTCGGCGTCGTTCGGGAACATCGCCGCGTAGACGTTGGACGCGTTGAGCCGCTTCTGGATCTTCAGCCACATAGGCATGAACGTGCCGACGAACTCCGGGATGCCGAAGAAGAACATGGTGCAGTACGTCGGCGAGGTGCCCACCGCGTTGCCGGTCGCGCCGATCGAGTTCGAGGGGTTGACCCCGGTCCACCAGGCCTCCCACGGGCAGACGGTCGAGACGCACGGGATGCCCGCCTGCTCGCACACCGCCGACACCGGGATGGTCGTCTCGGGCGCCGAGGAGGTCACGACGATGTCCACGCCGGTCGACTGGATCAGCTGGGTCGTCACCTGGCTCGCCACCGAGGGGTTGGACTGGCTGTCCTTGACAGTGATCTCGAACTTGTAGGTCTTGCCACCGATCTTCATCCCCTTGTGGAAGGCGCCCGAGGCCTTCACCAGGCTGATGACGTAGCTGTCCGGTCCGGCGAAGTCCGCGAGCGCGCCCGTCTTGGGGGTGACGTAGCCGATCTTGATGACGTTCGACTTGCTCGCCGCCCCCGCCGCCGCCGCCTTGGCGAGGCTCGCGACCCCGCCGGCGAGGGCCGTCGCCCCGATCGCCTTAAGCCCGAGGCGTCGGCCGAACTCCACGCTGCCCCAGCCCGGGACGACGATGCCCTCGTCCCCGTGCACTTGCTCACCGCTCATTGTGTTGCCCCCCTAGCACGAATGCCATTTCTTAGCACGCGGCGCTCTTCGCCACGTGGTCACTCTCGCCCCAACCACCGCTCGACCGCTCAGCTCGACGCCGCCAGCTCCTCTCGTGCCATCTCGTCCAGGATGCGACGTGCCGCCAGGCCGCCGCGGTCGATCTTGATCGAGACCTCGGTCGTCTCGTTGCCCTCGTCGAGGCGCGACTGCAAGATGGTGAGCGCGTCGACGTCCTCTTGGACGACGCCGGCCTGCATCTTGGCGAGGAAGTCGTCCACCGTGCGGTCCTCCACGGCGAAGTCCCGCGACAGCGCCCAGAAGTCCCAGACCGTCCGCTCCGTCGCGGGGGTGAGCCCGTAGAAGATCTTCATGTGGAAGGCGTGGTCGTCGCTCCCGTCGGGCAGCGGCGGGCGGCCCGTCGGCGCGAGGCGCGCGTTGAGTTGGTAGAAGCCCGGTGGGTGGTACTCGATGTCCTGCCAGCGGTCCACGAGGCCCTCGAGGCCCGTCGTGTTCGCGTAGAACGGCGGGCAGACCACCGCGGTCATGTGGCGGTAGACCTCGACGCGCCGGGCCGCCTCGTCGACCTCCACCTCGATCGGGGTCTCGGCGACCTCCGGGGTGCCGATCGAGCCCGCGTGGAGGAACGTCTCGTGCGAGAGGTCGAGCAGGTTGTCCACGAGCAGGGTGAAGTTGGCCTCGATCGCGGCGACCCCGGCGATCACGGCCCGCTCGTGCGAGGCCTCGAGCCACGGCGCGTCGGGCAGGAGCGTACGGTCGGGCTCGCCGGCGCCCATCCAGATGAAGACCCACGCGCCGCGCTCGACCAGCGGGTACGTGCGCACGTGCAGGCGGCTCGGGATCCGGTCCTGGCCGGGCACCGCCACGCACGAGCCCGCGGCGTCGAAGGTGAAGCCGTGGTAGCCGCACACCAGGTGCTCGCCGACGACCCGGCCCAGCGAGAGCGGGTAGCCCCGGTGCGGGCAGGTATCGCGCAGGGCGACCACCTCGCCCGAGTGGTTCCGGTACATCGCGACGTGCTCGCCCAGGATCGTCCGCCCGATCGGCCGCTCGGACAGCTCGGCCGCGAGCGCCGCGACGTACCAGCGCTGGCGAATGAACACTCCCTGTCTCCCCCTATGAACCCAGGAGCGAGATGGACGTCGTCGGCCATCGGCTGGTGACGACGCTAGTGACTGTGTGCTATTGAGTCAAGTACGTTGAGATTGAAAGGGGCTCTGATGGGACTCATGGACGGCGCGCCCTGGGGGGGCAAGATCTTCACCGGCGAGTGGGTCGCCGGATCGGGCGGCGAGCACCGCGTCACCGAGCCCGCGACCGGCGACGCGCTCGGCGCGGTCGGCTTGGCCACGCCGGCCGACGTCACCGCGGCCGCCGCCCGGGCCGCCGAGGCCCAGCGCGCCTGGGCCGAGCTGCCCTTCAACCAGCGCGCGGCCGTGCTGCGCCGCGCGGGCGACGCGTTCGTCGCGAACCACGCCGAGATCGCCGAGTGGATCGTGCGCGAGTCCGGGGCCATCGGGCCCAAGGGCGACCTCGAGGTCCACGTCGCGGCCGAGGAGTGCTACGAGGCCGCGGCGATCGCGTCGCACCCGATCGGCGAGATCCTCCGTTCGGAGTTCCCGCGCCTGAGCTTCAGCCGCCGGGTGCCCGTGGGCGTGGTGGGCGTGATCGCGCCGTTCAACTTCCCGCTCATCTTGTCGATCCGCTCGGTGGCCCCGGCCCTCGCGCTCGGCAACGCCGTCATCTTGAAGCCCGACCCCCGCACCGCCGTGTGCGGCGGCGTGTCGCTGGCGCGCGTCTTCGAAGAGGCCGGCCTCCCGGCCGGACTGTTCAGTGTGCTGCCGGGCGGCGCCGACGTGGGCGAGGCCCTCGTCGTCGAGCCCTCGGTGCGCGTCATCGCCTTCACGGGTTCGACGGCCGCCGGCCGCACCGTCGGTGCGGTCGGGGCCCAGCACCTCAAGCGCGTCCACCTCGAGCTCGGCGGCAACTCCGCCCAGATCGTCATGGGCGACGTCGACGTGGAGAAGGCCGCCTCGGTCGGGGCCTTCGGGTCCTTCTTCCACCAGGGCCAGATCTGCATGACGACCGGGCGCCACATCGTCGACGCGGCGATCGCCACCGACTACGCGGCGGCCCTGGCCGAGCACGCGAAGCACCTGCCGGTGGGTGACCCCAAGACCGGCCAGGTCGCCCTCGGCCCGCTGATCGACGAGCGCCAGCGCGACCGGGTCCACGCCATGGTCTCGGACACGGTCGCCGCCGGCGCCACGGTCGCGGCCGGCGGATCCTACGAGGGGCTCTTCTACCAGCCCACCGTCTTGACCGACGTGCCGCTCAGCGCGCCGGCCTACGCCGAGGAGGTCTTCGGCCCGGTGGCGCCGGTCGTGCCGTACCACTCGCTCGACGAGGCGGTCGCCCTCGCCTCGGCCTCGCCCTACGGGCTCAGCTTCTCGATCCTCGCCGGGGACGGGCTCAAGGCGCTCGAGGTGGCCAGTCGCATCCCCTCGGGGGCCATCCACATCAACGACATGACCGTGGCCGACGAGGCGACGATCCCCTTCGGCGGGTTCGGCGTCTCGGGCAACGGCTCGCGCATGGGCGGCCTCGCCAACCTCGAGGCCTACACCGAGCGCCAGTGGGTCACCGCCCAGAGCGAGCTGCCGGCCTACCCCTTCTAGGGGGCCCGCGGGCTCAGTCGCCCAGGTCCACGCTGGAGAGGTCGACGTAGTTGCGCGCGAGCGTCTCGGTGGCCGTGCGGACGCTCACGGCCTGACGCAGCCGGGCGAGCTGCACGCCGTTCTCGAAGTCGTCGCTCGGGTGGGGGTGGAGCATCTGGGTCATGTAGGTCGAGAACTCCTCGGCCCGCCAGATCCGACGGAGACAGGCGTCGGAGTAGGCGTCGAGCGGGCGTTCGTCGCCCTCGAGCACCCCGGCCACCAGGGCCGGGGCGAGTCGGCGCACGTCGGCGAGGGCGAGGTTCATCCCCTTGGCACCGGTCGGGGGCACGATGTGGGCGGCGTCCCCGGCGAGCACCAGGCGCCCGTAGCGCAGCGGGGCGCGCACGATCGAGCGCATCGCCGTGATCGAGCGCTCCACGACCGGCCCCTCCTCGATCGTGGGCATCTCGGCCGTGGCCAGGCGGGCGTTGAGCTCGGCCCAGATCCGGTCGTCCGACCAGTTCTCGAGCGACTCGCTCGGGTCGACCCCGAGGTAGAGGCGGCTGATGGTCGGTGAGCGCATCGAGTAGAGCGCGAAGCCCCGCTCGTGGCGGCAGTAGATCAGCTCCTCGGTGGCGGGCGGGGCCTCGGCGAGGATCCCGAGCCACGCGTAGGGGTAGGTGCGTGCGGCCACGCTGAAGTGGCCCTCGGGCACGCCGCGCGCGGCCACGCCGTGGGCGCCGTCGGCGCCCACCACCCAGTCGGCCTCGACCCGCACGGGGCCCTCGGGGCCCGTCGCGACCACGACCGGCCGGTCCTGGTCGAGCCCCTCGATGGCCTCGACCTCGGTCTCGAAGAGCAGGGGCCGCCCCGACGCCAGGCGCAGCCGGTTGAGGTCCTTCACGAGCTCGGTCTGGCCGTAGACGGTGATCGGGTGGCCGTCGTAGAGCTCCGAGAGCGCCACCCGATGGGACCGGCCCTCGAAGCGCAGCTCGATGCCGTGGTGCACGAGGCCCTTCTCGCGCATCCGCTCGCCGACCCCGATCTCGGCGAGGAAGTTGGCGATCCCGTACTCGATGACCCCCGCGCGCACGCGCTGCTCGACGTAGGCCCGGCTGCGCCGCTCCAGGACGACCGTCTCGACCCCGGCGGCGTCGAGGAGGTGGCCGAGCACGAGCCCGACCGGTCCCGCCCCGACGATGGCCACCGGAACTCGAATGGTCTCCACGCGCCCTCCCGTCCGCGACAGAACCTATCGCGCGCGGCCGGGGGTGTTTGCCAGGTGCCTTGCGACGTGCCACAGTGGGTGGACCACGGCGTCAGCGTTGAGGACGTGGGTCGCGCAATCGAAGGGGACCTATGGCCGTCGTCGTCACGAACACGCCACGGACCCCGCTCGCGCTCGTCGAGGAGTTCGCCGTCCTCGGGGTCGCCACGGTCCACGAGGCGCAGGGCCGAACGGGGCTGCTCCACCACCGCCTGCGCCCGATCTACCGGCCGATCCACGTGGCCGGCACCGCCCTCACCTGCGAGGTCGCCCCCGGCGACAACTGGTCGATCCACGTCGCGGCCGAGCAGGCCCGCCCCGGCGACGTCCTCGTCGTCACGCCCACGAGCCCTTGCGACGACGGCTACTTCGGCGAGCTGCTCGCGACCAGCCTCCGGGCCCAGGGGGTGCGCGGGCTCGTCATCGACGCCGGCGTGCGCGACGTCGCCGAGCTCACCGCCCTGGGCTTCCCCGTCTGGTCGAGAACCGTGAGCGCCCAGGGGACGGTCAAGGAGACACCGGGCAACGTCCAGACACCGATCGTCGTCGCCGGCCAGCGCGTCGAGCCCGGCGACGTGATCGTCGCCGACGACGACGGCGTCGTCGTCGTCGCGCGCGACCGGGCCGAGGCGGTGCTCGACGCGGCGCGCGCCCGCGAGGCGAACGAGGCCGCCAAGCGCGCCCGCCTCGCCGCCGGCGAGCTGGGGCTCGACCTCTACGCCATGCGCGATCGCCTGGCCGAGCGGGGCCTCACCTACCGTGAGTACGACGGGGCATGAACGACCAGCGGGCGATCGCCTGCTCGGTGCTGCGCGGGGGCACCAGCAAGGGCCTCTACTTCCGCGCCGAGGACCTGCCCGAGGCGCGCGCGGTGCGCGACCGGGTCCTGCTCGCCGCCCTGGGCTCACCCGACCCCCGCGAGATCGACGGGATGGGCGGCGCCCACCCCCTCACCTCGAAGGTCGCCGTCGTGCGCCGCTCGAACCGACCCGACGCGGACGTCGACTACCTCTTCTTGCAGGTGTGGCCCGACCGGCCCGAGGTCTCCGACACCCAGAACTGCGGGAACCTGCTCGCCGGGGTGGGCCCCTTCGCCCTCGAGGAGGGCCTCGTCGCCCCCGCGGGGGAGGTCACCGACGTGCGGATCTGGATGGAGAACACCCAGAGCCGGGCCGTCGCGCGCGTCCAGACCCCGGGGGGCGTCGTGCGCTACGCCGGCGACGCGCACATCGACGGCGTGCCCGGCACCCACGCGCCGATCCCCATCGAGTTCCTCGACGTGGCCGGCTCCTCGTGCGGGGCGCTGCTCCCGACCGGCCGGGTGCGCGACGTCGTCGAGGGCATCGAGGTGACCTGCGTCGACAACGGCATGCCGGTCGTCTGCGTGCGCGCCGCCGACCTGGGCCTGGAGGGCACGGAGTCCCCGGCCGACATCGAGGCGCGCCCGGAGGTGCGCGAGCGCGTCGAGGCGCTGCGCCTCGCCTGCGGCCCGCTCATGAACCTCGGCGACGTCGCGAGCTCGACGGTGCCCAAGGTGAGCCTGCTCTCGCGCGCCCAGCGCGGCGGGGCCCTCTCCACCCGCACCTTCATCCCCCACCGGGTCCACGAGGCGATCGGGGTGTTCGGCGCCGTCTCGGTGGCGACGGCCTGCGTGCTCACCGGCTCGGTCGCGGCGGAGGTGTCGGGGCTCCCCACGCGCCCGGGCGAGACGACCCTCGACATCGAGCACCCCACCGGCTACTTCTCGGTGACCCTGGAGGTGGTGGCGGGGCCCGACGGCCCGACCGTCGCGCGCGCCGCCCTGCTGCGCACGGCGAGGCTCTTGATGCGCGGCGAGGTGTACGTGCCCGACGCGACCTGGGAGGAGCGGTGATCGTCGACTGCCACGGCCACTACACGACGGCCCCCGCGGCCCACAGCGCCTGGCGCGCCGCGCAGGTCGCGGCCGCCGCCGAGGGCCGCGTCGCCCCGGCGTACCCGACGATCGGCGACGACGAGATCCGCGAGACGATCGAGCAGAACCAGCTGCGCCTCCAGCGCGAGCGCGGGTCCGACCTGACGCTCTTCTCGCCACGGGCCTCGGCGATGGAGCACCACGTGGGCGACGCGGCGGTCAGCCTCGCCTGGTCGAGGGCGTGCAACGACCTGATCGCCCGGGTGGTCGAGCTCTTCCCGGAGAACTTCGCCGGGGTGGCCATGCTCCCCCAGTCCCCCGGCGCGGACCTCGCGGCCTCGGTGGCGGAGTTGCGCCGCTGTGTCGAGGAGCTGGGCTTCGTCGGCTGCAACCTCAACCCCGACGTGAGCGGCGGCCGCTGGGACGGACCGCCGCTCACCGACCGCTACTGGTACCCGATCTACGAGGTCATGGTCGAGCTCGACGTGCCGGCCATGGTCCACGTCTCGTCCAGCTGCAACCCGAACTTCCACGCGACCGGCGCGCACTACATCAACGCCGACACCACCGCCTTCATGCAGCTGATCCAGGGCGACCTCTTCGCCGACTTCCCCACCCTGCGCCTGGTGATCCCCCACGGCGGGGGCGCCGCGCCCTACCACTGGGGCCGCTACCGCGGGCTCTGCGACATGCTGGGTCGCCCGCCCCTCGAGGAGCACGTCATGGGCAACGTCTACTTCGACACCTGCGTCTACCACCAGCCCGGTATCGACCTGCTCCTCGAGGTCGTCGACACCCCGAACGTCCTGTTCGGGTCGGAGATGCTCGGCGCGGTGCGCGGGGTCGACCCGCGCACCGGCCACCACTACGACGACACCAAGCGCTACCTCGACGCCGCGACGCTCACCGCCCCCGCGCGCCAGGCGATCGACGAGCGCAACGCCCGGCGCGTCTACCCCCGCCTCGACGCGCGCCTCGAGGCCTTGGGGCGATGACCCCGGCCTTCACCATGGACCCGGGCTGGCTGGCCTACTGTCCCCACCCCTCCACGCCGGCCCTCGTCCTGCCCGAGGGGGCGGTCGACGCGCACTGCCACGTCTTCGGCCCGGGCGACGTCTTCCCCTACGCCCCCGAGCGCAAGTACACCCCCTGTGACGCCGGCAAGGACGCGCTCTTCGCCCTGCGCGACCACCTGGGCTTCTCGCGCAACGTCATCGTCCAGGCCACCTGCCACGGCGCCGACAACTCCGCCATGGTCGACGCCCTTCGCGCCAGCGGCGGGCGGGCCCGCGGGGTGGCGACGGTGCGACCCGAGGTCACCGACGAGACCCTCGCCGAGATGCACGCCGCCGGCGTGCGCGGGGTCCGCTTCAACTTCGTGCGCCGGCTGGTCGACCCCAAGCCCGACGCGTACTACCGCTCGATCGTCGAGCGGATCGCCCCGCTGGGCTGGCACGTCGTCGTCTACTTCGAGGCCGCCGACCTCGCCGAGCGCTGGGACCTCTTCACCACCCTCGGGGTGCCGGTCGTGGTCGACCACCTGGGACGGCCCGACGTGACCCGGAGCGTCGACGGGCCCGAGTTCGGCCTCTTCCTGCGCTTCATGGAAGAGAACGAGCAGGTCTGGGCCAAGCCCACCTGCCCCGAGCGGCTCTCGGTGGCCGGGCCGCCCTACGACGACGTGGTGCCCTTCATGCGCCGGGTGATAGAGGGCTTCCCCGACCGGGTGCTCTGGGGCACCGACTGGCCCCACCCGAACCTGACCCGCGAGATGCCCGACGACGGGTGGCTCGTCGACTTCGTCGCGCGCGTGGCCGTGACCGAGGACCTCCAACGTAGACTCCTCGTCGACAACCCGACGCGGCTGTACTGGGGGGACGATGGCTGAGCGACCCGACTTCGACGACATCCCCGGCACGACGGTCTTCACCGCCGAGCGCTCTCGCCAGGGCTTCCACCTCAACCAGTTCTGCATGAGCCTCATGAAGCCGGAGAACCGGGCCCGCTTCAAGGCCAACGAGCGGGCCTACCTCGACGAGTGGCCCCTCACCGAGGCCCAGAAGGCGGCCGTGCTCGCGCGCGACTACAACGCCGCGATCGCCGAGGGCGGCAACATCTACTTCCTCGCCAAGATCTTCGCCACCGACGGGAAGTCCTTCGCCGACGCCGCGGCCAACATGACCGGCATGACCCCCGAGGCCTACCGCGACATGATGCTCCGCGGGGGCCGCTCCCCCGAGGGGAACCGCTCGATCAAGGAGGGGCGCTGATGGCCCGGATCACCGCGGGGGTCACCACGAGTCACGTCCCGGCCATCGGGGCGGCCATCGACCGGGGCGAGACCGCGAGCGACTACTGGGCGCCGCTGTTCGCCGGCTACGAGTGGAGCCGCAAGTGGATGGCCGCGAACCTCCCCGACGTGGTGGTTCTCGTCTACAACGACCACGCCTCGAACTTCTCGCTCGAGGTGATCCCGACCTTCGCCATCGGCTGCGCCGAGAGCTACCGGATCGCCGACGAGGGCTTCGGGCCCCGGCCGGTGCCCGAGGTCCCCGGCCACGCCGACCTCTCATGCCACCTGGCCGAGCAGCTCATCCTCGAGGAGTTCGACCTCACGGTGGTGAACCGCCTCGACGTCGACCACGGCCTCACCGTGCCCATGTCGCTGCTCTTCGGCCAGCCCGAGGCCTGGCCCGTGCGGGTCGTGCCGATCGCGGTGAACGTCGTGCAGTACCCCCAGCCGTCGGGCCGGCGCTGCTACGAGCTGGGCAAGGCGATCGGCCGCGCGGTGGCCTCGTTCCCCGAGGACCTCAACGTGCAGGTCTGGGGGACGGGCGGGATGAGCCACCAGCTCCAGGGTCCCCGGGCCGGCTTCATCAACCCCGCCTTCGACAACGCCTTCCTCGACCGGATCGTCGACGACCCCGAGGCACTGACCCACATCGGCCACCTCGAGTACCTGCGCGAGGCCGGCTCGGAGGGGATCGAGCTCATCATGTGGCTCATCATGCGTGGCGCGCTCGGCGAGCGGGTCAACCCGCTGCACCGCTTCTACCACGTCCCCGCGTCCAACACCGCCGTCGGCCACCTGGTCCTCGAGGCCGGCTGACCCCGGGAACCGTGCGGATCGCCCTCGCCGGAGCCGGCGCCTTCGGCCTCAAGCACCTCGACGCGCTGGCGCGCGTCGAGGGCGCCGAGGTCGTCGCGATCGTCAGCCGCCGGCTGGAGCAGGCGCGCGAGGTCGCCGACCGCTACGGCGTGCCCGCGGCCTACACCGAGCTCGACGACGTGCTGAACCGCGGCGACGTCGACGCCGTCATCTTGTGCACGCCGACCCAGCTGCACGCGGCCCAGGCGATCGCGGTGATGGACGCCGGCAAGCACGTCCAGGTCGAGATCCCCCTCGCCGACAGCTACGAGGACGCCCAGGCCGTGGCCGCGCTCCAGCGTGCGACGGGCCTGGTGTGCATGGTGGGCCACACGCGGCGCTTCAACCCCAGCCACCAGTGGGTCCACCGGCGCATCGCCGAGGGCGAGCTCTCCCTCTACCAGATGGACGTGCAGACCTACTTCTTGCGCCGGACCAACCTCAACGCTCTGGGCCAGCCACGCAGCTGGACCGACAACCTCCTCTGGCACCACGCCGCCCACACCGTCGACCTCTTCGCCTACCAGTGCGCGTCGCCGATCGTGGCGGGCCACGCGATGGCCGGACCGGTCCACCCCGACCTGGGCATCCCCATGGACATGTCGATCCAGCTCAAGACCGCCCAGGGCCAGCTCTGCACGCTGTCGCTGAGCTTCAACAACGACGGGCCGCTCGGCACCTTCTTCCGCTACATCGGCGACACCGGCACCTACGTCGCGCGCTACGACGACCTCGTGACGGGCCGCGACGAGCCGGTCGACGTGAGCCGCGTGGCGGTCTCGACCGACGGTATAGAACTCCAGGACCGCGAGTTCCTCGCGGCTATCGACGAGGGTCGCGAGCCCAACGCCTCGGTCCACCAGGTCCTCGACTGCTACCGCGTCCTCGCTGAGCTCGAGGCCCAGCTCTAGCCCTACGACGGCGCGGGGTCACGCGCTAGGTTGGCTGCGACCCATGGCCACCACCCTGCCCTCCCAGCGCCCGACGTGGAAGGCGCTGGCCGTGCGCGCCCGCGAGGTCCACACCCGTCACCTGCGCACCCTGTTCGAGGCCGACCCCTCGCGTGGATCCTCCCTGGTCGCCGAGGGTGCCGGGCTGTACCTCGACTACTCGAAGAACCTCCTCGACGAGGGCGTGGTGGACCTGCTCGTCGAGCTCGCCGCCGAGTGCGGGGTCTTCGCGCGTCGCGACGCCCTGTTCGCCGGGGCGCCGGTGAACGCGACCGAGCACCGCGCGGCCCTCCACAGCGCGCTGCGGCTGCCCGAGGGCGCGACCCTCGTCGTCGACGGCGTCGACGTCGCGGCCGAGGTGCACGCCGTCCTCTCGCGGATGCGGGCCTTCGCCGAGGGCGTCCGCGAGGGCCGTCACCGGGGCGCGACGGGCCGGCGGCTGACCAACGTGGTGAACATCGGGATCGGGGGGTCCGACCTCGGCCCGGTCATGGCCTACGAGGCGCTGCGCCACTACAGCGACCGGGACCTGACACTGCGCTTCGTCTCCAACGTCGACGGCACCGACCTCGCCGAGGCCCTGCGCGGCCTCTCGCCCGAGGAGACCCTCTTCATCGTCTCCTCCAAGACCTTCGCCACGGCCGAGACCCTCACCAACGCGACCTCGGCCCGACGGTGGCTGACCGAGGCGCTGGGCGAGGCGGCCGTCGCCGACCACTTCGTCGCCGTCTCGACGGCGACCGAGCGGGTCGCGGCCTTCGGCGTCGACCCGTCGCGGATGTTCGGCTTCTGGGACTGGGTCGGCGGGCGCTACTCGATGGAGAGCGCCATCGGGCTCTCGACGATGATCGCGATCGGCCCGCGCCACTTCGCCGAGCTCCTCGCCGGCAGCCACGCCATGGACCGCCACTTCGCCACCGCCGCGCCGAAGGAGAACCTGCCGGTCCTGCTGGGGCTCGTCGGGGTGTGGAACAGGTCGTTCCTCGGTCACCCCACGGTCGCCGTGTTGCCCTACGACCAGTACCTGCACCGACTGCCGGCCTACCTCCAGCAGCTCACCATGGAGTCCAACGGCAAGCACGTGACCCTCGAGGGCCAGCGGGTGGACTACCCGACCGGCGCCATCTACTGGGGCGAGCCCGGCACCAACGGCCAGCACAGCTTCTACCAGCTCCTGCACCAGGGCACCACCGTGGTGCCGGCCGACCTCATCGTCGTGGCCCAGAGCCTCAACCCCCTCGAGGGCCACCACGACCTCCTGGTCGCCAACGCCCTCGCCCAGGCCGCCGCCCTCGCCTTCGGCCGCCCGCCCGCCGCGGTGCGCGCCGCGGGTGCCGAGGAGCCGCTCGTCGCGCACCGCCAGATGGACGGCGACCGGCCGACCAACCTGATCATGATGGACCGGCTCACCCCCTACAGCCTGGGGGCCCTCGTCGCGCTCTACGAGCACGCCGTCTTCGTCCAGGGCGCCCTCTGGGGGATCGACTCGTTCGACCAGTGGGGGGTCGAGCTCGGCAAGCAGATGGCCACGGCCATCGTGCCCGAGCTCCAGGGCGCGCCGGCGGGGCCCGAACGGGACTCCTCGACGCGCGCCCTGATCGAGCGGTACCGAGCGAGGAGGCAGGCGTGAGCGGGGCGCAGCTGGGGATGGTGGGACTGGGTCGGATGGGCGCGAACATCGTGCGCCGGCTCCTGCGCGGCGGTCACCGGGTCGCCGCCTACGACGTGAACGCCGAGGCCGTCGCGGCCGTCACGGCCGACGGCGCGATCGGGGCGGCCACGCTGGCCGAGCTGGTCGACGCCCTCGAGGCCCCCCGGGCCGTCTGGCTGATGCTGCCGGCCGCCCTCACCCAGGGGGTGCTCGAGGAGGTCGCCGATCTCCTCGGCGCCGGGGACGTCATCATCGACGGGGGCAACTCCTACTACCACGACGACGTCGACCGCGCGGCCGCCCTCACCGCACGCGGCCTGCACTACGTCGACTGCGGCACGAGCGGCGGGGTGTGGGGCCTCGAGCGGGGCTACTCGCTCATGATCGGCGGCGAGGACGAGGTCGTCGCGCGCCTCGACCCGCTGTTCGCCACGATCGCCCCGGGCGACGACGGCACCGCGCCGACGCCGGGGCGCGCGCCCGGCACGACGGCCGCGCGGGGCTACCTGCACTGCGGCCCGGCCGGGGCCGGTCACTTCGTGAAGATGGTCCACAACGGGGTCGAGTACGGGATGATGGCGGCCATCGCCGAGGGTCTCTCGGTGCTGCGCCACGCCGACGTCGGCCTCCACCCCGCCACGGCCGACGCCGAGACCTCCCCGGTGCGCGAGCCCGAGTACTACCGCTACCACTTCGACCTCGCCGACGTCGCCGAGGTCTGGCGCCACGGCTCGGTCGTCAGCTCGTGGCTGGTCGACCTCACGGCCGAGGCCCTCGCCGGCTCGCCCGAGCTCGCCGAGTACTCCGGCCACGTCGCCGACTCCGGCGAGGGCCGCTGGACCCTCGAGGCCGCCATCAACGAGTCGGTGCCCGCCCCGGTCCTCGCCTCGGCGCTCTTCGCCCGCTACGAGTCGCGTGACCGCGGGGAGTTCGCGGCGAAGGTCCTCTCGGCCATGCGCGCCGGCTTCGGCGGCCACGTGGAGAGGACGGCGTGAGCCTCGACCTGCGGGTCCTGCCTGACCCCGAGGCCCTCGCCGAGGTGGCGGCCGACTGGCTGCGCGGGGCCATCGACGCCCGCCGGGCCGAACGCACCCCGGTCTCGCTCGCGCTCTCGGGCGGCACCACCCCCTGGGCGATGGTCGCCCACCTGCGCGACGTCGTCCCCTGGGGCGAGGTCGAGGTCTTCCAGGTGGACGAGCGCGTCGTGCCGGTGACGAGCGAGCTGCGCAACTGGCGCCACCTCGAGGCCGGCCTCGGGGGCTCGGGCGCGCGGCTCGTCCCGATGCCCGTCGACGACGCCGACCTCGAGGCCGGCGCCCACCGCTACGCCGAGGCGCTGCCCGAGCGGCTCGACGTCGTGCACCTCGGGCTCGGCGCCGACGGCCACTGCGCCTCGCTGGTCCCCGACGACCCGGTCCTCGCGGTCGCCGACCGCGCCGTCGCCCTGACGGCCCACCCCTACCAGGGGCACCGGCGCATGACGCTGACCTACCCGACCTTGAACGCCGCGCGCCGGGTCCTCTGGCTCGTGAGCGGCAAGGACAAGCGCGAGGCGCTGGCGCGCCTCCTCGAGGGCGACCGCTCGATCCCCGCCGGGCGCGTCGCCGCCGAGTCGCAGGTGGTCTTCTGCGACGCGGCCGCCCGCGGGGATTAAGGAGAGCCCATGCCCAGCGCCCGCCCCCGGCCCGAGGACCACGTCATCGTCATCTTCGGGATCACGGGCGACCTCGCCCGCCGCAAGATCATCCCCGGCCTCTACCACCTGGCCGCGGCGGGACTGCTGCCCGCGAACTACCGAATCGTCGGCTGCGCGCGGCCCTCGTCGAAGATGAGCGACGACGAGCTGCGCGCCTACGCCTACGACGCGACCTGCCAGTTCGCCACCGAGAAGCCTGACGAGGAGGGCTGGGCCGCCTTCGCCGGGAACCTGCTCGCCGCGATCGACCCCGACGACGGCCCCGACGGGCTCTCCCAGGTCATGGCGCGCGCCGAGGCCGCGATCGGCGGCGAGCCCCGCCGCCTGTTCCACCTGGCCATCCCGCCCGACGCCATGCGCCAGGTGATCGAGCTGCTCGGCCAGAAGGGCCTCAACGAGCGGGGCCGGATCATCTGCGAGAAGCCCTTCGGCACCGACCTCGCCTCGGCCCGCGAGCTCAACCAGGAGATCACCCGCCACTTCGACGAGAGCCAGGTCTTTCGCATCGACCACTTCCTCGGCAAGGAGTCGATCGACAACATCCTGGCGCTGCGCTTCGCCAACGAGCTCTTCGAGCCCCTCTGGCGGCGCAACCACGTCCGCTACGTCCAGATCGATGTCCCCGAGACCCTCTCGATCGAGGGCCGGGGCGCCTTCTACGAGGAGACCGGCGCCTTCAAGGACATGGTCGTCACCCACCTCTTCGAGGTGCTCGGCCAGCTCGCCATGGAGCAGCCCACCTCGCTCACCGCGAAGCCCCTACGCGACGAGGTCTCCAAGGTCTTCGAGACGATGCGCCCGCTCGACCCCCGCGAGGTCGTGCGCGGCCAGTACGAGGGGTACCGCGACGAGGAGGGCGTGGCCAAGGACTCGACGACCGAGACCTTCATCGCGCTGCGGGCCTGGGTCGACAACGCCCGCTGGATGGGGGTGCCCTTCTACCTGCGCACCGGCAAGCGCATGGCCCAGAGCCGCCAGATCATCACCCTCGGCCTGCGCGAGCCGGTCATGGAGATATTCCCCGAGCTCAAGGCCAACCCCAACCGGGACTCCAACAAGCTGATCATCGACTTCAAGGACCCCGGCTCGATCCACGCCGAGTTCCTCGCGAAGCAGCCCGGGCCCGAGATGGTGCTCGGCACGGCCCGGATGCACTTCCACTACCGCGAGAGCTTCCAGATCTCGAACAACCTCGAGGCCTACGAGCGGCTCCTGCTCGAGGTCATGCTCGGCAACCAGGCCCTCTTCACCCGCAGCGACGGCATCGAACGGCTGTGGGAGGTCTCCGCGCCGGTGCTCGAGAACCCGCCGCCCATCGAGTTCTACCCCCAGGGCACCTGGGGCCCGTACTCGATCGAGCGGGTCATCGCCCCGCACCGCTGGACCCTGCCCCAGTGAGCGTCCGGCTGGTCCTCTCCGACGTCGACGGGACACTCCTCACCTCGGACAAGACCCTCGCCCCGAGCACCCTCGAGGCGGTCGCCCGCCTCGAGGCCGCGGGGGTCGCCTTCGCCCTCACGAGCAGCCGGCCGCCCCGGGGGCTCGCCGCGCTCGTCGACCCCCTGAGGCTGCGCCTACCGCTCGGTGCCTTCAACGGCGGGATGATGGTCACCCCCGACCTCGCCGTCGAGTTCGAGGCCGCTATCGAGGACCGCCACGTCGGCCCGATCGTCGAGGACCTGCTCGCCCGGGGGCTATCGGTCTGGGTCTACCAGGGGTCGAGGGACTGGTACGTGCTCGACCGCGAGGGCCCCCACGTCGAGCGCGAGGTGCACGCCGTCGGCTTCGAGCCCGTCGTCCTCGACTCCTTCGAGGGGCTGCGCGGCGACGTCGTCAAGGTCGTGGGCGTCTCGGACGACCCGGAGCGCGTCGCGGGGGCCGAGGCGTCCGTGCGCGAGCGCGTGGGCGAGTCGGTCTCGGCGACGCGCTCGCAGGCCTACTACCTCGACGTCACCGACTCGCGCGCCCACAAGGGCGCCGTCGTGCGCTACCTCTCGGACCACCTGGGCGTCCCCGTCACCGACATCGCGACCGTCGGCGACGGCGGGAACGACGTGGACATGTTCGCCGTCTCGGGCGTGAGCGTCGCCATGGGCAACGCCACCGACGAGGTGCGGAGCGCCGCGACGCACGTCACCACCTCCCACGACGACGACGGCTTCGCCGGGGCGATCGAGACGATCCTCGCCCTCCGGGGCTGAGCCCCCGGCCCCGGCCCGAACGGGTCAGACCTTCGGCCCTAGTGGGGCGCGTGGGGCCGCGAAAGGCTGGTCGGGGTGGGCGCCCCGCGACCGCGCACGGTGCCCGACACCCGGAGAGGTGGCGCGATGACCGAGACGACCTACATCAGGACGTTCGACGAGATCGGCCGGGACGACGTGCCCCTGGTCGGCGGGAAGAACGCCTCTCTGGGCGAGATGTACCGCCACCTCGGCGCGCTCGGGGTGCGGGTGCCCAACGGCTTCGCCGTCACCGCCCCGGGGTACCGGCACGTCCTCGACGAGGCCGGGGCCTGGCCCGAGCTGCACGCCCTCCTCGACGGCCTCGCCGGCGACGACGTCGAGGCCCTGGCCCACGCCGGGCAGCGCGCGCGCCGGGTCGTCTACGACGCGGGCCTGCCCGAGGACCTGCGCGCCGCCATCCTCGAGGGGTACCGCGGCCTCCAGCGCCAGTACGGCGAGGGCGTCTCGCTCGCGGTGCGCAGCTCGGCGACGGCCGAGGACCTGCCCACCGCCAGCTTCGCCGGCCAGCACGAGACCTTCCTCAACGTGCGCGGGGACGACGCGCTGCTCGACGCCTGCCGGCGCTGCTACGCGAGCCTCTTCACCGACCGCGCCATCCACTACCGGATCGACAACGGCTTCGACCACTTCGCGGTCCTGCTCTCGGTCGGGGTGATGAAGATGGTGCGCTCGGACCTCGCCGCGTCGGGCGTCGCGTTCTCCCTCGACACCGAGTCGGGCTTCACCGACGTCGTGCTCGTGACCGGCTCCTACGGGCTCGGCGAGAACGTGGTGCAGGGCGTCGTCGACCCCGACGAGTTCTACGTCCACAAGCCCACGTACCGCGCCGGCCGGCGCGCCGTGCTGCGACGCTCGCTCGGCGGCAAGTCCACGACCATGGTCCTCGCGCCCGGCGGGTCGACGCGCACGACCCGCAACGTCCCCACCCCCGAGCCGGACCGGCGCCGCTACTGCCTCACCGACCCCGAGGTCCTCGAGCTCGCCGGCTGCACCCTCGCCGTCGAGGACCACTACGGGCTGGCCGTGGACGTGGAGTGGGCGAAGGACGGCGAGGACGGGCTCCTCTACCTCGTCCAGGCGCGGCCCGAGACGGTGGCCTCCCGGCGCGCCCCCACCGCGGTGGAGAGCTACGTCCTCGACGGCCGGCCCGGCCCGGCGCTGTGCGCCGGGCGCGCGGTCGGCGAGCGTGTCGCCACCGGCACGGTCCGCCTGGTCACGGGGCCCGAGGACCTCGCGGCGTTCCGTCCGGGCGAGGTGCTGCTCGCCGGCTCGACCTCCCCCGACTGGGAGCCGGTCATGAGGACCGCGGCCGCCATCGTCACCGACCGCGGCGGTCGGACCTGCCACGCGGCGATCGTCGCGCGCGAGCTCGGCATCCCCGCCGTCGTGGGCACCGGCACGGCGACCGCGGCCGTGGCCGCCGGGTCCAGCGTGACCGTCTCGTGCGCCGAGGGCGACACCGGCCACGTCTACGAGGGGGCCGTCTCCTACCACGTCGCGCGCCTCGACCTGGGCGACCTCCCCCGCCCCGCCACGGCCATCATGGTCAACCTCGGCAACCCGGACCTCGCCTTCAAGACCTCCTTCTTGCCCAACGACGGCGTGGGGCTCGCCCGTATGGAGTTCATCATCTCCGAGGCGATCAGGGCCCACCCCCTCGCCCTGGCGCACCCCGAGCGGGTCTCCGACCCCGCGGTGCGCTCCGCCGTCGAGCGGCTCTTCGCCGGCTACCCGGACGGCGAGGCCTTCTTCGTCGAGCGCCTCTCCGAGGGGATCGGGACGATCGCCGCCGCCTTCTGGCCGAAGCCCGTCGTGGTGCGCATGTCGGACTTCAAGACGAACGAGTACGCCAGCCTGCTCGGCGGGGCCGACTTCGAGCCCACCGAGGCCAACCCGATGCTCGGCTTCCGGGGGGCCTCGCGCTACGCGCACCCCGCCTACGCCGAGGGGTTCGCACTCGAGTGCCGGGCGATGGCCCGGGTGCGCGGGGAGATGGGCCTCACCAACGTCGTTCTGATGCTGCCGTTCGTGCGTCGGGTCGACGAGGCCGACCGGGTGCTCGCGCGCATGGCCGAACTCGGCCTGCGCCGGGGCGAGGACGGCCTCCAGGTCTACGCCATGTGCGAGATCCCGAACAACGTCATCCTGATCGACCGGTTCGCCACCCGCTTCGACGGCTTCTCCATCGGGTCGAACGACCTCACCCAGCTGACCCTGGGCGTCGACCGCGACAGCGAGATCGTGGCCTTCGACTACGACGAGCGCGACGAGGGGGTGAAGGAGCTGATCCGCCTGGCCGTCGAGGGCTGCCGGCGCAACGGCATCCACTCGGGGCTCTGCGGCCAGGCGCCCTCGGACTACCCCGACATGGCCGCGTTCCTCGTCGAGACCGGCATCGAGTCGATCAGCCTCAACCCCGACACGCTGGTCGCGACGACCCGGGCCGTGCTCGACCTCGAGGCGCGCCTCGGGCGCCACCGCCCGGACGACGTCGAGGACCGCGCCCCCGCCGGCGTCGCGACGCGCTAGGGCGTGCCGGTCCCCGGTGGGCGGGGATCCCCGAGAGAAGTGACCGCGTAGTCGGCGGGGGCCGACCGGAGCAGCGCCTCGAGGGCGATCTCGTCGAGCAGGCCGGCCTGGGAGCCGAGACGGCGGACCACGCTCATGGCGTTCGCGGGGGCGCGCCGCAGCGCCTCGGCGAACGGGCGGCCCTGGACGAGGGACGCGACGAGCGTCGAGGCGAACGCGTCCCCCGCCCCAGTCCGATCGACGACCGGGCCCTCGTCGGGGAACATGGGGACGCGGTAGTGGTGCCCTCGGTCCGCGCCCGTGGCGCCGGCGCGCGCGTCGGTCACGACGACCCGCCGCGGCCCGAGCGCGGTGAAGGCGTCGAGGAGCTCCGCCGGACCCGCCGACGCGTCGAGCCCGGTGAGGGCGAGGGCCTCCTCCCGGTTGCACACGACCAGCTCCGCCCGCCGATACAGGGCCGCGAGGCGCGCCGCCCCCTGCTCGATCTGGAAGGTCCCCGGCTCGAAGGCCAGGCGCACCGTGGGGTGGGCCGCGAGCCACTCGGCGATCGCGTCCTCGTACCCCTCGGCGTGCTCGCTGACCGAGGTGAGGTACAGCCAGGCCGGGACGTGGTTCATGCCCTCGGGGGGCCAGTGGTAGTCGTAGGTCTCGTGGTGGACGAGGATCGTGCGCTCGCCCTCCAGCCACAAGACGAAGTGCACGTTGGTCGGCCGGCCCGGGTCGAGCCTCACGAGGCTCACGTCGACGTGCTCAGAGCCCAGGTGGACGAGGACGTCGCGGCCCAGGCGATCGCCGCCGAGGTAGCTCGCGAGGCCCGCGCGCAGGCCCAGGCGCGAGAGCGCGACGGCGACGTTGGCCGCGTCGCCCCCGGCCTCGACGGTCTCGGAACGCTCGAACGGGACCTTCGCGCCGAAGGGCAGGACGAGGCGCCGGTCGGCCCCTTCACCGAGGAGGGTGACCTGGTCGGCGCGCAACGCGATGTAGACGTCCGTCGCCACGTCGCCCACGCACAGCACGTCCGGGCGCGAGTCTCCGCCCACTCTCTCGGTCACCGTGCCCCGACTGTCGCACCGCCCGAGTCGGGCCCGCCACGGCCGTTGGTCCCTAGCCGCTCCGTGGCGCCCCGGCTCGCCGGTCCGCGCCTCGCCCCGGACGCACCGAGCCGCCACCCCGGTGGGGTGGCGGCTCGGTGCGCGTGCGGCCGGGCTACTACCGACGCAGCATGAAGCGGAGCGCCGCGCGCTGGCCATTGGGCTCGATGATCACGAGCACGTGGATGCCGGCGCGATTGCGTGGGCTCGAGTTGATGATGATCGTGAGCAGCCGACCCGTGTTGCGGGCCACGAGGGCGGTAAAGCCGGCTGTGTTGCTGATCACCCGCGGCCGACCCCAGAACCCGACCCCCGAGACCCGGATGACCATGCGGTGGCCCATGTACACCGGACCGATGACGCGGTAGGCGCGCAGGAGCTGGGCGCCGATGGTGACGGTGGTCGCCGCCGAGGTCGCCTGAGCGTAGTTGCCGCTCGCGGCCTTGGTGGCCGTCACGATGCAGGTGCCCTGGGAGCTCGTCTTCAGCGCGCCGTTGACGATCACGCAGTTTTTCGCCGTGCCGTTCACGACCGTGAAGGTCACGGCGCCGGTGCCGGCGCCACCGGTGGTCGTGAGCTTGAGCGGCGTCTTGAAGAAGCCCTTGGTCGAGGTGACGACGAGCGTCGGCTGGGGCTGGCCCACCTGGACGCTGGCCTGGGCGGTCGTGAGCGGCCGCGACAGGTCGGTGGCGGTGAGCACGCACGTGCCCGGCGTGGTGATCGTCACCGCGCTGAACGTGGCCACGCCCGAGACGGCCGCGACCGTCGTGGTGCCCGTCAGGGTGCAGTTGGTCGAGGTGATCTGGATGTTGTCCGTCGAGCCCAGCGAGGTCGCCGTCACGTTGCCGTAGACGTCCTCGACCGAGACCTTGAACGTCGGCAGCGGGGCCGTCAGCGATCCGTAGGTCGTGGGCGGGGCCGTCGTGAAGGCGACGTGCGTTGGCGCACCTGCCGACACGAGGACCGCCGGACTCGTCGCCGCAGCAATTCCCGGATAACTGTCAGTTGCGACCAAGGTGCACGATCCAGTGGTCTGGAAGACGACATTCGTGAATGTCGCAACACCCGCATTCAGCGCCACGACAGTCGTCCCAGCCAACTTGCAGGTGGAGGTCAACGTAATATTGCCCGTGCCAGAGTTAGTAGGTACACCGTTTGCCTGCTCAACGGAAACCGTGAAGGAGGTAAGGGCAATACCTACCGTTCCTGTTGTGGGGAACGGCGCGGTGAAGCCAAGCTTGGTGGCGGTCGTTCCACTAACGGAGATCGAGCTACTCAGCGCAGGAGTAATTCCAGCACGTGAGTCCGTTGCCGTAATGGAACACGTCGTTGCAATAGTCCCCGAGAACGCCACCCCCGTGAATGTTGCCGTACCGCTGCTCCCCACAACCGATGTAACCGGTGTGGTGGTGAAGGCGCAACCCGTTGACGGAGTCAGCGTGATGGTATCGCCCACACCGACACCGCCAACTTCGATGTTCCCCGCGGCGTCTTCCTGAGCAACGACAAACGACGACATGCCCACGTTGTAAGTTGCCGCTGCCGGCGGTTGGGTGGTAAATGCCAACTTAGTAAAGGTGCCGGGGACCGTCACCGTGTTGCTGGTCACCTGAGGCGAGGCCAGGGCCGCATCCGTTGCCGTGATGGAGCACGACTGTGGGGCACTTGTCTGGGTGAAGCTCAGGCCCGTGAACTGATAAGTGCCGTTCGCGAGAGCGTTAACCTTCGATCCACTAAGCGTGCAACTGGACGTGAGTGTGACGGAGTCGGTATTCGTGCCCACCACGTTGTTATTCGCGTCTTCAGCCGCGACAGTGACACTGAACGTCCCCGCGATGGGCGAGGGGGGCTGCTGCGTGAATGCGAGATGTGTAGCAGTGCCGTACACCGCGACACCCGACTGCGAGACAGGACCGCTCACTGTCGCCGTGTCACCGGTGCCGGCGGTGTACGTCGCGGTGATGGTGTACGTGCCCGGGGTGGAAATCGAGAAGGCCGGAAACGTTGCCTGGCCGGCAGAGAAGGATACCGGTCCGGCCCCCGTCGCGGCCACGCTGGGAGTGGTCGAAAGGGACACTGTTCCATTCATCGTCGAGGATGTGTCAAGTGACGTTCCATTCATTAGATCCACGGTGATGCTCGTGGACCCACCGGCGGCGAAGGACGAAATGGGCGTGTGAAACGCCAACGTGTCGGTTGTGGTCGCTCCTGCCGGAATCGCTGTGACGAGCACGCCCGCCCCAATCCCCAGGACGGCCGTGGCGGCCGCGACGAGCGCCCGCAGCCTCGATCCCGTGGCGCGTGGTCTCGATCGATCGGCGGATTCTGTTCGCATGGGGTCTCCTTGGTCGGCGGTCGGCCCGCCCGATGGGGCGCGCCTGCGCCTTCCAGTCTCCCACCCGTTCCTTAGAGAACCCTGGCAATCCCCTGGCGTTTTCCTTCCAATGCACCCGCTCTTCCATACAGGCATCAGGTGAATTCAGCGGATCGACACCGCGCGCCAGTTGTGACCTTGGTCACTCGACACCATGAGCCGCGGCGCCGCGACGGGGCTCGTCGAGCCCGTGCACGTGATCGCGCCGTGGCGAGAATCGGAGAAGGTCTCCGACGTGAAGTCCGCGCACGGCAACGGTCCGACGCGCACCGGGCGGAGCCCCGGAGCGCGCACGACGTAGAGCACGTGGCGGGGATAGCCGTAGTCGAGGTAGGCGGTCGAGGACGACGCGGCGGCGAAGAACCCGCCGCCGGTGCCTGAGAACTGCCCCTGGTGGACGGCCGACCAGGTGCGGCCCCCGTCGGCGCTGCGATAGAAGCTCACCTGCATCCCCGTCGGGCACGACGCCCACAGCACAAGGGGGCCCTCGGGACTCAACGAGCAGCCGGCGATGTTCGCGAGCGTCGGCCAGGCGACGCTGCGCGTCGTCCAGGTGCGACCGGCGTCGGGCGAGGTGCGCACCAGCGTCACCGACCCCTGGGAGGTCTGAACCACGACGACGCGCGAACCGTACGCGGCGACCGACCCGAGCTGGGGGCCAGAGAGGGCAGCGGGTGGCCCGGCGGTCACCGCCGCCGGGACGCGCTCGCTCGTCCAGGCGCGCGCGGCACTCGCGTGCGCGAGGACGAAGTCGCGACAGCGTTCGAATCCCCTCGTCGTGCGACAGTGGGCGAGGACGACGTAGACCGCGCCTCCGCCCGCGGTGACGTCCAGGACGCTCTCACCGGGCCCGAAGGCGACGCGCTGCCACGAACGGGCCCCATCGCTCGTCGCGTAGACCTTCTGCGTCGTGCCGTTCTGGCCCACCAGGGCCACGCCGAGCCGGGCCGAGGCGAAGGCCAGGCGGCCGAGGTCGCCCGAGGGCGAGTCGCGCACCGGCGAGAGTGGGGGACGCGTCACCCGGGTGATCCGCCCGGTCACCGGGTCGAGCCGGTCGAGCACGAGACAGCGGAGGCTCGCGCACCCCTCGGCGACGAGCACGTAGTCGGACCTCGTGCCCGCCCCCACGACGAGGACGGGGTAGTTCCCACCTCGCGTCGAGGCCGCCGCCACCGGCGCGACGAGGAGCGCCCCGAGGAGTCCCACGAGGGCCAGCCCACGGCGTACACGCCGTCGCCCCAATCCCATCGACATCGGGTCAGTATCGCATCGAGCGCACGACCCCAAGGGCCCGACCGCGCCCGCCGGTGGGCGACCCCGAGGACGGCAGCGACCGGTCCTAGCGTGGGTCCATGGCGACGCGAGGCCCCACGACCCGAGATGGCACCGGGCCCCTGGTGCGCCCGCGAAGCCGGGGGCGGGCGTGGCGGACCCTCACGGGCGCCCTCCTCGGTGCCGCTCTCGTCGTCCTCAGCCCCCTCGCCGTCCCCGTGGCGAGCGCGGCGGGCACCACCGCATCGGGGCCCCTCGTGCGCGGGGTCAGCGGCGCGCGCTTCGGCGTGCACACCCCCATCCGCGTCGTCAGCTTCAGTGGCCCGAGCTACACGCTCGCCGTCGGACTCGCCAACCACGCCGTCGACGGCACACTCGAGCGGCCGAGCGCGATGTGCCGCACGACCCCGGGGTGCGTGGCGGCGGTGAACGGGGACTTCTTCGACGTCACCCCGCGGGGCGCGATCGACCCCGGCGACGTGGTGGGCGGGATCATCCAGGACTGCGTGCTGCTGCACACTCCCCAGATCTCCCACCAGGAGGTGAACCTCGACCAGCACACGGTGAGCCAGGGCCTCAACTGGTCGAGCACGCTCACCGTCAACGGAGCGTCCGTAGCGATCACGGCCGTGAACCAGGAGCTGCCGATGCGCTACCCCGGGGTGGACCTCCCCCTCGCGGGCACGCTCCTCTACACCTCGGCCTACTACATCGCGACCCCCTGGGCGCCGGGCTGGACGACGTACCGCTTCGCCCAGGTCGACCCGGGCGCGAGCCCGACCACCCTCAACTCGACCGCATCGCTGCAGTTCGTCGGGGCGCTCGCCCACGCGACCCACGTCACCCCCGGCGAGGTCGTCGTCGTCGCCCCGCCGGGCTCGCCCCTGGGGGCCCTCGCGCCCGGCGCGACCGCCGCGCTCGCCACCACCTCGAACGCCGGGTGCGACGTGCTCGGCGGTCATCCAATCCTGCTGGAGAACGGCACGCCGGTGCGGGTCAGTCGGACGGACACCTACATGTGGCAGCGCTTCCCGCGCACGGTGCTCGGCTGGACGAGCAGCGGATCGACCGTCCTCATGACCGTCGGGGGCACCGACCAGCGCGCCGGCGCGACCGCCGGCCAGCTCATCAGGATCCTCCAGTCCCTCGACGTGGTGACGGCGATCGACCTCGACGGGGGCCAGTCGACGTCGATGTTCGCGAACGGCCGGGTCGTCTACCACCCGGGACGGGTCGAGCGGCCCGTCGCGACGGCGCTGCTGGTCCTCCAGGCCCCGGCGGCCCCGGCGACGGCCTAGGGCCTCCCCGCTCGTGGCGGGCGCACGCCCTCCCCGGAACGGCGTCGACCCGTTAGGGGCAGATCATCTCCCGGCGCAGGACGTCGTTGTCGGCGTCGGGCGTCGCGTCGAGGATCCTCGAGCGCGCCGCGTCGTTGTCGCGCGAGGGTGGCAGCGTCGTCGGTGGCCCCACCTGGTTCGAGTGGACCGTGCTGAGCGTCGGGCCCCCGACCACGTAGCGGATGGTGCACGGGATGGAGGTGTGCTCGTTCGCGACGTACATGAAGATGCCTCCGCCGATCACCACGAGGGCGATGACCGTGGCGATCAGGACCTGCACACCCTCGCTCAGCCTCGGCCGGCGCGCCACGTCGGCGGGGTCCACGGGCGGGGTCTCGGGGGTCACGCCGGAGGATTCTAGGGTGAGGACCCGCTCGCCCCACCGCCCCGCGGGCCCGGCGACGGGCGCCCGCACAGCGGAAGACCCCCGCACGAGGCGGGGGTCTTCCTTAGAAATCCCGGCGGCGACCTACTCTCCCAGGGGGGGACCCCCAAGTACCATCGGCGCGGGTGGGCTTGACTTCTGTGTTCGGAATGGGAACAGGTATATCTCCACCGCCATGACCACCGGAAACCTACGCTCCACCGGAGTGGGGGCCGTCACGACCCCTTGAGCGTCTTAGAACGAGCACGAGCATCATCAACTCCAAGCCCTCGGCCGATTAGTACCGGTCAGCTGAATGCGTTGCCGCACGTACACTTCCGGCCTATCAACGTGGTCGTCTAGCCACGGGCCTTACCTGGTTAACCCAGTGAGAGATCTCATCTTGAAACGGGCTTCGCACTTAGATGCTTTCAGCGCTTATCCCACCCGCAGGTCGCAAAACAGCCATGCCCTTGGCAGGACAACTGTCACACGAGAGCTGCGTTCGTCCCGGTCCTCTCGTACTAGGGACAACCTTTCTCAGATCTCTTACGGCTGCATCGGATAGGGACCGAACTGTCTCACGACGTTCTGAACCCAGCTCGCGTACCGCTTTAATGGGCGAACAGCCCAACCCTTGGGACCGGCTTCAGCCCCAGGATGCGACGAGCCGACATCGAGGTGCCAAACCTTCCCGTCGATATGGACTCTTGGGGAAGATAAGCCTGTTATCCCCGGCGTACCTTTTATCCGTTGAGCGACGGCGCTTCCACAAGCGACCGCCGGATCACTATGCCCTACTTTCGTACCTGCTCGACTTGTAGGTCTCGCAGTCAAGCTCCCTTGTGTCATTGCACTCAACAGCTGATTGCCAACCAGCCTGAGGGAACCTTTGGGCGCCTCCGTTACGTTTTAGGAGGCGACCGCCCCAGTCAAACTACCCGCCTGACGCTGTTCCTGATCCGGATCACGGACCGAGGTTAGGGCTCCGGCGCAGAAAGGCTGGTATTTCAACGTTGGCTCCACACTGACTAGCGCCAGCGCTTCACAGCCTCCCAGCTATCCTACACAAACTGAACCAAAACCCAACATCAAGTTGTAGTAAAGGTGCACGGGGTCTTTCCGTCCTGATGCAGCTAACGAGCATCTTTACTCGTACTTCAATTTCGCCGGGTCTGTAGTTGAGACAGTTGGGAAGTCGTTACGCCATTCGTGCAGGTCGGAACTTACCCGACAAGGAATTTCGCTACCTTAGGACCGTTATAGTTACGGCCGCCGTTTACTGGGGCTTAGGTTCTCAGCTTCGCTCAAGAGCTAACCGATCCCCGTAACCTTCCAGCACCGGGCAGGCGTCAGAGCGTATACGGCGTCTTACGACTTAGCACGCTCCTGTGTTTTTGGTAAACAGTCGCTTCCCACAATTCTCTGCGACCCTCTCGCGCTCGAGACGCAAGGTCCTTCACGCTACTAGGGCCATCCTTCTCCCGAAGTTACGGATGCATTTTGCCGAGTTCCTTAACTACAGTTCTCCCGATCGCCTTGGTATTTTCTACCCGCCCACCTGTGTCGGTTTGGGGTACGGGCACCGTGTCAACTCGCTAGAAGATTTTCTTGGGAGCATGGAATCAGTGACTTCGCCTAGCGGCTCGGCATCGTGTCTCAGGCATCGTGAGGTGCGGATTTGCCTACACCTCGCCCTACACACTTACCCCAGGACAACCAACGCCTGGGCTCACCTATCCTCCTCCGTCCCTCCTTCGCTTCCCGCCACGGGGTTGGTCGGTTCGACCCGAAGGTCAGCCCCTTAGTACCCCCATCTTGGGATGGGCGCGGACACGGTGGTACAGGAATATCAACCTGTTGTGCATCGACTACGCCTCTCGGCCTCGCCTTAGCTCCCGACTGACCCTGGGGGGATTAGCCTTCCCCAGGAACCCTTGGGCTTACGGCGGAGGGGTTTCTCACCCCTCTCTCGCTACTCATACCAGCATTCTCACTCGAACGCGCTCCACGTGGGTTCACACCCCCGCTTCACCGCAGGTTCGACGCTCCCCTACCACTGCGCCATGCGGCGCAATCCTTAGCTTCGGCTCTGGACTTGAGCCCCGTTACATTATCCGCGCAAGACCACTCGACCAGTGAGCTATTACGCACTCTTTAAAGGATGGCTGCTTCTAAGCCAACCTTCTGGCTGTCTGAGCGTTCTCACATCGTTTTCCACTTAGTCCAGAATTTGGGGCCTTAGCTGAAGATCTGGGCTGTTTCCCTCTCGACCAACGAAGCTCATCCCCCGTGGTCTCACTGCCAGTCTCTGGAGCGTCGGCATTCGGAGTTTGGTTGGGGTCAGTAAGCTTGTAGGCCCCCTAGCCCATCCAGTGCTCTACCTCCGACGCTGAACGACTGACGCTGCACCTAAATGCATTTCGGGGAGAACCAGCTATCACCGAGTTTGATTGGCCTTTCACCCCTTACCACAGGTCATCCCCCTCATTTTCAACTGAGGTGGGTTCGGTCCTCCACGGGGTTTTACCCCCGCTTCAACCTGCCCATGGCAAGCTCACTCGGCTTCGGGTCTACAGCATGCGACTGAACGCCCTATTAAGACTCGCTTTCGCTTCGGCTACCCCTCTCGGGTTAACCTCGCCACACACCGTAACTCGCTGGCTCATTCTTCAAAAGGCACGCCATCGAGGCCATGGCGTCGTAACGCCATGACGACTCTTTGACTGATTGTAAATCAACGGTTTCAGGTTCTATTTCACTCCCCTCCCGGGGTACTTTTCACCTTTCCCTCACGGTACTTGTTCACTATCGGTCGTCTATGAGTACTTAGCCTTATCAGATGGTCCTGACAGATTCACGCCGGCTTTCCCGGATCCGGCGTTACTCGGGTGCTCATCCAGAGATCTCGTCGTTTCGCGTACGGGGCCGTTACCCTCTATGGCGCACCTTTCCAGGTGCTTCCGCTACGAGTCGATTTTGTAACTCTGCGAGGGTTGCTGGTTCCCTCCGATGAGTCCCACAACCCCGGTCTGGCAACGCCCAGTGCTTTAACACCAGACCGGTTTAGGCTCTTCCCGTTTCGCTCGCCGCTACTCAGGGAGTCACTTTTGTTTTCCTCTCCTCGGGTTACTGAGATGTTTCACTTCACCCGGTTCCCTCACCCCGCCCTATATATTCAGGCGGGAGTTGCATCCCATGACGGATGCAGGGTTTTCCCATTCGGACACCCACGGATCACAGCTCGGTAGACAGCTCCCCGTGGTTTATCGCAGTCGCCCACGTCCTTCTTCGGCTTTAGACGCCAAGGCATTCACCGTTGACTCTTTGTAGCTTGGAGAAATTGATATTTATTAGATGCTCGTGCTCGTTCTAAGAATCTCAAGGATCGCAACGACGCTCGACCCACGCCGCTAGACAACCGCGGGCGGGGAACGTCGGGGCGAGAGGCCCCCGAGGGGGCGTCGCCGGAGGAGTCGCTCCTCCAAAACGGAAGACGAGAGTCCGGACACCCACCACCCACGACACGCCACACGGGCGCGCCCTCGGGGCGACGGGGCCGACTAGCCAGCATTCAACTCGGTAGCTGTCTGCCCCCAATGGGCAGATGTGCTCCTTAGAAAGGAGGTGATCCAGCCGCACCTTCCGGTACGGCTACCTTGTTACGACTTAACCCCAATCACTGACCCCACCTTCGACGGCTCCTTCCTTGCGGTTAGGCCACCGGCTTCGGGTGTTGCCAACTTTCGTGGTTTGACGGGCGGTGTGTACAAGGCCCGGGAACGTATTCACCCCGGCAGTGCTGATCCGGGATTACTAGCAACTCCAACTTCATGCAGGCGAGTTGCAGCCTGCAATCTGAACTGAGAACGGCTTTAGGGATTGGCTCCACCTCGCGGTTTAGCAGCCCTCTGTACCGTCCATTGTAGCATGTGTGCAGCCCTAGACGTAAGGGGCATGATGACTTGACGTCGTCCCCACCTTCCTCCGAGTTGACCCCGGCAGTCTTCTACGAGTCCCCACCATTACGTGCTGGCAACATAGAAC